>NZ_LYWY01000010.1 GCF_001661915.1 Croceicoccus pelagius
TAGGCCCTGTTGACAAACTGATTGGTCCAGAGGCGGGCGGCGGCGATATGTATGAAGCCGAGATAGCTTGCTGAGGTTTTGTCGTATCGGGTTGCGAGGCGGCGCGAGCATTTGAGCTTGGCGAAGCACCGCTCAATACGGTTCCGCAAGGCGTAGGTGACGGTGTCGTGCGGGATCGGCTCTTTGCGATTGGCCTTGGCCGGGATCACTGGTGTTCCGCCACGCTCGGTGATCGTTGCCCGGATATGATCGCTGTCATAACCCCGGTCAGCCAGGAACACGCGAGCCGTCGGCAGGTCATCGTCGACCAGAGCATCGAAGCCTTTGAAGTCAGATACTTCACCTCCCGTTACTTCCGCCCGGACAGGGAGGCCGTGAGCGTTGGTAATGAGATGGATCTTGGACGTGAAGCCACCTTTTGAACGGCCAAAACCCTGTCTTTGAGTCCCCCTTTTGCGCCCGCTGCCAAGTGGTGCGCGCGGATCACGGTGCTGTCGATCATCTGGACGCTGTCTGGCGCTGCGCCGCTATCGTTGAGGGCATCGAGCACCAGTTCCCAAAGTCCGGCCAGGGTCCAGCGCCGGAACTGGCGATACACGCTCGACCACTTGCCGAACTCTTCAGGCAGATCACGCCAGGCAGCACCGGTTCGAGCAATCCAGAAAATACCATCGAGAACAAGGCGGTGGTTGGAGGCCGGGCGACCGCCTTGCCCCCGGATCGCTATCAAAAAGGGTTCAAAGAATGCCCACTCGGCATCCTCCATCAGCAACCGCGCCAAGATAACCTCCGCAAAAGCTATCTTGAATCACATCTCGCAGCGATTGTGAATCCAGTTTGTCAACAGGGCCTAGGGCAGCGACACTTCTGGCAGAGGCGAGGTATTGCGTCACTATGTTGATTTTTGCGCTGCTCTTGATCGTATCGGGATCCTACGTAGTGGCGCTGCTTGAGTTGCCGAAAGCGAGGCGCCGGCTCGAGTTTCCGCTTCGGGTTGTCGGAGCGCTCGCTCTCGTTGGCGGCGTCCTATTGTTCATACTTTCACTATGACGCTGCAACGAAATGCGCTGAAAGTAATCTGAGGCTCGTGGGCCGTTTTTGGCTGATGCAGGCAAATTAGCCGAACCAGAAAGGTCCGCTCGGCGCCAAACTCGTGGTGCGTAGGCGCTGGTTCGTTCGGCCCTTACGGCTATATCTCCCTATTCGAAAAATTAACCATTCCTGCGTTAGCGCCTCAATATCCTTAGAGGCAGGCTATCGATGTACGAGAATTTTAAGTTTGAACCGGTATCGTCCGAACGCTCTCATCGCGTAGAGCACGGCTCCGGCATTGTTCGTCTGCACCGCGTTTCCGCTTTGGGCAAAGCTGCACTTTACGCGTTCGCAGTGATATCTATAGTCTATTTCATTTATCGGGTTCCACTCTGGAATCCGGCAGCGCCAATCATGTCCTCATTGCTTCTCGCGGCTGAGCTTTTCGGGACGTTGACACTCGCGCTCCACGTTTTCTCAACTTGGTGCCTGGTTGAGCGACATGCGCCTCCCGTGCCTGTCGGCTGTGAAGCGGATATTTTCCTTACCACATGGAATGAATCCGAGACTATGCTGCGGCATACGATCCTGGCTGCTAAGCAGGTATCACATTGTAGATATGTTTGGCTTCTTGATGATGGTGACCGTGTCGAGATGGCAGAACTTGCCGCAGAACTCGGTGTAAAATACGTCAGCCGCAGAGATCGATCTCATGCAAAGGCCGGAAATTTAAATAACGCCTTGAAAAAAACCGACGCTGAATTTGTTGCTATATTTGACTGTGACCATGCGCCAGCGCCCGATTTTTTTGATAGGACATTGGGATACTTTAATGATTCGTCCGTTGCTTTGGTTCAAACTCCCCAAGATTTTTATAACATAGATTCATTCCAGCACAGAACTTCAGAGAAAGGCGCTGAGGCATGGCATGAGCAAACCCTTTTTTACCGGGTCATTCAGGCTGGCAAAGATTATTGGAATGCCACATTTTTTTGTGGGAGTTGCGCTATCGTCCGTCGTTCTTCGATGGAAGATATTGGCGGCTTTGCGACTGGTACCATAACCGAAGACATGCACACGTCGTTGCGGCTTCATAAGGCGGGATGGTCAGCAGTCTATCACGCTGAGGCCCTAGCATTCGGTCTGTCTCCTGCAGATATGGAGCAATACGAGACTCAGCGACTGCGATGGGGTCGCGGCGCAATGCAGGTTTGGAACAAGGAGGGCATCCTAACGGCTAGGGGTCTCTCACTGCCGCAGCGTATCGCCTACTTCACTTCGGCAATTACCTATTTCGAGGGTTGGCAGAAGGCGGTCGTTTATTTGATGCCGATCGCAGTATTATTGACCGGCAAAATGCCAATCATTTGGACCGGCGTGCCCTTCATGACAATCTTTATGCTTTGGCTTTTGACCGGGATGCTTGTGAATGAAATATTCAGTCGAGGGTATTCAAAAAGTTTGTACATGGAGGAGTATAATTATCTGCGGTTTTACACATTCATGCGAGCGACCCTCGCACTCGTGATTCCAGTGAATTGGAAGTTCAAGGTTACGCCAAAGCAGCTCACCTCCAGATCTGGATTGCCAATGATCTTGTGGCCTCAACTGCTTGTAGTTGGAGCTGCGATTACTGCGATACCAATTGGTGCCATCCAATTCCATCAGTTTGGTTATCTGCCATTCGGCGCGTTTGTCGCGAATCTCTTGTGGGCGACTCTCGTAGCCGTGATTGCCATACGTGCTTTACGTTTCGCTTCGGCGCGCGCAAGCCAGAGGCGCTCAGATCACCGCTTCAATATTCCGCTGATCGCGAAGCTTGATGCAGGAACGAACCAACAGAGCCAAATTGTCATCGCCGATGAAGTTTCGTCGAACGGCTTTAGCTTTTGCGCCGACGAGAGATCTGACTTGGGCGCTCGTCTTTCGGGAACACTCGCTCTGCCTGGCGGATCCCAGGCATTTTCCGCAGATGTAATCCAAGTCCGGCCATTAGGCTCCGGGGAGCCGAGCCGCGTTTCGGTACGGTTTTGTTGGGCTGATCGTAGTGCTGCAGATGCCCTTGATTCCTTTCTTTACGGCAGCACTCTGCAATGGGATGTAAATGGGTGGGCGGAAGCCATTCAAACACCATATGTCATGCGGGTGATCCGCCGGCATCTATTCAAGCCTCTTTTCAAGGGCCGATGGCGTCATACCATGCTTGACGCTGGCCATCTTGGCCAAGTCGAATGTATCGTACGGGAAGAAGGAGAAACCTTTCGGGTTCTCTCATTGAAGCCATTCCCTTCGACTTCTGCCTTGAAGCTCATAAATGATGGGCAGACTGCGAACGAAAGCTTATCGCTCGCTGGGTACCGTTCCTACGCATCTGGCGGCGGTGTGCTCCACATGGCGGTTCTCTATTCCGGTGAAAATCCGGCGCTTCCAGGCTATCATCGCGAACCGTCTTGGGTGGGCGGTGAGGTGGCTCGGCCCGCACTGTAATATTGGGTACCGCATGCGTGCCATGCTCAGTGTTCTAAGCGGTAACGGCTCGAGCACCCGCCGGGTTTTGGTTTGCCGGTGGCGCGCTGCGCGACAGAGGTAATGAACCGCCCCGAGATTGCCGGAGGCCCCAACTCCTGAGAGGAAGGGTCTATGAGCAAGACGACGAACAAGTTCTCACCCGAGGTTCGCGAGCGAGCAGTCCGCATGGTTCTGGCCAGCGAGAAGGATCATCCGTCGCGCTGGGCGGCGGTCACATCGATAGCCGGCAAGTTCGGCTGTTCGGGCTACACGCTGCTCGAGTGGGTGAAGAAGTCCGAGATCGACAAGGGCATGCGAGCCGGAGTGCCGACCGAGCTGGCTGACAAGCTGAAGGCGCTGGAACGCGAGAACCGTGAGTTGCGCCAGGCCAACGAGATCCTGCGCAAGGCTTCCGCGTATTTCGCCCAGGCGGAGCTCGACCGCCCACTGAAGCGATGACGGCGTTTATCGACGAACACCGCGAGGAGTATGGGGTCGAGCCGATCTGCCGGGTTCTGCCGATCGCCCCATCCACCTACCACGAACGCGTCGCGCAGCGGCGCGATCCCTCGCGGATGTCGGCTCGTGCCCAGCGCGACCAGGCGTTGAAGCCCGAGGTCTTGCGCGTATTCGCCGAGAACTTCGGCGTCTACGGCGTGCGCAAGGTCTGGCGACAGATGAACCGCGAAGGCTTGAGTGTCGCCCGATGTACGGTGGAACGGCTCATGCGCGACCTGGGCTTGCAGGGCGTAATCCGCGGCAAGCCGGTACGAACGACCATCAGCGACAAGGCGGCGCATTGCCCGCTCGACCAGGTCAACCGACAGTTCCATGCGCCAGCACCGAACATGCTGTGGGTCTCGGACTTCACCTACGTCGCGACCTGGTCGGGGTTCGTCTACGTCGCCTTCGTGATCGACGTCTATGCCCGCTACATCGTGGGCTGGCGGGTCAGCAGAACAGCCCACGCCAGCTTCGTTCTGGATGCCCTCGAGCAAGCCATCCACGATCGTCGCCCGGTCCATTGTGGTGGCCTCATCCATCACAGCGACCGCGGCAGCCAGTACGTCTCGATCAAGTACACCGAGCGCCTTGCCGAGGCCGGGATCGAGCCATCGGTGGGCAGCGTCGGTGACAGCTATGACAACGCCTTGGCCGAGACGATCAACGGACTCTACAAGGCCGAGGTCATC
>NZ_LYWY01000011.1 GCF_001661915.1 Croceicoccus pelagius
TGAACCGCCCCGAGATTGCCGGAGGCCCCAACTCCTGAGAGGAAGGGTCTATGAGCAAGACGACGAACAAGTTCTCACCCGAGGTTCGCGAGCGAGCAGTCCGCATGGTTCTGGCCAGCGAGAAGGATCATCCGTCGCGCTGGGCGGCGGTCACATCGATAGCCGGCAAGTTCGGCTGTTCGGGCTACACGCTGCTCGAGTGGGTGAAGAAGTCCGAGATCGACAAGGGCATGCGAGCCGGAGTGCCGACCGAGCTGGCTGACAAGCTGAAGGCGCTGGAACGCGAGAACCGTGAGTTGCGCCAGGCCAACGAGATCCTGCGCAAGGCTTCCGCGTATTTCGCCCAGGCGGAGCTCGACCGCCCACTGAAGCGATGACGGCGTTTATCGACGAACACCGCGAGGAGTATGGGGTCGAGCCGATCTGCCGGGTTCTGCCGATCGCCCCATCCACCTACCACGAACGCGTCGCGCAGCGGCGCGATCCCTCGCGGATGTCGGCTCGTGCCCAGCGCGACCAGGCGTTGAAGCCCGAGGTCTTGCGCGTATTCGCCGAGAACTTCGGCGTCTACGGCGTGCGCAAGGTCTGGCGACAGATGAACCGCGAAGGCTTGAGTGTCGCCCGATGTACGGTGGAACGGCTCATGCGCGACCTGGGCTTGCAGGGCGTAATCCGCGGCAAGCCGGTACGAACGACCATCAGCGACAAGGCGGCGCATTGCCCGCTCGACCAGGTCAACCGACAGTTCCATGCGCCAGCACCGAACATGCTGTGGGTCTCGGACTTCACCTACGTCGCGACCTGGTCGGGGTTCGTCTACGTCGCCTTCGTGATCGACGTCTATGCCCGCTACATCGTGGGCTGGCGGGTCAGCAGAACAGCCCACGCCAGCTTCGTTCTGGATGCCCTCGAGCAAGCCATCCACGATCGTCGCCCGGTCCATTGTGGTGGCCTCATCCATCACAGCGACCGCGGCAGCCAGTACGTCTCGATCAAGTACACCGAGCGCCTTGCCGAGGCCGGGATCGAGCCATCGGTGGGCAGCGTCGGTGACAGCTATGACAACGCCTTGGCCGAGACGATCAACGGACTCTACAAGGCCGAGGTCATCCACCGGCGCGGACCATGGCGATCGTTCGAAGCTGTCGAATATGCCACACTCGAATGGGTAGACTGGTTCAATAACAGGCGGTTGCTCGAGCCGATCGGCAATATCCCACCCGCCGAAGCCGAAGAACGATACTACGCCATGCTAGACGACACACCCATCGCAGCATAACTCAAGCCAAATGGCCTCCGGCAATCTCGGGGCGGTTCATGACGCTTGAAAGAAATTGGTCCCATGCCGGTTCCACTAGGCGGCGCAGCGCCGCAGGTGGAGATGGTGTGGACGGCGCTCACCTGAGAATCAGGGTACTACGGTGACTGTCGTTGAACATGTCATCGAAGGAGCACCGTCCATGGAGGAGATTACCACCGTCGGGATTGACCTGGCAAAGAGCATCTTTCACGTTCACGCGGTCGATAAGGCTGGAGCAGTTGTACTGCAGAAAGCCTTCAAGCGCCGCAGGCTCATTGCGTTTTTCCAGAAGCTACCGCCTTGTCTGATCGGCCTGGAGGCGTGCGGCAGCGCCCATCATTGGGGACGTACGCTGCAACAGTTCGGCCATGACGTGCGTCTGATTCCGCCAACTTACGTGAAGCCCTACGTCCGCCGCCAGAAGAACGATGCGGCTGATGCGGCGGCGATCTGCGAAGCAGTGACCCGCCCGACGATGCGGTTCGTTCCGATCAAAATCGAGGAGCAGCAATCGGCGTTGATGCTGCACCGAGCCCGCTCGCTGCTTCTTTCCCAGCGTACAGCCCTGATCTGCGCCATCCGCGGTCACATGGCCGAACTCGGTCTCATCGCTCCACGCGCCGTGCGCAACATGAAGCCACTGCTCGACGTCCTGGCAGATGGGGATGACGAGAGTTTACCGCCTCTCGCGCGGGACGCACTTGCGCCGCTCGTGGCTCAGCTGGCCCACATTGATATCCAGATTGCCCGGCTCGACCGCGAACTGTTGAAATGGCACCGCGATAATCCCGTCAGCCAGCGTCTGGCCAGTATTCCAGGTGTGAGGCCAGTGACCGCTGCGCTGGCCGCAAGCGTTACAGATCCCTCGATGTTTGCATCCGCACGGGAGTTCTCCGCTTTCCTGGGTCTGACTCCGCGGCAGAACTCTACCGGAGGCAGAACGAAACTCGGTCGGATCTCGAAAATGGGCGATCGATACCTTCGCACCTTGCTGGTGAGCGGAGCCGTCTCGCTCCTCAGTCCGAAGCGGAAACATACTTGTGCGCTGGATGCCTGGGCCAGAAACCTCATCGAGAAGGATAAACCAATCAAGCTCGTCGCGATCGCGCTAGCAAACAAGATGGCGCGAATAGCCTGGGCGATCATGGCTCGAGGCGAAATCTTCCGGCATCCAGCTCCCGCCGTCTGATCCGCGACGGTCTCCATATTGGCGAGGACCTCGCAGTGATGCGATCCAACGGGACCAATGATCAGGACACTCCGGTAAATCGTCGGCGCTTCCAGCGCTCAGTGGAGATAGGAGACCTGATCGGCGGACGACATTAGGGCCAGCGGCATTTGCTGCACGAACAGGCCGAACATAAGACCGTACCCGACCGATTCCTCATGCAAGCCCTTGCCAACCGAGCGCCGTCCACACAAGACGGTTTAGCGTTTGACTGACAGCTCCGGCTGGCCCTGCTATGCGAACACAAGCTAGATGAACTGGCGGGTGAGAAGGTCGACTGCACCGACAAGCAACGGATACGGGCAATCAACAAGCACATGCACCAACTGCGGCACCTGTTGCGGTTTGCGAAGTCACGGGCCGGATATAGCCGCCAAGACCGATAACGATCTTATCGATCTAGCCCACAGCGAGGGTAAAGAGAGCATAGATAAACGCCCAAACAGCCACCCCCAGCAAAAGCAGAATGATTAGTGAGCCAGTCGACAAGTTGGCCATGGCCAGAGGCTTTTCATACTCATCGAGAGCTGAAATCAGGCGGACCGGACTTTCCTCAATACCCTCACTTGTATCGAGAAAGGGTGATTTTAGAACTGCCGCACTTATAACTGCCTTGGGGAGGGGTTCGACAAATCGGCAGCCATAGCAATGGTTGCGTGACCAAAGGATCTCTGCGGCGCAAGTGCCATAATCCTCTATATTTACATCGATGATGTCGTTGACATCGAGGTCCGCACCCCATGTCTCGAACATCAGTCCGCCTTCCGACAGGTTGTGGATCGTAACCGTGTAGCCTGCGCCATTGTGTGACGCGTCGGCATCCATGTTGAGAGGGCGGCGAACATTCCAACGCCTTTCTTGCGATTTTGACTTTAGGTGAACCTTTGCAACCAGCATCCTCATCCCCTTCCGGAAGCCCGAAAGGTTGCCGCAAAGGTTTAACAAAGGTTAAACCCATGGCTAAGCCATCGACGCGTAATGGACGGAGTGTGGCAATTCTAAGGCGGGACGGTGCGATTCGAAAATCTCAGGGGAGATCAGATATTTCCTGGATTTGATGTAAAAAGCCCCCACCGAGGCGAGGGCCAAGTTTGGTTGATTTGCGGTCTCAGTTTTGATCGCTGATCGAGCAGCCTGGCGCATTGGTGGCGTAACGTTCACGTACAGTCGGGTGTTGTATGACCTGCCGCTGATTTGGCCTCTTTCATAAGGGGCATCAGAAACGCAGCCATGCACACTGCGTGTTTCGATTCTCACACCAGTTAGCCTGACGCGGCATCGCTTGTGACCATCGACTGGATCAAGCTCAGAAGCTCCCCGGCAGTTTTATCCGCCTTTAAGCGTAATTCATCGAAGCTGGTTGCCCCCAGGATTGGGGGAACTTCCTCCGGATTGAGAAAAGCCATACTCCAACGCCCAAAGCGCCGGCCAGATATAGGGCTATTCAACAGCAGGCGGACTTCCTCGTGTCGAGGGTCCTTCACGATGCGCGAGTAGATCAATTGTACATTGTCCGGGTGCCCTTCCAGCACCTGAAGAAAGCGCCCGGAGTTCAACACGAGGACGCCAGTAATTTCCTTTTGGATATTTATGTCTCGTGAGACGGTGAGAAGCTCATTTATGCTCTCGGGTTGAGTAATAAGGCTCTTACTGACGTAGAGGAGAGTGCATAACTGCGACATCGCTAACATTCCCGAGACCGCCCTCGGCGGGTCCATCACAACAACCCCGATGCATCCAAGGGTACAGTCGTAGGTCTTGCTGTGAAAAATATCGCATCAGGTCAGTCAAAGCCAGCGGTTTGCTAAAGAGGAAGCCTTGGCCAATCGGGCAGTTTACGTTTCGAAGAAATCTGGCTTGATAAGCCTCTTCGATGCCCTCGGCGACCACGTTAAGACCAAGGCTTCTGCCTAGCGACCCGATTGCTGAAATAATTGCCTCATCTTTAGGATTGCCTATACCTTGGACGAACGACATATCGATTTTTAGGCAATCGACAGCATAGTTTCGGATATGCGCAAGGCTGGCATATCCCGTACCAAAATCATCCAATGCCACAGTAACCCCTGCTTTCCTGAGAAGGCGGAGATTGTCATCGACTGCACCGGCACCTCGGCCCAGGAAAACTCCTTCTACGACCTCTAGTTCGAGCATACGTGGTGGGATTCCCGCCCGCTCTAGGCGTTGAAGCACTTCGCGCGCGAAATTGTATCTCCGAAGTTCAGGCGCTGCTGCATTCACAGCCACCCTGCCAAAGGCTAGACCAGCATCGAGAAAACGTCTCATATCAGAGATAATTATGTCGAACATGCGGTCGCTGATTCGACATGAAAGATCAACATTATCAAACGCCGAGGCAATAGCGGCAGGACCTTCCATCGCGCCTGAAGAGCTCCGGATCCGCAATAAAGCCTCCAGACCATCGAGCGCCCCTGTATCAAGCCTGATCTTGGGTTGATAATAGGCCTCGATATTCTCGTTCAAGCTGTGCCTGACGCGTTCGGCGGTCTGATTGCGAGCGCGAACGGCAGCTTGCATCAGCGGATCGAAGAAAGCGTAACCTCCTCGGCCAAGATCCTTTGCCATGTAAAGCGCGAGATCGGCGCTCTTGAGCAATTCGCGGCACGTAGCTCCGTGGTCTGGCGCTACCGAGATTCCGAAGCTTGCTTTGCTGGTTAACCGGCGGCCTTCATAAGTGATTGGGGAGATAAGCTGTTCAATCAATGGTCGAACAATCGCCTCCGGATCGACGGTTTCTGCTCGGCCCCGCAGAACTAAAACAAACTCATCTCCACCCAATCGCGCTGCTAGCCTCACGGGGTCAGGCAACTTTGTGAGCTTTTGTGCAACGCCTCGGAGAAGCACATCTCCAGCATCGTGGCCTAGATCGTCATTGATTTCCTTAAAATGGTCAAGATCGAGCAGAACAACCCAAACCTTCTCTCCAGAAACCTGTGCCTCGCTGATGCTATTCTCTAGATATTCGACAAAGAATGCTCGATTGGGAAGTCCTGTCAGAGCGTCGGTCGTTGCGGAAGTCCTAGCGCGTTGGACAGCATTCGCAAATTCGGTGATGTCGTGCATCGAGACGAGCAATCCGCTGACTGATTGGTCACCATGCCTGATTGGTAGCACACTGGCGCGCCACCACCCTATTTCGTTGCCTCTCGAACAGTGAGCAAAATCTATCTCTCCGGGAATGCCGCCTTGGGCATTGTCGAGCAGGGAGGTCCATTCAAGGCCAAGTTTCGAGTTCCACAGACTGGTCCAAACCACCCCGGCCTCGGCTTCGCACACTACGCGAGCGCGATGATTCGAAAAAACCACTCTCCCGCTCAGGTCGAGTACAACGATCGGGTTAGCAGCCGCCTGAAGTATGGATTGAGCCGAAAGGCTCATCGATTTATCCTCACCGGGGATCAGTGTCGTCATTAACCTGTCCTCTTGCTGGACCGGTCAGATAGCCCTGTTAATCTTAACAAATAACTGATGGCCGAGACGGGGTTTTTCCAAGAAGAGCCGCAAACCGAATGATACGGCTTCTTGGCCACGGCTTTGGCTCAGTATCCCAACGCAAAAAGCCCCGCCGAAGCGGGGCTTAGGGGACCCATCGAGTGTCGATTAATTCGGATCGCTAATGCCGCAGCCCGGACTATCGACCCTTTGCTCGTGCACAAAAACGATGCGGTTACCGGTGTTCACACCATCCTCGTCGCACTGCCCTGCCGGGTCATCGTCCTCCAGGTCGAAGTCGGGGGTAATTTCGTCCAGTCGATCGATCAGGCGTTCCGTGAGACTTTCCAGTTCGTGACGGGACAGCATGGGGATAGCCTGTGCCAGAAGGGCGAGAGGGAGCGCCGAAGCGCCCCCGATTGGATTGCTGGCCATCTTCACGTCTCCAACCTTGCGAAGTCTGCATGAAGAATCTCCATGCAATCGGCCGGGAACTCATGGTCGTTGGGCAGATCCTCGTGTTCGATCATGTTGGCTTTGAACACCGCTGCGGCGATGGTCGGCGCGGGTGTTAAGGCCAGCTCTCGACTAGCGCGCCAGTGAGGCTTGCAATAAACCTCGGCCCACTTGTTTTCGGCGGCCTGCATCTCGTCGTATGCCGGCTTATGCTCTGCCTTGGCCTGCGGGACGTTAGACCAGTTAGGCCCATATTTGCTTTCGAGGGACCATCCGAAGCGACGAAACTTGTCGGTTGCTGCGTACAGTGCTCCGCACTCAGCATCTGCTTGCTGAAGCGTGTCGGCGCGGAGGTAGGCTTTCAGCGCCTTGTCCCATGCCGGATCGCTGCCAAGGGTGGCCAGCGCTGCGCTGTGCAGGACAGCACGCTTGGTCATGACGTCGATGTTAGCCATGTTCACGCCTCCACCGATACGAGAGCGAAGGCGTCGAATGCGAAGTTCTTGTCATCGGAGTGCAGGCGCGCGAACAGGTAATTGACCATCTTCATCGCGCCATTCCATTCATCGAAATTATGGAATTGCTCGGTGATTCCAGCGCCGGGAAATTGCGGCAGTGGGTGACTGTCGCTGAAGAGGCCAGCGCATGGCCGGGAGATAGCGCGCTTTCCGTTTCCATGGATATAGAGCGCACCCCCAAGCTTCAGGAAGAGCATCGAGATAAGAGCGGCGTTGTCGGCGGACTGTGGCAGTTCGTTCGGTCGTTCTGCACCGAAGATTTCATAGAGGTCAGCGCTTTGCGAGCGCATCTGCGGCGTGCTAGGAGTGGTCATAGTCGTTCCCTTCCACATCAGGGTTTCGATCAGGGTCGGGGTAGAGATTGCAGTCTCTCCTCGGCCCGCGTCGGCTTAACGCCTCCGCAATTGAAGTGATAGCATTGCTTCACTCTTGTGTAGAGCATAATTGTGGATTATGCTTCACTTCATGGATGCAAGGCAATGCAAGATGGCGCGAGACGGGCTTGGTCTGACTGGCCGCGAATTGGCCGAACTCGCTGGGGTACCTTACGCCACGCTCGCCCGATTTGAGGCTGGCGCAAACATTCGGACCGATACGCTAGATCGGGTTGAGGCCGCATTGCGCGCCAAGGGTGCTGAGTTTACAAAACGCGCTGGCCGAATTGGAGCCACAGTGCCAGGCTAATGTTCAGCAGTCTGCGACCGTCGCCAAGTTCCCGACGATGCGAAGGCTATGGCGATTGCCAAGCATCCAAGGCGCAATGATGATGAAGGTGATAGCGCCCGCCAGAACTTCGTCAGTCCCTAAAAAGCTTATCCCCCATCCAACCAGTCCAGCAATCAACGCACTAGCAATCAACAGAACGCCCAGGATGACCAGCGCTGTTAGGCCGCGCTTCCAGCGTTCAATCGCTCGTATCGCAGGAGAAGAGCTGTCGAGTTTGGATAGGCGGTCCACCGGCGAAATATGGCTCCGAAGATATCGGTCGTCTAGTCGTCTGGACAAAATTCCAAGGCCAGCCTCGCTCGCTTGACCGTTCTCATTGGAAATGATTCTGGCGTTCCGCTCTGATTTTTGTCTTCCACGGAACCTTCGTCGTGACCCGTGGATAATGAAAGCGCAGGTCGCCCGCTTCGTCGTAGATATCGACACAATCAGCCTCGCCAGCCTTCACCGATTTCTCAGCCTCAACCTTCGCTTCCGAAAATGAACCGACTCAAGCGGCGTCGAGGATCCGCTTGCCGTGCTGCCAGAGTTCAATGCGGTACGTCACGATTGGCCTCCTGACCTTGATGGCCGGGTAGATGGTGAGGCGCTAGAAATGGTCAAGTCTCGCACGCCATCAGGGCGTTGTGTTGCACCGTGACAACATCGTAGTCCGGCAACGGGGCCTTGGGTTCTGGCGCAGGCTTGGGATTGAGGGCGCGCTGGACGGTGGACTTACTCAGTCCGGTTTCGTCTGCGATCTGGCGAGCAATCCCTTCGGACGCAGCGGGGGGTTTACCATAGCCGATTTCCAATGGTTCATTTTGCGCCACTGGAATTTCGGCCCGCGCTTCCAGCAAGTCCGCATAGCGCCGGATATGTTCGTCCCGCTGCTCTTTGGTGAGGTCGAGCCGCTGCAGGTTTTCCGAAAGCTGTCAGCTCGGCGGCGATATTATTAGTGATGAAGACGGTGTGTCTCGTCTAATCGACTAGCAATGCCTGAGCGAACAGTGCTGCCGAGAGCGTTAACCTAATTTTGATAAACTTGCGGTGAATTAGGAAATTATTTTAAGTGACTTATCGAGTTCGTCTTCCTCAAAGAGGATTAGGCCGGATGTTCCGCTTAAAAAAACGTGATCCACGTAAGTCTGTCCGCCTATATGGCCGCCTGAGGCGCGATTACGATTGAATCGACTTACGAATTTGCAACTTATCCAGAAAAGGCTTGATGGCCGAAGCGGAAAACCCACCGAGCCGTGGGCATTACATAGAAATCCGACGCTACGATCAAATTATGGTTGGCCGGGTCGTCTGGCAAAATGGGCAGAAGTTTGGCGCCGTACTGGCGCATGAAATTGACATCGGGCCAATCGAAAAAGGGCCCCGGGGCGGTGAGAAGGCCGAACGACGGAACTACGATTTGCGGGAGCCCGAATCCCAAGTGAGAATAATGCATTCCCCAGCGGATTGGCGTCAAATTGGCGCAATTTTTGAGAAGAGTGCCGTTCTGATTTTTGGTTTGATCATGGCTGGGATAATGCTTTTTATGGCCTACGAAGCATCGACTCAACCGCTAAGCGGCATCGAACAGGCCTTAAAGCCTTGACGACCGGCAACGCAGTTAAAGCCTTAACCTTGCTTGGTAAGCAATCTGAAATTTTCCGAGGTCAGAACGGAATTGAGGGTGTCGCCAGACCAACTTCTCCTGGTCAGGGTCCACCCGTCACAAGTGACACCCTCACCCCAGAAACACGATTGCCGCAGCATATCCGCTCAAGCCGAGGCTGAGCAGCGACAGGCCAATCATGACAATTACATCCAGCTTCATTTCGCTCCCCTTTCGAGAGCAGCGCTACGGCGACATTATTAAGATTCGCTTCACGCCGGTATCTTACCGGCAGGATCAAATCATGAACATTCTTGGCTGGATCGCATGGTTGTGTTACTACTGCAACACACTAAACGTCGGGATGACAGTCGAGGAATCATGCAGGACACACACGTCAGTTTCCGCGCTAATGAAGCGGTCGTTGCAGCCCTCAGCCATCGCGCGGCACAAGCGGGCTGCTCCCTTTCAGGATATCTCAGGTCGCTGGTCGGCGAGAAGGTCGGACTACAGTGAACGCATGGCCCATCCTTGATGGCGTATTGCGCGCACCGGGTATCATTCCGACCGATCCGCCTACGCTCGAAGCGGCGGCACGTGGCGATGCTCACTCGCTCCGTAGTTTCGCCAACGCGGCCTACAGGTTCGTAGAGGCAAACGAGAATGATCCGGACATCGCAGTCATCGCATATGCAGAGGCGCTAACCTTTGCCCGGCTCGCTGCGGCACTGGGCGAACATCGGGACCGCGAAACCTTGATGTTTCTGCTTTCCAGATTTGCTGGCTGGCAACAGGACCACGGTCGTGATGATTTGGGCACCCGATTTGAAGCCGCGAGCCTTAACGTTGCAAGCGACCTTGCCGACGATGGCCGTGAAGACATGGCCGAGATGGTCAGCCGTGCAGGCGGCGTCCTTTCCCCCGAAACATTTGAAGAGGCCAAGCGCCAAAGGGAGCATCCCTAATGATTATCGACGCATCCATACCTTTGCGGGTCATGGTCCCCCAGCCTGGAGCAATGCCTAACGATAGGGCAGCGGGACCAAGCGCATGGGAGCAATACGTGCGCTACGATCCACAGGGCGCAATTGATCTCCGGACCACCACGCAGGATTGGGAGAAGGATGAGTTTGACCACGCTCGCAACCTGAACGAAGGCGTTATTCAGATTCTGGGCGGCGTCTACGATCATGCCAGCTACGAGCGCGGCAAGAACAAAGCACGAGCGCTCTATGGTCGGTTCGGGATCAAGCTCGATGACTTCCAGCTTTCTTCCGAATTCTCGCCGGAACTGGTCCGCTCCATCCAGATTGAGGCGATGGACACCAAGTCGCAGCTCGATGCCGTCCGCCGGGAGCGCAGGCTCGAATGGGACATCGAAGACGATCAGATCGACAACAATCGAATGCAGGCCGCCGAAGACGACAAGGCGCTGGACCGTTCGGAATGACGCGGGGAAACGCGCCGCTATCACGACACGATGGATCGCACGCGCCGCCGTGGGCAGGACGTTAGGGACGCGACCCAGCGCCGCGGACAGGATACTCGCTCGACAACGCGAGGGCGCAGAGACACGGCGCGGCCAACTGCGACTGGACCGAATGGCGAAAAGGTTGAATGGGATGGAAAGTCGTGGGTGCCGGTTAAGTGACCGCTCCCCCGCCCCCTCCTGGCTTCACCATTGATGCCGACGAACCGCCCAAGCGGACCAAGGCCAAGATACCCCCTCCACCGAAGGGCTACACTCTTGATGGCGAGGCAGTCGATGGCAACACTTTGCGCACCAACGAAGGGGTGAACCTGCGCCTCTATGGCGTAGATGCGCCAGAGCGCGACCAGATCGGTTGGGATCGCCAAGGCAATCCGGTGCGGATTGGTGACATGGCGACAATTGCGCTGGGTGATGTCGTCACGCCTGACGGCTCGGTCGGCCCCGTTCTGATGCAGTCCTACGGCAGGCCCGTGGCCAGTGTCGATCAGGACGGGCAGGATGTAGGCGAAAGCGTTGTACGGCAGGGAAATGCCTTGGCAGCTCCGGAATACATGGAGCAATCGCCCACCCTCGCCGCGATCTACATGGAAGGCGAAAGGCTCGCGCGGCAAAACCGTTTGGGTATGCACGGTGCGTTTGCGCAGACGCCGAAGGAATATCGCGACAATCCCGACTATGTTCCTGACCGCGCAACCATCGCGCGTTTCTGGGATACGCTCACCCCTTTTGCAGGTCTGCGCCCCGAGGTTGAAGCGGGTTATGTCGAGTTGTTGAAACGCGGCACGGCTGATGAAATTCTAAACTACGCCGAAGCCAGCACTTCACGCTCGATCCGGAAGACGTGCGCGGCTACGTCGCCGACAGGGATGCAGGCAAATCGGTTTCGACCGTCCGCACCTATAGCGACACCACCGCCCCGCTTACTGATCTTGGCGATGGCCGAACCGGCGCTACGATGCGCAGAATAGGCGATGGCGTTCTGGCGGGTGGTCTGGATGAGGTCGGGGGGGGGGGTTGTGGATACGTTCCGGCTTACGCCCGGTCGTGAGAACGTCTGGAACTCTGACCGACGCCTTGCAGACATCTGGGCAAACAACCAGCAACAGAACAGCGCCATCATCGGATATGACGACATGGCGCACCCTGGTTGGCGTCTTGGTGGTCAGATTAGTGGCGGCCTTGTCGTACCATTCGGGGCGAAGGCAAAGACGGTGCCCGAACTGTTCCGTGTTGGGGGGCCATGTATGGCGGTGTTGAGGGCTTCCTTGGTACTGATGGTGATATTGGCGAGCGTGCCATTGGTGGGGCCGTGGGCGTGCCGGTTGGTGGCGTTATCGGTGCCGCTGGTGGCAAGGCTTTGGAGTACGCCCTTCCCCGTCTAGCCCGCTTTGGGAAAAGTCGGACCGAGACTGCGGGCGAGGCAGCCGAGGGATATGCCGACGAAACGGCGCAGGGAGCCGCACAGGATGTCATCAACGACATTCCCCCGCCCCCTGAAGGATACAAGCTGGATCGCCGCTCCATCGCAATGGCTGCGGAAGCACAGGAGACTTTGACCGCTCCGGCTCGTCAGCGCGACATCATCGACGTTCGCAACACGCCGCGCCGGATGGATGCGCCGATAACCGAAGCGCAACTCCGTGCCGCGTCGGACAATATCAATCCGGGTGACGTTCTCGCCATCCCGTCGAACGTGGTGGCAGATGTTGATGAAGCCGCTGCCATTCAGGCAGGTCGCTTCGATCAGGCCAAGCCGGTAGACGAGCGCAGACAGCTTGCGCGCCAGACCGTCACCAACTGGAAGGGCGATCCCGTCCGCAAAGTCGGGCCGGTCGATCTGGTCGGCTTCCTGCGCCTGCGTGGTGGCCTTGCCGATCAAGGCGGAGAACTGCGGCATTATGTAGCAAACGCACCAAGAGGGTGATGGTCGCAATCGCAGGCGATGCGGTAGGTATCGCATATGCAGACACACGCTATATCAGCCCTTCGCAGCAAGCGCGGGGAACTCGCCGGTCAGATCGATGCGCTACAGGACCAGCTACGCCAAGCGATGATCGACACGGACCACGTAGATTGCACCCTGCGGCTGTTCGATCCCGATATTGAACTGGACGAGATACGGCCCAAGCCGCTTCCCCCGCGCCATCACGCCTTCAAGGGACAGGTAACGCGGTCGATCCTCGCCATGCTCCGCACAGAAAGTGCAATGGACGCCAAGGCCATCACGATAAGGCTGATGGCGGAGCGCGACCTGAACCCGAACGATAAGACGCCACAGAAGGCCATGACGAAGCGGATCGGAGCGGCGCTGCGCAACTTGCGGGAGCGGACGCTGGTGCAGTCTCGGAGAGGGGATGGAGCGTTCTTGGAGTGGTCTATAGCAGCCAGTCGATCACCGCACTGATGCCCCATGCTAGGCCTAGCAGGTGGGCGGCTAGGAGTAGGGCGAACTCTAGGCGGAGGGTCATTTGTGCGCTAAACTTGTCGTCATCCAAGGGGAACCACTATCGTACCCAAGTCTTATGAGAGTACCAAATCTTCTTGCGCAAGATTGTGTAAGGAATTGTCTGGTACTCAAGAAAGAGTTGAGGAGAGAGCCTCAGCTAAGGCACTGAACCGCCCCGAGATTGCCGGAGGCCATTTGGCTTGAGTTATGCTGCGATGGGTGTGTCGTCTAGCATGGCGTAGTATCGTTCTTCGGCTTCGGCGGGTGGGATATTGCCGATCGGCTCGAGCAACCGCCTGTTATTGAACCAGTCTACCCATTCGAGTGTGGCATATTCGACAGCTTCGAACGATCGCCATGGTCCGCGCCGGTGGATGACCTCGGCCTTGTAGAGTCCGTTGATCGTCTCGGCCAAGGCGTTGTCATAGCTGTCACCGACGCTGCCCACCGATGGCTCGATCCCGGCCTCGGCAAGGCGCTCGGTGTACTTGATCGAGACGTACTGGCTGCCGCGGTCGCTGTGATGGATGAGGCCACCACAATGGACCGGGCGACGATCGTGGATGGCTTGCTCGAGGGCATCCAGAACGAAGCTGGCGTGGGCTGTTCTGCTGACCCGCCAGCCCACGATGTAGCGGGCATAGACGTCGATCACGAAGGCGACGTAGACGAACCCCGACCAGGTCGCGACGTAGGTGAAGTCCGAGACCCACAGCATGTTCGGTGCTGGCGCATGGAACTGTCGGTTGACCTGGTCGAGCGGGCAATGCGCCGCCTTGTCGCTGATGGTCGTTCGTACCGGCTTGCCGCGGATTACGCCCTGCAAGCCCAGGTCGCGCATGAGCCGTTCCACCGTACATCGGGCGACACTCAAGCCTTCGCGGTTCATCTGTCGCCAGACCTTGCGCACGCCGTAGACGCCGAAGTTCTCGGCGAATACGCGCAAGACCTCGGGCTTCAACGCCTGGTCGCGCTGGGCACGAGCCGACATCCGCGAGGGATCGCGCCGCTGCGCGACGCGTTCGTGGTAGGTGGATGGGGCGATCGGCAGAACCCGGCAGATCGGCTCGACCCCATACTCCTCGCGGTGTTCGTCGATAAACGCCGTCATCGCTTCAGTGGGCGGTCGAGCTCCGCCTGGGCGAAATACGCGGAAGCCTTGCGCAGGATCTCGTTGGCCTGGCGCAACTCACGGTTCTCGCGTTCCAGCGCCTTCAGCTTGTCAGCCAGCTCGGTCGGCACTCCGGCTCGCATGCCCTTGTCGATCTCGGACTTCTTCACCCACTCGAGCAGCGTGTAGCCCGAACAGCCGAACTTGCCGGCTATCGATGTGACCGCCGCCCAGCGCGACGGATGATCCTTCTCGCTGGCCAGAACCATGCGGACTGCTCGCTCGCGAACCTCGGGTGAGAACTTGTTCGTCGTCTTGCTCATAGACCCTTCCTCTCAGGAGTTGGGGCCTCCGGCAATCTCGGGGCGGTTCA
>NZ_LYWY01000012.1 GCF_001661915.1 Croceicoccus pelagius
GATGACCTCGGCCTTGTAGAGTCCGTTGATCGTCTCGGCCAAGGCGTTGTCATAGCTGTCACCGACGCTGCCCACCGATGGCTCGATCCCGGCCTCGGCAAGGCGCTCGGTGTACTTGATCGAGACGTACTGGCTGCCGCGGTCGCTGTGATGGATGAGGCCACCACAATGGACCGGGCGACGATCGTGGATGGCTTGCTCGAGGGCATCCAGAACGAAGCTGGCGTGGGCTGTTCTGCTGACCCGCCAGCCCACGATGTAGCGGGCATAGACGTCGATCACGAAGGCGACGTAGACGAACCCCGACCAGGTCGCGACGTAGGTGAAGTCCGAGACCCACAGCATGTTCGGTGCTGGCGCATGGAACTGTCGGTTGACCTGGTCGAGCGGGCAATGCGCCGCCTTGTCGCTGATGGTCGTTCGTACCGGCTTGCCGCGGATTACGCCCTGCAAGCCCAGGTCGCGCATGAGCCGTTCCACCGTACATCGGGCGACACTCAAGCCTTCGCGGTTCATCTGTCGCCAGACCTTGCGCACGCCGTAGACGCCGAAGTTCTCGGCGAATACGCGCAAGACCTCGGGCTTCAACGCCTGGTCGCGCTGGGCACGAGCCGACATCCGCGAGGGATCGCGCCGCTGCGCGACGCGTTCGTGGTAGGTGGATGGGGCGATCGGCAGAACCCGGCAGATCGGCTCGACCCCATACTCCTCGCGGTGTTCGTCGATAAACGCCGTCATCGCTTCAGTGGGCGGTCGAGCTCCGCCTGGGCGAAATACGCGGAAGCCTTGCGCAGGATCTCGTTGGCCTGGCGCAACTCACGGTTCTCGCGTTCCAGCGCCTTCAGCTTGTCAGCCAGCTCGGTCGGCACTCCGGCTCGCATGCCCTTGTCGATCTCGGACTTCTTCACCCACTCGAGCAGCGTGTAGCCCGAACAGCCGAACTTGCCGGCTATCGATGTGACCGCCGCCCAGCGCGACGGATGATCCTTCTCGCTGGCCAGAACCATGCGGACTGCTCGCTCGCGAACCTCGGGTGAGAACTTGTTCGTCGTCTTGCTCATAGACCCTTCCTCTCAGGAGTTGGGGCCTCCGGCAATCTCGGGGCGGTTCACACTTTCCTCAATGGATATAACGAAAGGAGGGCAGAACATGTCTAAAGCGAACGCGCGTCGCCTGCTCCGTCCTCACGGGCTCGCGGTCGTACTAGGGATGGGGGCACTTTCTGTGGCTCTGGTCGGCGCAACAAGAGAAACCTTTGGCGGCAGTTTGCCCGCGCTTGGTGAGCTTGCTGTTGCTGGCGTTGGTATGATCGGAGGAGCTAAGGCCGTTCTCGCTGCAGCTTGAACGGCCTAGTACACCAATACGCACCGCATACTGAGCAGGCCATGTATGGCCTGACTTTGCTGTGTTCGTTGTTGTTCGCAGCTATCGGAACGGGATACACGGTACTCCGTGGCCAAGGCTTCCACTTTATACATACGGTAACGCAGGCGGGTATCGGGGCTACGTTCCCGATATAATACACCACAAACGATGACACACAGCACCGCTAGCGTAGACAACCATCTACGCATTGGTGCGTTTGCTACATAATGCCGGAAATGTCTCCGGAATGGCGTCCAGAAACATTGTAGGAAAAGTCATCGTGTCGTTCGTCCGAACGCCGATCAACCTGATGAAGTTTGCGACAGAGCGCTCCCCGGCTGCCCCGCTGCTTCAGGAATGGCGTCGTGACTTCCTTGCAGGTGGCGAGCGTCGGGATATGGCCATCGCCCGCGTCATGCTGGGCACTGGCTTTGCCATGGCGATGTATGAGGCCGCGCTTGATGGCCGCATTACCGGGGCGGTGCCGCCTGACCCTGCCAAGGCTCGCCTCATGTATGCCGATGGCTGGCAGCCCTACTCGATCAAGGTCGGGGAACGGTACGTCAGCTATTCGCGCCTCGATCCGTTCTCCTCCACGATTGGCGTTGCGGCCGATATGGCCACACTGCCTACAGGGCTGACCGAACGGCAACAGGAAGACAAGGCAATGCTCCTGGTCGCGTCGATCATGGGCAACCTAGCCAGCAAGACATGGTTGTTGGGTCTTTCATCGTTCGTGAAGGCTTGGCCGATTCCGGACGCTACGCAGGGAATTGGGTAGAACGCACGTCGAGTTCGATGGCTATGCCTGCCGGCGTTGCAGGCGTAGCGCGTGCGATCGATCCAGTATCGCGCAAGCGAGAGAGCGTTGTCGAGGCGATCAAGGCGCGTGTTCCGGGAATGTCGCAAGACCTTCTCCCGCGTCAGGACATCTTCGGGGAGCCTATCGATCGACAGCCTCGGGCCAGATCTGATCTCGCCGTTCTGGCGGTCCAAGGCTAAGAACGATCCGGTGATTGCCGAGATGTTGCGCATCGGAAAAAGCGTCAGCGCACCGGGCAAGCAATACACCGAAAACGGCGAGCGCATCGATTACACGCCGGAAGAATATGACCGCTACCACGAGATTGCGGGTCGTCTGACCTACAACGAACTGCAAACGCTTGTCGGGTCTGCGGAGTATTCCAAGATGCCGGATGCGGCCAAGCGCAAGGCTGCTGGCCAAGCGATATCACGCGCGAGGAAGACCGCCCGCGAAGTGCTGAACGATCCCAGTTATCCATTGCCTTCGAAGGGTGGAGACGGCGACCGTCAAGCCAGCGGGTCGCAGAATGCCGACGAGACCCCTCCGCCGCCTCCGGGCTTCGCAATAGTGGGCGAAAGCAGCGGTCGCAATGTCTATCGTGAGCTTCAGGATGCGATTCCTGGCGTGCAAATCACCTCAGGCTATCGAGACGAAGCCTATCAGGCTGACATGCGCCGCAGAGGATACACTCCCGCGCGAAACAGCCGTCATCTGGACGGGGCCAGTTTTGACCTATTGCCGCCCCCGGGCAAGTGGATGGGCTGGCTCATGGGGCAGGTAGAGAAGGTCGATCCGAAGGCTCAACTGCTTCGTGAGGGCGACCATCTGCATGTGACGTTCCCCGGATATTACGGAGCGCCGCCACTGGGGGGGGGCTGTGGGGCGGGGTTGAAGAATACGCTCGCCGGAATGCCAGCGCCGCCCGCGGGTTTCACGATGGATACGAGATGAGGGAACCAATCCTCAGGCTTCCAGTTTTCGCTCCAGGCTACCTTGAGCAGACAAGTAGCCGAGAGAGCCTCTAGGCCCGTCTATTTAGTGTTCTCGGGGAGGCGGCGTGGGGGCCGCCTTCTTTTTATGACAAGTCTCTGACATTGCCCCGCATTAATCTTTCGCAATTGCGCGAGCGTTTCGTTAGCTTGCGTTCGGGCGCAGCTTTTCCCCCACCACCAGATCAAGGTTGCGCCCAACCACATCCAGGGATGGCCAGTTAGGAACCAAATCGCTCTTTCAAGCGTTTCGGCCATAGGTGCCGAATGCTTGACCAACTCGGACCTAGAGGAACGAGCACACCTGACTGGACCGTTCCTCGGAGGGGGGCGGCCCGCCCTGATGGACCGCCTTCCTCTCCAGGCAGTCTGAGAAGGGTTATCACCATGCCGACACGGGCGAAGGTGTTCCTCTGGATTATCGCCCTGTTCCTGGTGTTCGCCGTGTTCACGGTCGATCTTTAGAGACGTTTGTTGGGGGTGTGCCGCGTCCTATTGTCCCTAATGTCCCAAGGGTGCCGCCCGCATTTCTGGAGGATGAAAGCGCCATCGATCCAGACATTGACGCGGTGGACTGGTCGGATTTTAGTTGGTCGGTGGATGACTGAGGCCTCAGGGCCGTTCGCCTTGTGTGTCATGATTTCCGACCATCCAATCTACAAACCATCTCGCACGAGCGCGTAGGTTCATATCATCCCCTGTTGCGTTCGTGAGAAGTTGGTGACCGCGATCTAGGTCCACATCTTCCTTTTCGAGAATCACACGAAGGACCGACATTACCGCTGCCAATGAGGCTTCCACGTCTCCTTGGCAGCGAACTTCAAAGTTTGGATGCATTGGCATGATAAGCTTCTCCGTCGTCAGCGCTCGGCAATCTACCCTAGCCGATCTCCACCATTTGCTCTTCAAGGCTGACGATTTCCATGGCTGGCGGCTTTAGAGATGAGCCGTCGAGCTGGCCAAGGCTGTCGCACCCAATGAAACCGTGCCCGACGATCTTACAAGTGTGGCCATCAGCCAATTTGCCTACAATCCCGATGGTTCTTCGGTCTGCTTGCCACTGTCGGAGGCAAACTGTCTTTCGTTATCCAGGAGAGTTCATATGACAGGACCTCACGAAATTCCTCTTCGTCGTCCTCGTCTTCATGGTCTTCAAGTTCGGACCACTCATCCACCGGGAAAAATTTAGGCGACCGGCCTTCCTCAATACGCAGGTCGATGCCTCGTTCGTTGTACACCTGTCCATGGACGCAGACCGCCGAGATAGTTGCATCAAGCAATTCCCAACTCACAACAATCGATACGTCGCTGTCGTTGTCGTTCGATGTCTTGCCCTTCGTTTCCAGTGAGGTGGTGCCGGTTTCCTGGACAGGATGCTAAGCTAATCCCGACCTGATGGATTGGTACGGGAATGAAGACGACGAGAAAGCGCTACAGCGCGGATTTCAAGGCCAAGGTTGCGCTGGAAGCGATCCGGGGCGACCTGACGCTGGCGGAGCTGGCAGCCAAGCACGGTGTCCACCACACGATGATCGCATCGTGGAAGCGCCAAGCCATCGACGGGATGGCAAGCACCTTCTCCGGCGCCGGCGATACGGCCAGGGCCGTCAGCGAGAGCGAGGTGGAAAAGCTGCACGCCAAGATCGGGCAACTGGTCGTGGAGCGGGATTTTTTAGCAAAAGCCTTCGGTCGATGAGCGTGGATCGGAGGCGGGCAATGGTCGAACCTGCTCACCATCGCTTGTCGATCTCGGCGCAGTGCCGTCTGCTGCTTATCAGCCGCTCGTCCTATTACTACGCACCGGTGCCGGAAACGGACGAGACGCTGGCGCTGAT
>NZ_LYWY01000013.1 GCF_001661915.1 Croceicoccus pelagius
GATGACCTCGGCCTTGTAGAGTCCGTTGATCGTCTCGGCCAAGGCGTTGTCATAGCTGTCACCGACGCTGCCCACCGATGGCTCGATCCCGGCCTCGGCAAGGCGCTCGGTGTACTTGATCGAGACGTACTGGCTGCCGCGGTCGCTGTGATGGATGAGGCCACCACAATGGACCGGGCGACGATCGTGGATGGCTTGCTCGAGGGCATCCAGAACGAAGCTGGCGTGGGCTGTTCTGCTGACCCGCCAGCCCACGATGTAGCGGGCATAGACGTCGATCACGAAGGCGACGTAGACGAACCCCGACCAGGTCGCGACGTAGGTGAAGTCCGAGACCCACAGCATGTTCGGTGCTGGCGCATGGAACTGTCGGTTGACCTGGTCGAGCGGGCAATGCGCCGCCTTGTCGCTGATGGTCGTTCGTACCGGCTTGCCGCGGATTACGCCCTGCAAGCCCAGGTCGCGCATGAGCCGTTCCACCGTACATCGGGCGACACTCAAGCCTTCGCGGTTCATCTGTCGCCAGACCTTGCGCACGCCGTAGACGCCGAAGTTCTCGGCGAATACGCGCAAGACCTCGGGCTTCAACGCCTGGTCGCGCTGGGCACGAGCCGACATCCGCGAGGGATCGCGCCGCTGCGCGACGCGTTCGTGGTAGGTGGATGGGGCGATCGGCAGAACCCGGCAGATCGGCTCGACCCCATACTCCTCGCGGTGTTCGTCGATAAACGCCGTCATCGCTTCAGTGGGCGGTCGAGCTCCGCCTGGGCGAAATACGCGGAAGCCTTGCGCAGGATCTCGTTGGCCTGGCGCAACTCACGGTTCTCGCGTTCCAGCGCCTTCAGCTTGTCAGCCAGCTCGGTCGGCACTCCGGCTCGCATGCCCTTGTCGATCTCGGACTTCTTCACCCACTCGAGCAGCGTGTAGCCCGAACAGCCGAACTTGCCGGCTATCGATGTGACCGCCGCCCAGCGCGACGGATGATCCTTCTCGCTGGCCAGAACCATGCGGACTGCTCGCTCGCGAACCTCGGGTGAGAACTTGTTCGTCGTCTTGCTCATAGACCCTTCCTCTCAGGAGTTGGGGCCTCCGGCAATCTCGGGGCGGTTCATCATGAACCGCCCGACGTCATCCGGCTGAGCGTTTGGCTGTACTATCTACCCTGAGCCTGCGAGTGGTCGAGGGCCTGCTCGCCGAACGGGGGATCGACCTCTGCTACGAGACGGTACGGTGCTGGGCCAACAAGTTCGGACCTGCCATCGCTGCCAACACCCGCCGCAAGCGAGGTCGCGCTGATTCAGTCTGGCATCTGGACGAAATGGTCGTCAGCATCAACGGTCAGCGGATGTTCATGTGGCGGGCCGTCGATAAGGAAGGCGAAGTGCTGGATGTTCTCGTCCAGAAGCGCAGGAACAAAGTAGCAGCACTGAAATTGTTGCGAAAACTGCTGAAGAATCAAGGTGCCGTGCCGAAGGCCATCGTCACCGATGGACTTAAATCATATCCGCCAGCAATGAAGGTCCTGGGCTGCGTCGACCGACATCAACCGGGCCGATTACGCGACAACAACCGCGTCGAGAATTCGCACCTTCCCGTCCGACGAAGAGAGCGAAAAATGCAGCGGTTCAAGTCTCAGGGTCAGGCTCAACGCTTCGTTTCAACGCACAGCGCAGTCTACAAATCGTTCAACACCCAGCGTCATCTCGTCTCGCGAAACACGATGCGCAAATTCCGATCCGCCGCCAAGGCGGAATGGAATGCTGCGTCCGCTGCTGCAGCATGATGTTCGGGCTCGGGCGCTCGCTCGCCCGGCAGTCAATCAAGCTGACAATACCGTCTTTAGGACGGCAGAAAGATGAAGATATTGAAGCGCCACCTCGGCACGCATTACAACATGTCTCCGGATGAGTACCGCAAGCGTTGGAATTTGCCGATCGACTATCCGATGGTGGCGCCTAACGATGCTAAGAATCGCCGTGAACTGGCACAAAAATTGGCCTCGGGCGTAAGCCCGCCACGCCTTAAAAATCGTCATTCGAGGCTGTTTCTGCGTAAGGCCGTGGGTTCAAGGAAGGCGCCCACTTAGAAGGTTGGCAGCTAGATTTCCGTTTGGAACCTGCCTTTCGCAGTTGTCCCCATACTCATGCTGAGCGCCTTCTTGCTGACCAAATATCGCCTTTCCCCTACCGCCAGACACATGGCCTTTTTTCCTGAACAAGTGGCGCTCAGCAAGCTCGTAGATGGCGAGAGTCCACCTCGGGGGCGCAACACGTAATTGCGTTTCTTTGGATTTATCCCTAACTCGAGGCCACTTGAGATTCCGTTCAGTGAAGGAATTGCATGGAGTTCGGGAACCGAGTGGAACAAAGTGGTGGACCTTGGTCGGCTTCGGAAGACGAGCGTCCAGTTGGCCCTGAGAAATTTTTAGGTCGCGGATTTTTAGCTTGCGTTGCGGCTTCGATGACCTTCTGGGCGGTGGTTTTGGTTTGGGCGTTGTAGAGGTCTAAATATTCTCCGTTGGGGGGCGTGCATTCAGAATGGCTACATCCATCTGAATGCTAGGCCCTGTTGACAAACTGGATTCACAATCGCTGCGAGATGTGATTCAAGATAGCTTTTGCGGAGGTTATCTTGGCGCGGTTGCTGATGGAGGATGCCGAGTGGGCATTCTTTGAACCCTTTTTGATAGCGATCCGGGGGCAAGGCGGTCGCCCGGCCTCCAACCACCGCCTTGTTCTCGATGGTATTTTCTGGATTGCTCGAACCGGTGCTGCCTGGCGTGATCTGCCTGAAGAGTTCGGCAAGTGGTCGAGCGTGTATCGCCAGTTCCGGCGCTGGACCCTGGCCGGACTTTGGGAACTGGTGCTCGATGCCCTCAACGATAGCGGCGCAGCGCCAGACAGCGTCCAGATGATCGACAGCACCGTGATCCGCGCGCACCACTTGGCAGCGGGCGCAAAAGGGGGACTCAAAGACAGGGTTTTGGCCGTTCAAAAGGTGGCTTCACGTCCAAGATCCATCTCATTACCAACGCTCACGGCCTCCCTGTCCGGGCGGAAGTAACGGGAGGTGAAGTATCTGACTTCAAAGGCTTCGATGCTCTGGTCGACGATGACCTGCCGACGGCTCGCGTGTTCCTGGCTGACCGGGGTTATGACAGCGATCATATCCGGGCAACGATCACCGAGCGTGGCGGAACACCAGTGATCCCGGCCAAGGCCAATCGCAAAGAGCCGATCCCGCACGACACCGTCACCTACGCCTTGCGGAACCGTATTGAGCGGTGCTTCGCCAAGCTCAAATGCTCGCGCCGCCTCGCAACCCGATACGACAAAACCTCAGCAAGCTATCTCGGCTTCATACATATCGCCGCCGCCCGCCTCTGGACCAATCAGTTTGTCAACAGGGCCTA
>NZ_LYWY01000014.1 GCF_001661915.1 Croceicoccus pelagius
ATCTGGCGGTTCTGCATCGACCAGCCCACCACTCGGCGGGAGTAAAGGTCGATCACCACCGCCAGATAGGCAAAGCCCTCCTGCGTCCTGATGTAGGTGATGTCGGTCACCCATGTCTTGTCGGGTGCCGCGACATCGAACTGGCGGGCCAGCGTATTGTCGACCACCCTGGATGGCTTGCCACCATAGCTGCCCGGCCTGCGCTTGTAGCCGATCCTCGCTTTAATACCCGCCAGACTGGCGAGACGCGCCACGCGGTTCGGGCAGCAAGTCTCGCCCTGATCGAGCAGGTCGTCATGCAGCTTGCGATAGCCATAGACCTTGCCGCTGTCTTCCCATGCCTGCCGGAGCAGCTCGGTCTGCCGAGCATCTTCCTTCGCCCGTCTGCTCAACGGGTTCTTCAACCAGGCGTAGAAGCCGCTGGGCTGGATGCGCAGACACCGGCACATCGCGCGCACCGGGAACAGCGTGCGATGCTCGGCAACGAACGCGTATCTCACTTTGCATCCCTGGCGGAACGAAGTGGCCAAAGGTCAAATACGCGGTGGCTTTTTTTAGGATGTCGCGCTCCTCGGTCACCCGGTAGCCGCGCTCGGTGATCTGGGCCACCGCATCACGCTTGAACTCGTCGCTGAAATTAGCTTTCCCCATCGTCGCCTCCTGTCCTCAAATTTAGGAAAGAAGGCGTCCACAAATCTAGGGGCTATTCAACTGGAGAGCGACGGCGCAATAACCCACCCCGCTCACAACGCATGTCGGAAGACAAAATTCAGCGCGAGACTCTCGCTCCGACCAGCCTCGCGCCGCTACATGTAATATCCGTACAAATTTCCCAAAAAGCCGACAGTCCGCAATCGGCCCAGTTTCTGTCACCATCGCTACGACAGTGATCCCGGAAAGCTTAGTACGGCGACACCTACCGATGACCTGAAAGCAACCGATAACAAGGGAGCCGGCGTCGGATCGCTTAATCGCGCTGCGGTTTCTTGGCATCCCATCGTTCAAAATGCGGCTTCAATACTTCGGGCAGCTCTTTGCAGAATTCTTCATCCAATGGGTAATGCCGCATGGCAACCCAGACTGCATCAAGCACGGCATTTCCTTGCTTGCGATCCTTGGGCTTCTTTTGCGGATCGCGCTCACGCTTTTCTGCCATCCACAGTTTCTGCAAGGCGAACCATCGCGGATCGGGAACAACCATGCGCGCAGCTTCGCCGTCGCGTACACCAACGACGCGGTCGACCGGTCGTCCATTCAACAGCCATTCCTGTTCGGGTAGCGGTATGGGCCGAGGTCGGTCCTGCAAGACTTGTCCGCTAATGCGGCTAGGGGCCGAAAGAATTTCCACCTCGTATGCCTTGGCGTTGCGTGCCTGGAAAGGCCGCTCGGTGTTCACCGAGTAGGTCAAGTCGGCTTCTTTAAGCACTTTCCATAAGGTTGGTCGGTCCTCATCAGCCTCGATTCCGGTCAACGCCATGTCAAAATCCAGTGTTGTGTCGGGCGCATCTCGAATGAATCCATTTGCCTCCAAGGCATATGCAATCAGAGCGTTGGTGCCGACTACCATGGCCTGATGTCCAAGAAAACGAAGGCGGTCAGCTTCGCGCAGGATCTTGCCCGCCTCCGCCGGGAGCATTGGGAGACGCAGCGCGCGGTACAGGCTCGCTTGTTCCTTGAGCGCGTCCTTGCTTCCTGAAAGACGTTCCTTGAGCTCTGCCTTCTCAGCCTTGTAAACGTCGAATTCAGCCTGCTTTTCCTGATCGAGCGGGCCCTTGCTCTTCATCGATCCGCGCCGATCTGTAACCTCATAAAGATATTCTCGACCAGAAACCTCCTTAATGCGCATGTTGTAGGGCATCTCATTCAGCGCACGCAGGGCCTCCATCCAGACCTGGTAGGTCTGCTCGAGATTGACGATCACCCTTGCCTGTTCGTCGGAAAACGGTTTGAAGTTCATGTATTACCCTGCAATCTGCGATTTCACGAAAATGCAGGGTAAAGACCGGAAATGCAAGATTTACGCAGCATCTCCTCAATTCATACGAATTGCAGGGTAAGTTGCCTAGACCGCTCCCCAAACTTCCCCAAGCGTGGCAATCGCTCAAGAGACAGGAAAGAGGCGTTCCTCACGGGAATGACGATGCGGGCCTCCTAATTCGGATTTTCAGAAGGCCCATAGAAAGGCCCGCAAGAATTTCAAGCCAGAATGATCCGGGACTATCGATGATTCGAACGCTGGAGACCGATAGGCATTGAAAGAGAAGGGAAAAGACAAGCCGAGACAAGAATTTGGAGAACCAATGTGAGTCCTCAAAGTATCCCATTTTTCTATGTATTTCAATGCTTTAAGCTAATGGTGCCCAGAAGAGGCATCACATTCGAAATAATTTTTTACGTCTTATCAGATAGCTAGGAATTCGGTCGTCTCCAAAAAGCCCTCAAAAGGCCCTCAAAAGCCGTCTAATGCATTGGTTCGATGCCTTTTTCGGGACTCCAAATTCAATTTCTCCCTATGCGAGTTGGGCGACATCAATGTCAGCTTTACGCCCGTATTGTGTTGAAAAAGTCGGCCCCGCCGCGCCGGAGGTTAATTTCGGGCAACAAAAATTCAGAGGGAGCTTGCCGCTTGAATCATTGTTACACTACGAGGCGTGCCAAAGTTCTAGTGTTACCGACCAAAACGGGTGGCAGAGTTTTTCAACACAATACGCCCGGATTCTGGACGTAGCCCGCGCATAGCAAGGTGCCCGAAAGCGGACCGCTTGCTTTTCTGCTCTGGCAGGCTGAGTCAATTGTGAGTGTTGGATGGAACGTTGGTCCGTAGCTTGGATCTGCTGGATTAGCCTTCGCCGGCTAAGCTTTCCAATACCGGGCACCGATCATCACTGGTAGTGCCACACTGCCTGATCAATTTTGTCAGAGCAGTTTCCATGCGCGCGAGGTCCGCCAGCTTGGCGCGGACGTTCCCGAGATGCTGTTCCGCGATTGATTGCACTTGATCGCAATGCACATCGGGCCCCGGTGTGAGGTCGAGCAGCGCCCGCACCTCTTCAAGGGAGAAGCCGAGTTCGCGCGCACGCCGAACGAAACGCAGCCGCTCGATGTCCCGAGGACCGTAGTCGCGGTAAGCGCCCCTTCGTGGAGGCGGGTCGATGACTCCTATCCGCTCATAATATCGGATTGTCTCGATTTTGCATCCGGTCTGTTTCGATACATCACCGATTTTCACACGAAACCCCTTGAGTCTGTAGTTGCTACAGACTGTAAATAATTGCGGGAATCGGGTTTTGGAAAGGGACGACTGGTGCGCAGCTTCAGCACATGGTGGAACGGATTAGCGGCGGGCAGCGGTGTCTTTGCTGCCTTCGGAGCAGCTGCTTGCTGTGCACTCCCATTGACGCTTACGTCAGTTGGTGTGGGTTCCGCGTGGCTTGGCAGCATCTCGCCTGTCGTAGCCCCCTATCGCCTCCCCCTGCTGACCCTCGCGTCGGCTCTTCTCCTCGCTGCGACCCTCCGTTTGCTCTGGCAGTTTAGGCAGGCACAAACATGCCCGGCGGACAGTGCATGCGGATCACCGACCTATCGAGCGCTGACCGCCATAGGGATTGCCATCGGTGCTGCGCTGCTGACAGGTGCCTTCCTCTATGGCTGATCCGATCCTGATCTCGCGCTTGCGCTGCCCCGAATGCGGTCATGAAGAAGACATGGAAATGCCGACCAACGCCTGCATGTTCTTCTACACTTGCACGGGCTGCGGCGTGCGTCTCAAGCCGCTCCACGGCGATTGCTGCGTGTTCTGCTCCTACGGCACAGTTCGCTGTCCTCCGATACAGGAAGGGGACTGCTGCAATGGCTGAGGCTTTCGATTTCATTGCGATCGGATCGGGAACGGCTGCGCAGGTCGCGGTCCACCAGATGGCCGACGCCGGGAAGCGTTGCGCGGTTATCGATTACAGGCCCTACGGTGGCACATGCGCGCTCCGAGGGTGCGATCCGAAAAAGATGATGGTGAGTGGAGAGGAAGCGCTCGCTGCACACAGGCGATTGAAGGGGAAGGGTATCGAAGGTTCTGTTTCGATTGACTGGGGTGACCTCCAGGCATTCAAGCGCAGCTTCACCGACCCCGTCCCTGAAAAGCAGGAAGCTCGCTACGAGCGAAAGGGCGTCGCGACCTTCCACGGCACGGCTCGCTTCGCTGGCCCCGGCCGGATCGTGATAGGCGAGACGGAACTGTGTTTTTCCCACGCTCTTATCGCGACGGGGGCGGAGCCTCGATCACTTGGCATCGAAGGCGAGCCGTTGCTGACCCACAGCGATGCATTCCTAGAACTCGAAACCCTTCCAGATCGGATCGTATTCGTCGGCGGTGGATACATAGCTGCGGAATTTGCCCACCTCGCGGCGCGGGCAGGTGCAAAGGTGACCATCATCCAACGAGGCCGCATTCTGAAAGCCTTCGACCCTGACACGGTCGATTGGCTCATGCCGAGTTTCGACGATCTCGGCATTGAAATCGTGGACGCCGAGGTGAACAGCGTAGCGAAGAGAGGCGGCGTTCTGACCGTCCATGCTGGCGACCGCAGGATCGAAGGGGACTTGGTGGTGCACGCTGCCGGAAGAGTCCCTGCGATCGGTTCGCTCGATCTGGGGGCGGGAGACGTCGCCTGTGACGAGGGTCGCTTGGTGCTTACCGCTCAACTACGAAGCCAAAGCAACCCCAAAGTCTTCGCGGCGGGTGACGCTGCTGCAAATGGTCCGCCACTGACTCCGGTCTCCAGTCATGATGCCAAAGTGGTTCTTGAGAACATACTCGAAGATAGCGGCCGAGCTCCGAACTATTGTGGGGTTCCTAGTGCACTTTTCACGGAGCCGCCGGCGGCGCGGGTCGGAATGCTGGAAAGCGAGGCGCACGAGGCAGGTTTGGATTTCACGGTGAATGCTGGATCGCACCCAGGTTGGTTTTCGGCAAGGCGGCTGAACGAAGAGATCTACGGCCACAAGGTGCTGGTCGAAACTGGAACAGGACGCATCCTTGGGGCTCACCTGGTCGGCCCTGACGCTGACGAACTGATCAATATCTTCGGCTTAGCCATCCGACATGGGCTTAATGCGGACGATATTAAATCGACTATGTTTGCTTACCCTACAGCTGCCTCCGACGCCGGATCTATGTTGGGTTGAGCAGCACCCGATCGCCGGAGTTCTCTCCATTCCAACCCAACGACTGCTTTCACACAGCGGTGTAATGCGACCAATATCCGCTCACGGGTCGCAAGCCGAATGTCCGCTATCTGCGCCTTGTCGACCAGGACCGGACTGACCACTAGCGGCCCCATCGCAGCCCAACTTAGAAGTCGGCAGAGATGCTGGCTTTGATTGTGCGCGGGGTTCCTTGCAGCAGTGCGGCAGAAAAGACGTCGAACGCGCTGGCCCAGTACTTTTCGTTCGTGATATTATCGGCCGAAAGGCGGAGCGTGACCGGCGTGTCGTCCGCCGCGAAGACGTAGCGCGCACCGAGATCGATACGCGTCCAGCTATCGAGTTCGAGCGTGTTGGCGGCATCGACCCACTGCGGACCCGTGTGCACTGCACGCGCTGTGATCGTCGCGCCAGGCACAAAGCCCAAGTCCCACTCCAAGTCTGCATTGGCGGTGTATTCGGAAACGCCAGGTACCTCGTTGCCGCTGACGAGCTTCGCATCGGTCAGAGCTGCGCCGCCGATCAGCCTCAGGCTGGGTGTCAGATCGCCGTTGACCGTGAACTCGATGCCTTGGTGCGTCTGATCCCCGAGGTATCCGAAGCTGCCGTCGGCAAGCACACCCTCTCCCGGTCGCTCAAGGCGGTAGGCGCCGAGACCGACGAAGACATCGCCCAGTGCCAGCTTGCCTCCAACCTCGTACTGCAGCGACTTGCGGGGCGCGAGCACCTCTCCCGGATTGCTGACGAGCGCCGGATCGAGGGGCGCTGTCGGACCTTGCTGGAGCGCCTCGATCCGGTTGCCATATAGCGACAGGCCATCGAAGGGCTTGAGGACCACGCCGATTACGGGCGTGACTGCGCTTTCATCGTATTCGGTCGCCAGGTCGCCGCCGAAATAGCTGTAGCTCTTCACATTGATGGATTGCAGGCGCAGGCCCGCCGTGACCTGCAAACGGTCTTCGATCATCCCGATCGTGTCCGATGCGAAAGCACTCCAGAGCCGCGTCCGCGAAATCGGGAAGGGATCCTCAAGGTCGCCGCCGACGAGGGCCGAAGACGGCAGTTCGACCTGCGGGGCGTCGTAGATATTGGTGGCGTAGCCGGCAAAACCAGGCCCGTAACGGAAATCATAGGCGTTGCGGTTCACCTGCCAGCTGGCATTGCCGCCGAAATTGAACTCGTGGGTGATCGCTTCGCCCAACTTCACGCGGATGCCAGCTTCGACCGCTTCGTTATTGTCGGTCCGCGGGACGAACAGCGCCGTGCCGCTGGCAGCACCGCTACCGGCATCGAGAACGGTAATGCCGCCGTAAATGCCTTCCTCGCGCCCGTCGCGCGCACCGGCCCTGAAGTATGCCAATGCATTGTCGGCAAGATCGTATTCCACGGCCAGCGCGCCGAAAACATCGCGCAGTTCGGTGTAGGTGAAATCCTGCGCATAGTTCGCATCGCCATCGGGAACGGCGGGGATCGTTGCGCTTCCGACGGTGACCTTCGGCCGCAAGGCGTCGATCCGGACATTCTGGAACGCCAGGTCGAGAGCTGCCCGTAGCGGGCCACTGTCATAATCGATCGCACCGCCCACGACCTGAGTGCGGCGATCTTCACGGTCGATCGACGTTTCGCCGTCACGATAGGCTGCATTCAGGCGAACGCCCCATTCGCCGTTCTGGCCAAAGCGGCGAGCGACATCGAAGCTGCCGCCGAAGTGGGCATTCTCGCTGGCTGAAACGGTTACGCGATTGAGGTCGGTGTCTCCGGCCCTCTTGAGCTGCAGATTGACGCTTCCGCCAAGTCCCGATCCGCCCGGTGCTGCACCGTTCAGGAAGGCGCTGGCGCCGTTGAGGACCTGGACGCTTTCAAACAGTTTTGGAGGGCGGTGCGCTTCTGCTCGTCGATATCCGTACAAGTGCCGATCCAGCGCTGTATCTCACCCTGCTCGTTGAGGATCGGCAGCGCACGACCGATCATCCAGCGATAATCACCGCTGTGATGCCTCAGGCGATATTCAACCTCGTACGGTTCGCCGGTAGCGAGGCTGTGGTTCCATTTATTCCATGCATCGGCCTGGTCATCCTCATGAAACATCCCGGCCCATCCTTCGCCGTCGGTTGATCCGACAGGGACACCCGAGAATTCATACCAGCGCGCATTGTAATAATCGTGGGAGCCGTCGGGAAGAGTCGACCAAACCATCTGCGGCATGGTGTCGGCGAGCGCATGGAAAGCAGCTCCGGCGGATTGCAGCGCATGCTCTGTAGCCAAGGGCAAGACATCCGGCGCCGAGGAGGATTCGCGGCTGCCAAGCTGGAAATTCGTGATGACTTTTGCATTCATGGCCAGCTTGTGACCTTCCCGGGATGAACAGAATCGGACCGATAGGATACCTGTCGTATCTTGTTGATTTTCAAACGCTGACGCTCATCGCACAGGTAGGATTGAGAGTAAATGCAGCGGATATCGCGAGAAGTGAGGTCCTACTTTTCGCAATACCAGATTCTCGGTCTGACTGACGGGAAGGAATTACTAGGTCCGAAATTCACCTCGGTCTCGGAGTCGAAAGCTCCATTCAGGTTTCGCCCTTCCGTAATACCGATTATCAGCCTCGCATGCACCACGCCGACTCTAAACCGCTCGCCCATGATCACAACTTTCTGAGCGCTTCGCACGACGCGCATGAGCAGCGCACGCGCTATGTTGTCGCGTTGACCGCCGCGATGATGGTGATCGAAATTGTTGCGGGGCTGTGGACTGGATCGATGGCGCTTCTCGCCGATGGTATCCACATGGCGACCCATGCAGGTGCCTTGGGCGTCGCGGCCTTCGCCTACTGGTTTGCCAAGCGCCATGCGAACAACCCGCGTTTCACATTCGGTACCGGCAAGGTGGGCGACCTCGCCGGCTTCGCGAGCGCGCTTGTCCTCGCCATCTTCGCAATCGGGATCGCGGTTGAATCGGCTCAAAGGTTCGTCAGTCCGCTCACGATTGCCTATACCGAGGCGATCTGGATCGCCGTGCTCGGCCTCGTGGTGAACCTCGCGAGTGCCTGGCTGCTTGGTGCCGATCATCACCATGGGCATGATCACGACCATCATCATCACCACGACCATGCGCATGCCGATAACAATCTGCGCTCCGCCTATTTCCACGTGCTTGCCGATGCCCTGACCTCGGCCCTGGCTATCGTGGCCCTTCTCGCCGGCATGTACCTCGGCTGGGCATGGATGGACGCGGCAATGGGGCTGGTGGGTGCTTTCGTGATCGGGCGCTGGTCATGGTCACTGCTGCGCGATACCGCTGCCGTGCTTGTCGACGCCGAAGCGGCCTCTGAACGGTACACAGAGGTGCGCGAGGCGCTCGAGGACCGGGACGCCGCGATCGGCGATCTGCACATCTGGCGGATCGGTCCTGGCAAGTATGCAGTCATCGCCTCGCTCATCGCCGATGATCCGCTCGCGCCCGACAATTATGCCAGCCGACTTTCAGAGCATGCAGAATATGTGCACGTCACGATCGAAGTTCATCGCTGCGAGCATCCGCATCCCGAGCTTCGCGCGGCCTGATCGCGCCGTTCTAAAAGACCGAAACAGTATTCGAGGACTGTTATACTATAACAAAAGACTTATACTTCATCGTGTTACGGAGCTTGCAATCTTGATCCGGTTTGCTAGGAGCCGTCGGAATCCATGACCACAAGCTATCGTCGCCTTGTCCTGCATCCTTTCGTCGTCCTGCTCATGCTGGTCGCGATGGTGTTCGTGACGGCGGCGGATGCTGCTGCTTGCGGCGCCGAAGTGGCGCCCGGAAGCACGCCCGTTCTGGTTTCGCTCGACAGCGCGTCCGCGTCATCCGCAGCTACTGACGAAGTTCCGGGCGATCCGGATGCGCCGACCGAGCAACACGGCGTGTGTGGGCACGGCCATTGTCATCATGGGGCGAGCTTTGCCAGCACCGTGCAGAAGAATTCGGTTCCTCACTTGGTTGTGGTTCCCGATGCGCCTCCCGCCGAAGCGCTCGCTTTCGACATTGCCGACCGACTGAAGCGCCCCCCTCGCGCCTGACGACCGTCACCGCGCTACATGCCGCAGCGCAGTTCGGATCGTCAGCAGAGGAATATTCGAAAAATGTCAGCCATTCATTGGCGAGGGGTCCTCCTTGGAGGGCTGTTCCTCGCCGCTCAAGCCACGACCGTGGCGGCGCAGGAGCGTGAGCTTCTGACGCTCGAAGCTGCGCTCGCTCGTGCGGGCATCGTCGACAGCGCAGATGAGCCCCCAGAAAATCCGCGCCTGATCGGACCGCGGGCCGAAGCCGACGCGGCGCGGGCCCTAGTCGACCAGGCGCGGCTGCGGCCCAACCCAGAAATTGCTTTCGAAGCCGAAAACATTGCCGGGAGCGGCGCGTTTTCGGGATTGCAGGCCACCGAGTATACTTTGTCCCTGAGCCAGCGGCTCGAATTGGGCGGCAAACGGGGAGCGCGCGTCCGCGCCGCCCAGGCGGAAGCGCGCGTCGCGACCCTTTCAGGAGCGCTCTCGGTTGCTCAGCTCGGGCGATCGGTGCGCGAACGCTATGTCGAAGCCGTCGCTGCGGCAGCCCGATTGGAACTCGCGCGGGACATAGTCGAGCGCAATCGCGAGCTTGCCAGGATCGCAGGCGTACTGGTCGATGTTGGGCGGGAGCCTCCTCTGCGATCGCTTCGTGCCGAAGCGGCACTTGCGGAGGCGCTCGCGGAGCTTGAAGCGGCCCTGGCTGCCGACAGTGCGGCGAGGACTGCGCTCGCCGCGCTTTGGGGCGAGGCAACACCTGCTACGGACGTGCCTTCGGTGTTCCCCGAGATCGAACCTCCGGCGACGCTGCTCGCCTCGCCTTCGGCCTTACGTCTTCAGGTCGCCCGTGCCGAACGCGAGGCTGCAGATGCCGCGATCGCCCGGGAACGCTCTTTAGGCATTCCGGATCCGGCGATATCCGCCGGAGTCCGACGGTTCGAGGAAAGTCGAGACCAGGCGTTTCTCGTGGGGGTTTCGATCCCGCTTCCATTGCGTAATCGCAACCAGGGAAACATCGCTGCTGCCGAGGCGCGGCTTCGCGCCGCGACGGCACGGGAGGCGATTGCCCGCACCGATTTCGAACTCGAAGTCACGCAGGCTCGCGGACAATTTCTGGCAGCCGAAGCGCGGGTCGAGACCCTCGCGGAGACGTCCTTGCCCCAAGCCGAGGAAGCCTTGCGCCTCGTTCGGATTGGCTACCGCAACGGCAGATTTCCGCTGATCGAAGTTCTGGCTGCGGCCGAAGCGCGCGACACCATCCGTGAAGCATTGATTCAAGCCCAGGAAGATCGTGGTCGCCTGGCGGCGACACTGATCTGGCTCGGTGCACAATGAGGTATTTTCCGATGAACCGTAAACGTCTGGCCGTTGCGATCGGCCTTTCGATTCTCTTTGTAGTCGCGGCGCTCATGCTGTGGCCCGATAACGAAGCTGACCAAATCGCCGAGGAGACGAGTGAGGAGGTCGAGCTTCCCGAAGGCCTTGTCCTGCTTGGCGCCGAACAAATTGAAGCGTCCCAGATAGTGGTCGAAATCGTCGGCCAGGGATCGGCGGTCGAGCTGGTCTTCCCGGCCACCGTCGCGGCAAGCCCGACGGCAAGTGCCCGCATCGATGCCCGCGCGGCGGGCGTGGTCCGCAGTGTCGGCAAAACGCTGGGCGATTACGTGAGGCAGGGCGAGACGATTGCCCGCATCGAGAGCGCCGACGCGGCTGCTCTCGCAGCGCAGTTGAGCGCAGCGCGCGCGAGGGTCAACGAACTGTCCGCTGCCTACGATCGGGAGCGCCGCCTGTTCGAGGCCAATGTCACCGCACGGCAGGATCTCGAGGCCGCGCGAGCAAATCTGCAGGTCGCCCAGTCGGAACTTGCGCGCGCCCAGGCGGCAGTCTCCGCGGCGGGCGTTAGCGGCGACGGGCGCTCCCTTGCGGTCACGAGCCCGCTCGCAGGCCGAGTGACCTCGGCGCCTATCGTTCTCGGCTCCTTCGTCGATGCCGGGGAAGAACTCTATCAGGTCGTGAATCCGAGCGGCATGCAGGTCGAGGTTGCCCTCCCGTCGGCTGAAGCAAGCCGCATCGAGCCTGGCGACGAGGCGACGCTGGAAATCGCGGACAACCGGGAAGTGGGTGCGCGCGTGCGGTCTGTCACTCCCTCGCTCGATCCCGAAAGCCGCAGCGCTACGGCGGTCCTGTCGCTGGCAAGACCGATCCCCGGTCTGCAACCCGGGGCCTTCCTGCAGGCACGTATCCGCCCCTCGGGTGAGGTCGATACAGGCCGCATGTCGGTGCCGGAAAGTGCCGTCCAGACAATCGATGGCGCAGAAGTGGTCTTCGTTCGCACGCGCCGCGGGTTTCAAGCCCGTCCGGTGGTCACCGGTGCGCGTTCGGGAGGACGCGTGGTCATCGAGTCCGGTCTCGAAGCGCAGTGGCGGATCGCCACCGCCAATGCCTTTTTGCTGAAGGCTGAACTCGAGAAGGAGGAGGCCGAGCATGGACACTGATCACATGCAGGACGCGGATCGCTCCCACCGCCATGGCCTGATCGGCGGGATCCTCGACGTCGCCGTGCGCTTTCGCTGGGCGATGGTCGTACTGACGCTCGGTGTGGCAATCTATGGCGTGGTGAATTTGCTGCGCCTGCCCATCGATGCCGTGCCCGATATCACCAATGTACAGGTGCAGATCAACACCGAGGCACCAGCCCTGTCGCCTTCGCAAGTCGAAACGCAGGTCACCTATCCCGTTGAAACCGGGCTTGCCGGTATCGAGGGTCTGGAGATGACCCGCTCAATATCGCGCAACGGGTTCAGCCAGGTGACCGCGATTTTCGAGGAAGGGACCGACATCTATTTTGCGCGTCAGCAGGTCAACGAACGGCTGACGCCCATAAGTGCCTCCCTACCCGAGGGTGCCGAACCGGTGATGGGACCCATCTCGACCGGCTTGGGCGAAGTGCTCATGTATACCATCGAGTACGAGTTTCCTGACGGCAAGGAAGCACCGCTGGGCGGAGCGGTCGGTTGGCAGTCCGACGGGAGCTTTGTGACCGAACGTGGCGACCGGCTCGACAGCGATGTTGCCAAGGCTGCCTATCTGCGAACCATCCAGGACTGGGTGGTTGCCCCCCTCATGCGGTCGGTCGACGGTGTGGCGGGTGTCGACTCGATCGGCGGCTTCGAAAAGCAATACCTTGTCCAACCCGATCCCGCGCGATTGACCGGGTACGGTTTATCGTTCGACGAAGTGATCGATGCGCTGGAAGCGGCCAATCTCGCCGAAGGGGCCAATTTCGTCGAGCGGGCAGGCGAAGCCCTCCTCGCCCGAGTTGATGCGCGCCTCGGCAGTGTCGAGGATATCGAGCAGGCGGTCGTTTCTACACGCGAAGGAGTCCCCATTCGCGTAGGAGACGTCGCCACGGTCAGCATCGGTGGCGACCTGCGAACGGGCGCGGCGTCGCTGAACGGCGATGAAGCGGTCGTGGGCACCGTGCTCATGCGCGCGGGCGAGAACAGCCGCACCGTGTCGGCCCAGGCGGCCGAACGGCTCGAGGAAGTTCGCAGCTCCCTGCCGGAAGGAATTGTCGCGGAGATCGTCTACAACCGGTCTTCGCTGGTCGATGCGACGATCGCGACCGTCGAGAAGAATCTCGTTGAAGGCGCGCTTCTGGTGATCGCGATCCTGTTCTTGCTGCTGGGCAACATCCGGGCAGCGATCATCGCGGCGCTGGTCATTCCCTTTTCCATGCTGATGGCATCGATCGGAATGAACCGGCTCGGCGTGTCGGGCAATCTCATGAGCCTGGGTGCGCTGGACTTCGGCCTGATCGTCGATGGTGCCGTCATCATCGTCGAGAACAGTGTCGCGAGGCTCGCGGCCCGGCAGGAACACGAAGGCCGGCTTCTCACACTGGGCGAAAGGTTGACGGAAACGCGGCTTGCCGCGCAGGAAATGATCAAGCCGACTGTGTACGGGCAGGCGATCATACTTCTCGTCTTCGCACCGCTTCTGACCTTTACCGGGGTCGAAGGCAAAACCTTCTCGCCCATGGCGATCACGGTCATGCTCGCGCTCGCCTCGGCGTTCGTGTTGTCGCTGACCTTCGTCCCGGCAATGATCGCCATCCTGCTCAACAAGAAGCTGACGGAAAAGGAGGTCAAGCCGATCCGGATCGCCAAGGAGCGATACGGACCGCTGGTCCGCAGGGCGATCACCCGCCCTTGGCCGGTCATCGGCATGGGCGTCGGCATCTTCGCCTTTGCGGCCTTCGTGTTCAGCTTCCTCGGGAGCGAGTTCACACCGCAATTGGACGAGCGCGACATCGCCGTGCAATCGCTGCGTATTCCTTCGACATCGCTCGAACGTTCGCTCGCGATGCAAAGGCGGGTCGAGGACCGGCTCGAGCAGTTTGAGCAGGTCGAGCTCGTCTTTTCGCGGACGGGCACGGCGGAAGTGGCCAGTGACCCGATGCCGCCGAACGCTTCCGATGCGTACGTGATCCTCAAACCCCGTGAGGAATGGCCCGATCCCGACCTCGCCAAGGACGAGTTGGTCGCGCAAATGGAGAGCGCCCTCAGCAGTCTCGTCGGCAACCTTTACGAGTTCAGCCAACCGATCGAATTGCGGTTCAACGAATTGATCGCAGGCGTTCGCGGAGATGTTGCCGTCAAGATCTACGGAGACGATCTCAGCGCCATGACCTCGGCGGCGAACGAGGTTGCGGGCGTGCTGCGCAATGTCGACGGCGCCGCGGACGTCAAGGTCCAGCAAGTGACCGGGTTCCCCACCCTCGATATTGCCTTCGATCGGCCAGCGATTGCCCGTTACGGGCTGAAGGTCGAAGACGTTGCGCAATCGGTGGCGATCGCACTGGGCGGTCGGCCTGCGGGCCTCGTTTTCGAAGGCGATCGCCGCTTCGATGTGGTTGTGCGGTTGTCGGACGCGACCCGCGACGATTTCGACCAGCTCGGTGCTTTGCCGGTGCTTCTCCCGAACGGGGCAACCATACCGCTACGCTCGGTTGCCGAGTTCCGTGTGGTGGATGGTCTCGCGGAGGTACGCCGGGAACAGGGACGCAGACTGGTCATCGTCTCCTCCAATGTGCGGGAGCGCGATCTCGGGTCTTTCGTCGAAGAGGCGCAGGAAAGGGTTGCGGCGCAAGTCGAACTGCCCGCTGCCGCGTTTATCGAGTGGGGCGGTCAATACCAGAACCTCCAAGCTGCCCAGGAAAGACTTCAGATCGTCATTCCCATCGCGTTCGCGGTCATTCTCCTGTTGCTCTACATGGCGGTCGGGGGCTGGGTGCCGGCATTCGCCGTGTTCAGCGCGATCCCGCTGGCCCTGGCAGGCGGAATATTCTCCTTGGCCCTGCGCGGGATGCCATTCTCGGTTTCTGCGGCGGTAGGCTTTATCGCCCTGTCGGGCGTAGCGACCTTGAACGGGCTCGTGATGGTGACTGCGATCCGTCAGCGGCTCGACAAGGGCATGGCGCTCGATGACGCCATCGTGGCCGGTGGCCTGGCGCGCCTGAGGCCGGTTCTCATGACCGCGCTCGTTGCATCGCTCGGCTTCGTGCCGATGGCGATTGCGACGGGGACCGGCGCGGAAGTGCAGCGTCCTTTGGCGACAGTGGTCATCGGAGGGTTGATCACCGCTACCGCTCTGACCCTCTTCGTCTTGCCCGCAATTTTGAAGCTGGTTTTCAGTACCAGAGAAGATGACCGGACCTGGCGACAGCGCTGGTGGGACCGGCTGCGGCGCAACGTGACAAGCGATGAGCAGCGCGAGCTGAAGGACATCGCATGACCGATCGGGAAAGGAAAAAACGGTGCTGGCACTGAAGGAAGAGAACGGACTGCTCTGGATACGCGCCGGAGGCAGGCTGGGGGATGAAGCCTATGACCGCTTTATTCCCCAATTCGAACATATCGCAGAGCGCGAGGCCGGTACCGTCCCGATGGTGATCGAGCTCGCGCCTGACTTTTCGGGTTGGAACTTCGGAGGTCTCTGGCGCGATCTCAAGTTCGACATCCGGCATAAGGATTGTTTCGGCCGGATCGCCATGATCGGCGACAGCAAATGGGAAGAGCGGGGCTGGAAATTGTCATCCTCACTCTTCCGCGCCGAAATGAAGTTTTTCCGGCCATCACAGCGTAGTCATGCGGAAAGCTGGGTACAAACCGGGGAGGACGCAGCATGAGTGGCGGACATGAGGTCGATGCCGGGTCGCCCGAAAAGCGCAAGACCCTGTGGGTTGTCCTGTGGCTTAACGTCGCCATCGCGATCGGCTTCTTCGCGGTCGGATATTTTGCCGATTCCAACGCGCTGTTGGCAAACGGCCTCGATAATTCATCGGATGCAATCGTTTATGCGCTCAGCCTGCTTGCGCTAACCCGCTCGCGGACTTGGAAACGCGGGGCCGCGCGTTTCTCCGGCATCATGCTGCTGGTCTTCTCCGCTGGGGTCATTTTCGATGCTTACCGACGGTTCGTGGAAGGTTCCGATCCGGGCGGCATGCTGATGATGGCGATGGCGTTCGTCGCGGGACTGGTGAATCTCTATTGCCTGCGCCTGTTGCAGAAGGTGGAGAACAAGGACGTCAATATGCGGGCGGCGACAACCTTCAGCTTCAACGACTTCATCTCCAATGGCGGGATCATCATCGCCGGCATCGTTGTGCTGATTACCGGTGCCAACTGGCCCGACCTAGTGGTCGGAATAGCGGTCGCCTGCATAGCGCTTTACGGCGGAGTGCAGATCCTGCGCGATACGCATATGGATGTGCACGACGAGGCGGGAACCGTCCACGGCGAGAAGAGGAATTGACGCTAATCGATACCTTGTTTGCCGCGCAGGACCTTTCGCGGGTCCTTGTCCTGGCGATGCTATCAGGCATCGGGGTCATGATTGACGGCAAATTGGCAAAAGGCAGTTGGAGCTTCCTGCATCCGCTCCTGCCGGGCGGCGTTTCGGGTGCTTTTGCCGCCCTTGCCGTCTTGCTAACTCTTCCGCTGGGACAATCTCCTCTCACCCGCTGGACACTCACTGGTTTGATGCTGGCGGGCGGCCTGCTGCTTCTGATTTTCAACGAGCTTGGTCGATACGCAAAACTCAGACCGGATGATGACGGACCTGAGCGATGCTCCGATAGGCCAACCCTGGTACGTCGCATCTCGGTGTCGATGGCGTCCGATATCCTGCCTTACAGCGTTATCTTGGGTGCTGCCGCTGCTGCATCCGCGACGACAGCAATGGCGGTGTCTGCAGCGCTTGTTTTTGCGAACCTGGAAATAGGACGCCAGGCGATCGATGAATACCGATCCGCCCAAGTGAGCAGGATGGACCAGCTTGCGCTACTTGTCCTCTTTTCCCTGTTTTTCATCGGGATCGCTCTCTTGACCTTTTGGGCGCTGCACGGATTCACCGACAACGGGCGAGGTTGGCTAGCGGCTATTATCCCGGGCTTTCTTATAGTTGCATCGGCGCGCGCGCTGCTTCGCATGGGAACCGGATCGGTCGCCGCCAATCATATTACGCTCCTGGCATTCGTCGGAGGGTTCGCGCTGCTCGGCCTCGCGATCTCGGCGCTTGGAGAACTGTCGCGCGAACTCGATGTCTCGAACAGCACGTTCCAGCATTCCCCCGCGCAGTCCGTTACGACGACCAAGAGAACAGAAAAAGGAGGCAGGTAGTGGCACAATCGGGCGGTCATGCCGGGCACAGTCACGGCGAAGAAAGCATGAGCGACGGCCGCCTTGTATTGGCCGTCGCCCTCAACGTCCTGCTGACTGTCGCCCAGATCATCGGGGGGATATTGTCGGGTTCGCTCGCACTGATCGCCGATGCGCTGCACAATTTCAGCGACGCGGCATCGCTTGGACTGGCTCTGTTTGCGAGGCGGATCGGGCGCCGGCCAGCCGACAAGCTTATGACCTTCGGCTATGCTCGTGCGGAAGTCGTCGCGGCGCTCATCAATCTGACGACTTTGCTTATCATCGGTTTCTATCTGCTCGTCGAGGCGATCAACCGTTTCGCAGACCCTCAACCCGTTGAGGGGTGGACCGTAATCTGGGTCGCCGGGATAGCGCTGGTGATCGACGTGGTTACGGCGGTGATGGTTTACGCCAGCTCGAAGAACTCCCTCAACATGAAAGCCGCCTTTCTGCACAATGTGTCCGATGCGCTGGCTTCGGTCGGTGTGATCGTGGCTGGCGTACTCATTCTGCGATACGAACTTTATATTGCCGATCTGATCATCACTGTGGTCATTGCTGCCTATGTGATCTGGCAGGGCGTCACTTTGTTGCCTCGCACGGTGCGGCTCTTGATGGGTGCGGTGCCGGGCGAAAGCGAGTTCGATCGCATTGTGAGCGACCTGCGTGACACAGAAGGCGTGGCCGACGTCCATCACGTCCATGTCTGGAGCATCAGTGAGCATTATCGCGCGCTTGAGGCGCATATCGTTCCTGCCGAATCTTCGCTGCAGGCTTTCGAGGATGTGAAGGCGCGGGCTCGCGGTATGCTCGAGACGCAGCACGCCATCGCCCATGCAACGTTCGAAGCCTGTCTCGCTGCGGAGTGTGATCCGGACATGATCCCGGACCATCAGGTCGAGAAGAACCATCACCACGACCATGACCACGACCATTGACAAGCGCGGCGATCGGGTCGGTCGCTGTGGGCAAGCAGCTTGGCAGCGCACGGCATAAACCGCCCTGCAACTCGTAAAATGAGGACCAACGAATGAAAGCATCCGATCTCATGGTCGCCGCACTCGAAGCCGAGGGCGTCGAATATGTTTTCGCCGTTCCAGGCGAAGAAAACCTGGATCTTCTGGAATCGCTGCGAACTTCCGCCATCACGCTGGTTCTGGCCCGTCACGAACAGGGCGCTGGCTTCATGGCGACGACCTATGGCCGCCTGACCGGCAAGGCAGGTGTGTGCCTGGCGACTCTCGGGCCTGGGGCGACGAACCTGACCACACCGGCGGCCTATGCCGCGCTCGGGGCCTTTCCGCTTGTCATCATTACCGGACAGAAGCCGATAAAGACATCGAAACAGGCCCAGTTCCAGATCGTCGATGTCGTTTCCCTGTTCACTCCGCTCTGCAAGGCTTCGACCCAGATTGTGAACGGCAACCGCATCCCCTCTCTCGTTCGCGAAGGTTTCCGCCTGGCGCAGGAAGAAAGACCCGGAGCCGTCCTCCTGGAACTGCCCGAAGATATCGCTGAAGAGGAAACGATCGAACCGGTCATACCGCCGCATGACAGGCGTTATGCGGTCGCCGGAGATGCTGCGCTCGACGAAGCGGCCGAGCGCATCATCGCGGCTGAGCGGCCATTGCTCCTGATCGGTGCCGGAGCGAACCGCCGCCGCGCTTCGAAAGCGTTGCGCAAATTCGTGTCTGATACCGGCTTTCCCTTCTTCGACACCCAGATGGGCAAGGGCGTGGTCGATGAAGATAGCGAGCTCTATCTGGGCACCGCGGCGCTATCGTCGGGCGATTATGTTCACTGCGCAATCGAAAAGGCCGATCTGATCGTCAATATCGGTCACGACGTGGTGGAGAAGCCGCCCTTCTTCATGGAGCCGGGCGGGCAGACCGTCATCCATATCAATTACAAGGCAGCCGAAGTCGATCAGGTCTACTTCCCGCAGCTCGAGGTCATCGGCGACATCGCCGGATCGGTCGAGCGGCTGGGAAACCGCCTGGATGGCAAGCTGCAGTGCGACCGCAGCTATTATACCGCCCTGCATCACGAGATTGCATCGCACATCTCCGAGACCAGCGACGACGAACGTTTTCCAATGGTCCCCCAGCGCGTGGTTGCCGACGTACGCAGCGTAATGGCGCGCGATGATATCGTTGCGCTCGACAACGGCATCTACAAGATCTGGTTCGCCAGAAACTACATCGCCCACGAGCCTGGCACCATCCTGCTCGACAATGCATTGGCGACGATGGGTGCTGGCCTTCCATCCGCCATGATGGCTGCGATGCTGGCGCCGGGGCGCAGAGTGCTCGCGGTATGCGGCGATGGCGGGTTCATGATGAACTCGCAGGAACTGGAAACGGCCGTCAGGCTTGGACTGAACCTTGTCGTTCTCGTTCTGAATGATGCAGCATACGGGATGATCCGCTGGAAGCAGGACCAGCTTGGCTTTCCGGACTACGGCCTGACCTTTTCCAATCCCGACTTTGTCACCTACGCACAAAGCTATGGAGCGACCGGCCACCGTGTCGAGCGAAGTGCGGATCTGGTTTCGGTCCTGAACGCCGCATTCGAGGCTGGCGGCGTGCACCTTGTCGATCTGCCCGTCGACTATTCCGAAAACAAGAAGGTGCTGATTGATGAACTCGGCGCAAAGGTGTGTGAGCTATGAAAACGATCGTTCACAATCCTTTCGACCGCTCGCCGATTGCAGAAGTACCGCTTGTTGGCTGGGCTCAAATCGATGAATGGCTGAATGAAGCGCAGTTGCTCCACCGCGACCGCCATGGCTGGCTTGCCGTGCACGAGCGTGTCGCCATCCTCCGGCGGGCTGCGGATATCATGCGCGAACGAGCCGAGGATCTGGCTCTCCAGATCGTCAGGGAGGGCGGCAAACCCCTGGTCGATGCGCGCGTGGAAGCCGGTCGCGCGATCAACAGCGTCGACTTGTGCGTTCAGGCGCTCAGCGATGGCGGCGGTCACGAGATCCCCATGGACCTGACAGAAGCGGGTGCGGGAAGGACGGCATATACCTTCCGCGAGCCGATCGGTCCTGTCGTGGCGATCTCGGCATTCAATCACCCGCTCAACCTAATCGTCCATCAGGTTGGACCGGCGGTAGCAGCCGGGTGCCCCGTTCTCATCAAGCCTGCGCTGGAAACGCCTCTTTCATGCCAGAGCTTCGTGGGCATTCTCCATGAAGCCGGCCTGCCCGGGGCCTGGTGCCGGTTCGCTCCGTGCAGCAACAATGTCGCCGAAAGAATGGTAACCGATCCGCGCACGGCGTTCTTCTCATTCATCGGTTCTGCGAAAATCGGCTGGATGCTTCGCTCGAAGCTGGCGCCGGGAACCCGCATTGCTCTCGAGCACGGCGGTGCGGCGCCGGTAATCGTGGACAGCGGCGTGGAGCGCGCAGCAGTGATCGCCTCGTTGCTAAAAGGCGGGTTCTATCATTCGGGTCAGGTCTGCGTTTCCGTGCAGCGCGTATTCGTCCCTGCTGCAGAATTGAAAGACTTCGCCAATGACCTAGGGCGAGCTGCCGAAAAGCTGGTCGTGGGCGATCCCGCCGATGCTGAGACCCAATGCGGACCCCTGATCCGAACGGAGGAAGTTGACCGCGTCGAACGCTGGGTCGATGAAGCCATCGCAGCAGGAGGCACCCTGGTGTGCGGGGGAAGCCGTCTGAGTGACACTCTTTTCTCCCCGACCGTCATTGTTGATCCTCCGGAAAGCGCCAAGGTATCCCAGGAAGAAATCTTCGGCCCCGTGATCTGCGTGTATGGCTATGACGATATCGACCTGGCTATCGAGCAGGCCAATGCCCTGCCTTACGCCTTTCAGGCCGCTGTATTCAGCGATCGGCTGTCAATCGCCAATCATTGCATCAGGTCTCTGACGGGATCGGCGGTGATGGTGAACGACCATACGGCATTCCGCGTCGACTGGATGCCTTTTGCAGGGCTGCGCCGCTCCGGGCTTGGCGTCGGCGGGATCGCCTACACGATGGAGGATATGAGCATTGAAAAAATGGCCGTCTGGAACTGGCCGACAGCAGCATCATAACCCGTTCGACAGACCCGGGATGGCGACACGGGCAGCTTCGCACTCGTCGGCCTTCCCGAAGTTAAGTCTCTTAGGGGCGGCGGACAAAAGCCGTGCATCGGCGAGCCTGACCGAACTGGCGCACGAGGCGCGGGCATCAAGGCTCGGTGGTACCGGCAAGTGCATCGATGATGCGACAATCGCCTACCGTGTCTTGCTCGCAGGCAGCGATCATGCGCCCAAGCTCCGTCCGCAACGCCTCCAGGCTGGCGATCTTGCGCTCGACTTCGCCGAGATGGCTTCTGGCCAGAGCGTCAATGCCCGCGCAGGACCGGTCGGCATCATCGGAGAGATCGAGCAATTCCCTGATGCGTGCCATCGAGAAGCCGAGATCACGCGCGCGCCGTATGAAGTTAAGGCGCGCTTCCTCTGCAGGTCCATAGTCGCGATAATTGGCCTTCGTGCGCGGAGGGGCAGCGAGGATACCTTCGCGCTCGTAGAAGCGGATTGTTTCGGATTTGACGCCGGTTATCCGGGCAAGTTGACCAATTCTCATGACAAAGGCTCCTGCGGCTTGACCTTGTAGTTACTACAAGGTGCATAGGGCGGATCGACGCAAGGAGTCGAGTAAATGGGAAAGACCTGCTGCGGTCCCGATGAGGGCGGTGCAAACAACAACGATCCGACATGGCGGCGCATTCTGTGGATCGCGCTGGGCCTTAATGCAATCATGTTCGGTGTGGAGATCGTGGCAGGCATTGCTGCGGATTCGCGCGCCTTGCAGGCCGACGCGCTCGACTTTCTCGGTGATGCGGCAAACTATGCTATCAGTCTCGGCGTAGCGGGCATGGCGCTCGTCTGGCGCGCGCGTGCGGCTCTCGTAAAGGCGGCGACCATGCTGGCTTTCGGCCTGTGGGTGCTCGGCTCGGCCATCTGGGGTTTTTTTGTCGGGGCGTCGCCCGACCCGGGAACGATGGGCGCCATCGGTTCTCTTGCTTTGGCGGTAAATCTCGCCGTCGCCGCGATGCTGTTCCGGTATCGCTCGGGCGATGCGAACATGCGCTCGGTGTGGATCTGTTCGCGCAACGACGCGATCGGTAATATCGCCGTGCTGGCGGCAGCGATTGGCGTTTTCGGCACCGGCCGTGCGTGGCCCGATCTGGTTGTGGCGAGCATCATGGCAGGACTGGCGGTGTGGGGAAGTGCCGAAGTCTTCAAACAGGCACGTGGCGAACTGCGCTCTACCTAAACTCCAGAATATGCCCGCGATTGCGGATTGAGGGAAATACGTTTCCGTCTAGACTCTGCTATTGCGAATTAATTGCAACAGATATAGAGACCCCTCATGCATCGCATCGTCTCCGCCACCGTCCATCCGGCACTGCGGCTCATTCTGCTGGCGCTTGCGCTGTGTCTGTCCGTCACCGCGAACGCGGAAGAACCCGATGTGCGAACCACCTGGCGTCTGCTCGATTATATCGCGGTCGACTACGCCTCCGCGGTTTCCGAGGGACGTGTTGCCGACGAATTCGAATATCGCGAAATGGTGGAGTTTTCCGATGTCGTGGCGCGGCAGGTCGCTGCATTTCCGGACACTAAAGACAATCAAGCACTCATCCGCCGATCGGACCAGCTGCGAGCTCTGATCGCCAACAAGGAACCTGCCGAGCAAGTTGGGCGCTTCGCGCGCGCGCTGGCAGCCTCGTTGCTGACAGCCTACCCGGTTCCGCTCGCCCCTTCGCAGGCGCCCGACCTTGTCCGCGCCCGCACTCTCTTCGCGCAGAACTGCGCCTCGTGTCACGGCGCCGCCGGAAGTGCGCCACCGGCCGCAATGCAGGCGCTCGATCCCCCGCCGATAGACTTTACCGATATCGACCGGGCACGGCAGCGCAGTGCGTTCGGGCTTTACCAGGTCATCACGCAGGGGCTTGAAGGAACGTCCATGGCCAGCTTCGCATCGCTGTCCGACGAGGATCGCTGGGCGCTTGCATTCTATGCCGGCAGCATTGCTTTTGAAGATGTGGCCAAAGGCGAGCGTATCTGGCGGGAAGATGATGGCATACGCCAGCTTGTCCCCGATCTCGAGACGCTCGCCGCGCTCACACCGGAAAGTCTGGCCGAGGAGATCGGAGAGGACCGTGCGCTCGCCGTCATGGCCTATCTTCGCGCCAATCCCAATGCGGTGGGACAGGCAAATGACACAGGTTCGCTCGCTTTCGTTCGCGATACGCTCGATCGCAGCCTGTCAGCCTATCGGGCTGGCGACCGTGAAGAAGCGCGGCAGCTTGCCCTTTCTGCCTATCTCGACGGGTTCGAACCCCTGGAGGCCCTCCTTGCAACGCGCGATGGCGGTTTGATGCGCGAGGTAGAACAGGCGCTCGGGCAATTTCGGGCCGGAATAGAGTCCGGTGCGGATCCATCCGAACTACAGCAACTAAGGGCTCGCATCGATAGTCTGCTGGCCAGAGCCGAGGGAGCGTTGGCTCCTGAGGCGGCCAGCGAAATCTCGACCTTTCTCGGGGCGTTCACCATCCTGCTGCGCGAGGGGATCGAAGCACTTCTGGTTGTGATCGCCATGATCGCCTTTGTGAAAAAGTCGCAGCGCTCCGAGGTATTGCCCTATATCCATGGTGGCTGGATCGCTGCTCTTTTCGCAGGTGTCGCCACCTGGGTCGTAGCAACCTACTTCGTAAGCATCAGCGGGGCGAGCCGCGAGATGACCGAAGGGATCGGCGCGCTGCTTGCGGCTGTCATTCTCGTATCGGTCGGGATCTGGATGCACGGCAAATCCCAGGCCGAGGAGTGGCGGCGCTATATCCAGGAAAAAATGGGCAAGGCGCTTTCGCGCGGATCGGCATGGTTTCTCTTCGGGCTCGCCTTTGTCGTGGTCTACCGCGAAGCTTTCGAGACTATCCTGTTCTACGCTGCCCTGTGGAACCCGCAGAGCAGCGGCATCATACTGTTAGGTGCCTTGTCGGCAGTAGCGCTGCTGGCGCTCATTGCTTGGGCCATGCTGCGCTACAGCCGCAAACTGCCGATCACCCAGTTCTTCCGCTACAGTGCTATCCTGATTGCGATCCTTGCGGTCATTCTCGCGGGCAAGGGCGTGGGCGCTTTCCAGGAGGCCGGAGTTCTTTCCGCCACTTTCATCGCCGGCTTGCCGCGCCTCGCCGAACTCGGCTTCTTCCCGACGGTCGAGACGATCGGCGCGCAATTGCTCACGCTGCTGGCCCTGATTGCCGGATTTCGGGTAAGTCGATCACCATCGGGACCGCAGCCGGCAGCTGTCGAGGGATAGGAGATCCCGGTTTGCGATCAGCGGGGTCCGGTGCCGAGACGGCGCGCGAGCCACAAGGTGGCGGTGGGAACCGCGACCCACATCACGATCGGTACCAGGCCGATTTTGGTCCCGGGCACAAGCGGCATGATTGCACTATAGGACCACCCCCAGTCGGCACCGACAGCCAGCACTTCGACCATGGCAGTAATGGCCAGGCCGATTCCCAGGAACACGACCAAACGCGAGATCGGCCAGTCTACGAGCCACGGCGTTTTACCACTGCCGACAGAGGCGCCGAGATAAGCGGCCACCATGATCCCGGCATCGCCGAACGAGGCCAGGCCGCAGCGACGTGCTGCCTCGGCAGGCGACAGATCTCCCGACTGGTAGAAAGGAAGCTGAAGCATCTCCCAGGCGAATGCGATAAGAATTCCGAATATCGCGATCCAGAGCGCTGGATGAGCACCGCGCCATTCGCGCGATTTCTCAGAGATTTGGTTTTGATCCTGCATCGTCTAATCCGTCACTCTTGCCATCTCCCTCCCGTGCCCATCGCTCAGGTATCGAATTTGGGAAGAGCGAGGCCGCGCAGGCGCAGGGCGTTGCCGATCACCGATACCGAGGACAGGCTCATCGCCGCGGCCGCGATCATCGGGTTCAAAAGCAACCCGGTCCACGGATAGAGAACACCTGCGGCGACCGGAATGCCGAGCGCGTTATAGGCGAAGGCAAAGAACAGGTTCTGCCTGATGTTGCGCATAGTGGCCCGAGACAGGACGAGCGCCTGAACAACGCCGACGAGGTCGCCGCGCACCAATGTCACGCCCGCGCTTTCGATCGCGACATCGGTACCCGTTCCCATCGCGATGCCGACATGCGAAGCGGCAAGCGCGGGTGCGTCGTTTATGCCGTCGCCGGCCATAGCGACCCGGCGACCCTCGCTCTTCAACTGCTCGATCTTGCGATGTTTGTCCTCGGGCGAGACATTCGCTTCGACTTCGTCGATACCGACCTGGCTTGCTACCGCACGCGCGGTGGCTTCGCTGTCGCCGGTAAGCATCACGATCTTGATGCCGCGCTCATGCAGCGCGGTAATAGCGGTGCGGCTGGTTTCCTTGATCGGATCGGCGACAGCGATAAGGCCTGCCGGTGCCCCGTCCACGGCCACGAACATCACCGTCTGTCCGAGGCTTCGACCCTCATTGGCCGAGGACCGCCAGCTTTCTTCGAGCGCCCCTATGCGCTCCATCATCTTTTCATTCCCGATCGCGACCCGGCGCTTGTCGACATTTGCCTGGATGCCTTCGCCGGTCACGGACTCGATATCGGAAGCGTCGAGAATGGCAGCGCCTCTGCTTTGAGCCCCTTCGACGATCGCGTGGGCGAGCGGATGCTCGCTTCCTCTCTCAACAGCAGCGACAAGGCTCAGCAACTCCTGCTCGTCGAAATCTGACTGCGGTTTTACGTCGACAAGATCGGGCTTGCCCCGGGTCAGTGTGCCGGTCTTGTCGACAACCAGCGTATCGATCTTTTCCAGCGTTTCGAGCGCTTCGGCGTTCTTGATCAGGATGCCGTGCTGGGCTCCCTTGCCGGTGCCGGTCATGATCGACATTGGCGTCGCCAGTCCGAGCGCGCAGGGACAGGCGATGATCAGAACGGCGACCGCGTTGACGAGCGCGTAGGCAAGGGCCGGTGCCGGTCCCCAGATGGCCCAGACGACAAAACTCACGATAGCGACAAGGACGACGATGGGCACGAACCATCCGGTGACCTGGTCGGCGAGCCGCTGGATCGGTGCCCGGCTGCGCTGCGCCTCCGCCACCATCTGCACGATCTTCGAGAGCATGGTGTCCGCGCCGACCTGCGTCGCGCGCATGGTGAAGCTGCCGGTCTGGTTGACAGTGCCCCCGATTACCTGATCGCCCGCGCTTTTCTTGACGGGAATGGGTTCGCCACTGATCATGGACTCGTCGATGGCGCTGCTTCCATCCTCGAGCGTGCCATCGACGGGGACCTTGTCGCCCGGACGCACGCGCAGCAGGTCCCCAGACGTCAATTCATCGAGCGGTACTTCGCGCTCGTCTCCGCGACCGAAAATCTTCATCGCGGTCGGGGGCGCGAGTTCGAGAAGCGCTCGCAAGGCGCTCGATGTCGATCCGCGCGCCTTGAGCTCGAGCACCTGCCCGAGCAGCACGAGGGTCGTGATAACCGCTGCGGCCTCGTAATAGACGCCGACCCGGCCCGCATGATCGCGGAAAGCCTCGGGGAAGATGTCCGGGGCGAGGGTTGCCACAAGGCTGAACAGATAAGCGATGGCGACGCCGAAGCCGATCAGGGTGAACATGTTGAGGTTCATGGTCCGGACCGATTGCAGCGCCCGGGTGAAGAAGGGCCAGCCGCCCCAAAGCACCACCGGAGTGGCCAGCAGGAGCTGCAGCCACTGCGCGAAAGCGGGTTCGATGACCTGATCGAACGGTCGCGACGGGATCGTGTCGCCCATCGCATAGGCGAAGAGCGGCAGGGTGAAGAGCGCGCTCCACCAGAACCTTCGCCGCATGTCGACGAGTTCGGGATCGGGGCCCTCGTTCAAGGTGACCGTTTCGGGTTCGAGGGCCATCCCGCATATCGGGCAGGAGCCCGGCCCCGGCTGCCGGATCTCCGGATGCATCGGACAGGTGTATATCGTACCTTCCGGGACATCCTCGACAGCATCGAGGTGCGCCTTCGAAAGATACATCTCCGGATCCGCGCGGAACTTGTCGAGGCAGCGCGAGGAGCAGAAGTAATGGTCGCCACCCTCGTGTCGATCGATGAAGCGGGCGCCGTCCATCTTCACGCTCATTCCGCAAACGGGGTCGGTCGCCGTACCCTCGATTGCATTGTGCCCATCGCTCATCTGTCGTTCTCCCCTAATTGGCCGTGACCACGAACTGCCCCATCATGCCTGCGTCCTCGTGCTCGAGGATATGACAGTGATACATGTAGGGATTGTCGGGATCGGTATTCTCTTCAAACCGCAACAGCAGCCTGACCTGTTCACGCGGGTTGACGATAACGGTGTCCTTGAAGCCCGCCTCTTCCGCCCGCGGAGGCCGACCGTCCCGGTCGAGCAAGCGGAACTGCACGTTATGAATATGAAAGGGATGCGCCATCATCGAAGCGTTAGCGATTTCCCATATTTCCCACTGACCCACCGGTACGCGTTGATTGATGACGTCCATGTCCATGGTCTCGCCGTTGATCGACATGCCTCGACCCATCATGCCCATATCGAGCACGAAACGGCGGCTGCGAACGGCGAGCGAGGGGTCCGGCGCGGCAAGCGCGGCCAGGGTGGGCGGAAGCATAACTGAAGTCGACGCGCCGGAGGGACGCATATCGAGGATCGAAAAGGTGCGGCCCTGCCTCTCGCGACCGGTCCGGTTTCCCATCATTCCGCCGTCCATCATACCCCCGCCTTCTCCGGCCATCATGCCCATGGCGTTATCAGGACTGCTGGCATTCAGGCGCAGCGGGCGCCCTTCGGAAAGGTCGACGATCACTTGTGCGCGTTCGCCTGGGGCAAGGGTAAGACTTCGAACCTTCCGGGGTGCGGCAAGCAGGCCGCCATCGCTTGCGATGAGTTGCATCGGACGATCACCTTCGAGCGAGAAGGTGTAGAACCGCGCATTCGATCCATTGAGAAGCCGCAGGCGCAGCGGGCCGGCGGCGCCGTCGAAAACGGCATTGGCCGTTCCGTTCACATAGATGTGCTCGCCCAGCACTCCCATCATCCGCGAGTGCATGTTGAGCGGGTAAACGAGGCGGCCCGAGCTGTCGATCACGCGATCCTGCACGATGAGCGGTATGTCATCCACACCGTACCGGCTCGGCAGATCGAGGCGATCCTCTTCCTCGTCGCGCACGTAGATCGGGGCTGCGAGACCGGCATAGACCTGTGGTCCCGCCCGCTGATGTAAATGCGAATGATACCAGTATAGCGACGCGCGCTGGCGTATTTCGAAGGACGGGCTCCAGCGCTCGCCGGGCCGCACGAGCTGGTGCGGCCCGCCATCCGCGGTGGCGGGAAGTTCGAAGCCATGCCAGTGGACGGTCGCATCTTCGGCAAGCTTGTTGTCGATGTGAAATCGAACCTGTTCGCCGCGACGCATTTCGAGGGTCGGTCCGAGATAGGATGCGTCGATACCGATTGTCGGAGACGGAGTGCCAGGCACGAAGTCTTTCTCGCCCGATGTCAGGGACAGGCGAAAGACACGCTCCCCCCGTTCGATGGTTCCTGCCTGTAGCTCAGGTATGGCGAGGGGATTGCTAGCGCCTGATCGATCGAGCGACATCCTACTTTGCGTGTCGCAACCCACTAGCGGCAGCACCGCGAAACTCGTCGCCGCGAGGCCGACGCTCTTCATGAAGTCGCGGCGATCCTGAAAGTTGGGCCTGTCGATACCTGGCATATTCACCTGCTTTGGCGTGGGAGGCGCCGGCGCGACCGAGCACCTCCCACTTATTTTTCTATCGCGGCGTCACCGAGGTAACGACACTGCCTTCGGTTCCAGTACGAAATTCGAAGGCTATTCCCTCACCGATACTGACCTGTTCGAGGATCTGCGCGTCGGCTTCGAAGGCCATGGTCATTGCCGGCCATCCGATACTTTCGACCGGACTATGCTCGATGGTCACGGTGCCCGCCTCGGGATCGATGGCTGTAACCGTTCCCTCCGCGCTGGCGCTCTGCTCGCCGCCGGTCTCCTCCGCCATCGGCATTTCGCCTGACATGGGCATACTGTCCGAGTTCGCCATTTCGTCAGGCATCATGGTCTCGGAGGTATCGTCCGCAGCATCGCAGGCTGCAAGCGCCAGCGGTGCCGCGAGCAGGATTATGTAGGTTAGGGTACGCATTCTTCTTCTCCTTGAGAATTGGCCGGTTTTTCCGGACGGGGGCGCCGCAACAACAGATAAGCGGCGGGAAGCAGGAACATGGACAGGAGCGGGGCGGTGATCATGCCGCCGACTATCGGCGCGGCGATGCGGCTCATGACTTCCGAGCCCGCGCCCGTGCCGATCAGGATCGGAAAGAGACCGGCAAGGATGACTGCGACGGTCATCGCCTTGGGCCGCACGCGCAGGAGCGCGCCTTCCCGGATGGCCTCGTCTACTTCTTCGGCGCTCAGATCACCGCGCCGCCGCTCCAGTGCGGCTTTCAGGTAGATCAGCATCACCACGCCGAATTCGGCGGAGACGCCGGCAAGCGCGATGAAACCGACCGCAGTCGCCACCGACTGGTTGTAGCCCATCAGATAGAGCAACCAGTATCCGCCCGTCAGCGCGAAGGGCAGCGTGCCCATGATCAGCAAGGCTTCGTCCCAGCGCCGGAAAATGAGATATAGCAGCAGGAAGATGATCGCGAGCGTCGCGGGAACCACGACCTTCAGTCGCTCATATGCGCGCGTCAGATATTCGAACTGGCCCGCATAGGACAGGCTGACGCCGGCAGGAAGATCGGCACCCGCGGCGACGACCTCCTGCAGATCGGCGACCACCGAGGTAAGATCGCGGCCCCGGACGTCGACGTAGATGTAGCTGGTCAGTCGGCCCTGTTCGCTCTTGAGCATGGGCGGACCGTCGCTGACGGCGATACGGGCGACAGTGCCAAGCGTGATCTGTTGGCCGGACGGCGTCAGAACCGGCAAGGCCCTGAGTTCCTCGACGCTGTCCCTGATTTCGCGGGGATAGCGCACATTGATCGGATAGCGCGCCAGCCCCTCGACGGTCCGTGCGACATTGGCACCGCCAACTGCACCAGAGACGATCTGCTGGATGTCGGCAATGTTGAGCCCGTATCGCGCGGCCGCCATCCGGTCGATATCGACATCGACATACCGACCGCCCGACAGCCGCTCGGCCAGGGCGGAACTCACGCCAGGCACGGTCTTGGCGATACGCTCCACATCGAGTGCAACGCGTTCGAGTTGATCGAGATCGTCGCCTGAAACCTTGACCCCGATCGGGCTCTTGATCCCGGTCGCGAGCATGTCGATCCGGTTGCGGATCGGCGGCACCCAGACATTGGCGAGGCCCGGCACCTGGACGACCCGGTCAAGTTCCTCGACCAGCAGATCGGGCGTCATTCCCTCGCGCCACTCCTCGCGCGGCTTGAAGCGGATCGTCGTTTCGAACATCGTCAGGGGAGCCGGATCCGTCGCTGTATCGGCGCGCCCCGCCTTGCCGAACACCGTTTCCACCTCGGGGACCGACTTGATCAGGCGATCGGTGCGCTGCAGCAGCGCCGAAGCCTCGCCGGGGGAGAGGCCGGGCAGCGCGCTCGGCATATAAAGCAAATCGCCTTCATCGAGCGGCGGGAGGAACTCGCCGCCAAGCCGGGTGAAGGGGATCGCGGTGGTCAGGAAGATCAGCGCCGCGATCACCAGCGTTGCCTTTGGGCGCCGCATGACCCAGTCGAGCCCCGGACGATAGATTTTCGTCAGCCAGCGGTTGAGAAAATTGGAATCCTCCGAAGGGATCTTCCCACGGATCAGCCATCCCATCATTACCGGCACCAGCGTTACCGACAGAATGGCCGCGGCCGCCATGGCATAGGTCTTGGTGAAAGCGAGCGGAGCGAACAACCGCCCTTCCTGCGCCTGCAGGGTGAAGACCGGTAGGAACGACAGCGTAATGATCAGCAGACTGAAGAACAACGCCGGTCCCACTTCCTTCGATGCATCGGCGATGATCCGCCAGCGTTCCTTCACCGCGAGCACGGTATCGGGATTCTCGTGTTCCCATCGCTCGAGATGCTTGTGCGCGTTCTCAATCATGACGACGGCGGCATCGACCATCGCACCGACCGCGATGGCTATTCCACCCAGCGACATGATGTTGGCATTGACGCCCTGGATGCGCATCACGATGAAGGCCGCGAGCACGCCCAAAGGCAGGGTGATGATGGCGACAAGTGCCGAGCGCGCGTGCCAGAGGAACAGCGCGCATACGAGCGCCACGACGATAAACTCTTCGATGAGCTTCGTGGTGAGGTTCTCTATAGACGCATCGATGAGCTGAGAGCGATCGTAGGTCGTGACGATCTCGACGCTTTCGGGAAGGCTTGCCTGCAAGTCGTCGAGTTTCTGTTCGACGGCCTGTATTGCGCTTCTTGCATCCGCACCCTGGCGCAGGACGATGATGCCGCCGGCAACCTCGCCTTCGCCATTGAGCTCGGCGATGCCTCGGCGCAGTTCGGGGCCGACCTGGATCGTCGCTACGTCGCCCAGCGTGACCGGAACGCCGCCGCTCACCGCGCGCAGCGGGATCGCCCTGAAATCGTCGAGGTCGCCGAGATAACCCGAGGCACGGACCATATATTCGGCTTCGCCCATCTCGACGATCGAGCCGCCCGCTTCCTGGTTGGCGGACTGGATTGCGCTCACGATCTCGGCGTGAGTCACGCCGAGCGAGGCCATCCGGTAAGGCTCGAGCACGACCTGGTATTGCTTGACCATTCCTCCGACGCTGGCGACCTCGGCAATGCCGGGGATTGTCTTGAGCTCGTAGCGCAGGAACCAGTCCTGCAGGCTGCGCAGTCCGGCAAGGTCGTGTCCGCCGCTGCGATCGATCAGCGCATATTCGTAGATCCACCCTACCCCGGTGGCATCGGGGCCGAGCGTGCTCGTCACGCCATCGGGCAGGCGGACCTGCACCTGGTTGAGATATTCGAGCACACGCGATCGCGCCCAGTAGAGGTCGGTACCGTCCTCGAAGATGATATAGACATAGCTGTCGCCGAACATCGAGTAGCCGCGGACGGTTTTCGCCCCCGGCACCGAAAGCATGGTCGTTGCCAGGGGGTAGGTGACTTGGTCCTCGACGATCCGGGGGGCCTGCCCCGGATAGTTTGACCGGACCACAACCTGCACATCGGACAGATCGGGCAACGCGTCGACCGGCGTCGTGCGCACCGCCCAGAAACCGGCCAGCGTTACCGCGACGGCGGCGAGAACGATAAACAGGCGGTTGGCGATCGAGGCATCAATTATCCGAGCAATCATTGTCCGGCCCTCGTGATAGACTCGATCCGGGGGCCGGCATCCTGCTGGGTGAAGGTGAAGCGCACCCTGTCTCCCGTCTCGAGCCCGCGCATTTGCGCCGCGCTCTTCGTGCGGAAGGTCATGGTCATCGCGGGCCAATCGAGCCGGGGCACAGGACCATGCCGCAGCGTCACCGAACCATTGGCGATCGACTGGATCGTGCCGGTGGCACCGAAGGTCGCTGGTTCGTCCTCGCCGCCGGTGGAAGCGTCATCTGCCTGATCGACCGGACGGACGTCGAGTCCGGTAAGGCTTGCTTCGGAATCGAGCAGGAACTGACCCGATGTCACGACCTGTTCGCCGGCCGACAGACCGGCCAGAACCTCGGTCCTGCCACCCGCTTCGCGGCCGATCCGGACCTCGGCGGGCATGAAACCGCCCTCGTCCTGCTTCACCATCACGATGGTTCGACGTCCGGTCCTGATAACGGCTTCGGACGGCACCAGCAGCGCGCGGCGTGTGTCCGGGGTCAGCGAGACGTGTGCGAACATGCCCGGCTTGAGGCGACCGGATGCATTGGGCAGTTGCGCACGAACGGTGATCGTACGGCTTGCATCCTCCGCGCTCGGCAGGATAGCGACAATGGGTCCGGAGAAGCGTTCCTCGGGGAATGCGGTCAGCGTCGCGCTGATAGGTTGCCCGACGCGTACATTCGCCGCCTGCGTTTCAGGCACCGCGGCTTCGAGCCAGATCGGTGAGAAACCGGTTATCTCGGCGAGCGTCTGTCCGGCCATGACTGTCATTCCCGGACGCACGCCGAGCGATGTGATGGCACCTCCAATCGGCGCGGTAACGGTGATCGTGGACTGCGGACGTCCATTGCGCCCTACCGATGAGATCAGGCCTGGAGGCATGCCCAAAAGGCGCATGCGTTCGCGCATGGCCTGCGCAAGTTCTTCATCACCGCTGTTCAGGACGGCCAGATACTCCTGCTGCGCTCCGCCCCATTCGGGAACCAGGATATCCGCGAGCGGCGCGCCCCGTCCAACGACATCGTCGGGCGCGCGGCCGTAGGTTCTTTGTACATAGCCTCCGGCACGTGGCTGGACGATCGCGACGTCGCGTTCGTTGTAGGCCAGAACGCCTGTGACGGTTATTTCCGGCTCGAGGACGCCGTACTCGGCTTCAGTGGTGCGGATGCCGAAATTCTGCACCAGGCCGGGATCTATCCTGACGCCTGCAGTGGCCTCCTCGCCCGCGCACTTGGGCACCAGCTGCATATCCATGAAGGGCGAATTGCCCGGCTCGTCGAAGTGCTGCCCCGGCACCATCGGGTCGTACCAGTAAAGGACCTCCTCGCATTCGGTCGCACTGCCGCCCGCGTCGCTTGCACCACCCTGGCCTTCGCCGAGCTGCGAGAGACCATAGCCGGCGGCAAGACTGATGAGCGCGACCGTGCCTGCCATCGTCCAGGATTTCTGGCGCGGCGACAGCCTGTCCCACGCGGCTCCCATTGCGGCTCTCATCGGCCATACTCCCCATAGGTCAGTCGCAGGTTCGCGGCGGCTTCGACGGTCGCTTCCTCGCGTTGCAGAATGTCCACCCGCAGCACGGCGAGCGTTTTGATGGCGTCGATGACGTCGAGCAGTTCCGCGCGGCCCGCGGCAAAGCTCGCGCGCTCGAGGTCCACGCGGCTTTCGGCAAGGGGAAGCAATTCGTCGGTCGCGCGCTGCCATTGTCGATAAGCGCTGCGCCATGCCGCGAGATCGGTTTCGAACCGGGCTTCGAGTTCACGCAGCCGATCGGCTCTGGCCGACTGTGCCGCAGCCGCTTCGGCTTCGGCGGCGGCTATACGCGGGTTTTGGCGCCGGTCCGCGAAAATCGGGAGCGTGATCGAACCCATCACCGAGATTGCATCGCCAAAATCGGGATCGCGCCGTCCATAGCTCACATTGACGCCGAAATCCGGACGCCTTTCCGATCGGGCAAGATCGCTTCTCGCTTCCGCTTGGCGGACCTGCGCAAGCGCCACGACGAGCTCCGGATTGCTTTGAAGCATGGTCCGCAAACCTTCGGGATCGAGATCGGCCGAAGGGATGGTTCCGGTCGCGGTGGCGGTCGGCAGAGCGGTATAGCGCGACAGCATGGCCTGAGCGGCCTCTCGGTCGGCCTCGATCCTGGTCCGCATATCCTCGACTTCGAGCACGGCACGGCGTATTTCCAGACTTTCGGCGGGTCTGGCCGAACCGGCGGCGACAGCACTGCTCGCGAGTGGTACGAGCCCCTCGATTTCAGCAAGTGCATCGTCGGCGACGGTCAGAGCCCGTTGGGCATAAGCCAACGAAATCCATGCCATTCCTGCTCCGACGCGTACCCTGTAACGGGTCTGACGCAATTGTGCTGCGGCAAGGTCGATGTCGGCGTCCGCAATTCCGAACCGGGCCCGACGTTTCGCGAGATTGGGAATCTCCTGTTCGATACCGACTTGGATTTGCGTAGGGAGCTGGCGACCCAGCTCGAACGCAGCCGGCCCGCTTACCGGCAGGTTCTGGATGCCCGCGCGAAGGCGCGGATCGGGCAGTTCATCGGCAGCGTCGGCGATCTCGCGCCGGGCGTCCAGTCGCAGCTCGCTTGTGCGAACCTGGGGCTGGTCGCTCGTTGCTGCTCGCAAAGCTTCTTCATAGCCCACCGACTGGGCATTACTCGCCGGCGCGAGGGCCAGCAGGACCGGAATCGCGGTCCAAGTAATTCGTTGCATGATCGTTCATCCGCAAAAGGAGCGCGTCAGACACGCGTTCCGGATCACCGGCCCGCATCGAGCGCAGGTCGTCCATCCAGAGGCAGGAGCGCACAGGCTTATGCCTGCACGCGGGTCATGCCGGAAATTGCGGAGGTGGCGGTTCTGGCCCCAGCCTTGGGGCCGCGAGCGAATTGGAGACTAATCTGCTGAACTGAGAAGCCTGCGCCGGTATTTCACCGACCAGGGTCGCATCACCCCCTGGAACGAGGGGCGGGATGCAGCCGAATGCCACGAGACAATCCAGCCGAAGGTTCTTGCAAGGCACGCCGTCATGATCGTCCATGGAAGCTGCGCCCGCCATCATCTCCATCTCGGCGCAGGCCGGTTTGCCTGCATCGACCGCCTGAGGCAGGGCAGATGCATGCGCTGCCGACTGGACGAACAGCCCGCAGGCGATCAGTAGCAGTCCAAGGGTGCGCAAGACTCGCATAAAAAAAGCGTAAAGCTTTGAAGAGCGCAAGACAAGGACCTCGCATCGGGTGCGATGGTTCATCACGACGCGTGCTGCCAGGCACCCATCGAGCCCAGATATATATCGAGCTTGCCAAATCCTTTGCTTTGCAGCCAGCCCGCCGCCACACTCGCACGCATTCCACTGGCACACATGACGGAATAGGCGCGTTCGCGATCGAGCTCGGCGAAGCGGGAATTGAGCTCGCCCACGTAGATGTGGTCCGATCCCTCGATCGCGCCGCTGCGCCGCTCATCGAGGTCACGCACATCGAGCAAGGTCCAGTCGTCGCGCTTGCGCTCGAGACGATCCTGAACCTCGTTCGTCCCGATCATCGGAAGGCTCGCCATCTTCATTCCTTGCGCTGCAGCCGGCACGATACCGACATAGCCGCCGACGATCGAGTCGAGCCCGATCCTCACAAGGTGCGTCATGGCCGAAGCCAGCTGGTCTTCCGCCGATCCGACGAGGGCGATTGTTTCACCCTCCCTGATGAACCAGCCCGCAAACGCCGAAATCATGCCGACCGGAAGGCATATCGAACCAGGCAGATGCCCGCTTGCGTATGCAAGCGGATCCCGCACGTCGACGACATGGTCGGCGTCGATTTCGCGGATGTCCGAGAGCATGAGACGTTTTGGTCGCAGGATCCGTGGCGCAGGAGATGTTCCCTCGACATTCAGACGCTCCATCAGTCTGAAATAGGGTGGCTGGTAATGATGCTCGGCGAGCTTCGCCTCGATGAATTCCTCGCGATCGGCTATCTGGAGCCGCGGATTGTTGCGACGTTCGTGGCCTATGGTCGAGAATTCCCGGTTCGCCATTCCCGAACCGCAGACCGAGCCTGCTCCATGCGCGGGGTAAATGATCGCCTGGTCACCCAGACCGCAAATCTTCTGCAGTGAATCGTACAGGAGGCCCGCGACCTCCCGCGCGCGCTCGGGATAGAAATCGGTGCGTCCGACGTCGCCAACGAAGAGCGCATCGCCGGTGAACACGCCGACCGGTCCTTCGGGAAAATCGTCGTCATGGAGGACGAAGGCGAGATGATCGTCGGTGTGACCGGGAGTTTCGAGCACCGAAATCCGCAACTTCCCGATCTCGAAAACGTCGCCCTCTCGCGCGGTGTCGGCGAAAACAATCTCGTCCGCAGGGTTTGGACCGTGCAGAACGCGGGCACCGGTCATTTTGGCCAATACCGGCGATCCCGTGATGAGATCCTCATTCCTGTGCGTTTCGAAGATATGCGTGATCTCCAGCCCTTCGGCGCGGGCACGCTCGACATAAATCTCGCAGTCCCGGCGCGGATCGATGACCGCTGCCTTGCCCTGCGAACCAATCAGATAGGAAAGGTGGGAGAGGCCGGGGGTCTTTATCTTCTCGAGCAGCATGTTTTGCCTCGTCGTTAGAGTGTTTCCGCGAGCCCGCGTCGATCTAGTCGATCCCGAATTCGGCTTTGAGCGCCGAGACGTTCTCGAAGCGGTCTGCTTCTGGCCGGGCGATAGCGGGTTTAGCGTTGACCCAGGTGTTCTCGCAGACGAATTCGAGCATGGCTGCCGCGAGGTCGGCGTGCCTGCAACGAAAGCAACCCTCGGCAAGACGCTCGTCGGTAATGACGGCTTCACCCGTATAGGGTTCGTCGAGGAGCCAGCCCGGTCGCGCAGCCGTCCATTTCAGGCCTTTCGCGCGCTCCAGAAGATCTTCCATGGCGCGCATCTGTTCGAGAATATTGTGCAAGGCTGGTCTTGCCGTGAGCTCGAACCATGCAGGAACGCTGGGTTGCGGCTCTACAAACGCCGCCGATATCACGACGATCTGGGAAATGCCGGTCGTCGACATCGCTTCCACCAGCCTGCGGGTTCCCTCCGTGTAAAGCGGAGGCGGATCGATCGTCGTGGATGGACTGAACCCTATACCGAGTGCGGAAATGACCGCACGACAACCTTCAAGCTCGCTGCTGAAGTCGTCATTGAGAACGTCGCACTGGAAATACTCGACATTGTCGACCCTGTCCGATGGTTCGGGCAGGGTGTGTTCGAACGCTCGTACCGCGATGCCCTTGCGGACCGCATGGCGCAATATTTCCGTGCCGGTCTTTCCTCCGGCACCGAAGACCGCAAGGGGGGCTGCATCGGTCACAGGCTCAGCTTCCACTGTAGCACCTCATTGTAAATTCGGCCGCGCTTGCCGGGCCGATCATGATTATGGAGCGGGCACCGACGGAAGCCGGCGCCCGCTCGCTCGTGTTCACGCTTCGCTGTTGCCGCAAGTCGTGTACCCCCAGAACCCGAACTCGTCCTTCATCCGGGGGCCGGCGACGATGAGCTCCTGCATTTGCAAGCCCGCGTCTCCTTCGTCATCGAGAATGCGCGTACGGATACGAAGCTCACCATTCGCATACTCACCCGAGGCGCTTGCCGTAACAGGGATCAGCTTGCCGTTGATCTTGATGGCCCCGCGACCGCTGTTGTCGTAGACGAATGACGGAAAAGCGACCTCGGTCAGGCGGAACTGGCACGTGTTTTCGGCTCCCAGCGCGGCGAGGTCCGCCTCGCTCATGGTCTCGGGCAGCATGAGGCCGGGGCTGAGGTTGGCAAGAGCGCTCGCAGCACTCTCTATCGGAGCTGCCGTCGCCGGAGGATCGAGCTGCGCTTCGCGATCATTGCCGACCGCGGTATTGGTGTTGCAGGCCGCCAGCGGGAGGGCTGCAAGCGTCAGAAGTGCGATCTTGTTCATTGCTGCATCTCCTCGGGCAGGCGTTCTTCGGTGCGTGGACCGTTCTCCTCGATGTCCTCGATGAGATATTTCATCTCGGCGATCTCACGCCGCTGCGCGACGATGATGGCCTGCGCAAGTTCGCGAACCCGCGGATCCTTCAGGCTCGCCCTCTCGCTGGTCATGATCGCGATCGAGTGGTGCGGGATCATCGCGGCCATGTATTCGGTGTCGTCGACCGTGGTCTGGCTGCGTACGAGCCATAGCGCGAGTGCGAATACGAGGGCTCCGACGCCCAGGATGATGAAGTTCTTGGTCCGGTCCTTGTACATGCCCCACATGAAGAGAAGCATGACCACCATCATCATCGCGCCCATGACGAACATCATCCAGAAGCGCGTCTCGCTCCAGAACACGTCGTCCATGTCGAAGCTGTTGGCGTACATCAGGAAGAACATGATCACGGTCGAGGTCGATACCATGGCCATGAATCGCCAGTAGTTCCCGCCCCCTCCCTTATCCGAGTGGGATGTGCTTTCAGTCATGCGTTTTCTCCTTCCTTCATCATGGTCCAGAACAATTGTGCCGAGCAGCTGATGAGCGCGAAGCCGGTCAAGGCTTCGACGCCGGCAATGACGCGCAGGTGCTCGGTCGGGTAGATGTCGCCGAGCCCCAGCGTGGTCACGTTGATCAGCGAGAAATAGAAATAGTCCATCGCACTCATCGCCGGCGTCTTGTCGAACCCGCCGAGGCCCAGCTCCGCGCCCAGCCAGAAACCGCCAGCGAAGAGCGTCGCGACAAGCAGGTGCGATGCCAGGACGAGAAGCGCGACCCCAAGTTTGGCGGAGAAATTTCCGGGTGCGTCGAGCATGCGATGCCCTGCGCCGAGGATCGACAGATGCACGCCGACCGAGGCCAGGAAAAGTGCAATGGCGAGAATTAGTGCGGCGATCATCGATGATCTCCATCGTGTGTGGCGGGCATTTCACGCAGCGCAGGATTCCGACGGAGATAGAACCATTCGGCTCCGAACACTGCGGCAATACCTGCGACCGCATAGGCGACGACCGCAGGGTCGGTTTTGAGCTTGGCGAGGGCAAAAGCTGTCAGGACTACGCCGTCCGCCATGAGCGCCGACCAGAGGATCCAGGCACGCGCGCCTATTTCTTCCCGCAAACCGCGCAGCACGCCCCAATGCACGAGCATGTCCATTACGAGATAGAAGAACGCTCCGAGCGAGGCGATCCGCGAAAGATCGAACAGGACCGCGAGCGTGCCGGCGACCACGACGGTATAGACCAGCATGTGACTGCGGATCGGTCCCTTCATCCCAAAATGGCTATGCGGGATCATCTTCATTTCGGTCAGCATCGTCAGCATTCGCGAAACGGCGAAAACGCTGGCGATGACACCCGAGGTCGTGGCTGCGATCGCGATTGCGACTGTGAAATAGAACCCAAGCTCTCCGAGCGCGGGGCGCGCAGCTGCCGCAAGCGAGTAATCGCGCGCTTGCGCTATTTCCGAAGTGCTGAGGCTGGCTCCGACCGCCACCGCGACCAGAAGGTAGACGACCACGCATACTGTGATCGAAATGATAATAGTTCTGCCAACATTTCGGTGCGGATCGATGATTTCGCCGCCGCTGTTGGTGATGGTGGTGAAACCCTTGAACGCGAGGATCGAGAAGGCGACCGACGCGAGCAACGCGTCGAGACCCGAAAGCGCGACTGGCTCTGAGAAGGCGCCGCCCGAAAAGCCGCTGGCCCAGATCGCCGCAATCGCGAACAGGGCGATGCCGCCGATCTTGATCGCCGACATGACGAGAGAGAAACCGCTGACCGATTTGTTGCCTGCCGCATTCACGAAATAGGCGAAGACGATGAGCGCCAGTGCCGCGACGGAAACCAGAATGCCGCTGCTCTCGAGCCCAAAGGGCCGCAAGGCATAGGTCGCGAAGGTCCGAGCGACCAGGCTTTCGTTGATGACCATCGACAGCGCCATCAGGAGCGATGCCGATGCTGCAACAACACCCGGTCCGTAGGCCTTCTGAAGAATCATCGCGATGCCGCCAGAGGAGGGCCAGCGGTTCGACATCTTGATGTAGCTGTAGGCGGCTAGGGAAGTGACCAGGGCGCCGACTATGAAAGAAAGCGGAAATAGCGGTCCAGCCAGTTCGGCAATCTGGCCGGTCAGTGCGAAAATACCAGCGCCGATCATGACGCCGGTTCCCATTGCGACACCGCCAAGCAGCGTTATCGATCCAGCACTCTTCCCATGTTGATCGTTGCCATCTGTCTGCAAGTCTTTCCCCTGTCGATGTCCTCCCGTCCGAGAAACATCACGACAAGCAGTACGTTGCGAAGCGGCTCACCCCTCAAAAAATTTTCTGGCGGGGCATGAGCCATCCTTGGGCTGGCCCCGAAATCGCGTTGAGCTATCGATTTCCGGCGGCGCGCTCTTTCTTCCTGCAGCGATGCCGATGGCGGCGCGTCAAGGCACGGCAGTCCACGCTGAGTGCGCCTAATATTCAGCGCGTCAAATCAGGAAAACCGGGCCTGGAAAAACCGGTGCAGCGGGACCGCGATGAGTGCGATGTACCAGCCGTAGAGAAAACTGCCCACCGCTCCTGCAAGAAATCCCGACAGGGTCAGCCATTCGAACCATGGCAGCAACGGAGCCCAGGCTTGGTGCATGTGAAACCGCTCGGGTGCGAGGACTCCGAAGGCAATGCATAGGAGGTAGCTGACAAGCAGGAACACGCTGAGCGTCCAGCCCCATGCGAATATCGAGTTCTTGATTGATCCTTTTACCATCGCATTTCTCCCACTTCGTGCGTCCTAAAATTATGCAAACGGAAGGGTCCGGGACCGTCGGGGCAGCCGGCCCCGGACCCAGCGGGATGATCGACAGGCATCTTAGCGCCCGTCCCGGTGTCCCGGGCTTCTGTGTTATTCCCGCGCGATTGTTCTTCAACGAGACATCGCCCTTATTTCTCGCGCGGCCACTGGCGTCAGTTCCTTACAATCACCGATAAGATGCGAAGACGCTCTGTCCGGTCGGACCAAAGGCGATGACCTCATAGGGCTGGATCCGGTTTCCGGCCTCCATGCCGGGCGATCCCAGAGGCATTCCCGGAACCGCTAGACCGGCAACGCCGTCGGGCCGCTCGCGCAAAAGTCGGGCGACGGCTTCGGCGGGCACGTGACCTTCGATGATGTATCCATCGACCTCCATCGTGTGGCACGACCACAATTCTTCCGGTACGCCGCGCGCTGTCTTGATCGCCGCCATGTCGTTGCTATCGACCGATGCCACCTTCGCGTTCATCCCATCTTCAAGATGGCCTGCCCAGTTGAGACAGCATCCACATCCGGGGTCCCTGAACATCGTATAGGTCGCTGCCTGAGCCACGTTCGAACAGGCTGCCAGCACGAGCAAGGCCGCGCCGCTAATCGATCGCCGGAGCAGCGAAGGCTTTTTCAAATTCATTGTGCAATTCCTTTCTTGTATCCGCGCCATAGCGAGATCGTCCCGGTTGCCGTCGGGAACCGTTGGAGCAGGCATGGCTCGGTGAAGATTTCGGCGAATAGTTTTTCGACCTCGCCGTCGGCGCTGGGCTGCGTGTCGCTTATGCCGTCAAGAGACTGGACGGTCGCCCGGAAGAGGCTCCGCATGAGTGGGCTATCCTGCTTCATATAATCGGAGATCAACACGGTTCCGCCTGGCACGAGCAAGCTTTCGATGGTTTCCAGGATTGTCTGCTTCTTGCGCAAGGGGACCTGGTGCAGGACGAGGCTGCTGACGATCTTGTTCGGCTGCCACCCTGCGGGCAGCTTGAGGCTTTCGAGAAAGCCATTGTGCCATTTCACGAGATCGGCTCCCGCGCCAAACTTGCGCCGCGCAAGCGCGAGCGCATCCGGGTCGGGTTCGACACCGATCAGACCCGCTTCCGGACAATCCGTCATCAAGGCCTTGAGAAGAGTGCCGGTTCCGCTGCCAACATCGATCACCCGGTCGCCGGGGACAAGGTGCAGTTCTTCGACAATCCTTTGTCGCCAGAGATGTTCGCGGGTGAACAGACCGATCGCCCGGTCGTAAAGGGGCGTCAGAAAGCTCTTGCCAAGAAGAGGCGTAAATTCGCCGTGATCTTCAGGTGCGGTGATATTGTTCACGAGCTGGTTCCCATTCATCCCGGGTTCGACCCGATTCTGACAGACCCGTCTCGGTTACGTATGGCGCTGGACATTCCCTCAAAAAAAGAAGTTTAAGGGATTGTGCAGGCGAGCGCGTATAGGACACGTGCAACCCACAGGAGTTTTTCGGATGCGTGACAATCACTCTCTTGATGCGGTGCTCGGAACGCTTTCCACCACCGCCGCCAACGAGGTCCCAGCCGACTTCATGGATGGCGTTTGGCAGCGCGCCGGACAGCTTGGCGAAATCGCCGACCGACGCCGCCGGACGGCCCTTTTCGTCGGTCTGTTCGTCGTCGGGCTTGGAGCTGGCGCCGGAACGAGCGGTTGGCCCGGCGGCTATGGCACGTCTTCCGCGTCATTTGGCGAGGGTCTTATCCTCGGCGAACAGCTGTCCCCATCGGCGCTCCTCCATGTGGAGCAATAGGGTTTGAAGACGACGCATATCGTTCTCGCGGTGCTTCTCGCAGCACTTGCAGGATGCCTCGGCGCGATTGCCGCGGATCGCTGGGCCAATCACGAGGCCGGCTCCGGCCTCCACGATTTCGTGCACGACGAGCTCACCCTGACGGCCGACCAGGAGCAGCGTCTCGATGCGCTCGAGGCCCGTTTCGCTGTCGAAAGGGCACGGCTCGAAGGATCGGCGCGCGCAGCCAATGCCCGGCTCGCCCAGGCGATGGAAAATGAGCACGAGTACGGTCCCGAGGTTTCGGCCGCGATCGACGAGGTGCATGCGCGTATGGGCGATCTGCAGAAAGCAACGGTACGGCATGTCTTCGACATGCGTGAAATTCTCGAACCCGAGCAGCAACGCCAGTTCGACCGCAAGGTCTCCGACGCCCTGACCCGCGACCCGCGCGACTGAAGCGCCATGTCGGGGGCGGGCGACAATCCGGATGAGGCCCTTGTCTCGCAGGTGAGGGCCGGTAACAAGCGGGCTTTCAGCAAGCTCGTCGAGCATGAAACCGGTCGGCTTCTCGCGCTCGCGACACGCATGCTTTCCTCTCCTTCTCAGGCGGAGGACGTTGTTCAGGACAGCCTCGCTTCGGTGTGGCTGACGCGCCATCGGCTCGATCCGGACAAGCCGATCGGACCCTATCTGACAACCGTCGTCCTCAACCGCTGCCGGGACCGTTTGCGCAGGCGCAAGGTCGCAGGCTTTTTCGGACTGTCGGGTGATGACGAACTCCATTCCATCGCCGACGATTTGCCGGGTCCTGAAGCGTTGGCCGTTTCCAGGGAAGAGCTCAATCTCGTTCAGGCCGAGATCGCGCGAATGCCTTTAAGGCTGCGCGAAGCGCTTGTGCTCGTGACCATCGAGGGGCGTAGCCAGGCCGAGGCGGCCGATCTTCTCGGAACGACCGAAAAGGCGATCGAAACCCGCGTATATCGCGCGCGCAACAGGCTGAAGGAGCGCTTCGAAAAACTTTGAGGGGTTGGCTGGGCGCGCGCGTAAGTAACGGTAAACGCCAAGTCAGGAGCCCTTTATGATCGCCGTCAATCGACGCAAGTTTCTCGGAGCCGGAGCAGGAGGAATGGGTCTGCTCGGCCTTGCCGGGGCGATGCCTGCCTGGGCACGGGGCGCGGACATCCTCGCAGGTAACGCCCGCAAGGGGCTGGACGAGATATCCGGCCCCAATATCGACCTCACCGTTGCCCGATCGGCCTTCGCGACCGGCAACAGGCGCGGCGGCGCGATCGCCGTCAATGGCACGATCCCCGGTCCGCTGTTGCGTTTGCAGGAAGGCACGACCGTCCGGCTCAATGTCCATAACCAGCTCGAGGAAGATACTTCGATCCACTGGCACGGTCTGCTCGTGCCGTTTCAGCTCGATGGAGTGCCCGGCGTGAGCTTCCCCGGTGTCAAACCGGGAGAGACCTTCACCGCCGAGTTTCCGGTTCGCCAATCGGGCACTTACTGGTGGCACTCGCATAGCGGCCTGCAGGAACAGGCCGGGCATTACGGCGCGATCGTGATCGATCCCGCCGGACCCGATCCGGTTCAGGCCGACCGCGAATATATCGTGGTGCTGAGCGAATTCAGCGCCATGTCGCCCCACACCATTTTCGACAAGCTCAAGAAGGGCGAAGGCTACTTCAACTACAACCAGAACACCTGGACCGACGATTACCCGCTTTCGGGCGAGGATCGCCGGATGTGGGCGAAAATGCGCATGATGCCGACGGACATCCTCGACGTGTCGAGCGCGGCTTATACCTATCTTCTGAACGGCCATGGCCCGCTCGACAATCTGGAATACCTCTTCCGCCCGGGCGAACGCGTGCGGCTGCGCTTCATCAATGCCGGCGCCATGACCTTCTTCAATATTCGCATTCCCGGCCTGCCGATGACCATCGTTCAGGCGGACGGGCAGAACGTCGAGCCGGTGGAGGTCGACGAGTTCCAGATCGGTGTGGCCGAGACATACGACGTCGTCGTGACGCCGGGCGCGCAACAAGCCTACACGCTGGTCGCGGAGTCGATGGACCGCTCGGGCATGGGTATTGCCACACTCGCGAGCGCACCCGGCGCTCGCGCCGCCATTCCGCCGCTGCGCGATCCGCCGCTTCTGACCATGGCCGACATGGGCATGAGCGGCATGGACCACGGCTCGTCTGGCGATGCCGGCATGTCGGGCATGGACCACGGAAGTGGCGGCGACATGGCGGGGATGGATCATGGTTCGTCCGGCCAATCCGAGATGGCAGGCATGGCCGGCATGTCGGGGATGCAGATGCGCGACACGTCGCTTCTGCCGCCCGATGTGAAGGTCGGGCCCGGTCTCGACATGGTCTCGATGAACCCGGTCGACCGCATGGGCGATCCCGGCATCGGTCTCGCCGATGTGCCGCATCGTACGCTCGACTATCGCAAGCTGCGCGCGCTGACTCCACACCGCGAGGGCCGCACGCCGTCCCGGCGAATGGAAATTCATCTGACCGGCAATATGGAGCGCTACATGTGGTCGTTCGACGGCAAGAAGTTCTCCGCCGTCTCAGACGAGCCGATCCGTTTCGCCTATAACGAGCGCGTGCGCGTGAAGCTCGTCAACGACACGATGATGGCGCACCCCATTCACTTGCACGGTCATTTCTTCGAGCTGGTCAATGGCGCGCCGGCCGATCGTCAACCGCTCAAGCACACGGTAATCCTGCAGCCGGGTGGCAGCGCGCAGTTCGACCTGACGGCGGACGAGCCGGGCGACTGGGCCTTCCACTGTCACCTTCTCTACCACATGCATGCCGGGATGTTTCAGATCGTCACGGTCGCCAATCCCGACGGGAGCGAAGCATGAAAATTCGTATTGTCAGCCTGCTCGCATCGGTCGCAGCCGGCTCAGTTCTCGCCTCCCCCGCGGCGGCGCAGCATGCCGGTCATTCGCCGGCGGAGCCGCAGCAAAGCGCCGAGGCGCAGGCTGACGCGAAGACGAAGTGCGAGGAAGAAGCCGAGCGCCACCGCGCGATGGGGCATCCGGTTGCAGATGGAGCATGCGAACCGGCTGCTCAACCTGAAGCCGCCATGGACCGCTCGCAGATGGATCACTCAACCATGGATCATGGTGCGATGACCGCTCAGGATGGCCATTCTGGCATGACAATGCCTGTGGACGCTGCCCGTCCACAGGCATCGCCCGAAAGTCATGAAGGAATGGATCACGGCTCGATGCCGCAGGGCAAGCCCGCCGAAGGCGCGATGGATCATTCGCAGATGAATCACGGCGAGATGGGTCAGGCGGAGGCCAGTTCGTCGATGGACCATGGGCAGATGGATCACAGCCAGATGAACCATGGGGAGACGCCTTCGCAGGACAGGCAGGGCATGGACCATTCGGCGATGCAGATGGGCTCGGACGATGATATCCCGCTGCTGCCGCCTCCTCCAGAAGCAGGGAGCGGCCCAGCGCGCGCGGCGGTCGCCATCTGGGGCGAGGAAGCCATGAACGAAGCGCGCCGCGAGCTTGTCCGCGAGACCGACGGAGGAATGCGCTTCTGGTTTCAGGGCGACCGGCTCGAGTACCGCGCCCGCGAGGGGAAGGATGGATATCTGTGGGACATCCAGGGATATTATGGCGGCGACATCGACAAATTCTGGTTCAAGTCCGAGGGTGAGGGCAGCTTCGGCGAACCCATAGAAGGCGCCGAGGTCCAGGCGCTCTGGAGCCGCGCCATTGCGCCCTTCTTCGATTTCCAGGCGGGTGTTCGCCAGGACCTGACCGGTCCGGAACGCACGCACGCGGTTATCGGTATCCAAGGGATCGCGCCTTACCAGTTCGAGGTCGATGCCGCGGCCTTCGTCTCCACCAAGGGCGATGTGACGGCGCGTTTTGAGGGCGAACTTGATCAGCGCATCACGCAGCGGCTGATCCTTCAACCGCGTGCCGAAATCGCACTTTCCGCTCAGGATATTCCCGAACTCGGCATTGGCGCTGGCCTCGACCGGATCGAGGCAGGTCTGCGTCTTCGCTACGAGTTCGCACGCGAATTCGCGCCCTATGTCGGCGTTTCCCAGGAATGGCGCATCGGCGACAGCGCGGATTTTGCGCGGGCCGCCGGAGAGGATCCGAGCGTCACCAATTATGTCGTCGGTGTGCGATTCTGGTTCTGAAATCTCAAAAAGGATAGAACTTCCATGACCAAGCCTTTGACACGCATCGCGGCGACTGCGCTTGTTGCCACGCTGATACCGCTGCCAGCCTTCGCGCAGCAGATGGACCACTCTTCCCATGCGAACCATCAGATGCACGCGATGGACGCTTCGGCGGACGATGTCGCGGGCGCTGAAGAAACCCTCAAGGCCTATCGCACCGCTCTTGAAGCGCGCGACGCGCAGGCAATGCGCGCGCTCTTCGCCGAGGACTCGGCGATCTTCGAGAATGGCAAGGCCGAAGGAAGCTTTGCCAATTACATGGAGCACCATTTGGGCCCCGAGCTCGACGCGATTGTGAGCTTCACCTTTACCGACCCCACGCTGACCGTCACCCGGATGGGGCACATGGCCCATGCCTATGAGACGTATGGCTATCGCATCGAACTTAGCGATGGCCGGGTGATCGAGCGCGACGGCGTGGCGACATCGGTGCTTGCTCACGATGCGGACGGGTGGAGAATCGTCCAGTACCATTCCTCGTCGCGCGCGCCGCGCAACTGATTACGGCTTTCGAAGAGGTAGCACCGGTTGGCAACGCCGTCGCTGAAGCTGCGCCTGCATGTGCTCGGCAGCAAGATCCACAAATGGCTGGCGATTTTCGTCGGTGTCCAGGTTCTCTTGTGGATGGGAACCGGCGCCCTCATGTCGTTTCTCGACCTGGAAGAAGTTCGCTCCGAACATGTCGTTTCGCGTGAACAAGAGGCGCTGCCCGCCGATGCCCCGCTCCCGGCCTGGGTCGCAAACGACGGTACTCTTGCAGCGGTAACGACACGTTCGCTCGACGGCGATGCCGTGACCGAGGTCCGCAAGGTTGACGGTAGCGTGAGCCTCCACGATCCGGTGACTGGGCGTAAACTCTCCCCCATCTCGGCGGCAACGGCAAAATCCATCGCCTTGCGCGCATGGACCGGGCCGCGCACGACCATCGAGGCCGCACGGATCGTCGATGACCCCATCGGAACCGAGTTTCGCGGCCCTTTTCCGGCCTGGCAGGTCACCTATGCTGACGAGGCTTCGACGCGCATCTACATCGATGCCGCCAGCGGCACGCTCGGGGCGGCGCGCAGCGATACATGGCGCCTGTTCGATTTCATCTGGGGCCTCCACATCATGGACTGGACCGAGCGCGACCGCATCAACAGTTGGTGGCTGCTGCTGTTCGGCATTGGCGGCACGATCATAGCCCTGTCGGGTTTCGTCCTGCTGGCGAACCGGATGCCGAGGCTGCGCCGCCGCGCAAAGAAGAGCAAGCTCGCCTGAGCCCATGGGGCTTATTCGCGTGGGCGAACGCCTTACCCTCGTTCGCCAGGCCGAACGCGGCCAGGAGCCGAATGCGTTCGACGATCGCGATGATGCCGCCAGCAAGCGTGACCACCCGGGCGCACTTCAGTCGCGCTGAACTATCAAATTAATGCGAGGGGCACGCGGCTGCCGTGCGTATCAGGCACATAGGTCGCACTTTAACTGCAGGGTGGGGAGACATACGAGACATGAAAGCCCCCTCATTTCTGGCGCTGCTCGCCGCAAGCCTGCTCTTCGTCGGACCCGTTCAGGCTCATGGCGACGAAAAGCACGGCGAAGAGGCGAGCGCCGCGCCTGCTGCCACCAATGGCGATGTGCACGACCAGGCGGCCATGGCGCAGATGGGCGAGACTGCGGATGCTGGCGAGTCCTCCGGCGCGCACGATGAAGCGGGCGCAGCCCATGACGAGGCCGGTGGCCATGCGGATGAGAGCGAAACCGGCGTCATGGCCGTACTGAAAAAGCTGCATCCGGCAACGATCCACTTCCCGATCGCCTTGTTTTTCATGGCTGCGGCCACCGAATTGTTCGTGATGCGCCGGAAAGGAGCGGGCCTGGAAAGTGCGGTGCGCGTACTCGTCTACGGCGGAGCAATCGGCGCAGTCGTCGCAGTTCTGTTCGGATGGATTCACACCGGTCTGTGGTTCGGCGGCGATACTGTCATGCAAGTCCATCGATGGACCGGTATGCTGATCGCGGTTCTCGGTATTGCGATGGCATACCTCGCGAGCAGGCCGAGCCAGAGCCGCGCATGGTTGCGCGCGTCGATCTTCTCCATGGCGGCACTCGTTCTCATCCAGGGGTTCCTTGGCGGCGAGCTCGCGCACGGACCGGACCATCTTGGCGTTTCGTGGCTCTGAAGGAGTTGAATAACATGCGAATTCTGAAATCGAACACCGCGATAGCATTTCTCGCGACCGCGCCATTGACGTTCGCTCTCGCCGCTTGTGACCAAGCGCAGGAGAGCACACCGGCTGCTGAGGTTTCGCCTATGGGCGAAGCTGCGGTGGTGGCTGGCACGGCACCCGAGGCGGGTCTTGCCGATCCGGCAGCCTCTCCCTCCAAAGATGAGGCAGCGACCGCTCGGGAGGACGCTCTTTCGACAAATGGCGCCGCCACGCCCGCCTCACGGCACGCTGCCTCTCCCGCATCACGCGCAACTGCCACACCCGCACCTCCAGCAACACGCACGCAACCCGCGAGCGAGGCGACCCAGCCGGCCGATCCCCATGCGGGTCATGACATGTCCTCGATGGCCGATCACGACATGGAAGGTATGTGATCGGACGCGTTTCCCGGTGACACGGCTATCCAGGAGATACCCTCGGCAAAAACACAAACGAACATCGCAAGATCAGGAAAGGACGGCCCCGCCTCCCCCCGACGCCCTGCGGGTCGCAGGTGCCCCCAAGGGGCCGTTCAGGAACCCCGCGTGCAAACCAACCCGACGCGCGGGGTTCTGTCAACGGCGGAGTAAAAGTCGGCCATTGGGCGGCGCAAAACCAGGCCAGTTGATCCGGGTGTTGGCGAGCGCCGTGAGGGCGTAGCCCGAGCGGGGGTCGCCAACACCCGGATTGTCATTTCTGTCAGGGGTTGGGGCGTGCTTTTCGTGCCTGGCTCTGGGCCAGACGATAGCTCTCGCCATTCATTTCCAGGATGCTGACGTGGTGGGTAAGCCGGTCGAGAAGCGCGCCGGTCAGGCGCTCGGAACCGAACGTTTCGGTCCATTCGTCGAACGGCAGGTTGCTGGTGATCAGCGTCGAGCCACGCTCGTAACGCTGCGAGATCAGTTCGAACAGCAGTTCCGCGCCGGTCTTTGACAGGGGAACGAACCCCAGCTCGTCGATGATGAGGAGCTTGTATCCGGCCATCTGCTTTTGCAGGCGCAGCAGGCGGCGTTCGTCGCGTGCTTCCATCATTTCGCTGACCAGCGCGGACGCGGTGGTAAAACCGACTGTCAGACCCTTCTGGCAGGCCGCGAGGCCCAGGCCGATCGCGACATGGGTCTTGCCGGTTCCTGACGGGCCAAGGGCGATGACGTTCTCGCGCCGGATGATCCATTCGCAGCGCGCCAGTTCGAGCACCTGCATCTTGTTGAGCTTCGGGATGGCGGTAAAATCGAAGCTGTCGAGGCTCTTGGCCGCCGGGAACCGCGCGGCCTTGATCCGGCGCTCGACCATCCGCCGTTCCCGGTCGATCAGTTCCAGTTCGACAAGCCGGGCAAGATAGCGGACATGATCCACGCCCTCTGCCGCGCATTGCCGGGCCAGCTTGTCATGCTCACGCAGGAACGTCGGCAGCTTGAGCGTCTTGAGGTGATTGGTGAGCAGCAGTTCGGGAGCCGGGCTGCTCATGCCGCGTCCTTCGTCTCGCCCGACAACAGCCGCATGTACGAGCGCGCCGATGTCGTCTCCACCCTCGTCCTGGGCAGGTAGGGATAGATCGCCATATCCAGTCTGGGCACCCGGCGTTCAACCCGGCACAATACAAGGTGCTTCACCGCATCGAAGCCGATCGCGCCCATATCAAGGGCCTGCTTCACCGCGGCATGCAGATCGGCAAGCGTGAAGCTTTCCAGCAGGCGCAGCACCTGCACATACTCGCGCCGGCCATGCTTGCCCCCATGACGGTTCAGGCGCGCTTCCATCAGCCGGCGCAGCGTCACAAACGCCTCGGGCAGGTTCCAGCCTTGCAAGGGCGCGGCCTGATCGAGGGCATTGATCTTCTGTTCGATCAGGGGAAGGTAATGGACCGGATCGAAGGTCACGTCTTCGCGGCTATAGCTGCGGGGATGACGGGCAATGACCTCGCCCCGGCAGCCGATCACCACCTCGCCGACATAGCCCCTGATCCATACTTCCTGGTGGCCGAAGCGTACCGGTACCGAGTAATCATTGGTCCGGTAGCGCACCAGCGCCTGCGACGAGACCTGGCCGCTGGTCTGGTCACAGGCCTCGAACGGCGATGCCGGAAGGTCCTGCATCGCCGCCAGATCGCGTTGCAGTCTCTCGCCGATCGTCTCGTTCTCGCCGCGCAGCCGATCGTTCTGCCGTTTGCGGCATTGCTCCTCGAGCCACAGGTTGAACGCCTCCCATGTCGCGAACCGGGGGATCGGGACCATGAAGTTGCGGCGGGCATAGCCGACCAGACCTTCCACGCTGCCCTTGTCGTTCCCCTTGCCAGGGCGGCCGTAACGATCGCGGATCAGGTAGTGCGACAGAAAGGCGCTGAACAGCCTCGCGCGCCGCCGCGTGCTGTCAGGAAGGATCTTAGAGACCAGGCAGCGATCGTTGTCGTAGACGATCGAGAGCGGTACCGCGCCGAAGAACGCGAAGGCATGAACGTGGCCGTCCATCCACGCCTCGGCAACGGCCGCCGGATAGGCCCGCACGTAGCAGGCATCGCTGTGCGGCAGATCGAGCACGAAGAAGTGCGCCTTCTGCTCCACACCGCCGATCTCAACCAGAGCCTCGCCGAAATCAGCCTGTGCGTGGCCGGGGGCGTGCGCCAACGGCACGAACATCTCCCGGCTGCGCTGAACCCGCTCCCGGATGTAATCCTTGATGATCGTGTAACCGCCGGTGAAGCCATGCTCTGCGCGAAGGCGGTCGAACACACGCTTCGCCGTATGGCGCTGCTTGCGCGGAACCGACCGGTCCCCTTCCAGCCAGCCATCGATGATCGGTATGAACGCTTCCAGCTTCGGTCGCCGCACCGGGGCGCTGCGACGGTAACCGGGCGGCACCGAATACGACAGCATCTTGCGAACCGTGTCGCGCGATATGTTGAAATGCTTCGCTGCCTCGCGCTGGCTCATCCCTTCAGAACACGCCAGACGAACCCTCAGGTAAAGTTCCACGGTGTAAATCCCTCATCCC
>NZ_LYWY01000015.1 GCF_001661915.1 Croceicoccus pelagius
CCGGCACCATATGTGGACGGCTCCCTCTTGCAAGGGCTGTGCGGAGAATTTGATCGGATCGCTTGCGTCCATATGTCCGGCCTGTGGGTGCGACCGCACATGGTCGCTGGCCAAGATGGTTTCCGCAGCATGAGTTCCAAACACCTCAGCGGCCTCGAACGGCCATTGGTGCCGATGGAATGCCACACGCCTTGGATCGATCGATCGCACCATCTGCTCAATTCCTGCAAGATTTGGCATCAGCTCAGTACGATAGCAAACGGCTGCTCATCGTGCCTAGCCAATCTCTCACGCTGCCACTGCCGGCGGCGATAGTTCTGCTCTTCGATATTGCTCACCGCTCACCATCAGTTTCCAGGCGATTCTCGCGATCTTGTTGGCGAGCGCCACCGCAACGAGTTTGGGCTTCTTGCGTTCGAGCAATCCCAAGAGCCAGACAGAGGCATTCTTGCCTCCAGTACGGCGGACGTGCTGAACAACGGCGGTGGCTCCTACCACGAGTGTACTGCGCAAGAGCTCATCACCGGCTCGTGTAATGACCCCGAGCCTGACTTTGCCGGCAGTCGAATGATCGCGGGGTGTCAAACCGATCCAGGCCGCAAAGTCTCGCCCGGATTTAAACTGTTGCGGGTCTGGGGTTTTCATCATTAGCAATGAGGCGCCGATTGGGCCGACGCCGGGAATTTTTGCGAGCCGTTGGCTACATTCGTCATTGCGGTGCCATTCCATGACCTGGGCTTCGACCCGCTCGATTTCCATCAGGAGCTGCGAATATTCCCTGCCATGAAGCGCAAATAATTCCCGTGCCAGTTCCGGGATCGCCTCGTCCGCCGCGATGCGTTCGAGCAGGGGCTCGATCCGGCACATGCCCGTTGCTGCGGTAACTCCGAACTCTGCCGCAAAGCCACGGATGGTGTTGGCGAGCTGCGTGCGTTTCTGAATGAGCCTGGTACGCATCGCTATGAGCATGAGGGCGGCCTGCTGCTCTACGCTCTTAGCCGGCACAAACCGCATTGTGGGGCGGCTCATCGCCTCGCATAGCGCTTCTGCATCGGCCGCATCATTCTTGCCGCGCTTGACGTAAGGTTTTGCTAGTTGCGGTGCGATCAACCTCACTTCGTGACCATACGAACCGAGAAGACGCGCCCAGTGGTGCGCGCTGCCGCAGGCCTCGATGGCGACGACAGTCGGTGGCAACTTCTCGAAAAACCGGACCATCTCCCGGCGCGTCAGCTTCTTGCGCAAGACCGGCTGTTCTGCCGAATTGACACCGTGCAGTTGAAAAACGTTCTTTGACGTATCCATCCCTATGCGAATAATCTGTTCCACGGGCGGCTCCTTCATGTGAGTCCTACAACGAAATCACCTTGGCACATTGCGATGCCGCTGGGAGCCGTCCAACCCAACACCTCAGCATGGATGCCTGGGGCGCTGAACAGGCGCTCAAATCGCGCGGGTTCAAAAGCATCAGTAGCCACAAGAACTCCCACGGGCACGTCATCAGCTATTGGTGGGATGGCAAGGACAACAATTGCGTGCGTGTCGATGTTTCTAACGACACCGTGCAGCAGATTACCGATGCCAAGGACCGCGACTGCAATCATTCGAGCGGCGGCGATGTCGCCGCAGCGGCGGGCGTGGTGGCAGGGGCCGCCATTCTTGGCGCTATTCTGAGCCACAAGTCGCATCATACCGATGGCAAGGACTACAACGATCAGCAGACGCAGGAGTTCGAGCGCGGCTATAAGGATGGTCTGCACGGCGGCAGCTATCACAATTACAACCGGGACGAGGCCTATTCGCACGGTTACGAGGCCGGAACCAATGAGCGTGAAGCGAACCTTTCCCATCATGATCGCCGCGGCGGATATTCCAACTATGCGCAGTATGCCGATCTGAAGGGAGCCCGCGCAGCCGGCGGAATGGACGAATTGAACCGCCGCGGATTTGTCCAGGTGGACAACTTCACCTCCGGGAATACCCGCTATTCCATCCGGTGGCGCGAAGCATCGCGGCAGTGTCTGCAGGTTACTGTGGCGGACGGTCGCCTCTATTCGCTCGACGACATCCGAACGCATCCCAAGTGCCATTCGGGCGGCGGCTACAGCTCAAGCGGCGATCCCGGTACGTGGTATGGCCGGCTTGTCGGCGCGGCCAACGATGGAGCTGAAGTGCAGCTGCGGAACAATGGCTTCTCGCAGGCAGGCTCGTACAACACCGGTAGCAGCGGCCACGGCTATTACTGGTACAACCGATCGACGAAGCAATGCCTCGCGGTCGAGACCAGCCACGGACGCGTATCCTCTTCCGAAGCCGTCGCTTCACGCAAGTGCCGGTGAACGAGACATTGAAGGGCGGCACCATTGCCGCCCTTCGCCTCGGCACCTGCAGCTGACTAATGGGCCTTGTCAGAGCAAACGCACCTGATTGAAAATTGAGTGTTCGAGGGTAGGGCAAGTGGATGCCTCGTCCTCGAAAATCAGCCAGTCCGTTCCGCTACTTCAACTCCTCACCCGAGATCATCCGGCTCGCAGTCCTGATGTATTTCCGGTTTGCGCTGTCGCTGAGGAACGTCGAAGATCTGCTGCTCGAACGAGGCGTCGATATTTGCCATGAGACGGTTCGGATGTGGTGGAACCGGTTCGGTCCGATGTTCGCCGCGGATATTCCTATGCAACGTGTCAGCCGAATGAAGGGCTCAAGGCATTGGCGCTGGCACCTCGACGAGGTCTTCGTGAAGATCAACGGTGAGCGACATTACCTCTGGCGCGCCGTCGATCACGAAGGTGAAGTGCTGGAGAGCTTCGTCACGAAGAGACGGGACAAGGCTGCGGCTCTGGAGTTCATGAAGAAGGCGCTGAAGCGGCACGGAAGAGCTGAGACAATCGTCACGGATGGGATGCGTTCGTACCCTGCTGCTATGCGGGAACTTGGAAATCTTGAACGCCGCGAGATGGGAAGGTGGTTCAACAATCGCGCCGAGAATTCACACCTGCCATTCCGACGAAGAGAGCGAGCGATGCAGCGATTTCGGCGAATGAAGTCCCTCCAGAAATTCGCCTCGGTTCATGCCTCTTTTCACAACCACTTCAATTCCGAACGCCACCTCGTCGATCGACAGACCTATAAGACCCGCCGCTCGGCCGCTTTGGCCGAGTGGCAGAAGCTCGTGGGCTAAGACCTGCTGCTTCCAGGGATCGCCGCGTCATTCTGAGACGAGTTGCGGTT
>NZ_LYWY01000016.1 GCF_001661915.1 Croceicoccus pelagius
CCGGCACCATATGTGGACGGCTCCCTCTTGCAAGGGCTGTGCGGAGAATTTGATCGGATCGCTTGCGTCCATATGTCCGGCCTGTGGGTGCGACCGCACATGGTCGCTGGCCAAGATGGTTTCCGCAGCATGAGTTCCAAACACCTCAGCGGCCTCGAACGGCCATTGGTGCCGATGGAATGCCACACGCCTTGGATCGATCGATCGCACCATCTGCTCAATTCCTGCAAGATTTGGCATCAGCTCAGTACGATAGCAAACGGCTGCTCATCGTGCCTAGCCAATCTCTCACGCTGCCACTGCCGGCGGCGATAGTTCTGCTCTTCGATATTGCTCACCGCTCACCATCAGTTTCCAGGCGATTCTCGCGATCTTGTTGGCGAGCGCCACCGCAACGAGTTTGGGCTTCTTGCGTTCGAGCAATCCCAAGAGCCAGACAGAGGCATTCTTGCCTCCAGTACGGCGGACGTGCTGAACAACGGCGGTGGCTCCTACCACGAGTGTACTGCGCAAGAGCTCATCACCGGCTCGTGTAATGACCCCGAGCCTGACTTTGCCGGCAGTCGAATGATCGCGGGGTGTCAAACCGATCCAGGCCGCAAAGTCTCGCCCGGATTTAAACTGTTGCGGGTCTGGGGTTTTCATCATTAGCAATGAGGCGCCGATTGGGCCGACGCCGGGAATTTTTGCGAGCCGTTGGCTACATTCGTCATTGCGGTGCCATTCCATGACCTGGGCTTCGACCCGCTCGATTTCCATCAGGAGCTGCGAATATTCCCTGCCATGAAGCGCAAATAATTCCCGTGCCAGTTCCGGGATCGCCTCGTCCGCCGCGATGCGTTCGAGCAGGGGCTCGATCCGGCACATGCCCGTTGCTGCGGTAACTCCGAACTCTGCCGCAAAGCCACGGATGGTGTTGGCGAGCTGCGTGCGTTTCTGAATGAGCCTGGTACGCATCGCTATGAGCATGAGGGCGGCCTGCTGCTCTACGCTCTTAGCCGGCACAAACCGCATTGTGGGGCGGCTCATCGCCTCGCATAGCGCTTCTGCATCGGCCGCATCATTCTTGCCGCGCTTGACGTAAGGTTTTGCTAGTTGCGGTGCGATCAACCTCACTTCGTGACCATACGAACCGAGAAGACGCGCCCAGTGGTGCGCGCTGCCGCAGGCCTCGATGGCGACGACAGTCGGTGGCAACTTCTCGAAAAACCGGACCATCTCCCGGCGCGTCAGCTTCTTGCGCAAGACCGGCTGTTCTGCCGAATTGACACCGTGCAGTTGAAAAACGTTCTTTGACGTATCCATCCCTATGCGAATAATCTGTTCCACGGGCGGCTCCTTCATGTGAGTCCTACAACGAAATCACCTTGGCACATTGCGATGCCGCTGGGAGCCGTCCAACCCAACACCTCAGAAGATTGTCGGGATGCACCTGACCCTTGAAAATGCCTCTTGGCGCGAGGCTGGCATTGCCATTCGCAACATCGCCGAGGACAAGGTCGAATATTGCCGTCGGTTCGGGATCGAGATTGAGCCCGGCGATTGGCCAGTCCGCGGTGCACTGCCAGCGCGCATCATCGCAGATCGTGGCGAGTTCGAAAATTATGAGCCGGAAAACTTCATCGTGCGCACAGGCGTCACGATTGAGAACACCGCGCCATATCGAGGCGACATGAAGGGCAATGTCGAGAAGCGCTTCGACATGGTGCATTCGGTCCTGCGGGACATCGTCCCTGGAATGGTGAACGCGACCCATTCCGAGAAAGGCGACAGCGATGCTCGGCGTGAGGCAAAGCTGACATTGAAGGAGCTGACGTCTGCGGTCTTGAGGGCAGTCATCTATCTAAATAACAACAATTTTCTGGCGGGGTACCACCCCAATTTGGACATGATCAAAGCCGGGATAGATGCCGTTCCGAAGGACATCTGGAACTGGGCACTCGAAACCGGTCGATCGGAATTGCGCGCGGCCGACGTCGAAATGCTGAGAATGGCTGTTCTGAAAACTGGCAATGCGACCTCGACGAAGGACGGCATCAGTTTCATGAAAATGCTCTTTATCAGCGATGCGCATATTAAAGGCCGTCTCTGGGAGAATCTGGCTGCCGGATCGGTAAAGCTGTCTTACGATCATAAGGAAACAAATAAAATCTGGCTGCATCAGCCCGATGGTTCTTATGAGGAATGCCGACTGAGCCCCGCCCACAAAGCCTTTGCGAACATGACATTTAAGGAGGCAGATGCTCTGTCGAAGCGGGTGGCCGAGGCTGGAAGAGCAAACTCTGCAGCCGGCTCGTACGCTTGGTATCTCACCCAAAAGGGGATCCAAGAAACTCGCGAAGAAGCGATTGAATCGACGGGGGGCAAGCTGTCTCCACAATCCCTTCGCGATACCGATAAGGCTAGGCGCAAGGAGATGGCAGTTAATCTGCAGGCCGAACGCAGCCTCTACGATCACAAAGCGAAATAATAATGAGTGCTAATCGGGACAGGCCGGATCTTCGGGCACTTATCGGGGATGAAAAAAGGCTATCAGCGGCTCTGCAAGAAATTTTTCTCGAAGGTGCCGCACCGGGTTGCCAGTATTTCTCGCCGTTTCCTCGTCAAATCGAGATCGCGAAATGGATCCTAAAGCACGCTGACCGAAAATGGGCCGAGCGCGATTTCGCCGAGGCCGACCTACATCCTGCAGAGATCAGGAACGCTCATAATGCGAAAGCGGCTGCGCACTCATTGCTTTTGCCCAATGCGTTTGGTCCCTTGGCGCCAGACATCACCTGTTTTTTCGGTAGCTCTGGCACGGGAAAAACTCAGGTCGTGCAGCGAATAGCCTCGATCCTTGAGCAACGGCTAGGGGTCCCGAACAGTGACTGACGATAACCTTCCAGATGACCATGCCGAGCGTAAAACCGATCTTGCGGAGGATCGGACCCTGCTCGCAAACGAACGGACGTTCGCGGGATGGGTCAGAACCGGGCTTGCTTCAGTTGGTATTGGACTGGGCTTCCATGCCCTTTTTGAAAAAATGGAGCCCTCCTGGCTGCCCCGCGCCATCTCCACATGCTTCATTCTTGCAGGTATAACCATATTCTACCTTGCAGAGCGCAATTCTCGAGCATTGCTGGAAAAGCTTGACGCACATGCCGTTGCACCTGTCCGACGCGTGAATCTTCGCATTGTCGCAGTGGTGGTCGGGGCTGGATCATTCATTCTGTTGGCAGGCATCTGGTTGCTCGTTTGATCGAGCTTCTCCTGGCCATTCCGGGCCTTTATTTGCGCGCTCGCTAAATGATCGGTTACGAGTTCTGCGTCACACTCCCTTTCCTCCGATCTTCTTCGGGATAGTCTTCAGGCTTCACCACGCCCTGTTTGCGAGTGGCATTGTGAAGCTGGCTATTTTGGCTTGGATCGTCGGTTTGCGGGTTCAGCGGAGCCTTTTTCGATCGAGACATCAGCGTTGCCTGCTGGAACCGCGGGTTGCCGGCTCACTTCCTTGGGGGACATCCGTTTCAATGGGCTCATGGCTCGAGCGCTGTTCGAATTCGGTACGGGCCCTTGTCTGGTTCGCCGGCTTCCTATCGCCGGTCCCGGTTTTCGCAGCTTCTTTAAACTTGTCGAGGGGCTTGCGGGTGACTTCGCCCGAATCTTCAGGTTCATACTGGCCCATTGTGAATGCCTTTCGGTGTGATCTTCACTATGAATGACGGTCGCAGAGTGAAACCGTTCCTCAACTTCGCCGGACCGCTCGCAGGATAAGTTCCAGTGGGCTAGGCAAGCACGCTTGCGGCATCGCACCAGCGGGTATGCATTTCATTCCATTCGAACAGAACAAGTCCGGAGTCCGGATCGCGGGTGTGATCACTCTCTGCTTTGGGCGGACACTACAGGACGTTCGTCAGCCAAACGATAAGAAGCACCGCGGCCAGTAGGCCGAAGATGATTGTCATTTGTCGGGTCATATATTTTTAAACATCGAACGCCGCGAAAGCTTCCAAGAGATGTCGTGAGGTGGTGTTCAGCAGGAACCGAGCGGCATGGCGGTTCATTTTATCGTTTGATGCTGACAGATCCAATCATGTTGACGATTGCGACAGGCGCGGCGCGCTGGTTCGAATTGGCGGGTATTGCTGTCATCATCGCGGGCACATTGGTAGCCTTTGCCCGTTCCGCAGTCATTCTGTTCGTCGGCCAGCGCTCTTTGCAGGAACCTCAATCCGCTTTGGCGCCGGTCTTCCGCCGCACGCTTGGACGGTCGATTCTGGCGGGACTGGAACTGCTTGTCGCGGCGGATATCATCCGCACTGTGGCGATTGAGCCAACACTCAGAAATGCAATGGTGCTCGGATTGATCGTTCTGATTCGGACGTTTCTATCTATCAGTCTTGAAGTGGAGATCGAAGGCAGATGGCCATGGCGCTCTCGGTCGTGATCGGTCCTGGCAAGGGTCGGGGGTCGGATCATTCTCGATTGGACCGGAGAGGAGCAAGGTTACGGCTATGATTTCTGGTTCTGACGCTCAACTGAGGCGGGCGAAAAGGGTAATGCAAGCCCTCAAGCAGCGTGACCTCACGTTAGTAACGGCCGAGAGCTGCACCGGCGGTATGCTTGCGTCAATTCTCACCGACTTGCAGGGCTTGAGCCACGTTTTCGAATGCGGCTTCGTCGTATATTCCGATGAGGCTAAGTGCGACCTTCTAGGCATCGACAGCATACTATTGAAAAGCTTCGGTGCAGTGAGCCGAGAGGTCGCCGAAGCTATGGCCCGCGGTGCGTTGTCGCGATCGAGAGCGAGTATCGCAATCGCAATTACCGGATTTGCGGGTCCTAGTGGTGAAGAGGACGAAGAAGGGCTCGTGCACCTCGCCTGTGCGCACGGTCAAAGCCTGCGGCATAGGGAAAAGCATTTTGGCCCGATCGGACGGGATCTGGTTCGGAGACATGCGATCGATAGCGCGCTGGACGTCATCGAAGAAACGATTTGAGAGTGAGCGCATGTCCTGATGTCTGAAATCGTGTTGCAGCAATTCGTTCCATTCAGCACTTGGGCGGCCCGCAGTTGGGCTGGGAATCTCAGACTCGAGCCCTCAAGCCGGGGGGTGAGGGCGCTCAGTAATACGTGTGCCGACATTTCGATCTAGAAACATGCATTTCTCTTCGATCCAGACGAGCGATGCGAGTAAGTCCACTTTTGCATCCTAAGACGCAGAAACATGTTGCTCGACACGTCAATCGGGATAATCCTCGGCCGCGGAGGGGACGGAAGGTGATCAGACTTCCCACAATCGAGCGTGCCATTCTGCGCCACAAATCAAGGGCTGAAATCGCTCTCTGGACGGCTGTATCCGTCATAATTCCTACGGCGATGCGACTGGTGATTGACGGTGGCGAGGCAGGGGTGCCGTTCGTCACCTATTTTCCGGCGGTCATTCTGGCGGCGCTGTTTCTTGGTTGGCGCTCGGCAACCTTTACCGCGATATTTTCAGCGATCATCGCCAATCGACTTTTTCGACCTGACCTTCCCGTATGGCGCTTTGAAGCCGCCGATTTCATAATGGCGGGACTGTTTGCGATCTCATGCGCCATTCTCATCAACGTTGGACATATCGTCAGACAACTGCTCGAAGCAGAATATTCCGCAAGAGATCGCGAAGAGATGCTCAATGCGGAATTGCGGCATCGGGTGAGGAATATGCTGACAGTCATCCAATCGCTGGCGGGCAACACCCTTCGACACTCGGGGCCGGATCAGTTTCTCTCCACATTTTCCAAACGAATTAATGCGTTGGCCAAGGCCACCGAACTCGTAACGGGTACGGAACGAGACTCTCAGTCGATCGGCGAGATCGTGAGGACGACGATTGACCCATTCCGGTCCAACGGCAATTTTCGAGTGGAAGGTCCAGAACTCAAAGTTCCCAACGCGGCCTGCGTCCCCTTGGCGCTTGCGTTGCATGAGCTGTGCACCAATGCCGTCAAATACGGTTCTCTTTCGAACTCCGACGGTAGCGTGACCATAAATTGGGACGAAGCCCATTCCGACGATCAGGTGGAGATCACATGGAAGGAGGCCGGCGGCCCGATTGTGAAACAGCCGACCAGGATAGGGATGGGGTCCGGTCTGTTGCGTCCAGGGAGGGGGTTGGATTCGGTTAAGCTTGAGTTTCCTCCTGACGGAGTCGAATGCGCGATTTGTCTTAAAGTCATGCCGGGGAGCGTCAGGAGCTATACGGCTTGCTCGGAAATGAAGGACGTCCCGGACGAGGTGGATTCAGTTGAGGAGGCGGTTTAGATTTCAGGCATTGCCGTTCTTACGCCGTGTTTCCCAACCTTTCTTTGCTGCTTTTGACCGCTTCTCATCGCTCTGGCTCGAGCCACCCTTTTTGCCGCCTTTCCTTGAACTTTCGTGGCTGTCCTTTTTGCCCCGACCCGATCCGGATTTGTTTCCCCCGCCGGATTCCTTGTTCACCGTAGCCCACGCCCGACGTTCGGCCTCCTCATGGCCCACGCCTTTGTTCTCGTATCCTTCTTCTAAATGCTCTGCTTTCCGCTTCTGCTTGTCGGTATAGCTGGATTTGTCCCCTTGAGGCATGGCAACTCTCCTTAGTGATACAGGCCTTCGCGTCAGAGCGAGTATTTGCAATGCCGCTGACCTGATGTTTCAGCCAAGGCCCCGAGCTTACTTTCCTTCGATGTTGCGAGGCGTGCAGAACGCACGACAAATTGTGGTCGCGGTAAACCTTTGGGCCAAATTCGCCCTTGCAATCGTGCGATACCCTGATCACTCTATCGGCACGCGGAAACGAGTCTCTAATAGGAATTCCAGAGCTGGACCAGCTTTGGGCAAGGGAGGGATTTGTGCAGCACTTCAGGCTGGTTTTTCATGCAGAGCGGGGCAAACCCTGCAAGTCTATTGAATTTGATGCTCTGGATGCTGCCGCGGCGCTCATTCACGCCCATAAGGAGTCGGCAGATCGGTCGGCCGAACTCTGGAGCGGGGATCGCAAGCTTTGTTCAATTCGTCGCGTTCCTGTTTCTGAGACTGATATTTGGCAGATAAAAACTGCGGTGACTTGAAGCTCGAGTCTGCCAAAAAAGAAGGCAGCCCCTAAGGAGCCGCCTTCCCGAGGGATCCACCCAGCGGAAACTAAAGGGCGGAATTCCCTCTAGCTTCGACCCAGTCGAAACCTGCTTTTGAAACGAGGTTTTTCAGCGAGAGTTCCCGAACACAGACTAGCAACAACCCGAACGGCTGCGTCAACGGGCCTGTTTGCGCCGCCAGACCGCCATGGCATCGCCAGACAACACTTTCGCCAGTTGCCGCTTACAAGCATACGGGAAATGCTCGTCGACGCCCACTCGCTCAGAATCGTTTGTCAACGGCGGAGTAAAAGTCGTCCATTAGGCGGAGTAAAACCAGGCCACTTGATCCGGGTGTTGGCGAGCGCCGGGAGGGCGTAGCCCGAGCGGGGGTCGCCAACACCCGGATTGTCATTTCTGTCAGGGGTTGGGGCGTGCTTTTCGTGCCTGGCTCTGGGCCAGACGATAGCTCTCGCCATTCATTTCCAGGATGCTGACGTGGTGGGTAAGCCGGTCGAGAAGCGCGCCGGTCAGGCGCTCGGAACCGAACGTTTCGGTCCATTCGTCGAACGGCAGGTTGCTGGTGATCAGCGTCGAGCCACGCTCGTAACGCTGCGAGATCAGTTCGAACAGCAGTTCCGCGCCGGTCTTTGACAGGGGAACGAACCCCAGCTCGTCGATGATGAGGAGCTTGTATCCGGCCATCTGCTTTTGCAGGCGCAGCAGGCGGCGTTCGTCGCGTGCTTCCATCATTTCGCTGACCAGCGCGGACGCGGTGGTAAAACCGACTGTCAGACCCTTCTGGCAGGCCGCGAGGCCCAGGCCGATCGCGACATGGGTCTTGCCGGTTCCTGACGGGCCAAGGGCGATGACGTTCTCGCGCCGGATGATCCATTCGCAGCGCGCCAGTTCGAGCACCTGCATCTTGTTGAGCTTCGGGATGGCGGTAAAATCGAAGCTGTCGAGGCTCTTGGCCGCCGGGAACCGCGCGGCCTTGATCCGGCGCTCGACCATCCGCCGTTCCCGGTCGATCAGTTCCAGTTCGACAAGCCGGGCAAGATAGCGGACATGATCCACGCCCTCTGCCGCGCATTGCCGGGCCAGCTTGTCATGCTCACGCAGGAACGTCGGCAGCTTGAGCGTCTTGAGGTGATTGGTGAGCAGCAGTTCGGGAGCCGGGCTGCTCATGCCGCGTCCTTCGTCTCGCCCGACAACAGCCGCATGTACGAGCGCGCCGATGTCGTCTCCACCCTCGTCCTGGGCAGGTAGGGATAGATCGCCATATCCAGTCTGGGCACCCGGCGTTCAACCCGGCACAATACAAGGTGCTTCACCGCATCGAAGCCGATCGCGCCCATATCAAGGGCCTGCTTCACCGCGGCATGCAGATCGGCAAGCGTGAAGCTTTCCAGCAGGCGCAGCACCTGCACATACTCGCGCCGGCCATGCTTGCCCCCATGACGGTTCAGGCGCGCTTCCATCAGCCGGCGCAGCGTCACAAACGCCTCGGGCAGGTTCCAGCCTTGCAAGGGCGCGGCCTGATCGAGGGCATTGATCTTCTGTTCGATCAGGGGAAGGTAATGGACCGGATCGAAGGTCACGTCTTCGCGGCTATAGCTGCGGGGATGACGGGCAATGACCTCGCCCCGGCAGCCGATCACCACCTCGCCGACATAGCCCCTGATCCATACTTCCTGGTGGCCGAAGCGTACCGGTACCGAGTAATCATTGGTCCGGTAGCGCACCAGCGCCTGCGACGAGACCTGGCCGCTGGTCTGGTCACAGGCCTCGAACGGCGATGCCGGAAGGTCCTGCATCGCCGCCAGATCGCGTTGCAGTCTCTCGCCGATCGTCTCGTTCTCGCCGCGCAGCCGATCGTTCTGCCGTTTGCGGCATTGCTCCTCGAGCCACAGGTTGAACGCCTCCCATGTCGCGAACCGGGGGATCGGGACCATGAAGTTGCGGCGGGCATAGCCGACCAGACCTTCCACGCTGCCCTTGTCGTTCCCCTTGCCAGGGCGGCCGTAACGATCGCGGATCAGGTAGTGCGACAGAAAGGCGCTGAACAGCCTCGCGCGCCGCCGCGTGCTGTCAGGAAGGATCTTAGAGACCAGGCAGCGATCGTTGTCGTAGACGATCGAGAGCGGTACCGCGCCGAAGAACGCGAAGGCATGAACGTGGCCGTCCATCCACGCCTCGGCAACGGCCGCCGGATAGGCCCGCACGTAGCAGGCATCGCTGTGCGGCAGATCGAGCACGAAGAAGTGCGCCTTCTGCTCCACACCGCCGATCTCAACCAGAGCCTCGCCGAAATCAGCCTGTGCGTGGCCGGGGGCGTGCGCCAACGGCACGAACATCTCCCGGCTGCGCTGAACCCGCTCCCGGATGTAATCCTTGATGATCGTGTAACCGCCGGTGAAGCCATGCTCTGCGCGAAGGCGGTCGAACACACGCTTCGCCGTATGGCGCTGCTTGCGCGGAACCGACCGGTCCCCTTCCAGCCAGCCATCGATGATCGGTATGAACGCTTCCAGCTTCGGTCGCCGCACCGGGGCGCTGCGACGGTAACCGGGCGGCACCGAATACGACAGCATCTTGCGAACCGTGTCGCGCGATATGTTGAAATGCTTCGCTGCCTCGCGCTGGCTCATCCCTTCAGAACACGCCAGACGAACCCTCAGGTAAAGTTCCACGGTGTAAATCCCTCATCCC
>NZ_LYWY01000017.1 GCF_001661915.1 Croceicoccus pelagius
TGAGGTGTTGGGTTGGACGGCTCCCAGCGGCATCGCAATGTGCCAAGGTGATTTCGTTGTAGGACTCACATGAAGGAGCCGCCCGTGGAACAGATTATTCGCATAGGGATGGATACGTCAAAGAACGTTTTTCAACTGCACGGTGTCAATTCGGCAGAACAGCCGGTCTTGCGCAAGAAGCTGACGCGCCGGGAGATGGTCCGGTTTTTCGAGAAGTTGCCACCGACTGTCGTCGCCATCGAGGCCTGCGGCAGCGCGCACCACTGGGCGCGTCTTCTCGGTTCGTATGGTCACGAAGTGAGGTTGATCGCACCGCAACTAGCAAAACCTTACGTCAAGCGCGGCAAGAATGATGCGGCCGATGCAGAAGCGCTATGCGAGGCGATGAGCCGCCCCACAATGCGGTTTGTGCCGGCTAAGAGCGTAGAGCAGCAGGCCGCCCTCATGCTCATAGCGATGCGTACCAGGCTCATTCAGAAACGCACGCAGCTCGCCAACACCATCCGTGGCTTTGCGGCAGAGTTCGGAGTTACCGCAGCAACGGGCATGTGCCGGATCGAGCCCCTGCTCGAACGCATCGCGGCGGACGAGGCGATCCCGGAACTGGCACGGGAATTATTTGCGCTTCATGGCAGGGAATATTCGCAGCTCCTGATGGAAATCGAGCGGGTCGAAGCCCAGGTCATGGAATGGCACCGCAATGACGAATGTAGCCAACGGCTCGCAAAAATTCCCGGCGTCGGCCCAATCGGCGCCTCATTGCTAATGATGAAAACCCCAGACCCGCAACAGTTTAAATCCGGGCGAGACTTTGCGGCCTGGATCGGTTTGACACCCCGCGATCATTCGACTGCCGGCAAAGTCAGGCTCGGGGTCATTACACGAGCCGGTGATGAGCTCTTGCGCAGTACACTCGTGGTAGGAGCCACCGCCGTTGTTCAGCACGTCCGCCGTACTGGAGGCAAGAATGCCTCTGTCTGGCTCTTGGGATTGCTCGAACGCAAGAAGCCCAAACTCGTTGCGGTGGCGCTCGCCAACAAGATCGCGAGAATCGCCTGGAAACTGATGGTGAGCGGTGAGCAATATCGAAGAGCAGAACTATCGCCGCCGGCAGTGGCAGCGTGAGAGATTGGCTAGGCACGATGAGCAGCCGTTTGCTATCGTACTGAGCTGATGCCAAATCTTGCAGGAATTGAGCAGATGGTGCGATCGATCGATCCAAGGCGTGTGGCATTCCATCGGCACCAATGGCCGTTCGAGGCCGCTGAGGTGTTTGGAACTCATGCTGCGGAAACCATCTTGGCCAGCGACCATGTGCGGTCGCACCCACAGGCCGGACATATGGACGCAAGCGATCCGATCAAATTCTCCGCACAGCCCTTGCAAGAGGGAGCCGTCCACATATGGTGCCGGTTATCTGGACAGGATGCTAAGCTAATCAACCTTACGCTAAGACCATTACTAGTGAGATCGACATCCAGCGAACTGAAGCCGCATGATTTGGCCGCTTCAACCAGCTTCACAAACCGTGCGAGATCTTCAACTGGTAGCTTTGCGCCGTCACAAAATCCGGAGGTAGGCGGTGGAGCAATTGGCTCTTCAGCGCTGGTCCTATAAGTATCCTTGAAAGTAGTCGTTTCTTGGCTCCGCCAAGTATCCTGTCGACCTGAAGCGAATGGTGACCCCTCCGGCATATTCAACTCCTTTTGTACTGTGACCTGACCCCCAGCTTTCCCCCAGCTGGGATTAGAGCCGGGCGGTTGTTTTGCGCATGAGCGCGGTTGAAGCAATGGGCTGCGTAGCGGAGCCCGTAGGGCGTAGCGAAGCAGGCCATTGCTTATCCAGTTGGGCGGCGAACGCCGCCGGTGTTGCGTAGCCAAGGGATGAGTGCGGCCTCTCCCGATTGTAGTCTTCCACCCATGCCGCGATCTCGACGCGGGCATGGGCAAGGCTGAGGAACAGTGTCTCGTTTAGTAGCTCGTCGCGCATGCGGCCGTTGAAGCTCTCGACATAGCCGTTCTGCATCGGTCTGCCCGGTGCGATGTAATGCCACTCCACGCCGATCTCCCCGCACCATGCCAGCACGGCATTACTGGTAAGCTCGGTGCCATAGCACATTGGGAAGCTGCTCTTTTCAGGCAGCATTTGCCTTGATGGAGACAAGGGCGCGTAGCGCCCGCCGGCTTCATCAAGGCGGCCATGATTGGCCTGCAGGTCTCTAAAGTGAAGTTGTCGACTCAACACTTTGGAGACTGACCGACCATGACCAAGCGTAGTTCTACTCCCGCCGATGCCGTGCTGGTAGCCATCGACATGTCCAAGCATCGGCAGGAAGTCCTGATCGAGCGACCGGAAGGCGGTCGCCGCCGCCGCATGACTGTCATGGCGACCAAGGCCGACTACGATCGATTGGCGGACGACCTTTCCGCAATTGGCCGCCCGATTGTCGTCGGTTTTGAAGCTACCGGCAATTACCACCGCACACTGGCACACAGGCTACTTTCCGCGGGTTTCGAGCTGCGCCTGATTTCGTCGGTCGCATTGGCCCGGACACGCGAAGCGCTTCACAATGGCTGGGACAAGAACGATTCCAAGGATGCCCAGGTCATCCTGCACATGCTGCGGATCGGTGCAACCCAGCGCTACGTTGATCCGCTGGCCGCCGGTATCAACGATTTGCAGGAGATGTCGAAGACCCATGAAGCCATTTCGAAGGCCAAGACCCAGACCTGGCACCGGATCCTCACGCACTATCTGCCGCTGTATTTTCCGGAGATCGAGCGCTTCGCCGGCAACAGTCGGTCTGATTGGTTCCTGGCTTTGCTTGAGCACTTCCCCACACCCGGCAGCATAATCGCTGTTGGCCGGGAAGGTTTTACCAGTGAAGCCTGGACGTTGGTCGGCCGGAAGGTATCCAAGGCTCGGTTGATCAACGATATTTACGAGACTGCCTGCACATCCATAGCGCTGCCAGTCGACGAGGATTCCGTCGCGATCACGATGTTCCGTATGGTGATCGCACAGGCCCGAAGCCTGATCCAGCAGCGCAATGAGATTGAGCAAACCGCCCATGCAATGCTCGGCGAGAACCGCGATTACCAGCTGCTGCGCATGATCCCGGGGATCGGGCCGATCAATGCTCTGACGATCTTGGCCGAAGCTGGCGATTTGCGGCGTTTCAACCATCATCGCCAGTTTCTCAAGTTTTGCGGGCTCGATCTCGCCACCTGCCAGTCCGGGACATTCCGTGGGCGGACGAAGCTGTCAAAGTATGGCAATGCTCGGCTGCGACGGACTTTCTGGATGGCAACCCAGGTCGCCATCCGACAACGCGACAACAGCTTTCGCGATAAGCTCGGGCGCTATGTCGCCGGGCATCCCAACGACCCCGATCGACGCCGCAAGGCAATGACCGCACTCACCGCCAAGATGGCGCGCGTCGCACACGCCGTCATCAAGACGGGAACCGAGTACCGCCCGTTTCTCGAACGGGCGGACACCAGATGGAAGGACCCCTCTCTGTGGAGCCGTGAGGGCGCAACTGCGACCCTGTAGATAATGTTCGGGCCTTCCATCTGGCATCCGCATCTCATCTTAAGGACGGTGAGGACCACGCCCAGACCGGTCGATGGATCCTGTGTTTGCTATGGCCGAGAGCGCATTCCTTGACGATGGAAGCCATCTGGATCACAAAGACATCAGCGCCGATCACACTCGGCGCAACGAGACCTGCTGGCCATCTCCCGCTGCTGCTTCCCCACATAGGACGTTGTCACTGACGATCATCCCCGGCTTGCCACGCTCGGCGATCAGCTCCGTCAACTCGCGCACGACACGGCGGCCCGAGATCGACGTGTCCGGCACCGCCGCCAGGCACTCCCTGGTCACGTCATCGACCACGTTGAGCACGCGGAAGCGCCGGCCCGAGGCCATCTGGTCGTGCACGAAGTCCAGACTCCAGCGCTGGTTCGGCAAGGCCAGCACCGGAGCAGGCGCTCGGGTCCCCACGGCACGCCGACGACTGCGTCGTCGCCTGACCGCCAGCCCTTCCTCGCGATAAAGGCGCTGGGTCTTCTTGCGGTTGATCATCACGCCCTCCCGGCGCAGCAGGATGTGCAGACGGCGATAGCCGAACCGGCGACGCTGGTTGGCCAGCTCACGCAGCTTCTCACGAACCGCGGCGTCATCGTCCCGCGTGGAACGGTAACGCACGCTCTTGCGATCGGCATCGATCACACGGCACGCCCGCCGTTCGCTCATCCCGTGGTAGGCTTGGAGATGAGCCACAGCTTCCCGCTTGGCGGCGGGCGTCAGA
>NZ_LYWY01000018.1 GCF_001661915.1 Croceicoccus pelagius
TATTGTTGTAAGCGCAATTTAGAAATGTCACTCCCCGCAAGTTAGAGATGTCACAACCGGGACGTCTCGCGGTTCCGGTGGCATGTCTTCCTGCAAGGCGGGAGGACTTGGCTATGACGGTGGTGGCGATGAGCCATGGCGAGCTTACACGGCACGATACGCTGCTTCGTTTCGAGCGTGGCGAACTGAGGATCGAAGATGCAGCGGTGCTTCTCGGGGTTTGCCGGCGACAGGTTTACCGATTGCTTGACCGGTGGCACGCAGACGGCCCCGAGGGTCTCGTTTCCTGGAAGCGCGGCCGTCCGAGCAACCGTACGTTCAAGGCGGAGTTGCGCGACCGGGTTCTCAGCCTGATCCGTGAGCACTACCATGATTTCGGTCCGACGCTGGCGACCGAGTATCTTGCGGAGCGGCACCAGATCACCATTTCGCGCGAAACGCTGCGCAAGTGGATGATCCAGGAAGGACTCTGGAAGGACCGCGATGCCCGCCGCCCACGTCCTTATCAGCCCCGTTATCGCCGGGACTGCCGCGGCGAGCTGGTCCAGGTCGATGGTTCGAAGCACTGGTGGTTCGAGGACCGCGGGCCGCAATGCACGCTTTTGGTCTACATCGACGACGCCACCAGCGAGCTGATGCACCTGAAGATGGTCGAGAGCGAGAGTACGTTCGCCTACATGGACGCAACCCGCGAGTATATCGAGCAGCACGGCAAGCCGGTGGCGTTCTATTCGGACAAGCACTCCGTGTTCCGCAACAACACGGCCTCGGCCAAGAGCGACGGCATGACCCACTTCGGGCGGGCGCTCGAGGCGTTGAACATCGAGATCATCTGCGCAAACTCACCGCAGGCCAAGGGCCGGGTCGAGCGGGCAAACGCGACACTGCAGGACCGTCTGGTCAAGGCGATGCGCCTAGAAGGCATCTCGACGATCGGCGATGCCAACGCGTTCCTGCCGGGCTATATGGCGCGGCACAATCAGCGGTTCGCCAGGGCGCCATTCGATCCGCGCGATGTGCATCGCCCCCTCGCCCTGCACGACGATCTCAAGGCGGAGATGGTCTGGCGCGAGTGGCGCACGGTAACGCAGGCACTGGCGCTGCATTACAACAAGGCGCTTTTTATTCTCAAGCCTAACGAGATCAGCCGGTCGCTGGCGGGCAAGCGCGTCGAGGTCTGTGAATACCCGGACGGCCGCCTCGAGATCCGCCATGGCGAGCACGTCCTTCCCTACCGCATGCACGACAAGATCCGGCAAGTGAACCAGGCGGCAATCGTCGAGAACAAGCATCTCGATGCGGCGCTGGCGGTGGCGAAGGCGATGCAGGAGTTGCTGCCCCCGCGGAAGCGAAACAAAAATGAGCCGTGCCGCAGCTCGCAGGGGGCGCACATGTTCCCCTCGCCTGCGCCGCAGGACCAACCGACGGTTAAGCGCAAGCGTGGGCGCCCTCCGCTCCGGCGCCTGACCCCGGCTGAACGGGCCCAGCGCATGGGCGAAAGGGTCTGAGAGGGCCCACTGCTGACGCAGCGGGTCCGAAGACTGACATCTGATAGACCAGCGCACCAGCAGGGGCAGCGCTGCGCAGGATCGCAGGGCTACGCGCTACCCCTGCTGCATCAAACGGTGACATCTCTATCTGGCGGAAATAGGGTCTTCTCTAAGTTGCACGAACATATTGGCGCAGAGGTTGGCGAAATGCGGTGCCCTGCTCCACAATTGCAACGCCCCAAGCTTTGACCTAGCCACAGGCCATGCAGAAAACAGCGATCGACCGTCTTGTCGCCATCATGGCGCAACTTCGTAATCCAATTGGCGGATGCGAATGGGATCTGGCGCAGACTTTCACGACAATCGCGCCCTACACTCTAGAAGAAGCCTACGAGGTCGCCGATGCAATCGCCCGCGATGACATGGCCGATCTCAAGGATGAACTTGGCGATTTGCTCCTGCAGGTTGTTTTCCATTCGCGGATGGCGGAGGAAGCGGATCTGTTCGACCTAAACGATGTGGCTGCCGCCATTTCGGACAAGATGGAGCGTCGCCATCCGCATATCTTCGGCGACGAAGGCGATGGCTCGGCCACCACCGTTCGTCAGAAATGGGAAGCAATCAAGGCTGCCGAACGCAAGGACAAGGCCCAGACAGGCACTCTCGACGGCGTCGCGCTTGGTCTGCCAGGGCTTCTACGGGCCGAGAAGCTTCAGAAGCGTGCGGCGCGGGTCGGTTTCGACTGGCCGGATCAGAGGGGAGCCGCAGACAAGCTCCGCGAAGAAATCGGCGAGTTCGAAGCTGCCACAAACGATGCGGATCGACTTGAAGAAGCCGGCGACATGCTCTTCGCCATGGTCAATTGGCTCCGCAAGAACGGTATCTCGGCTGAGGACGCCCTAAGGGCTGCAAATGCAAAGTTCGAGCGTCGATTTTCCGGAATGGAGCAACTGGCGGCGCATTCAGGGTCCGATTTCGCTGCTCTTGATCTGGCCGCGCAGGACGTATTGTGGAATAAGGTCAAATCTGAGGAAAAGCCCTCAAGCCCTTCATAAGCTGAGAAACTTACCATATTCCCGCGGGTCAAGCCTGACCTCAATCGCAAGTTCGGGACTACCCTCTTCGCCATCGACTGTCGTCTCGCTCAAAACTTCGCCATGAGCATGAAGCCAGGCAATCCGCTGCCCGTCCCCGATCGGCAGATTGAACAGATGGACGCGTGACGACGCCGTGAGAATATCGGCAACGCGGCGTTGCAGATCCTCGACGCCATAACCCGTCAGGGCCGAGATCGGCACCACGGGAATGTCCGAATGCTCGGCGATGGCCAGAAGCTCTTCTTTGCGCCCCTCGTCGACTGCGTCCCACTTGTTCCATGCCTCGACGACCGGAATGCGCAAGGCCCCCTCGTCGTCCGTGTTGACGTCAAGATCGGCAAGCACTTGCTCGACCTCGATCTTCTGCATCTCGGTCATAGGGCTGGACACGTCTCGGACATGGACGATTACGTCCGCACCGGTAACTTCTTCAAGCGTCGCGCGGAAGGCGGCGACGAGCTGCGTCGGCAGGTCTGAGATGAAGCCGACGGTATCCGACAGGATCGCCTTTTCAACACCGGGCAGCGTTATGCCTCGCATAGTCGGGTCGAGCGTCGCGAAGAGCAGATTTTCTGCCATCACGCCCGCGCCCGTTATCCGGTTGAACAGCGTCGATTTGCCGGCGTTGGTATAACCAACCAGAGCAATCACCGGCCAAGGGGCCCTTCCCCGTCGTGCCCTGTGAAGGGCGCGGGTACGGCGGACTTGTTCGAGTTCGCGCCGCAGGCGGGCCATGCGGTCGCGGATCATGCGTCTGTCCGCTTCGATCTGCGTTTCGCCGGGGCCGCCGAGGAAGCCGAAGCCGCCGCGCTGACGTTCAAGGTGGGTCCAGCTACGCACGAGGCGGCCAGCCTGGTAATCGAGATGCGCCAGTTCGACTTGAAGCCGACCTTCCGCCGTTGCTGCGCGTTCGCCGAAGATTTCGAGGATGAGCCCGGTGCGGTCGATGACCTTGCGCTTGATCTTTTCCTCCAGATTGCGCTGCTGGATCGCCGAAAGCGCACCATCGACGATGACGAGTTCGGCCTCTTCCTTATCGCAGGCAGTCTTGATGCGGTCGATCTGGCCAGAGCCGAACAAGGTGCCCGGCCGCACGTCGCGGATGGGCACGATGAAGTTTTCCACCACCTCGATACCGATGGCGAGCGCAAGGCCGCAGCCCTCTTCGAGCCGCGCTTCGGGATCCGCGATGTTGGCGGAGCGTATGTCCGGGAGAACCACGACAGCGCGTGCGCCGCGTGTGACCTCCCCGGTTATTTCCTCACCCAGAGTGACTTCTCGCTTAATCCTCGTCCCAGTCGCCAGAGAGGTCGACGTGGGTTACCGGTTGCACGGTCGAAACCGCGTGCTTGTAGGCTAGTTGAACATAGCCTTCGCGTTCCAGCAGCATGCAGAACAGGTCATACGATGCGATCCGACCCTGAAGCATGACGCCGTTGATCAGGAACATCGTGACCTGGACTTCGGCATCGCGCACCGACGACAGGAACACGTCCTGAAGCTGCCGCTTGCCCTTCCCGTCCTCGATGATGTCGAACTGGTTGGCATCGACGGGCGCGGTCGGCATGATCGTGCTGATGGCGTGCTTATAGACCAGCTGCGACTGTCCGTCACGGCGCAGCAGGATCGAGAAATTGTCGAACCACGTCACGATACCCTGCAACTTTACGCCCTTGACGAGAAACATCGTCACCGGGGTCTTGTTGCGGCGAACGTGGTTGAGGAACAAGTCCTGCAGGTTCTTGCCTTTAAGCGAAGCCTTGGGCGCAGGTGCCGGTGCAGGTTCCGCCTTCTCCGATGGAGGGGGCGTCTTGATAGATAACGTCTTGCCAGCCAATTTTGGCCTCCTTTTTTGTTGGCGGCGGGCATTCCCGTCCGCAATCTGGCCTCTCCGACAATGCGGATCGACCGAGTTTCAGGGCCCAGTTTAACATTTCGGACCGGTCTGCAAAGCCTAATTTCGCAATTGCAGCATTTTAGTCGTTATCGTCACGATGGTCGGCGATCCCCAGCGACTTCAACTTGCGGTGAAGTGCCGACCTTTCCATTCCGATAAAGCTGGCCGTGCGGGAAATGTTCCCCGAAAAGCGGCGAATCTGGATGCGCAGGTATTCCCGCTCGAACTGTTCGCGGGCCTCGCGCAGCGGGATTCCCATCATCGCGGTGATGCCGCTGCTCTCGCCGCTTTCCTCTTGCGTGATTTCACCGGGCAGCATGTCCGCTTCGATCCGGGCGAGCCTGTCGCGCGGCGCAAGAATGATCGTCCGCTCTATCACGTTGCGAAGCTGGCGCACGTTTCCGGGCCAGTCGTAGCTTTGCAGGACGGCCATGGCGTCGTCGGTCACTTCAGGGGCCGGAACGCCCTGCCCGCTGGCGAAACGGGCGAAGAAGTGGTCCACAAGTGCGGGAATGTCGCCGCGGCGTTCCGATAGCGGGGGGATCGAGACCGGCACGACATTGAGGCGATAGTACAGGTCTTCGCGGAACCGGCGCTCGGCGATCTCTTCCTCAAGATCGCGCGAGGTTGCCGAGGCGACGCGCACGTCGACGCGGATCTGGCGGTTGCCGCCGACGCGCACGAAGGCCTGATCGGTCAGGACGCGCAGGATGCGGGCCTGGGTTGATTCGGGCATGTCCGCAACTTCGTCGAAGAACAGCGTCCCGCCGTCCGCCATTTCAAGTAGCCCTGCCCGGATCAGCTTGCCGTCCTGTTCCTCGCCGAAAAGCTCCTGTTCGAAGCGTTCGGGCGTAATGCGGGCCGAATTGATCGTGACGAAAGGCTTGTCAGCACGCGGGCTCCAATGGTGGAGCAGGCGCGCCGCGACTTCCTTGCCTGCACCGGCGGGGCCCGTGATGAGGACACGGCTGCCCGTCCCCGACACGCGCTTCAGTGTCGCGCGGACCTGGTTGATCGCGGTCGAAGCGCCGGTGAACTCGTCGAACGTGCTCTCTCCCTGACGCAGCTGCTGATTCTCGCGACGCAGACGCTCTGTCTCGGTCGCGCGTTCGACCATGTGGAGCAGGCGTTCGGATTCGAACGGCTTCTCGATAAAATCCACGGCCCCGCGGCTGACTGCGGCGACAGCAGTGTCGATATTGCCGTGGCCAGAGAAGATGATGACCGGCAGGTCCGGCTCGCGCTGCTTGATTGCGTCCAGAACTTCCAGCCCGTCCATCGGTGACCCGTGGAGCCAGACGTCAAGCAGTACGAGACTGGGCCGCGTTTCGTCGATCGCGGCGAGTGCGGCGACGCTGTCTCCTGCCGTCCGGCAGTCATAGCCCTCGTCCGACAACACACCGGCGACCAGTTCGCGGATGTCGCGTTCGTCGTCGACGATCAGAATATCGAGTGCCATGGGGCGCCTTCCGTTTGTGTGATCATTGTGCGGCCTCGGCTTCGGGGGCCAATTCGCTCAACGGGTCGCGAGCGAAACGCAAGCGGACGAGGGTGCCGCCCTCTTCGGCCGTTTCGAACGAGATATTGCCGCCATGCTCGCCCAGGATCTTCTGGACGATGGCGAGGCCGAGGCCTGTGCCTTTCTCTCGTGTCGTCATATAGGGCTCGACGATGCGGTCGCCTTCCATGGGAAGGCCGATGCCATTGTCGGTCACGGTGACTGTAACGCCATCGCGGTCGGGTGCCAGGCGGACCTTGATCGTGCCGCGATAGTCCGGGCCGTCCTGCGACTTGCGGGTCTCGATCGCTTCCGCCGCGTTTTTGAGCACGTTTGTCATCGCCTGGCCGACCTGATGACGGTCGCACGCGATCATCGTGTCGCCGTCTAACGCCTCGAAGCGGTATCCAATTTCGGGATTGCCGACTTCCTGCAGGAACATCGCCTGCCTGACGAGGTCCGATACGTCCTCGCTGCGGAAGTTGGGCTTGGGCATGCGGGCGAAGCTGGAGAACTCGTCCACCATCTTCCTCAGATCGCCAACCTGACGAATGATCGTCTGCGTAAGTTCGTCGAACAACTCGGTGTCGGTCTCGATCTGGCGGCGGTAACGGCGGCCAAGACGCTCGGTTGCAAGCTGGATCGGCGTCAGCGGGTTCTTGATCTCGTGTGCAATGCGCCGGGCGACGTCGGACCATGCGGCACGGCGCTGGTCGAGCAACTGGCGAGTGATGTCCTCGAAAGTCAGGACCGTACCGTGCCGTGTACGTGCCACCTTAATTGCCAAAGTGCGCGTATCGCCGCCGCGCGCATGCTGGACGACGCCGCCGCTTCGCCCGCTTTCCAGATGATCGGCAAGCGACGGCGCGATTTCGCTGAGGGGCCGGCCGATGGCCTCCCCTTCCCCGTTTTCGAACAGCATCGCGATTGCCGAACCGTTGATAAGCAGGATCGAGCCGTCGTCATCTACCGACACGATACCGGACGTCGCGGAATCGAGAACGGCTTCGGTAAAAGCGCGGCGCTCGACGAGCAGTTCGTTCGCCTCGACCAAGGCACGGGTCTGGCCGGAAATCTGCTCGGTCATGCGGTTGAAAGCACGATTGAGCAGGCCAATCTCGTCGTTGCCGGTACGCCCATCGACCCGCTTGCTGAAATCACCCGCGCCGACGTGCCGCGCGGCCGTGACAAGCGCAGCCAAAGGCTCAACCTGCCGGTCGGCAAAACGCAAGGCGAACCAGACCGCCAGCGCCACGAGAGCCAGCGAAATGCCGATGAGCGCGATGTTGAACTGCAACTGGAGCGAGCGCGCATTGCGCGTCAGGCTGTCGTAGTTGGCAAGTACGCTCTGCGCGCGCTGCCACTGTTCCTGTGCTTCCTGATCCGATTTTCGGGCCGTGTAGAGATAGATGTTCCGGTCGCGGTCGAGCGGCGTCACCGCCTCGATCCGCTGCGCCGTTGCCGTGACGACGACGGATTCGCCCTGGGTAAGCCGGTCGAAGGTGCTGCTTTCGATCCGCTGCGGGCCTGCTTCCTGATCCGGATCGACGATGGCCGCCGTGCGTATAGTGCCGTCATCTCCGCGTTCGATAATCGCGGATTCGTTGAGCTTGCGAATGACGACCTGCCGGGTGAAAGCCTCGGCAAATTCGGGCGAGGCGATCGAGACCTGACTGAGGTAAAAACGTACGTCACCAGCCATAGCGACGGTTTCATCACCGATGTCGCGCTGGCTCTGTTCGTAATAGCCGCGGGCAAGCTGGTTCGCGTCCTCCAGAAGGCCACGGGAGCGTTCGGAGAACCAGAACTCTACGCCGGACTGAAACAGGTACGACGCGAAAGCCACGACGAGCAGCGTGGGAACGGCCGCGATGAGCGAGAAGAAGAAAACGAGCCGGACGTGCAGTTGCCCGGTGCTGCCGATCCGTTTGCGTGCGCGCCTGAGCGCAAGGCGCCGTCCCGCGAGCATGAGCAGTGCCATGGCCGGAACAAGCGTGCCAACAAGCAGCGTCGTAGTGGTGGCGAGCGGGAGCAACTGCCCCCGGGTGTCGCCGTCGCCCAGTGTCAGCCAACCGCCGAACAGCACCAGCAACAACGCGGCGACAAGCAGAACCTCAAGTATGAGAAAGCCGTTCGCCTTGTGCCAGAAGATGCCGAACCTGCGCGTGAAGCGAGACCAGTCCACACCTTCGGAGCCGAAATTCGGCTTGCGCTCAGGCGCATCGAAGGTCTGTCCGGAAGTGTCCGCCGTCATCGTTGCGAAGATACAACAGCCCTGTTGCGCGATTGCAAGGGCATTCTCGCATTTGTCAGACGCTTCGCCGCTTCAGGTGACCCGATTGGCGTATACCTCCGGGTCGATCTGCAGTTCGGCCAACCGCTTGCGCAAAGTGTTGCGGTTGATGCCCAGCATCTGGGCGGCGCGAAGCTGGTTGCCGTTGGTTGCGAACAGCATGTGCTCGAACAGAGGACGCTCGAACGCGGCTATGGCCTTGGCGTAGATCTCGCCTTGCTCAGGCGCGTTCGCGGTCAGCCAGCGGCCCAAGGCGGTAGCAAGGTCATCCTTGCCGGCAGGGCCCGCCTCGACATCGGGCGCGGCCTGTCCGCTGGCGACGGGTGTGGTCTCGTTCATCGCGGCATGGATCGCCTGCTCGTCGATCACGTCCTCTCGGGCGAGGAGCGCGAGGCGGTAGATGAAGTTCTTCAACTCGCGCACGTTGCCGCGCCACGGCTGTTTGCAAAGCAGATCCGCTGCAGGATCGCTCAGCGCGTGAGCTGGAAGACCATCTCTCGCGGCCTGCGACAAGAAATGGCGGGCAAGCGCCTTGATGTCGTCGCCGCGTTCGCGCAGCGGCGGTAGCTGGATCGGCACGACGTTAAGACGGTAGAAAAGGTCTTCGCGGAAGCGGCCTTCCTCGATCATCGGGGCAAGGTCCTTGTTCGTCGCGGCGATGATGCGTGCATCGAAGGGGACTTCCTCGCGGCCGCCAACCCGCAGGATCATGCCGGACTGCAGAGCGCGCAAAAGGCGGGTCTGTGCCTGCATCGGCATGTCGCCGATCTCGTCCAGGAACAGCGTGCCTCCCTGTGCCTGCTCGAACTTGCCGATATGACGGCTGACCGCGCCGGTGAAAGCGCCCTTCTCATGGCCGAACAGTTCGGATTCGATCAGTTCAGCAGGGATCGCGGCCGTGTTGACGGCGACAAACGGCCCGCGGTTACGGTCGCCAAGCTGATGGATGGCTTCCGCGACCAGTTCCTTGCCCGTGCCCGATTCGCCGAGGATCAGCACTGTGAGGTCGTTGCGGATGACGCGCGTAATCATGCGATAGACGGCCTGCATCGCGGACGAGCGCCCGACGAGCGGGAGACCGATCGTGTCCTCGCTGACATTGGCGACCTGCGGTGCCGCGCCGCTGCCGATGGCCTGTTTGACCGCGCGGACAAGCTCGTCGAGGTCGAACGGCTTGGGGAAGTATTCAAACGCCCCGCTTTCCGTCGCGCGGACAGCGGTGTCGAGCGTGTTCTGCGCCGACAGGATGATGATCGGCATCTGTGGGTATCCCTCGGTGACAGTGCCGATGGTCTCGATCCCGTCGCCGTCCTTCAACACGACATCGGTCAGCATCGCGGCATAGCTCTGCTCTTGCAGCAGGCGATCGCGGTCCTTGATATTATCGCAGCGCACGACTTCGAGCCCTTCGTCTTCAAGGGCGGCGGTGATTACGATGGCGATGGATGCGTCATCTTCGACAAGGAGAACCGGGTGGCTCATGACTCAATCTCTTCGGTTTTATGGTTGGCGGTTGCGAGCACTTCGGCGACCGGCAAATGAATGCGGAAGCTGGTAATCCCGGCGATTTCGTCACGATCGTGGCTGATGCGCCCGTCCATGTCGCGGATGAGCTTGCGGACCAGTGCAAGGCCGAGGCCCTGACCGCTCTTTTTGGAAGTGACGAAAGGTTCGAAAATATGTTCCCTGACGGCAGGATCGATGCCGGGGCCGTTGTCGGACACGGCAATTTCGATCGGCAGGCGCAAGGGTGAGAGACGGCTCTGCGAATGTAACGCGATACCGCTTGCGAAACGGGTGCGCACCGTCACAAGCGGCTTGGCAGAGCCCGAGCAGGCCTCACGCGCATTGGTCAGCAGGTTGATCAGGACCTGCATCAGCGCATCGTTGTTCGCCATGACTTCGGGCAACGAAGGGTCGAATTCCTCGACGATGCGGACACCGTCCGGGTTGCTCGCCTCCACGACCTGAAGGGCGCGGCGCACGGCGACATGCAGATTGATTGGCCGTGCCGGTTCGCGGGTCCGTCGGCTTAGCGATTGCATCTGGTCGATCAGTTGCGCGATGCGGTCTACCTCGTCCGCGATAAGTTCGGCGAGCGAGCGGTCCTTGGCGCGCAGCTTGCGAGCCAGAAGCTGGGCCGCCCCGCGAATTCCAGCCAGTGGGTTCTTGATCTCGTGCGCGAGGATCTCAGGCGCGCGCAGGGCATTATTGTCCCGCTCGCTCTCATCGGCCTCAAGGCCTTCGAGTTCGGCCGGGGCTGTCAGCGTCAGAATTTGCCAGCCGTCATGCCCGATGACCGGCGCAATGGCGAGATTCAGGCGCGCCGCATCCGACTTGCCGATCTTCGCGGCAATGTCGCGTGCGCTGATCTGCACGTCGCTGTCCCGCATCATCTCGATCAGTCGGCTTTCGCCGAATTCGATCACGGCGGACAGCGCCTTGCCGGAAAGGCGACGGGCGCCCTGCCCCAACAACTGTTCTGCCGCCGCGTTCACCGAAGCGATGCGTAGTCCGGGCCTTAAAAGAATGACGGCTTGCGGCAGACTGGCAATCTGACTGGCCGCGTCAGGAAGGTCGTTGCTTCCTGAAAGGATCAAGCGGCCCTCCGTTCAGGCTCGCCCTCGATCAGGGGCGCATAGAAATCGCGCAGCATGGCGACGACTTCATCTACGTCGTCGACGAAATTCACCTTGTTACGGAACTCGGCCGAGCCGGGGAGACCCTTGGTGTACCAGCCGAGATGCTTGCGGGCCATGCGAACACCGGTCATCTCGCCATAGTGGTCGAGCATCATGCGGTAGTGCTCGATGATAAGCTCGTACTGCTCGGCCAGCGTTGGATCGGGCCGCACTTGGGCTCCGTCCAGCCAGTCCATCACCTGGCCCAGCAGCCACGGTTTGCCATAGGCGCCGCGGCCGATCATCACGCCGTCCGCGCCGCTCTGCTCAAGCGCATTCGAGGCGTCGTCGATACCGCAGATATCGCCGTTGACTATGACAGGAAGCGAGACCGCATCTTTCACGCTGCGCACGAACGCCCAGTCGGCGCTCCCCTTGTACATCTGGTTGCGGGTGCGACCATGGACGGTGATGAGCTTTGCGCCCAGATCTTCGGCGATATGGGCAAGTTCGGGCGCGTTGAGGCTGGCATGGTCCCATCCCATGCGCATCTTCACGGTAACGGGCACCGAAACGGCCTTCACCGTCGCTTCGATCAGGCTGGCGGCCAGCGGCAGGTCGCGCATCAGGGCGCTGCCCGCGTCGCCATTGACCACCTTTTTTACGGGGCAGCCCATGTTGATGTCGATGATCGCCGCGCCGCGGTCTTCGTTGAGCTTGGCGGCCTCGGCCATCTCGGTCGGGTTGCAACCGGCAAGCTGAAGGGAAACCGGTTCCTCGCACGGGTCCCAGTCTGCCTTTTGCATCGACTGGCGCGTTTCGCGGATCATTGCGGGGCTGGCGATCATCTCGGTCACGTTCAGGCCCGAACCGAAGCGGCGGACGAGCGTGCGGAACGGGCGATCGGTCACGCCGGTCATGGGCGCGAGGATCACGGGGGAGTCGATTTTGACCGGACCTATATAGATCGGGTCCAGCTTGGGGGGCTTTGAATGTTGCATCTGCGAATGTGCCTAAATTTTGGGCACCCATTACAGAACTGCGCGAGGTTGGACAACCCCCTCGCAAGGTCGGCACTAGCGCCCACTGGATTGGCGACGCGCCTGCGGCTATGGCGCGCCGATGAATTCGGAAAGCCAGACAATCGCGGTCATCGTCGCAGCCGGTCGCGGAGAGCGAGCCGGCGGTGCGATCCCCAAGCAGTATCGGAAAGTGGCGGGCAGTAGCCTCGTCGCCCATGCACTGCGCGCGTTCGAGGCACACCCCGAAATCAACAAGGTGATCGTCGTGATTGGCGAAGGCCAAGACGAAATGCTGGCAGAGGCGGTTGCGCCCTCCCCTGTGCCGCAGACCGTAATCGGCGGTGCGAGCAGACGGCAATCGGTGCTGAACGTGCTTTCGGCAATTGCCGACGACGGCGGTGCGGACCGCGTCTTGATCCATGATGCGGCGCGGCCCTTTCTTCCCGCGCGAGTGATCGATGGCCTGATTGCGGCGCTCGATATCGATACCGGTGCGATCCCGGTGCTGCCTGTGGTGGATACTCTTGCGCGGGGCGACGGTGCTCTTGGCGATACCGTTCCGCGTGATGGGATTTGGCGGGTTCAGACACCGCAAGCCTTCCGCTTTGCCGACATTCTGGCTGCTCACAAGGCATGGCCAGCCGATAAGGAAGCGACCGACGATGCCCAGATGCTGCGTCACGCCGGCGGCAATGTCGCGCTGGTCGAAGGAGATACGATGCTCGAAAAGCTGACCCACCCTGCCGACTTCGCGCTGGCAGAGGCGCGGCACGCGAGGCCCTCATTCCGCATCGGGAGCGGGTATGACGTTCATCGCCTCGTCGATGGCGACGGGGTCTGGCTTTGCGGTGTCCATATCCCGCACGACAAAACGTTGTCGGGCCATAGCGATGCCGACGTTGCCCTCCATGCTCTCACCGATGCGATTCTGGGTGCGGCGGCAATGGGCGATATAGGCCAGCATTTCCCGCCTTCGGACCCGCAGTGGAAGGGCGCTGCGTCGCATATCTTCCTGAGCCACGCGGTGAAGCTTGTCGGCGAAGCTGGCTATTCCATCGCCAATTCGGACATCACGGTCATTTGCGAAAAACCCAAGGTAGGCCCCCACCGCGAGGCCATGCAGGCGCGGGTCGCGGAACTTATGGGCGTTGACATTGGTTGCGTATCGGTGAAGGCCACGACTACCGAACGACTTGGCTTTACCGGCCGCGGCGAAGGCATCGCGGCCCAAGCGCAAGTCCTGCTACAATCGGCGTGACGTATTGACGCACGCGTTCTGCCAACCCGCAGACTGACGGATTCCATGAACGGACTACTCCCTCAAGATATCATCGAATTGGCGCAAAAGGTCGTCGACGCTCACCGCGAGATGGGCACGACCATTGCCGTCGCGGAAAGCTGCACCGGCGGGCTGGTGTCCGCCGCGCTGACCGAGATTCCCGGTTCGTCGGCAGTGCTCGACCGCGCTTTCATCTCCTATTCTAACGACGCGAAGATGGAGATGCTGGGCGTCCCTTCCGACCTTATCGAAACGTTCGGTGCGGTTTCCGTGGCCGTAGCCTGGTCGATGGCGCAAGGCGCAATCGCCAATTCCAGCGCCGATCTTGCGGTCGCGATAACCGGTATTGCCGGACCCGATGGCGGAACGGACAAGAAGCCTGTCGGCACCGTCGTCTTTGCCCGTGCGCGCAAGAAGGACGCGGAAGATACCGAACCGCATGCAGAGCTGAAGAAGTTCGAATGCACGACGCGGCCCGAAGTGCGGCATCGGGCCGCGATCTGCGCGCTCGAACTGCTGTTGCCGCGTAGTTACACGCAGCAGGCCTGATCAGCGGGCGGGAGGGCCGTAAAGCTCGCGCGCCCGTTCCTCGAACGCGCCGACCATCTTGCGGAAAGCGCGGTCGAGATACTGGCCGGCCAGTGCCTCGAACACCGAATTGCGGAACGTGAAGTCGACGCAGAAGTCGATACGGCAACTCGTCTCGCTCAGCGGCTCGAAATGCCACGCGTTTTCGAGATGGCTCAGCGGACCGTCCACGTACTCGACGACGATCTTCGTGGGTCGTTCCTTGTGAACTTTGGAAGTGAACTTCTCGCGAAGCGCCTTGAAGCCGACCATCATATCGGCAACCATCTCGGTATCGCTGTCCGAACGCACGCGTGTCGCCACGACCCAAGGGAGGAATTCGGCATAACGGCCGACGTCCGCCACGAGGGCGAACATCTGTTCGGCACTATAGGGTAGCTCGCGGCTCTCGCGAATGGACGGCATCGCTTCGGGTTCTCAGCTGCGTGCAGCGGCCTTGGCAAGCTTCGCCTCGCGCGCTGCGCGCATTTCGGCAAAGTCCTCGCCTGCGTGATAGCTGGAACGCGTCAGCGGGCTGGAAGCGACCTGCAGGAAGCCCTTAGCACGGGCAATGGAACCCAGTGCGTCGAACTGCTGCGGGGTTACGAAATCGATGACCTTGTGATGCTTGGGCGTCGGCTGCAGGTACTGGCCCATCGTCAGGAAGTCGATATCGGCGCTGCGCATGTCGTCCATCACCTGGTGGATTTCGAGACGCTGTTCGCCAAGGCCGAGCATGATGCCGCTCTTCGTGAAGATCGACGGATCGATGTTCTTCACTTCTTCCAGCAGGCGAAGCGATGCATAGTAACGCGCACCCGGCCGCACCGTCGGGTAAAGACGCGGCACCGTTTCGAGGTTGTGGTTGAAGACGTCGGGGCGCGCCTCGACGATGGCGGCGATCGCCTTCTTCATCTTGCCGCGGAAGTCCGGCGTCAGGATCTCGATAGTCGTATTGGGCGTGCGGGCGCGCAGTTCCTGGATGACCTTGACGAAGTGCCCTGCGCCACCGTCGGGAAGATCGTCACGGTCGACCGACGTGATGACGATGTGTTCAAGTCCCATTTCGGCAGCGGCGGTTGCGACGTTCACCGGCTCCATCGGGTCGACCATTCGCGGCATGCCGGTCTTCACGTTGCAGAAGCGGCAGGCGCGCGTGCAGACGTCGCCAAGGATCATCACGGTGGCATGCTTCTTGGTCCAGCACTCACCGATATTAGGGCACGCGGCCTCTTCGCAAACGGTGTTGAGCTTGAGGTCGCGCATCAGGCGGCGCGTCTCTGCATAACCTTTGCTGGTCGGCGCTTTCACGCGGATCCAGTCGGGCTTGCGACGGCGTTCGCGGCTTTCGGCGTCCTGCTGATCGGCCTTGAGGTCTGCTGCGGAGAGTATCTCGTTCATGCGCCCCACATAGGCCCGTCGCTTGCAAGCCGCAATGCTTGGCGGCAAAGGGAGCCTATGACCGATTCTCCTTCCGCCTTCGAGGCCCTTAACGCCGGCTACATGCGCTTTCGCGAAAAGCTGTGGCACCCCCAACACGAGCGCTGGATGCGCCTGAAGGACGGGCAGTCGCCCAAGGTCATGGTGATTTCCTGTTCGGACAGCCGCGTCGATCCGGCGCAGGTGTTCGACGTCGATCCGGGCGAGATTTTTGTGGTTCGCAACGTTGCCGCCATGGTTCCCCCGTTCGAAACGACCCCCGGCCATCACGGCGTGTCGGCCGCGCTCGAATTTGCGGTGCAAGTGCTCGAGGTCGAGGAAATCGTCGTGCTTGGCCACGGCATGTGCGGTGGCTGCCAGGCGGCTCTGTCGCAGAAGATGCTGGGTGCAGAGCCCGGCAAGGGCGGCTTCATCGCCGACTGGATCGACCTTCTGGACGATGCGCGCGAGTCGGTGGCTGCCGAACACGGCACCGAAGGCCGCAAGGCGGAACGCGCAATGGAACAGGCCGCGGTGAAGGTTTCGATCGAGAACTTGCGCTCTTTCCCCTGCATCCAGGTCAAGGAAGGCAAGGGCAAGCTGAGGCTGCGCGGCGCGTTCTTCGCGATTTCGGACGGCGTTCTGCACTGGCTTGACGAGGATAGCGGAAACTTCCAGCCGGTCGCCTGACTTGGAGGAAACGACTGAATCCGCCATCGGCGTGCCGATGCCGCGGCACCCGCTGCAGATCCGCGACTACCGGATTTTCTGGCTGACCCGTTTCGCGGGCGTCATCGCGACGCTCTCGATGGTCGTGGTGCTGGGGTGGCAGGTCTATGACGTGGCGCGGTCGGACTACGGGATGAGCAGGAGCGCGGCTGCGTTCCAGCTCGGCATCCTCGGGCTGGTCCAGTTCCTCCCGCTTTTCGTGCTGACCCCGATCTCGGGCGTCGTCGCCGACCGGTACGATCGGCGCAAGGTCGCGGCGCTGTCGATGGGGATCGACTCGTTCGTGGCCGCCGCGCTCGGTTTCGCGACGTGGAGCGACAATCTCAGCCTGCCGTTACTGTTCGCGCTAGCGGCGCTGCACGGCGTGGCGCGCATATTCTTCGGGCCGGCGATGAATTCGCTTGCCCCCAACCTCGTGCCCGCCCCGATGATCCCGCGCGCGATCGCAACCAATGCCATCGCATGGCAGTTTGCCAGCGTCCTCGGCCCGGCGGCGGGCGGAATGCTCTATGCCGTGTTCCCGACGCTGCCTTATATCGTGTCGGTCGTCCTGCTCGTGCTCGGCTCGTTGATGGTGCTGCTGATCAAGCCCCTCAGAAAGCCTGAAGTCGATCGCAAAAAGCACCCGATCAAGCAGATTACCGAGGGCTTCCGCTTCGTCTGGCACGACCGTTTCCTGCTCGGCGCGATTTCGCTCGACCTGTTCGCCGTCTTGCTCGGCGGGGTCACGGCCCTGCTTCCGGTGTTCGCGCGCGACATTCTCCAGGTCGGCCCTGAAGGACTTGGCTGGATGCGCGCGGCGCCCGCTGCCGGTGCGGGCCTTGTCGCGTTGTGGCTCGCGGTGAAGCCGATGGAGCACAATGTCGGCGTGAAAATGCTTTGGGCCGTGGGCATCTACGGCCTTGCCACGGCGGTTTTCGGGTTCAGCTACGATCTCATTTTCAGCCTGTTCCTGCTCCTCATCCTCGGCGCGGCGGACATGATCTCGGTTTTTGTGCGCGGGTCGTTGGTACAGCTCAATACGCCGGACGAGATGCGCGGACGCGTGTCCTCGCTATCAGGCCTTGCCATCTCCGCATCCAACGAACTTGGCGAGCTTCAGTCCGGCATCGCCGCGGCCCTGCTTGGCGCGACAGGGGCGGTTGTATTTGGCGGCGCGGGCGCGATATTGGTAACGATTATCTGGGCTTTCGCCTTTCCGGAGATCAGGAACGCTCGCACGTTCGCTCCGGTCTATCGCGAATGATCCCGATTCTGTCACGGGGATAGGAGCCGAACGATGAAAGCAGACAGTGTCCTGGCAACGATCGGCAACACGCCGCATATTCGGCTGTCGCGGCTTTTCCCCAATCACGAAGTATGGGTGAAGTCCGAACGCACCAATCCGGGCGGTTCGATCAAGGACCGCATCGCGCTTGCCATGGTCGAGGCGGCAGAGGCCTCAGGCGATCTGGCACCGGGCGGCACGATCATCGAGCCGACTTCGGGCAACACCGGTATCGGCCTTGCCATGGTCGCGGCGGTGAAGGGCTACAAGCTGATCCTCGTCATGCCCGATTCCATGTCGATCGAGCGTCGCCGCCTAATGCTGGCCTATGGCGCGACTTTCGATCTGACGCCGCGTGAACTGGGAATGAAGGGCGCCCTCGCCCGCGCGCACGAACTACTGAACGAGGTTGAGGGTAGCTGGATGCCGCAGCAGTTCGAGAATGCGGCCAATCCCAAGGTCCACGCCGAAACGACGGCGCAGGAAATCCTCGCCGATTTCGCCGATACGCCGATCGACGTGATGATCACCGGCGTCGGAACCGGCGGCCATCTGACAGGCTGCGCGGAAGAGCTGAAGAAGACCTGGCCCGACATGAAAGCCTATGCAGTCGAACCTGAACTTTCGCCGGTGATCTCGGGCGGCCAGCCCGGCCCTCACCCGATCCAGGGCATCGGCGCAGGATTCATTCCTGAAAACCTGCATACCCGCTCGATCGACGGAGCCATTGCGGTCGATGCCGCTGACGCCAAGGAAATGGCGCGTCGCTGCGCGACGACCGAAGGCCTGCTCGTCGGCATCAGTTCGGGCGCAACGCTCGCCGCAATCGCAAAGAAGCTGGAGAGCCTGCCTGCGGGCGCGCGTATCCTCGGCTTCAACTACGACACGGGCGAGCGTTACCTGTCGGTGCCCGACTTCCTTCCGGAGTAAGCGGTCCTTCGGGCCGAGGCTTCAGCCCGTGCGGGCGAAGGCCTCGGCCGGCATGGCCATGATCGTCTTGGCGCCAGCCTGAAGCTTGCGACGCAGCGCGCCCGCTTCGGGCAGGTGAGATTCGGCGAAGTGCCGCGCGGTCAGGATCTTGGCTTCCATGAAGCCGGCTTCGTCCTCGCCATCATCCAGGGCCGACGCTGCCGCTACGGCAGAGCGTAGCCACATCCAGCCCATCGAGACGAGCCCGAGGATTTCCATGTAGTGGTAGGCCGCCGACCCGGCATTGTTCGGGTCCGCAGGCGCATTTTGCATCAGCCACATCGACGCGGCCTTCAAGTCGCCGGCCGCCTTCTCGAGCGCCGTCGCGAGAGCGGCAACCTTTTCATTACCTGCCGCCTTGGCGACATCCTTGTCGACCATCGCAAAGAAAGACTGGACCGCGCGACCACCGTGCATCGGCAGCTTCCGTCCGACAAGATCCATCGCCTGGACGCCGTTCGCACCTTCGTAGATCTGGGTGATGCGGGCATCGCGGACGAACTGTTCCATGCCGTTTTCGGCAATGTAGCCGTGGCCGCCCCAGACCTGCTGCATGTCCTGGGCAACGCGCATGCCGATATCGGTACCGATGGCCTTCACGACCGGCGTCAGCAACTGAACCATGTCGTCGGCGGCCTGGCGCTCGCTTTCGTCGGCGGCGCGCTTGGCGATATCGCCCTGCAACGCGACCCACAGGCCCAGCGCCCGCATGCCCTCGGTCCGCGCGCGGGCGTCCATGAGAAGGCGGCGTACGTCGGGATGTACGACCAGCATGTCGGCGTTTTCGTCAGGCTCCTTAGGACCGGTCAGCGCCCTGCCCTGACGGCGATCCAGCGCGTAGGCTGCGCCGTTCTGATAGGCGTTCTCTGCCTGCGAAAAGCCCTGAAGCCCGACCCAAAGACGCGCCGCGTTCATCATGATGAACATCGCGGCAAGCCCCTTGTTCTCCTCACCGATCAGCCAACCGGTCGCACCGTCGTAGTTCATCACGCAAGTAGAGTTCGCGTGGATGCCCATCTTTTCTTCGATGGAACCACACGACAGCGAATTGCGCTCGCCCGGATTGCCATCGGCATCGGGGATGAACTTGGGCACGATGAACATCGAGATGCCCTTGGTTCCCTTCGGCGCATCGGGCGTGCGGGCAAGTACGAGGTGAACGATGTTGTCGGTAAGATCATGCTCCCCCGACGAAATGAAAATCTTGGTGCCCGTGACCGAGTAGGACCCGTCGCCGTTGGGCTCGGCGCGGGTGCGCAGCAGTCCGAGGTCGGTGCCGCAATGCGGCTCGGTAAGATTCATGGTGCCGGTCCATTCGCCGCTCACCATTTTGGGGATGTAAAGCGCGCGCTGCTCTTCCGATCCCCGCAGCTCGATTGCCTCGACCGCGCCTGAAGTCAGGCCGAAATACATCGCGAAAGCCATGTTGGCCGAGGTGAAAAATTCCTCGGCTGCAAAACCCAGAACGCCCGGCAGTCCCTGTCCGCCATATTCGGCAGGCATCGAAAGCGTCGTCCAGCCGGTCTCACGGACCTTCGCGTAAAGGGTCTTGAACCCGTCGGGCGTCGTTACAGAACCATCGTCATTGCGAACGCAGCCCTGTCTGTCGGCGGGAAGGTTCGTCGGCGCGACGACTTCGGCAAAGAAGCGGCCGGCTTCCTCGAGGATCGGCGCGATCATGTCGGCATCGAAATCCTCAAAGCCGGGCTTTCCTGCCATCGCGGGCAGGTCGATCACGTTTTCGAGCACGAAGCGGGTATCGCGCACGGGGGCGGTATAAGTCGGCATCTCAGTCCTCTCGCTTGGCCGGTTCCAGGTCGCTCTTCACCTTGTCGATGAACTCGGTGAGGACGCCCATGGCCCAGTCTATGTCCTGTCTTTGACGCTCGAGCTTGGCGAGCTGTTCCCGGCAGCGTTCGAGGGTCACTTTGCGCTGCGTGATCTGCCCGTCGTCGAGATCATAAAGATCGAGCATCTCGCCCACTTCCTTGAGCGAGAATCCCACGCTCTTGGCTCGTTCGATCCATCGCAGACGCGCGCGGTCACCTTCGGAATAGATCCGCTGTGTACCGCTACGCTGCGGGAAGATCAGGCCCTGCTCCTCATAAAAGCGCAGGGCGCGCGCCGTGACGTCGTACTCCGCCGAAAGTTCGGCGATCGTCCATGTTTTTTCGTCGGGATTGGCGGCTCGATCGGTCATGCCGTCAACTTAGTTGACGCTTACGTTAACGTCAAGACGTGCATTCAAGCCCCTTGTCGGTCACGCGGCGGTAGAAACAGGTCGGTGCATTCGTGTGACAAGCCGGACCTGCGGCATTGACGCGAAGAACTAGGCAGTCCTGATCGCAGTCGACGAGCATCTCAACCACTTCGAGGACGTGGCCCGACGTCTCTCCCTTCTTCCAGAGCTCGCCGCGTGAACGCGACCAGAAATGCGCAAAACCGCTCTTTCTTGTGAGTTCCAAGGCCTCGTCGTTCATGTGCGCGACCATGAGCACCTCGCCCCCGTCTGCTGCGACGCAGACTGCGGTGATCAGTCCCTTTTCGTCGAAACGCGGTTTGAACTGGTCGGTAGTCTCGACGGTCTCGGTGGTCATGGGGCCTCGCAATATTCGGAAAGACGTAGCGTCAACTGCGCCACAAGGCGCCTGTTGCACGATAGGCACAGCGTTGCATAATTTCCATGGGGTCCGGTAACGAATCCTTCCCCGTCAGCAACCTGTCGTGCACAAGACGCTCACGGCTTGAGGGAGCCGGACCCGTTCGAAAGGACGGTAGACGTTGTCCAGGACGTCCTCTGAAGCGGTCAACGTTCAGGGATCGGTGGTACCGGGGGGTACTGCCTAATAGAGGGGCCGGATGGCAGCTCGGGATCGGCGGGATCCCTGTAGCGCCTAACCGGTCAGTCACGCGGACGCCCGAGGCCTTTCGGTCTCGGGCGTTTCGTTTTTGGGGACCGGCTGCGCGTGCAGGACCCGCGCATAACAGGCAATCACCGCGCTTTTCGCTCCAGCCTTTTTCAGCGCACGAACACAGGCATCGCTGGTCGCGCCGCTTGTCATCACGTCGTCGACGAGGATGACATCGCGGCCGCGAATGCTATCGGCCTTGCGCGGATTGCACCGGATGGCACCCTTCAGCGCCTCCCGCCGTTGTTTGGGATCGAGCCCGCCGAGGCTGGGTGTCGGCTTGGTCCGGATCAGCAGGTCCGGCGAAAACTCGAGACCGAGTGACTTCGCGATGACTTTCCCAAGCATCGCCGACTGGTTGTATCCGCGCTTCCAGATACGCCAGCGGTGCAAGGGCACCGGCACGACGATGGCGTCGCCGCGCACCCTGTCGCCGATCCGCGCAGCGATCGTGCGGCCCATCGGTCCGGCAAGCGCGATACGGCCGCCGTGCTTGAAGTGCAGAACCATGTCGCGCGAAACGTCGCCATAGATCGTAGCCGCCACGATCCCGTCGTGAAGCGGAGCTTCGGCCAGGCAGCGCGCGCATTGCGCATCAGCCCCGAAGTGATCGGCTCCGAAAGGATGCTGGCATGTCGCGCACCAAGGTTGGCCGGGGAGTTGCACCCTGCCCCAGCATTCGGCGCAGAAAGCGTCGTCACCACTGGGCGAACCGCCCGCGATAGCGTCCCCGCAAGCGGGACAGCGCGGAGGATAGACGAAGTCCAAAATCGGCGCAAAGGTTTGACGAAACGACACTTTGTCATGTTTGCCGTGTGCAGCGACTTGCTGCAACCTTGCGCGCTCGCGCCATCCACGGCACAGGTCCGCGCATGGACACCCCTCCCTCGCCGCCCATGATCTTTTCGCCTCGCCGCCGCCTTGCTGCACGATCGCGCATGGCCGCATTGCGGCAGCGTGGCGAGGCCGTCTCGACCGTCGCAAGAGAGATCGCAGAGGATGCCATTGATCGCCTCGGCTTCCTCAACCGCAAGTTCCACCGCGCACTCGTCATCGGCGACGTGACCGGCGCCTTTGCCGCGCACCTGATGGCGCAGGGCAGCGAAGTCGTGCTTGCCGATCCTTGCGAGCGGTTCGGCTCGCCACTGGACGAGGAAAAGCCGCTTCCGGGCGGTCCATACGACCTGATAGCCTCACTCGGCCTGCTCGACACGGTAAACGATCTGCCCGGCGCTCTGGTTCTGATGCGCAGGGCACTGGCAAGCGATGGGTTGATGATCGCCAGCTTCCTTGCCGCCGGCTCGCTGCCTGTGCTTCGCAAGGCCATGCTTGAAGCCGATGGCGAGCGCCCTTCCCCGCGCATTCACCCCCAAGTCGACGTGCGAGCCGCAGGGCAGCTCATGACCCGTCTCGGCTACGCAAGTCCCGTCGTCGATGGTTGGGGCTTTGATGTCGGCTTCGACAGTATCGACCAGCTTGTCGGTGATTTGCGCGCCCAGGCACTTGGCAACGTCCTTGCAGACCCTGGCCCGCCCTTGGGTAACGCGGCCTTCAACATTGCCCGATACGCATTCGCGGACGAAGCCGGTGAAGATGGCCTCGTCCGCGAACGGTTCGAAATTGTCACGCTGAGCGGATGGAGCCCCGCTCCGCGAAGATAACCGGGCCCCGCGCTTCTGATCAGGCCTTCAGCGCCGCCTGCGCCGCAGCAAGACGAGCGATCGGCACACGATAGGGCGAGGCCGAAACGTAATCGAGACCGACCTTCTCGCAGAACGCGATTGATGCGGGGTCGCCACCATGCTCGCCACAAATGCCGAGCTTGATGTCGGGACGCGTCGCGCGGCCACGCTCTGCGCCAAGTTCGACCAGCTGCCCCACGCCCTCGATATCGAGGCTGACGAACGGATCGCGCGGGTAGATGCCCTTGTCGACGTAAGGCCCGAGGAAGCGGGCGGCATCGTCGCGGCTGACGCCGAGCGTCGTCTGCGTCAGGTCGTTGGTCCCGAACGAGAAGAACGCGCCTTCCTCTGCGATCTCGCCGGCCATCAGCGCGGCGCGGGGCAGTTCGATCATCGTGCCGACGAGATAGTCCAGCGTCTTGCCCTTGGCGGCAAAGACTTGGGAGGCCGTCTTGTCGACCAGCGCCTTCAGGATTTCCAGTTCGCGCTTGGTGGCAACCAGGGGAATCATGATCTCCGGGACCGGAGCCTCACCGCTTTCGGCCGCGACTTCGATAGCCGCCTCGAAAATAGCCTGCGCCTGCATCTCGTAGATCTCGGGGAACGTGATGCCCAGACGGCAGCCACGATGGCCGAGCATCGGATTGAACTCGTGCAATTCGTCAGCGCGGCGCTTGAGATGGTCGATGCCGTAGCCGGTGATTTCGGCCAGTTCCTCGAACTCGGCATCGCCTTGGGGCAGGAACTCGTGCAGCGGCGGGTCGAGCAGGCGAATGGTGACCGGAAGGCCTGCCATTTCGGTGAAGATCGCCTTGAAGTCGCTACGCTGTTCGGGAAGCAGCTTGGCAAGCGCGGCCTGGCGGCCCTTCTTGTCTTCGGCCAGGATCATCTGGCGGACACTGGAAATGCGGCCCGCGTCGAAGAACATGTGCTCGGTGCGGCAAAGGCCGATACCCTCGGCACCGAACTGGCGCGCCATCTTGCAGTCGGCGGGCGTTTCGGCGTTGGTGCGAACTTTCATCCGGCGCTTGGCATCGGCCCATTCCATCAGCGTCGCGAAATCGCCGACCAGTTCGGGCTCGATCGTCGGAACAGCGCCCAGCATGACTTCGCCGGTCGAACCATCAAGAGTAAGGACGTCGCCTTCCTTGATCTCGTTCGAACCGATGCGCGCCGTCTTGGTCTTGCGGTCGATCGACAGCGCCGATGCACCTGAAACGCAGGGACGGCCCATGCCGCGGGCAACGACGGCCGCGTGGCTGGTCATGCCGCCGCGCGCGGTCAGGATGCCCTTCGCCGCGTGCATGCCGTGGATGTCTTCGGGGCTGGTTTCGACGCGGACGAGAATGACTTCTTCGCCCCTCTCGGCCCAGCTTTCTGCCGTGTCGGCATCGAACACCGCCTTGCCCGAAGCCGCACCCGGCGATGCGGGCAGACCGACGGTCAGGACGTGGCGTTCGGCATCGGGATCGAGGGTCGGGTGGAGCAACTGGTCGAGGGCCATCGGATCGACACGGCCGATCGCGGTCGCTTCGTCGATCAGGCCTTCGTGGACCATGTCGACCGCCATCTTCAGCGCGGCCTTGGCCGTACGCTTGCCGCTGCGGGTCTGCAGCATCCAGAGCTTGCCCTGCTGGACCGTGAATTCGATGTCCTGCATGTCGCGATAGTGCTTTTCGAGCATATCGAACACTTCGGCGAGCTGCCCGTATGCTTCGGGCATTGCCTCTTCCATAGACTCTGCCTGGGCGCCTGCGGCCTCGCGAGCAGCCTTGGTCAGGTACTGCGGCGTACGGATTCCGGCGACGACGTCTTCGCCCTGCGCATTGATCAGGTATTCGCCGTAGTATGTGCTTTCGCCCGTCGCCGGATCGCGCGTGAAGGCGACGCCGGTGGCCGAGGTATCGCCCATATTCCCGAATACCATGGCCTGCACGTTGACCGCCGTGCCCCAGCCGCCGGGAATGTCGTTCAGACGGCGATAGACTTTCGCGCGGTCCGAATCCCAGCTGGCGAAAACCGCCTCGATCGCGCCCCACAGTTGCTCGGACGGGTCCTGCGGGAACGGGTGGCCAAGCTCGCGCTCGGCGATTTCCTTGTATTCGCCGACGAGCGCCTTCCAGTCTTCGGAAGTCAGCTCGATGTCGTTGTAATACCCCTTGTCCTCCTTGGCGATTTCAAGAGCTTCCTCGAACAGGCCGTGGTCGAGCCCGAGCACGACGTCGGAGTACATCTGGATGAAGCGGCGATAGGAATCCCAGGCAAAACGTTCATCGCCCGACACGCTGGCAAGGCCCTGCACCGTATCGTCGTTGAGGCCGAGGTTGAGAACGGTATCCATCATGCCCGGCATCGAGACGCGCGCGCCCGAGCGGACCGAGACCAGAAGCGGATCGGCGGCATCGCCGAACTTCTTGCCGACCGTCTGTTCGATATGGCCCAGAGCCGAAGCGACATCGGCGCGCAAGGCATCGTCGAAGTTGGCACCCTCGGCGAGATATTTGACGCACATTTCGGTCGTGATCGTAAAACCGGGAGGCACCGGCAGACCGATCGAGGCCATTTCCGCCAGGTTGGCGCCCTTGCCGCCAGTGATCGTCTTGTCCTTCGCGCGCGGATCGTTCGAAACCGCGTTGCCCCCGAAGGTGTAGACATATTGCGTCATGATACCTTTGACCTCTTGTTACGATACCTTGCAGTGCAGCAAAAACGGCACATCAGGGTACAATTCTCCCTCAATCGCGCCCCTGTAGTGTTACAAACGCAAAGAGTCAGCCCTCGATCCGAGAAAAGTCGGCAACTTTGTGCACTGCAGCAACAAAGTTGGCCAGAAGCGCAAGACGTGCCGAACGCTTCGCCGGATCGGGATCATTGACCGTGACGTCGTCGAAGAAGTCATCGATCGGGGCGCGCAAGGTAGCCAGCGCCGCCATGGCCGCACCGAAATCTTCCCCGGCAATCGCTGCGTTCGCGGCAGGCTCTGCCTTGGCAAGCGCTTCGACCAAAGCCTGTTCGGCAGGCTCACGATCGTAGCTCGCCGATTTTCCGCGCTCGGCAACGATCGAACCGACATCCGGATCATCGACCAGCGAGAGCGGATCTTCCTCGCCGGTGCGGGCGATGCGGTCAGTACCTTCGTAGCCTTCCTTCTTCAGGATATTGGCCGCACGCTTGTAGCCAGCGAGCAGGTTTGCGCCGTCCTCGCCCGTCAGAAACTCTGCCAGCGAGCGTGCTCGCGCCTCGACCCGATCAACGCGGAAGTCGGTACGACCCTTCCATTCGCGCGAAGCGCCAATGTAATCGTGGCGGACGCCTTGGTCCTTCAGCTGGACGGCCAGTCGATCGAGCAGGAACTCAGAGACTTTCTCGGCCAGGGAAGCGTTCGGACGTCCTTCCCAAGCGTGGACCACTGTGTCGAGTGACAGTTCCAGATCATTTTCCTGGACGAGGCGCAAATAGCCAAGTGCGGCACGGCGCAATGCGAACGGATCTTTCGAGCCGGTCGGCAGGATGCCGATCTTGAAGAAGCTGAGAAGGTTATCGAGCCGGTCGGCCAGCGCGATAGCGACCGTCGTCGGCGCGGTTGGCACCTCGTCGTTCTGTCCCGCAGGCTTGTAGTGGTCACGTATCGCGTTCGCCACGTCGTCCGGCAGCCCTTCGGCTCGGGCATAATATCCGCCCATAAGGCCCTGCAGTTCGGGAAACTCGCCAACCATTTCGGTGACGAGATCGGCCTTGCAAAGTTCTGCTGCCTGACGCGCCAGCTTGTGGTCGCCGTTAGGCGCTTTCGCATCGAAAACCAGCCAGTCGGCCAGCTTTGCGACGCGCTGGACTTTCTCGGCTACCGTGCCCAGCTTTTCGTGAAAAGTGATGCGATCGAGCTTCCGATTGTGTTCCCGCAGCGTCGTCTTCTGGTCGACTTCCCAGAAGAAGCGCGCATCCGACAGGCGGGCGGCTAGGACCTTGCGGTTGCCGTCCACGATCACCGCCGGGTCGTCGGCAGCGATGTTGGCGGTGCAGACGAAGGCGTTGGCCAAGGCGCCGTTCGCATCGTTGCAGACGAAATATTTCTGGTTCGTGCGCGCAGTCAGCTGGATGACTTCGGGCGGCACGTCGAGGTAACTTTCGTCGAAACGGCCCAGCAGCGGCACCGGCCATTCGGTCAGGCCCGCATTCTCGATCACCAAGCCTTCGTCGGCAACGAGCTTGAGGCCCGCGGCGCTGGCGGCGGCCTGTGCCTGGGCGCGGACCATGTCCTGACGCTCCTCGTGATCGACGATGACGTGGCAGGCGCGCAGTTTTTCGATGTAATCGTCGGCCCCGCCGATGGTGATCTCGCCGGAATGGTGGAACCGGTGGCCGAGAGTGGCATAGCCTGAGGCAACGCCGCCGACTTCACACTCGACAAGGTCTTCACCAAGGATCGCGACGATGCCCGAAAGCGGGCGGACCCAGCGCAGGCTCTCGCTGCTGATCGAAGGCTCACCCCATCGCATCGACTTGGGCCACGGGAAGGCGCGCACGATCGCCGGGATCGCCTCGGCCAGAACGTCCTTCACCTCGCGGCCCGGTATGTTCTTCACCGCGAAATAAGTCGCACGGCCCTTCACCTCGCGAACCTCGAGCTGGTCGCGGGTCACGCCGTTCTTCTTGCAGAAGCCCTCGACGGCCTGATCGGGCGCGCCCTCGGGCGGGCCCTTGGCCTCTTCGCTAACCGCCTCGGTCTGCTGCGGCATGGCCTTTGCGATCAGCGCAAGACGGCGCGGGGTCGACCAGACGGTGATTGCGCCGTGTTCCACACCTGCGGCCTTCATCTGTTCGCGGAACAGGCGTTCGAGATCGGCGCGGGCGCCCGCCTGCATACGGGCGGGGATTTCTTCCGAGCGGAGTTCGAGTAGGAAATCGGTCATGCGGCCCACTCCGGATAAGCGGCGGCCCACTGGTCGGAATACTTCGCCATATAAGCCTCGCACGAACCGCGCGCGAGGTCGCGGACCTGCGCCATGTAGCTGGCGCGTTCCTGAACCGAGATCACGCCGCGAGCCTGAAGGAGATTGAAGATGTGGCTTGCCTCGATCGCCTGTTCGTAGGCGGGGATCGGCAGGCCCTTTTCAAGGCACAGCTTGCACTCTGCCGAAGCCTTGCGGAACAGGTCGAACAGGGCGTCGGTATCGGCCACCTCGAAGTTCCACGTCGACATCTGCCGTTCGTTTTCAAGAAACACGTCGCCGTAGCTCACGCCCTGCGTGTTGAACGCGAGGTCGTAGACGTTGTCGACGCCCTGAATGTACATGGCGAGGCGTTCGAGGCCGTAAGTCAGCTCGCCCGCAACAGGCTTGCAGTCGAAACCACCCATCTGCTGGAAATAGGTGAACTGGGTGACTTCCATCCCGTCGCACCAGACTTCCCAGCCCAGCCCCCACGCGCCCAGCGTCGGGCTTTCCCAGTCGTCCTCGACGAAGCGGATATCGTGCTTGAGCGGATCGATGCCGATCGTGCGAAGACTGTCGAGATACCACTCCTGGATCTGGGGTGGGCTCGGCTTCAGGATCACCTGATACTGATAGTAATGCTGCAGGCGGTTCGGATTCTCGCCATAGCGACCGTCGGTCGGACGGCGGCAGGGCTGCACGAAAGCGGCATTCCACGGCTCGGGCCCAAGCGCGCGCAGCGTCGTGGCCGGATGGAACGTGCCCGCGCCCATGCGCATGTCGTAGGGCTGAAGGATGAGGCAGCCTTTCGCGCTCCAGAAATCGTGGAGAGCGAGGATCATGTCCTGAAAGGATCGTGTCGGATCGCGTGTCATGGGCGGGGCAATGACGCGTGCCAGCAAAGGCGTCAATGGCGCTTCGGCTTCATGCCCGACCGCTTAGCCCTACTGTCAGGTCATGATGACGCAATGTCAGGTAGTATTGACATTGTCAGCGAATCACGTCATTTAGTCATGCATACCTGACACGATGTAATGACAAGCTGACGGAGTTTACCGTGTTCCCTGCCATCTGCCGCCGCAAGGCCCCAGCCTCTTTCCTGACAGACGAGAAAACCCGCAACCGTTTCTGGCGGGGCATTGCAAAGCCCACGGCGAACCACCGCAAGTTCATTTTCGCAGCCCTCGCGGTCGAGGCTGCATGGCTGGCGGAGATTGTCGCCTCGCGTGGCGTGAGTTGAGCATCCGCCGATGAACAACCGGTTGAGAGTGCTGCGCGCCGAAAGGCAGTGGAGCCAGGCAGAGCTTGGCGCGCGGCTCGACGTATCACGGCAGGCGGTGAACGCGATCGAGACAGGGAAGCACGATCCATCGCTCCCCCTCGCCTTTCGCATCGCCCGCCTTTTTGACATGAAGATCGAGGACATTTTCGATGATGGCCATGACTGAAAACCCCGCCGAGGAAGGCCGTTTGGGCCAGTCCACCGCAGCAAGAATAACGCTCGCATCGCTTTCCGGCATCGCCGCTGTTTTCTGCCTTGGCATTGTCACCGGCGTTACGGCGGGCTTCCTCGAAAAGGGCGACTTGTCGGTCCGCGCAGGGACGATCGGGGCGGTCTGCTTTGCCATCGGGCTGCTCCTCCTGTGGGTCGCGTTTCGCCAGGTTCGCGCAATCTTTGCAGAGCCAATGGGCAAGAATACCCGCCGCGCCCGTCTCATGATGGGCGTGTCCGTTCTGGTCGGCGTGGTGTTCGGCGTGCTGATGGCGGTTGGCGAAAAGGGTGAAAGTCCGATTCTCTCAGGCGCGGACCTTTCGCCCACGATCGCGATCATCCTTGCGATAGGCGCGCTCGTCATCGTGCCGGTGCTGACCTGGGTCTGGTGGCGCGCGCTCGATGAACATGAGGCCGGGGCCTATTCAGACGGCGCTGTCGTCGCGCTCAACTTCAACCTCTCGGTCACCGCTGCATGGTGGGTGCTTGCCCGTGGCGGGCTGATGGAGCCTGTCGAAGCGATGCCGGTCTTCATGCTGACCATAGTTATCTGGTCGGCCATCTGGCTCTGGAAGCGTTACTTCTGAGACGTCACTTTTCGTTCATTCACGCCGTACATATATTCACTTGAAGCAAAAGAGGGTCGCCATGAATCTGAAGTCCATGTTCCGCAAGCTCGCGCCGTTTGCCGCGCTGCTTGGTCTGGGTTCGCCTGCTTATGCCGAGGAAGCCGTCCTCGACAGGTCCGATGCCGATCCCGCTTTGTGGGTTCTGTCGGACGACGACACCACGATCTATCTGTTCGGTACGATGCATGCGTTGAAGACCGATCTGGTCTGGTTCGATGACGCCGTCGCCGACGCATTCGGGAAGTCGGATGAACTCGTGCTCGAAATGATTCCGCCGCCGCCCGAGGAAATGGCCGGCTTCGTCCAGACCGCCGCGATCGCCAAGCCGGGGAGCGGGCTGTCGACCATCCTGACCGAAGACCAGTACGCCCGCTTTGCGGCTGCGGCATCCTCGATCGGCCTTCCGGCCCAGATGCTCGAACCGATGCAGCCCTGGTTCGCCGGCGTCACGCTCGCCACCGCGCCGCTGCAGCAGCTTGGCTATTCTGCCGAGGCGGGTGCAGAGCAGGTGCTCCAGACCGCCGCTGCCGAACGGTCGATGCAGATGGTGGGGCTAGAGACGTTCGAACAGCAAATGGGCTTTTTTACCGGGCTTAGCCAGGAAGACCAGATCGCCTTCCTCATGGCCGGTGTCGATGACATGGGCGAGATGAAGGAAACCTTCGAGAACATGGAAACCGCATGGGCCATGGGCGACACCAAGGCGACTGCCGACCTTCTGAACGAGGGCATGGAAGACACGCCCAAGCTGCACGAAGTCCTGCTCAAGAACCGCAACGCCGCCTGGGCGGAGTGGATCGGCACCCGCATGGAGAGCCCGGGGACGGTCTTCATCGCTGTTGGCGCAGGCCATCTTGCGGGCGACGATAGCGTCCAGTCGATGCTTGCCGCCAAGGGCTTCACCGCCACCCGCATCGAGTACTAAGTAAGAACCGTGCTGACCCGCCTCCTCGCCTGTCTTCTTGCTCCGCTCGTCCTGCTTCTTGCAGGGTGCGGCAGCACGGCAGAACCGGCGTTGTGGCGGGTCGATGCGGCTGACGCACCGGAAGGGGCCGAACCTGCGGGCTGGCTGTTCGGCACGATACATGCCCTACCCCGCTCGACGAAATGGCATGGCACCGAACTGGATCAGGCGCTTGCGCAAGCCGGCGTCCTGATGGTCGAGATCGAGAATCTCGACACAGCCGAATCCCAACGCATCTTCCAAGAACTGGCCATCGATCCCGCCCTTCCCCCGCTGTCGGAACGGGTATCGCCCGTCTACCGCGACGAACTGGCCGAAGTGCTGGATGATGCAGGCGCATCGGAAGAAAGCTTCCATTACGTCGAGACATGGGCCGCGGCCCTCACCCTGTCCTCCATGCTCCAGCAGCGCAGCACGCTCGATCCGGAATACGGTGTCGACAAGACGCTGATCGCGGAATGGGACAAGCCTATCGTGGGCTTCGAAACCACCGAGGAACAGCTTCGCATCTTCGACCAGTTGAGCGGGGACGAGCAACAAGATCTTCTCGAAACCTTCGTCGACCAAGCCGATACCATCGGCCCGCACGATTTGTCCGATGCCTGGGCTTCGGGTGATGCGGACCGGCTGGCGGGCCTGATGGACATGGGTTTCGATGCCTCGCCCCAGCTTCGCGCGGCGCTCCTTTCCCGCCGCAATTCGCGCTGGATCGGGCGGATCGTGGGACAGCTTCAGGATGGCAAGAAGCCATTCGTTGCCGTGGGGGCGGGCCATATCGGCGGAGATGACGGGCTCATCGCCCTGCTGGAACAGCGCGGCTGGAAGGTCACGCGGGTCCAGTAACCGCCTTCGCGCTTGCTTTTACGCGCGATTGCGTCTAGCCGCGCGCCTTCGCTTGCCCTGTCGGTCATCCCTGGAGGCGCTGGGCAGCGTTAATTGTATCAACCAGTTTCGAAGGTCAGAAATCATGAGCGATCAGCTTACCCTGACGGCCGAGGCGCGCGAGCGGGCAGGCAAGGGAGCCTCCCGTGCACTGCGTCGTGAAGGTCGCGTCCCCGCTGTCATCTACGGCGGCAAGGAAGAACCGCAGACGATCCACGTCGAAGAACGCGCTCTCGTCAAGCTGCTGAACACCGGCCACTTCTCCAACTCGATCATCATGATCGACATGGGCGGCAAGCCGGTTCAGACCCTGCCCAAGGACGTCTCGTTCCACCCGGTTTCCGACCGTCCGACCCACGTCGATTTCCTCCGCCTTGCGAAGGGCGCCAAGGTCGACGTCGCGGTCCCCGTCGTTTTCGTCAACGAAGAAGCCGCTCCGGGCCTCAAGAAGGGTGGCGTGCTGAACGTCGTCCGTCACGAGCTCGAGCTGGTCTGCGAAGCGGACAAGATCCCGACCGAAATCGAGATCGACGTCACGGGCAAGGAAGTCGGCGATTCGATCCACATCAGCGAAGTCACCCTGCCCAAGGGTAGCGAAAGCGCGATCACCGACCGCGACTTCACCATCGCGACGCTGGTCGCTCCGTCGGCCCTGAAGAAAGCCGAAGGCGCTGCTGCCGCCGAAGGCGAAGCCGATGCGGACGAAGTTCCCGCGACCGAGCAGAACGGCGAAGACGACTAATCGTCCTTCGTCCTGCAATCGCAGGCTTAAGAATTGCGCCGGTCCCTTCGCGGGGGCCGGCGTTTTCTTTTGGCCCGTTTTCTTTTCGCGTCGCTTTGGCTAGGGCGCGGGCATGCAGCTTTGGGTAGGCCTTGGAAATCCCGGCGCGAAATATGCGCTGAACCGTCACAACATCGGTTTCATGGCGCTCGACACCATTGCCGAGGTTCATGGCTTCGGCCCCGTGCAGAAGAAGTTTTCCGGCTGGCTTCAGGAAGGCCGTATCGGCTCACAGAAGATCCTCCTGCTGAAACCCGGCACTTTCATGAACGAAAGTGGCCGCGCCGTCAGCGAGGCGATGCGCTTCTACAAGCTCGACACAGATGCACTGACCGTCTTTCATGACGAGCTCGACCTCGCACCGTTCAAGGTGAAAGTCCGCATGGGCGGCGGGCTTGCGGGGCACAACGGCCTGCGCTCGATCAACCAGCACCTCGGCCCCGATTTCCGCCGCATCCGCATCGGCATCGGCCATCCCGGCAGCAAGGACCGCGTGACCGGTCACGTTCTCGGCAACTACGCCAAGGCAGAGATGGACGACCTTGTTGCCATGCTCGGCGCGATGGCGGCGGAAGCCGAATGGCTTGCCAAGGGTGACGACGCTCGCTTCATGAACGATGTGGCACTGCGCCTTCAGGGTTGAACGCCCGTAATTGCCGCGGGTGACAAAGGTGACACCCTGTCACCCGTGTCCAACATGGCGAAGGTGGCACGATATCGCGCTTTCCCTTTGCCCAGGCCAAGGTGACACTTTGCCGTGATCGCATGAATTTTCCGACAATCGAAAGAACCGCTCGCATTTTGGCGATCACGTCGCGTGTAGGAAAATGAAAATCGCGGCAGGACTAGGGCTTATTCACATTCTGCCTCTATCCAGCCTCTTGGGACGCCGATAGCATTCACCCTTTGCAGGGCATCGGGAGAGGCGCTTCGGGCATGGACAATCGCAGACGGGGCCTTATCGCAGGCGGCGTTATCCTTGGCGCAGCGGCGCTTTCCGGCGTGTTGCCTGCCATGTGCTCCTTAGCGTCCCATCGAAAGGGTAGCGCAGCGACGCCGCCAGAACGTCCCGAAGGCGAACCGCTCCCCATGCTGGAAGAGGACATCGCCCCGATCCTGGCCCGCCTCGATGCGTGGTATGCAGCAAACCTTCCTGCCGAGCGCTATACCTTCAATCCGCCTGCCACCGACCGACAGATCGCTGAAACGGAAGCCGCGATCGGCCAGACCATGCCTACCGCCTGGCGGCAGCTATATCGCTGGCATGACGGAGAGAACGACGACCGTTTCGGGCACGTCTACGGTCTGCCGATCCTGCCGCTGATGCAGGTGGTGTACGACTGGCAGGTCTGGAAGAAAGTGCTGGAGGAGTTCGGCGATCCCTATGCGATCCCCGGCACCGGCTGGCCCGCTGGTGCGGTCGATCCGGCCTATGCCAATCCGGGCTGGATTCCGCTGACCAGTGACTTTTCGGGCGGGCACATCGGCGTCGACCTCGCACCCTGGCCCAAGGGGCGGATAGGCCAGATCATCATTTTCGGGCGGGACGAAGACAACAAGGTCGTACTGGCAGAATCGCTGGGCGGTTTTCTCGGCTGGGTCGCGGACTTGCTGGAGGCGGGCAATTTCCGGCTGAAGGTGGCCGCCGGCGAAACGGTCTTGCGCGAATTCAGGCTGAAGGAACCGGCAATCGACAGTTTCACCGATGGCGCTCGCATCCTGAAAGGCGCGCCGCCCGCCTTTTGATTTCGCTGCAACCCGATCATGCCTTCCTGCGTTGATGGGGCACGATGAAGACGAAGATCCGCTCCAATTGGTCCCACGCCATTCTCGTGTGCAGAAAGTGCAGCAAAAAGAACCTGAAGCGCGGTGGCGGCTACGGCCCGAAAGGCAGACCGCTGGCCAAGGCGCTGAAGGCCGAAACGGGTGCCAAGAGGGGCCGCAAGGCACCGCTGGGCATTGTCGAGGTATCGTGCCTTGGTGTCTGTCCCGACCGGGGCGTCGTCGTCGTCGACAGCCGATCTCCCGGCCAGTGGCAGATCGTCCTCCCCGATGCTGACATTCGCGAACTGGCGCGCCAGCTTGAAGATCTATCTTCGCCGGCGCGCGCTGGCGGTTCGCTCACCCGACCCTGATCGAGGACTTGTCCTTCATGTAGGTTTGCAGCAGCTGCATGAAGTCGTTGACGGCAATCTTGGCGCCGTCGTCCGTTGCATCGTGTTTCAACGGGATTGCCGGGTCGTCACGATAGCCCCTTTCGCCATCGCAATGATCGAAATATTGATTAAGTGCTCCCAGAGCCTGTGGCGTAAGCTCGAGGATGCGCATCCTTGCATCGTCTTCGTTCTTGCGACTGACGATCAAACGCTTTTCCTGCATCACGCTGATATAGCGAAGCGCCGTCGTCTGCGGTACGCGAGAGGCGATACACAGACTGGTTGTCGTGATCGTGGTCCCTTCCATGTGGGCCACAAAGAGATCCAGCAGCATGTCCCAGATCGGCTCACCGAAAAGGTCGGCGTCGAAATAGGCATCTCTTCGTGCACGTAGTTTCAGGATGCTTTTCGCGCGGCGTAAACGCCCGACGATTTCCGTGTGTATCATTAGGTGCGACCCCCTGCATCACCGCCAATTGATTCTGGCTGAGAACACGTTGAATCTGGCCGTATAAGACTAATTAGATGATAAAAATTCAGGGTTATTTTTTTAACAATCCGGCACGGTGGGGTACTGCGTAACCTCTGTCAAACACCTTGCTAACCATCGTAGGCCGCAGATGTAGCATGGCTGGGGGAAATCGGGCTGGCGTTGAGGCAAAGCCTCCCCTATCGGCCGATCATTAATTTATAACGGAGCATTTCATGGGTTTTCGTTGCGGCATCGTGGGCCTTCCCAATGTCGGCAAGTCGACGCTGTTCAACGCGCTGACCGAAACGCAGGCGGCGCAGGCGGCGAACTATCCGTTCTGCACGATCGAACCGAACGTCGGCCAGGTCGGCGTTCCCGACGCGCGTCTCGACGAAATCGCCAAGATCGCCGGCAGTGCCAAGATCATCCCGACCCAACTGGCCTTCGTGGACATTGCCGGTCTGGTGAAGGGTGCATCGAAGGGCGAAGGCCTTGGTAACCAGTTCCTCGGCAATATCCGCGAAGTCGACGCCATCGTCCACGTCCTGCGCTGTTTTGAGGATGACGACATCCAGCACGTCGCCAACAAGGTCGACCCGCTGGCCGATGCCGAAGTGGTCGAAACCGAACTGCTGATGGCCGATCTCGAAAGCCTCGAAAAGCGCGTGCCCGCCGCGGCCAAGCGCGCGACGACGGGCGACAAGGAATCGAAGATCATCGCCTCCGTTCTGGGACAGGCGCTGGAACTGCTTCGCGAAGGCAAGCCCGCACGCCTCACTGAACCTCAGGACGACGAGGAAGCCCGCGTCTTCGCACAGGCGCAACTGCTGACGGCAAAGCCGGTGCTCTACGTCTGCAACGTCGCAGAAGAGGACGCCGCCGACGGCAACGAACTTTCGGCCAGGGTCTTCGCCAAGGCAGAGGCCGAAGGCGCGCAGGCCGTCGTCGTCTCCGCCGCGATCGAAAGCGAAATCGTCGCCATGGAACCGGAAGACCGGAAGGTATTCCTCGCCGAAATGGGCCTTGAGGAATCGGGCCTCGCCCGCGTCATTCGCGCAGGGTACGAACTTCTGGGCCTCAAGACCTTCTTTACGGCCGGGCCCAAGGAAGCCCGCGCCTGGACGTTCCCCGATGGCGCCAAGGCTCCGCAGGCCGCCGGCGAGATTCACACCGACTTCGAACGCGGTTTCATCCGTGCAGAGACGATCGCCTACGACGACTATATCGCGCTCGGCGGCGAAAGCGGCGCCCGCGAGGCGGGCAAGCTGCGCCAGGAAGGCAAGGAATATGTCGTCAAGGACGGCGACATCATGATGTTCAAGTTCAACGTCTGATCCGGCCTCAGGCCCGGCCGTTCAGGCCGGGTCGAATGCCGACAGGATCGGACAGGGTCCTGCCCCGCCTTTCGCGCATTCGGTCGCGAGCTTTCTAAGCGACGCGCGGGCCAGTTCCAAACGCTCGATCTCTGCGTCGAGCGCGACGATCCGATCTTGCGCCATGGCGCGGGCCTGCGCCCGGTCGTCGATCCGGTCGAGGTCGAGCAGGCGCTTTATCTCTTTCAGCGTAAATCCCGCCGCCTGAGACTGGCGGATAAAGCGCAGGCGCTGCACATCGTCGTCGCCATAGTGCCGTCCGCCCGTCGCCGGTCCGGTCGGGACCTCCAGCAGTCCCTTGCGTTGATAGAAACGCACGGTTTCCACCCCCACATCTGCGGCGGCGGCCAGTTCCGAAATGCGGAACGGGCGTCTGGTTGATGCATTTCGGTGTTGACTCCGTACCATGGTACGCAATGTAGACCTCGCCTTATGAGCACACAAGACACCCAGAAAACCGCCGTCCTCTACCGCATGGTGATGGACAAGCACATCTGTCCGTTCGGACTGAAGGCGAAGTATCTCCTTCAAAACAAAGGCTTCACGGTCGAGGACCATCATCTCGTCACGAAAGAGCAGACCGAGGCGTTCAAGGCCGAGCACGGCGTAAAGACCACGCCGCAGACGTTCATCGGCGGTGAGCGGATCGGCGGATACGAGGACCTGCGCCGCCATCTCGGCCTCAAAGTTCAGGATCCCGACGCGGTCAGCTACCAGCCTGTCCTTGCCGTTTTCGCGATCGCCGCCGGACTTGCACTGGCCGTCAGCTGGATGGTTTTTGGCTCTCCGCTGACGATCCGGGCCGGCGAATGGTTCGTGGCCTTCTCGATGGCGATCCTCGCCATGTTAAAGCTGCAGGACGTGAACAAGTTCGCAACGATGTTCCTGGGCTATGACCTGCTGGCCCGCCGCTGGGTTCCCTATGCGCGGATATATCCGTTCGCCGAGGCGACGGCGGGCATACTTATGGCAGGGCACCTGCTGTCGTGGCTGTCGATACCGCTCGCGCTTTTCATCGGCACGGTCGGCACGGTCAGCGTCTTTTATGCAGTCTACGTCCAGAAGCGCGAATTGAAGTGCGCCTGTGTCGGCGGATCGGGCCGCGTGCCCCTTGGTTTCGTATCTTTGACCGAAAACCTCGCCATGATCGCCATGGCGCTCTGGACGCTGTTTGCGCCCTATTGAGGGCTTTGGGCACCAAATCCGGCCTCGCCCGTTCCCTAGATCAAGACATAGGGGACACGCCGGAAATGGTAGACAAATCGGAAAAGTTTAATTGGGCTGTGCGCGTGGGATACCTCTCACGCGCCATCCTCTATTCGGTGCTCGGCATCATCGCGCTGACCAGTGCGGGCAAAATCGGCAAGGGCACGAACGGCATCTTCCGCGCGATCGAGGATTTTCCCGCCGGCACGGTGATCCTTTGGATCATGGTCGTCGGTCTGCTGGCCTATGCCTTGTTCCGGTTCGCCTCCACGTTTTTCGATATCGAAAACAACGGATCCGACAAGAAGGGCATCGCAAAGCGCCTTGGCCATGCAGGTAGCGCCATCGGCCACCTCGCGCTTGCGTGGTCGGCGTTCAAGTTCGCGACAAGCGAAAGCGAACCTTCGGGCGGCAGCGCGCAGGAAGCGGCTTCGGGCATTCTCTCGATGTCGCTGGGCGGCGTCGTCCTCGGCATTCTAGGCATCGCGTTTTTCCTTGCCGCCGTCTTCCAGGCCAAAAAGGGCATTAGCGGCGATTTCATGCACCGGATCAGCGCCCAGGCACCTGATTTCACGCGTTGGCTCGGCGGTGCCGGCTACATCGCGCGCGCCGTCGTATTCGCCATTATCGGCTGGTCGCTGTTCAAGGCCGGTTTCATGTCGGCTGGCGGCGGACAGGTGAAGACGCTGGGCGACGCGGTTGCCTCGCTTTCGGGCGAAGGCATCTGGTTCACGCTGGTGGCCGTCGGCATTCTGATGTTCGGTCTCTTCAGCCTGATCCTCGCGCAGTACCGGATCATCCCCGACATGGATTCGGGCGGCATGAAGCCTGCGTTCCGCGCCTGATCCAAATCCATTGAGCGACCGGCCCGCGTGGTCTAGTCGGCAGCGATGCAGTATTTCGAAAGCATCGTAGTCGGCCAGACCATGCGGGCCGGCGCATATGAAGTGAACTGCGCAGATGCGCTGGACTTCGCGTCGAAGTATGACCCTCAGCCCTTTCACCTGTCGGACGAAGGCACCGTCGGCACACCGTTCGAACGCCTTTCGATAAGTGGTTGGCAGACTTGCGCAATCGCGATGCGGCTTTACGTCGATCACGTCCTTTCCCTGGTGGACAGCAAGGGCGGCCTGGGTGTCGACAAACTGCGCTGGCCACGCCCGGTTTATCCGGGCGACGTGCTCACTCTCGAATACGTTGCACTGACAAAGCGGGAAAGCAGATCGCGCCCCGGACTCGGGCTTGTGGAAGTCTCGCTACGTCTGTTCAATCAGGACGATCAGCTGGTGATGGACATGACCACTACCGGCATGATCGGGTGCGACCCGAAGCGCTAGATCACGCACCGCAGCCGACGAGCCCGTCCTTGTCGTAAGTGATGCGATCCTTGTGGTCGCGCACCGTCATGCGCCCGCGCCACTTGGTCAGTTCGATCCCTTCCTGCGCATCGGTGCCCTCGTCCAGGTCAAGCGTGACCGAGAATTCCTTGCCGTCGTAATGCGTATAGCCGGTCACCGGCAGCTTTGCGCTCCCCTTGTCGGGGGCGAGCGTGACGATCTTGTCGTCGAGCTTCATGTAGCCATGTTCGTCCATGGCAAGGAACAGGACCCGCATGCTGTTGCCAGGCGCAAAGCCGCAACTGACGCCGAACAGGTTGTTCTTTTCGATATCGGGATAGCTAATGTGCTCTGGGCTGATCTGCTTGATCGCGGGCATGTCGTGCATCGCCTCGATCTCTGCAATGTCGGCGGCATCCTTGGCAGGGTCCGACCCGTCCGAACAGGCCGCGAGCATTCCCGCCACGCCGCACGCGATTGCAAGCTTCACACGCATCCCGATACTCTCCCGATTATGGCCACGGCCTAATGCCGGCCGAACAGTTTTTCGACGTCGTCCATCGACAATTTCACCCATGTCGGGCGGCCGTGGTTGCACTGCCCTGAACGCGGTGTGCGCTCCATCTCTCGCAGCAGGGCGTTCATTTCCGCCACCGACAAGGTGCGCCCTGCCCTGACCGATCCGTGGCAGGCCATCGTCGCCAGCACGAGGTCGAGCTTTTCGCCCAGCAGCAGCGCATCACCGTTGCGGGCGATGTCGTCGGCAATGTCCTGCAGCAGTCTGGCGGGATCGGCGCGTTTAAGCGCGGCGGGCATGGCACGGACCAGCATGGCATCGGGGCCGAAACGTTCGACCGCGAGACCGAACATGCCCAGCTTTTCCGCCGCTTCCTCGATCCGGTCGCAGTCGGCCTCTTCCATTTCGACCACTTCGGGCAGGAGCAACGCCTGCGAACGGGTGATGCCTTCCCCTGCCCCTGCGGCCTTCAAGCGTTCCAGCGTCAGGCGCTCGTGCGCGGCGTGTTGGTCGACGATGACGAGGCCGTCGGCGGCTTCGGCGACGATGTAGGTCTGCGCGATCTGGCCGCGGGCCGTGCCCATCGGAAACCGCTCGGCATCGCCGGGCTGTTCGAGCGCCTCTTCGGCACGCGCCTGCGGGGCAAGCTCGGGATCGAGCATCGTCGGCCCGGAAAGGATCGCCCCTTCCATGTCGCGATAGATGGGCGGCGTTGGGGGCGGGATCATCGGACGTTCCCGCTGCTGCCAGCCCTGCCCTGCGAAAACGCCGCGATTATCTCGCGCAATGTTGTCGCCATCGGGCAGGCGCGGTGCATCGCCTTCGCGGATCCACGCGCCCATTGCCCCTGCATCAGGCGTCTGCGCGCTGCGCTTGTCGCCGCTGGCCAGGGCATCGCGCAGGCCCGACACGATGATGCCGCGCACCATGGCCGGATCGCGAAAGCGTACTTCGGTCTTGGCGGGGTGGACGTTGACGTCGACTTCCTCCGGCGGAACGTCGAGAAACAGTGCCAGCACCGCGTGGCGATCGCGGGCCAGCATGTCGGAATAGGCGCCGCGAACCGCGCCCGTCAGCAGACGGTCCTTCACCGGACGACCGTTCACGAAAAGATACTGGTGATCGGCGACGCCGCGGTTGTAAGTCGGCAGGCCCGCAATGCCGGTCATGCGGATCGGAGCCTCTGCCGGGCCGCGAACGACGTCCACTTCTACCGCGTTGTCGGCCAGTTCGCGCGCGACAAGGCGGGATACGCGCGTCGCGACATCCTCGCCGGGTTGCACCTGCACGATGCGGCGGCCATCGTTGGAGAACGAGAAGCCCACATCGGGCCGCGCCATGGCAAGACGGCGCACGACATCGTGGCACGCGGCATATTCGCTGCGCGGCGTGCGCAGGAACTTGCGGCGGGCAGGCACGTTCGCGAACACATGGTCAACACGGATGCGCGTACCCACCGGCAGGGCGGCAGGCCCCTCTTCCACCACGCGCCCGTGGTCGACAACGCGTTTCCATCCCTCGTCCGCACCGCGCGGGCGGCTTTCGATCGAAAGGCGGGCAACGCTGGCGATGGAAGGCAGCGCCTCTCCGCGAAAGCCCAGCGTGGTCACCTGCTCGATCGCTTCGTCGGGCAGTTTGGACGTTGCATGTCGTTCCAGCGCCAGTTCCATGTCGGCCGCCGTCATGCCGCAGCCATCGTCGGTGACCTCGATCCCGTCGAGGCCGCCCAGTTTCAGCGCGATATCGACCCGCGTCGCGCCCGCATCAATGGCATTTTCGACCAGCTCCTTGAGCGCGGCAGCCGGTCTTTCGACCACTTCGCCAGCGGCAATCCGGTTCACCAGGTTTTCGGGAAGGCGGCGAATTTGAGGCATCGATCGAGGTCTAGCGACGAACCCCGCCTTTTTCGAGGCGGGCGGTGTGGAAAAGCCCGCAAACTCCCGCGAAATATTTTCCATCTGTCTATGCTTTTGGGCTAGTCACACTGCGACTAAACCATCATGCGCCATAATTAGGCGCCACACTTTCAGGGACCGCACACCGATCATGTCCTCATTCTTTTCCCGCCTTTTCCAGTTCGGTTCGCAGAACATGGCCATCGACCTCGGCACGGCGAACACGCTCGTCTATGTCGAAGGGCGCGGCATCGTGCTCAACGAACCCTCGGTCGTTGCGATCGAAACGCTGAACGGCATCAAGAAGGTGAAGGCCGTCGGCGACGATGCGAAGATGATGATGGGCAAGACCCCCGACAGCATTGAGGCCATCCGCCCCTTACGCGACGGTGTCATCGCCGACATCGAAGTCGCGGAAGAGATGATCAAGTACTTCATCCGCAAGGTTCACGGCGGTCGCAAGTCGATGCTGCGCTATCCCGAAATCGTGATCTGCGTGCCCTCGGGCTCAACCTCGGTCGAACGCCGCGCGATCCGCGACGCGGCCAGCAATGCGGGGGCCAGCCAGGTTTACCTGATCCTCGAACCGATGGCCGCCGCAATCGGTGCGGACATGCCGGTTACCGAACCGGTCGGATCGATGGTGGTCGACATCGGGGGCGGCACGACCGAAGTCGCGGTGCTCTCGCTGCGCGGCCTTGCCTATACCACCAGCGTTCGCGTCGGCGGTGACAAGATGGACGAAGCGATCGTTTCCTACGTGCGCCGACACCACAACCTGCTGATCGGCGAATCGACCGCCGAACGGATCAAGCAGGACTATGCCGTCGCGACCGTTCCCGAAGATGGCGAGGGCGAGACGATCCACATCCGCGGCCGCGACCTCGTGAACGGCGTGCCCAAGGAAATCACGATCAGCCAGGCGAACATCGCCGAGGCGCTGGCCGAACCGATCGGCGCCATCGTCGAGGCGGTTCGTATCGCGCTTGAAAACACCGCGCCCGAACTGGCCGCCGACATCGTCGACCAAGGCATCGTGCTCACGGGCGGTGGCGCACTGATCAGCGGCCTCGACGAATACCTGCGCGAAGAAACCGGCCTGCCGGTCACCGTCGCCGAAGACCCGCTGTCCTGTGTGGCGCTGGGCACCGGCCGCGCGCTGGAAGAACCGGTCTACCGCGGCGTGCTGATGACGGCCTGAGGGCCGCGACGAACTGAAGGGGAACGGCGATGGCGGCGCCGCAAGACCGGCGTCCGGGTTTTTCGAAAAGGGCGCACCTCGGACTATTTACGAGCTATGTCGCGGCATCGGCCGGGGCAGCGCTCGGGTTCGTCGTGCTCGTCGTTTCGCTGCTCAACCCGACTGCTTTCGCCTTCGCGCGCGCCGCGGCCAATGACGTCGCCGCGCCGGCAGGCCGCGTTTCGGCAACGACCCGTTCGAGTGGCAAGACCTTTATCGACGTGATCTCCGGCTATATCGAGGCAGGGAGCAAGAACGCGCAGCTGAAGGAAGAACTCGCCGTCGCCCGCTCGCGCCTTGCCGAAGCCGAAGCGATCAAGTCCGAAAATGCACGTCTGAAGGCCCTGCTCGAAGTGCGCGAAACAGACGGCACGCCGGTTACGACCGCGCGTCTCATCGGCTCCAGCTCCACCAGCACGCGCCGCTTCGCCCTGCTGGGCGCAGGCAAGCGCGACGGGGTACAGCCCGGACAGCCGGTGCGTTCGGCCAAGGGCCTTGTCGGGCGCGTGCTCGAGGTCGGCAATCGCACGGCCCGCGTCCTCCTCGTCACCGATGGTGAGAGCGTCGTGCCGGTCCGCCGCGTTAAGGGCGACATCTCGGGCTTTGCGCAAGGGCAGGCTGACGGCACGCTGATCATCCGCCTGATCGATCTCGGCATCAATCCGCTCAAGAAAGGCGACGTCTTCGTCACGTCCGGTTCCGGCGGGCTTTACCGGCCCAACGTGCCGGTCGCCATCGTGCGCAACGTGACGCGGGACGGGGCCGTGGCGCAGATCGTGTCGGACCCTGCGGCAAGCGAGTTCGTAATCGTCGAACCGATCTGGCAACCGATCACCGAACTGCGCGATCCGGCACAGGAAACCACGCCGTGAGCCTTGGTGGCGACCGGCTCCCCGGCTCTGGCCTCTTTTCCCGCCGCATCAATCGCGCCCCTTCCCGCACTCTTGCGACCGTAGTGCCTTGGCTGACGATCGCGCTGGCCTCGCTCGTCCCGCTTTCTCCGGTCATCGCGTCGACACCTGTCATACCGCCGCTCTCGTTCATGCTTCTCGTGGGCTGGAGACTGCTGCGTCCGGGCCTCCTGCCGCTCTGGGCCGGTGCGCCGCTGGGCCTGATCGACGATCTCTATTCCGGCCAACCTTTCGGTAGCGCGATCCTGCTCTGGTCCATCGCCATGATCGGGATGGAACTGATCGACGGTTGGCTGCGCTGGCGCGGGTTCTGGCAGGACTGGCTGGTTGCGAGCGTGGTGATCGCTGCCTATCTTCTGCTTTCGCACGTTGTTGCCTCGATCGCGGGCGGGGCCTTTGCGCCTGGGCTGATACTGCCGCAGCTTCTGCTTTCGTTCATCGCCTTTCCGTTACTGACCCGCGTGATTGCGATTCTGGATCTCTTGCGACTTGCCCGGATACGAGTGCTCGGTTGATGCTTTTCAAGCGTAAACGTGGTGCGCGCCTGCTTCAGCGGGTCAGCAGCGGCGAACTGCGTAACCGGTTCGACCGGCGCAGTTTCGTGATCGGTTCCGTGCAGGGCGGTATCGGCGTGCTGCTTGCCGCGCGCATGGGCTATCTCGCGGTGGCCGAGAATGAAAAGTACAATCTCGCCTCTGAATCGAACCGCGTCGACCTCACGTTGATCCCGCCGCGCCGTGGCTGGATACTCGATCGCAACAATATCCCGATGGCATCGAACCGCGCGGACTTTCGCGTCGATCTCGTACCCGAACGCGTGATCGACAAGGATCGTACGCTTGCGGTTCTGGGAGAGATTCTCGAACTGACGCCAGCGGCCATCACCGACCTTCGCGACAAGCTGGACGGTACGCGCGGTTTCCGACCCGTCGAGGTCGCGACCGGCGTCGGCTGGGAACAGTTCGCGGCGCTTTCGGTGCGCTTGCCCGATCTTCCCGGAGTCGTCCCGCAGCGCGGCTTCACCCGATACTACCCTACCGGCCCTTCGGTTGGGCACTTGCTCGGTTATGTCGGCACGGTATCGGCGGAGGAGTACGAGGAAGAGAAGAACCCGCTGCTCATCACCCCTGGCTTCAAGATCGGCAAGGACGGGGTCGAAAAGTATTTCGAGAAAGAACTACGCGGGCAGCCCGGCGCCCGCCGTGCCGAAGTCACCGCCAGCGGCAAGATCGTACGCGACCTCGAAACGCGTGAAGACGTGCAGGGCGATCCGGTCAAGCTGACCATCAATGCCAAGCTGCAGGACTATGCCGCCCGCCGCATCGGGCTCGAATCCGGCTCGGTCGTCGTCATGGACCTCGAAAACGGGGACCTCCTGTGCATGGCATCGATGCCGAGCTTCGATCCCAACAGTTTCTCCGACGGTATCGGGCGTGTCGAATGGAAGATGCTGTCCGAGGACGACCACGTTCCGTTGCGCAACAAGGTGTTGTCGGGCCTCTACCCGCCCGGTTCGACGGTGAAGCCGTTCGTGAGCCTTGCCCTGCTCAAGGCCGGGATCGACCCTGGAGAAACCGTGTTCTGCGGCGGCGGCCTGCGTGTCGGCAACCGCGTGTTCGGCTGCTGGAACCGTCGCGGGCACGGAACGACGAACATGGCGAAGGGCATCTACCAGTCCTGCGACGTCTACTTCTACGCCATGGCGCAGCGGGTGGGCATGCAAGTCATCTCCGACATGGCCCGCGAACTCGGGCTTGGTTACAAGTATCCTCTCCCCGTCGCCAGCCAGTCCTATGGCACGGTGCCCGACCCGGCGTGGAAGCTGAAGAAGTACGGCAAGGAATGGCAGGCCTACGACACGGTCAACGCCACGATCGGTCAAGGCTACTTCCTCGTGAATCCCCTGCAACAGGCGGTCATGACCTCGCGAATTGCCAGCGGGCGGCGGTTTCAGCCGCGCCTTCTGATGACCGCGCCTGCCCGGCCTGCCCCGCACCTCGACATCCCCGAGGAGCATCTGGAAACTGTGCGTCACGCGATGTGGGAAGTGGTGAACGGCGCGGGCACCGCGGGTCGCGCGCGCCTGCCTCTCGACGGGATCGAGCTGTCTGGCAAGACCGGTACCGCGCAGGTCGTCAGCCTCGCCTATGGCCGCGGCGGCAAGGGCGTGCCGTGGAAGTATCGCGACCACGGCCACTTCGTCTGCTTCGCCCCCTACGACAAGCCGAAATATGCCTGCGCTGTCGCGATCGAACACGGTGCCGGTTCGTCATCGGCCTATCCGGTGGCGCGCGACGTGATGACTTACCTGTTCGATCCTCACAAGGCGCTGGAAGTGCTCCACCGATATGAGGAAGAATGGGGCGGCACCGCGCAGGAACGTCTTGCACGCAAGTACCAGTCTTACGAACGGGCCTACGGCGGCGCCGCGCCCAAGCCGGAGACGAGCGAGGTCGAGAACGCGACGAGCCAGTCGGACGACACCCCTGCCCCCCAACCGGTGAACGCCGCCGAACAGCCACGTGCGCCCGAAGGCGACAACCCGACGCCGGCACCTGCGAGCACACCCTCGGCATCGCCCACGCCTTCTCCGACGCCAGCGCCCACCCCATCGCCTACCTTTAACCAGCCGGGGCAGCGCCGATGAACATGATGGCATCCCTTCCCGCCGGGCTTGGACGCCAGCCGTGGAGCGTGATCATACCGCTCCTGCTGCTGGTCTGCTTCGGCGCTGCGGTTCTCTATTCGGCAGCGGGCGGGCACTGGATGCCGTGGTCGGCACTGCACATCGTGCGCTTTCTCGTCTTTCTCGTCATGGCCATGGTGATCGCGCAGTTCTCGCGCGACTTCATCAAGATGATGGCCGTGCCGGTCTATGTCATGCTCGTCTTGCTGCTGATGGCGGTGGAGGCGATGGGTTTTGTCGGCGGCGGTAGCCAGCGCTGGCTCAACCTCGGTTTCATGACCTTGCAGCCGTCCGAATTGATGAAGCCTGGCATCGTGCTGATCCTGGCGCGCTATTACGACATGCTGCCCCCTGGAGCGACGCGCGAGTTCCGCTCGCTGCTGATCCCCGGCCTGCTGATCGGCCTGCCGGTCGGGCTCGTCCTGATGCAGCCGGATCTCGGCACCAGCCTTGCCATCGTGTTCGGCGCGATTGTGGTGATGTTCCTTGCCGGTCTGCCGATGATCTGGTTCGTCGCCTCGGGTATTGCGGGCGTGATTGCGGTGCCGATCCTGTTCTTTGCCGCGCTCCACCCCTATCAGCAGCAGCGCGTTCTGACCTTCCTCGACCCGGAAAGCGATCCGCTTGGCACGGGCTATCACATCACCCAGTCCAAGATCGCGATCGGATCGGGGGGGTTGTTCGGCAAGGGGTTCGGCAACGGCACGCAGAGCCACCTCAACTACCTTCCAGAACCGCACACCGACTTCGTCTTTGCCACGATGGCCGAGGAATGGGGAATGATGGGCGGACTGTTCGTGCTGTTCGTTTTCGGCTGGCTGCTGCGCTGGGGCCTTCGGGTGGCCCGCGATGCTCCGGACCGGTTTGCGCGCCTGCTGGCAGCTGGCCTTGTCGCCACGATCTTCTTCTATACGGCGGTGAACCTGATGATGGTCATGGGCCTCGCGCCCGTGGTCGGCATCCCCCTGCCGTTCATGAGTCACGGCGGTTCTTCGATGATGACGATCATGATCTGCGTCGGCCTGATCATGGCGGTCGACCGGTGGGGCAAGCGCGACGTGCGGGGAAGCTTCGAGTAAGTTTCGCCAATGTGCAAAAAAGCCCTTGCACGAATCGCGCATATCACTATTTGGAGCGCTCCCACGGGGGACGGCCTGAACGGCCAACCACCATATCGCGGCTCCAAAGCGGCGAAGTGGACGCATAGCTCAGTTGGTAGAGCAGCTGACTCTTAATCAGCGGGTCCTAGGTTCGAGCCCTAGTGCGTCCACCATTATTCATTTACTTATGAACCCTTTGCATTTTGGCGCGCAGCCAAAGGTCGCTACTTAGCTAGCCTAGTGTTTTCTATATCGCTTTCGGACATACACGATGACAGCATTCGCTGTCGTCCGCGGTCCCTACAGTAACGCGAACATCTCGGCCGGTCGCCGCACCCTCGGCCCGCCGCTCACCCTTCATAACTTCGGGTTTTATCGCGCACTGATCCCTGCCATTGCGGGAACCCTATGTCATCTCGGCATTTACCTTGGGCACAGGGACGGTCGTCGCGATTGCACGACCGCGCACCGCGTGGCAGCATCTGAGGGGTAATGGAAGAACAGGCTCTCGTAATCGCGCTGGTCGGCGTGCTCGGCATTGGCGCTCAATGGGTTGCCTGGCGGACCGGATGGCCGGCTATCGTGCTGATGCTGGCGGCAGGGTTCATCGCTGGCCCCATCACCGGGATAATGGATCCCCACCACGCTTTCGGTGAACTGCTGGAACCGATGATCTCCATCGGTGTCGCGATCATTCTGTTTGAGGGCGGCTTGAGCCTTGATTTCCGGGAATTGCGGAAAACGGGCAGTGCTGTCTGGCGCCTCGTCATATTCGGTGTGCCCATTGCCTGGCTGCTGGGATCGCTGGCCTGTTACTACATTGCCGGACTGGTCTGGCCCGTGTCGATACTGTTCGCCGGCATCCTCGTCGTGACCGGGCCGACGGTGGTCCTGCCGCTCCTGCGCCAATCGAGCGTGGCGCAGCGCCCTGCCGCGATCCTGAAGTGGGAAGCGATCGTCAACGATCCCTTCGGCGCGATGTGCGCGGTTATCGCCTACGAATATTTCCGCGCATCGGCCAACGGCGCCGGTCTTGCCGAAGTCCTGCCGCAGATGGCATTTGCCACTCTTGCCGCGGCCGTCCTGGGTTACGCCGCGGCGTGGCTCATCGCGTGGAGCTTCCCGCGCGGCTTCGTGCCGGAATTCCTGAAAGCACCGGTCCTGCTCGTGACGGTGATCGGCCTGTTCGTAGTCTCGAACTTAATCCAGCAGGAAACCGGCCTTGTCGCCGTGACACTAATGGGCATCGCGTTGGCGAACATGAACGTCGATTCTTTGCGGGACATTCACCCGTTCAAACAGAACATCGCCGTCATGCTTGTGTCGGGCATTTTCATCCTGCTCTCCGCGTCGCTGAACTTCGACACGCTGCGCGCACTAGAATGGCAGTTCACGCTGTTTCTGATTGCCATACTCTTCCTCGTGCGTCCGGCTACGGTGCTGCTCAGCCTCGCGTTCAGTTCGATCCCGTGGAAGGAGCGTATCTTCGTCGCATGGATCGCTCCGCGCGGCATCGTCGCGGTCGCCATCTCCGGCCTGTTCGCCTTGCGCCTGTCGGACCTTGGATATGGCGACGGTACGATCCTGATCAGCCTGTCGTTTGCGGTCTGTGTCGTGACTATCGTCGCGCACGGCTTTACCATCGCGCCTGTTGCGAAATGGCTGGGCCTCACCGGTTCGACTACGCCCGGAATCCTCCTTGTGGGGGCCACTCCCTGGTCGATCGCCTTGGCGCGAGAGCTGAAGCAGATGGAAGTGCCGGTGACGATTGCCGACACCAGCTGGTGGCGCCTGTCCGGTGCGCGCCAGCAAGGTTTGCCGACTTATCACGGCGAAATTCTCGCGGAAGCGACCGAACATTCGCTCGACCTATCGCAGTTCCAGACCCTAGTCGCCGCGACCGAGAACGAAGCTTACAACGCCTTGGTCTGCAACGAATTCGCACCGGAAATAGGGCGCGACAGCGTCTATCAGCTTGGCGAAGCGGGCCATCACGACGATCCGCGCTCGCTCCCGCCCTCGATCCGCGGGCGTGCGCTGTTTCAGTCGGGCGTCGACATGAACGAAATGCATCGCCGCCAGCAGGCCGGTTGGGAATTCCGCAAGACGCGCCTTTCCGAACAGTTTGATTTCGAGGCCGCCCGCTCCGCGCTTCCCGACGAGGCAGATTTCCTGATGGTCGTGAAGGCATCAGGCGCACTGCGTTTCTTCACGCACGCCGCGCGGCCCACCCCCGCACCGGGCGACTATGTCGTGTCCTATTCGCCGCCCGAGGAGCTCGACATGCAACGCGTCCAGTCCCGCAAGGAGAAGAAGGCGAAAGGCCAATCCAAGGCGGAGGCAAAACCCGCATGAAAACAACAGGGAACGTGATGAGGAATGCAGGTAAACTGGCGCTGGTCGCGACCGCGCCCGCGATGCTTCTGGCGGGCTGCAAACCGCCGGCAGAGCCCGACCCCGAACCGACGGAGACCGCCCTGCCCGAAGCGACCGAGAGCCCGATTTCGATTCTGCGCGAAACGCCCGAACCGATCGTCGAGGACCTGCTACCGACCGAACCGTTCGAGCAGACGATCCCCTTCGCGGATGGTGGGGCAGACATTTCCGAAGAGGCGGCGGAGAAGATCAAGTCGGTCATCGAATCCAAGCAGTTTAAGCTGGGCGGCGCGATTACGCTTTGGGGCCACACCGACAGCTCGGGCAACGACGAGGCAAACCTGCGCGCATCGAAGCGCCGGGCCGAAGCGGTTGCCGCGTTGCTTGAGGAAGCCGGCGCAGATCCCGAACGGATCACGATCATTGCGATGGGCGAAATGCTGGCCATCGCGCCCAATGCGAAACTTGACGGGACGCCGGACGAGGAAGGGCGCGCGAAGAACCGTCGCGTCGAAGTCTCCATCTCTCCTCCCGAACAGGACGACGAAGAGACAGCCAAAACGCCGGATGACGTCGCCAGCGATGCTCCTGCCGAGGCTCCCGCGACCTGAGACTTCGGTGCCGAATAGTCTAAGCTCTGCGTTAACCATCTAACGGGCAATGCTACGGTGAGCCTCTTCGTAACTTTTGCAGGGAAAAGTTAACCACTTCCCGATACACATACGCGCGTGAAGTTCGGGCTCCGCCTCTTTTCAGCGCGCCGCGCCTCCTCGCAGGAGCTTGTACGCCTGTACCAGCTCGCTGCGAGCGCGCTTGCCGCGTTCCTGCTCGGCCTCGCTGCCTTGCCCCACCTGATCGACCACGCGCCGCGCTGGTTCGGCTCGGCCCTGATGGTGCAGCCCATCAGCGGGAAAATCGTTCTGATCGATACCGGTAGCGGGCAGAACTTCTCCGACGAATCTGTTGCCGAGCGGCAGGCCCAGGCCGTACGCATCGCGTCAAAGGCCGGCGCAGAGGCGATCTTCATCGAAGGCCGCTTCGTCGAATCCGATCCCGGCATACCCGATCTTGCCAAGTCGATTGCAGGCGCGAACCAGCCGGTCACCATCGGCTGGCCCCTCGCCTATACTGCGGACGAAAACTACATCGGCGTACGTGTCGATCGCCGCGCTTCCTTCCCCGGTGTGCGTGAAACCGCTCAGGCCAATCGCCAGTTGATGACCGGATTCGTGCGCGAGGCGGAGTCGCCGATGCTCGTCGCAGACAAGCAATGGAAGTCGTTCAGCGCCGCCATTTCAGGCGTCGATTACGTGCCGGGCGTCTTCCCGATCGATTACCGCCACCGCGCCACCGACATCAAGGTCTACTCGGTCGACGACTTCGCCGGCCGCTCCGCCATGTCGAGCGAATTGCGCGGCAAGCGTGTCGTCATTGCATCGATCACATCGCTGGAACGCAACGCGCTCGTCCCGAAAGACTGGCGCGTCCCCGGCATTTTCGTTGACCTGATCGCGGCCGAGACCCTGATTGGCGGTGTGCCGTTCCGCGTACCGACCGAGATCGGCTACTTCTTCGCGATCATCATGCTCTACATCGCGGCGTTGATGCCGCGCCGGATGCGTCGGAACACCTATTTCGGGACAACCGGCCTGATGGTCGCGGTTCCGCTGCTCGTTGCTCCGTTCGGTCCGATCATCAATTCGGGTGCAGGGCTTTGCGTGCTGCTCGTTTATGGCGGTCTGCGTCTCCGTTCCAGCATGCGCGAACGGGCAGCGGGGGTCGAACGCCTGTCTGGCCTGCCCAATTTCCACTCACTGGAAGATGATTTTACCGCGGCCAGGGGCCGCCTGATCATCGCCAAGGTCGAGAATTACGAGGAAATCCTCGCCAGCCTTGAAACCGCGCACCATGCCGACTTCGTACGCCAGATCGCGCAGCGCCTGGCCATCGGCGGGACGGCGCAGATCTACACTGACACTACGGGCCACTTCGCATGGTTCGACGAACTCGAACACGCCAAGAGCCACGTCGCCGGACTGCTCGCCTTGACGAGCGCGCCGATCGTCACCGGCGACCGAACCCTCGACTTCAACTGCGCGTTCGGTCTCCTTGACTGCACGATCGAGAAACCGCGCCAGGCGATCAGCGCCACTATCGTCGCCGCCGGCCGCGCAGCATCGCGCCCGACGCATATCTCTTATGTGAGCGAACAGGAAGGCTTCGACGCCAACTGGCAGCTTTCGCTTCTGGCCTCACTCGGTGACGCGATCGAGCGCGAGCAGATATACCTCGCATTCCAGCCCCAGTGTCGTCTTTCCGATGAACGCATCGTCGGGGTCGAGGCGCTTGTCCGCTGGCGCCACCCCGAACGCGGCGTCATCAGCCCGTCGCAGTTCATCCCCCAGATCGAACGTGCCGGACGCCTCAAGCCGCTGACCGCGCATACTCTGCGCCTCGCGGCCCGTGCCGCTGATCGCATCCTTTCGACGGGCATTCGCGTCAGCGTTAACGTTTCCGCGACGCTGGTGGCCGATGACGACTTCGTGCCCTTCGTGCACGAGAACATCCTGGCCGGCGGCGGGCGCCCCTCTGCCATCACGATCGAGATCACCGAGACGGCGCGAACGCCCGATATCGAACGCGCTGCCCGCAATCTCGAGAAGCTCCGTTCAATCGGCTACCACATCGCGCTCGACGATTTCGGTACGGGCGAGGCAAACCTGTCGCTGCTGGTCGCCTTGCCTTGCGACGAACTCAAGATCGACCGCAGCTTTGTGGTGCTTTCTCAGCACAGCGACCGGGCCCGCATGGTCATCGGCGCACTCGAGAAGACGACGAGCATGGCGAACATGCGAATGGTCGTCGAAGGCATCGAGACCGAGGAAGATCGCTCCACCATGATCGAGCTCGGATGCGAGATTGGCCAGGGCTATCTTCTCGGCAAGCCGCAGTTGCTGACCCAGTTCATCCAGATGCTAGGAAACCAGGCCGTCGATGAGCCTCGAAAATTAACCCTTTATTAACCTTAAAAAATGTGGTTAACGTGTAAGCCTCAAGAACGGAGGCCTAACATGTTTGACTGGTGTCTGAATTGGTTCGAACACTGGATGTAAGCATCCTCGAACCGAGTTTTTAGAAGGCCTCGCCTCGCGGTGAGGCCTTTTTCTTTGGCTTTTCCACCTACAATTTCACAAGGAATCCTGCGGTACTGCGGTACGATCGTAGTGATCTCACTAGCTGGCGGTCACATCCAAATGTGAAGATATTTGCCAATCACATTCTAATGTGCGAAGTGGCTTTCATGCAGACCACGATCACCCCGACTCAGGAGCGAATCAGGGCCCTTGTTAACCAGGGCATGATGTCGCGTTCCGCCATCGCAAGGGCCGCCGGCCTTCATCCCAACTCGCTGCGCGACTGCACTGAGGATAGCTGGAACCCTACCTCCGAAACGCTTGTAAAGCTCGACGCCTTCCTTCGCGACAACGACGATCGCCCCGTCCTCGCGACACCTGAGGAGATCATCGACGAAGCGCGCAACGGGCGCATGTTCATCCTCGTCGATGACGAAGACCGCGAAAACGAAGGCGATCTCGTCATTCCCGCCCAGATGGCTACCCCCTCGGCGATCAACTTCATGGCGACGCATGGTCGCGGCCTGATTTGCCTCGCTCTTGGCAAGGCAAGGGTCGAGGATCTTGGCCTCGAACTCATGAGCCGCAACAATCGTACGCGGCACGAAACGGCGTTTACGACTTCGATCGAGGCCCGCGAAGGCGTCACCACAGGCATCAGCGCGGGCGACCGTGCCCGCACGATCAGCGTGGCGATCGATTCCTCCAAGGGCGCGGACGATATCGTAACCCCCGGCCATGTCTTCCCGCTTGTCGCACGTAATGGCGGCGTGTTGGTTCGCGCCGGTCATACCGAGGCCGCCGTGGACATTTCGCGTCTTGCCGGTCTCAACCCTTCGGGCGTGATCTGCGAGATCATGAACGATGACGGCACGATGGCCCGCATGGACGATCTCATCACGTTCGCGCGTCGGCACGACCTCAAAATCGGCACGATCCGCGATCTCATCGCCTATCGCCGCAAGCACGACCATATCGTCGAACTGCGCTCCGAGACCCGTTTCGAGAGCCAGTATGGCGGCACCTGGACGGCGCGCGCCTACTACAACACGGCAACGGGTGATGAGACGTTGGCGCTCTCGCTCGGCCATATCGGCCCCGAAAAGCCGACGCTGGTGCGCATGCACACGCTCGACATCTTCAGAGACACGCTGGGCGAGCAAGGTCCGCGCTCGGGCCTCATGCAGCGCGCGATGAAGCAGATCGCGGACGAAGGCGCCGGTGTCGTCGTGATCATCAACCGTCACCGCAAGCGGCTTTGGTCCACGGTCCTCGATCTGCATTCGGGAGCCAATTCCGCACCCGACATGGACGAACTGCGCGACTATGGCGTAGGGGCGCAGGTCCTTACCGAACTGGGCGTGCAGGAGATGATCCTGCTCACCAACACGCATCATTCGCTCGTCGCGCTGGAAGGCTATGGCCTTTCGATCGCCGGCGAACGGCCGATCGACTGATCCAACGGAGACCGACATGGCCCGCTTTCTCGTCGTGGAAGCCCGCTTCTACGATCATCTCAACGACATGCTCGTCGCCGGTGCCCGCGCGGCGCTGGAGGCCGAAGGGCACTCCGTCGATGTCCTGACCGTTCCGGGAGCTCTCGAACTTCCGGGCGCTATCGCGCTGGCTTCGGAAAGCGGTCAGTACGACGGCTATGTCGCCATCGGCGTTGTCATCCGGGGTGAGACCTATCACTTCGAAATCGTCGCGGGCGAAAGCGCGCGCGGCGTCATGGCGCTGACGATGGACGGCGTTGCCATCGGCAATGGCATCCTGACGGTGGAGAACGAGGCACAGGCGCTCGTCCGTGCCGATCCGGCGCAGAAGGATAAAGGCGGTGAAGCGGCGAAGGCCGCCCTCGCCCTGCTCGACCTGCAGTCGCGTTTTGCGGTCTAAAAGGCAGTAAGCCGATCATCGGCTGACTGGTACATCCGTGCCCCAGGCTGAACGTCGAAGGCACGGTACCAGGCATCGATATTCTCGACCAGATTGGCCCGGGCCTGCAGGGCATCCTGCGCCCGGCGCCGATCGAGGCTGCTGCCTTCGGGATACTTGGTGCCCCACATCTGCGCCCAGGCGATGAAGAACCGCTGGTCGCCGGTGAACCCCTCGATAACTGCAGGCTCCTTGCCGCCGAGCGACCGGCGATAGGCCCTGAACGCGGCCTGTAGGCCGGCAAGGTCGGCGCTGACTTCTGCATCATCGTTCGGCAGGTCGAGCACACGCGCCATTTCCCTCCCGATGATCGAACCGATGCCGCCGAAATTGGCCGCAGCATCCGACGAGGCATTATAGATCGGAGGTTGGATGAAAGCCGAACTGATCTGGATCGAAGACTGGTTCGGCAGGGTCAGCACGCTGGCCTCGTGCGGCGCAAGCCACCATTCGCCGGCATTCGCAGCGGTTCCGGCGCGCGAGGCCTGTTGGAGATAAAGCGCACGGTCCGCTTCCTGCGCGATGGCATAGGCGCCGTCCAGTTCAAGGGCGCGGCGTTTGACGGGCGTGATCGTTTCGGGATGGCCGACCGAGACGCTTACGCCCTTTAACCGCTCGAGCAGCACCGCGATCGTAGCATCGTCGATGTCGTCGCTCTCACGGATTGCCTGCCCCATCGCGCCGCGCACGGCCTCTGCGATCTGCTGCACGTCCTTGATCTGCGCTTCGTCGACATAGCGCTCGACGTAAAGCCGACCGAGAACGTCGGGGTAGAGCTCCGATGCACGCGCCACCGCTTCGCTCTCACGCGAAGGACGACTGCGGATGCCGCGAAGGTCGCGGTCGTAGAACTGGAAATGCGCGTCTGACACTGCCTTTGGCAAGAGCCCCGCCTGACGGTTAAGACGGTGGAACAGCAGCCAGTCACGCCACACTTCGACCGGTTCGGACGCAACGAGAGCCGAGGCCGTCTGCACGGCCCCTGCCGGCTGCACGGCGATCTGGTCGGCCTTGTTCAACCCGGCGCCTGCAAGGAATGCGTCCCAGTCCATGCCCGGAGCCTGCTTTGCCAAGGCTTCGCGGCTCCACGTCAAAGTGCTGCCGGCACCGCCCTGCCCCGCGGCCAGCTTGCGCTCCAGCTCGACCACCTTCCGCGCCCGCGAAGCCGCGCCGCCTAGCCCGGCCCAGCCCAAGACGCGGGCAACATAAACGCGATAAGACGCGCGCGTGGGCGCATATTCGTAGTCATCGGCCTGCGGCAGGCCCAGACCGCCCGCAAACAAGTACGGGATCTGCGTCTGCCCGTCCGGCCCTGCCATCACGGCGACCGAGAACAGCCCGTCGCTACGCTCGTCATCGGCGAGAAGCGGGTTCGCATCGCTTCGCACGTTTTCGCCGATGGCCCGCGCGAGATCTTCGGGCGTTTCGATGTCGGCAAAGCGGGCGACATCATCGGCCACGATGTCGCGGCCCGCCCGTTCGATTCCTGCGCGGTTCATGAAGGCGCGGTAGAACTCGCGAAGCTGCGCCTCTCCGCTGCCATTGGGCTGCGGGCTGCTGGCCAGTTCCTGCAGGATGGCGAGGAGCCGCGTTTCCAGCAGGCTCGCCGCCGCATCGCGCCTGCTGGCATAGGGCTGGTCCTCGGGCACTTCGGCGTATTGCAGCCATCCGCCGTTGGCATAGAGGTAGAAGTCATCGCCAGGCGAGATCGCCTTGTCCATCGCCTCGACATCGATGCCGACGCCGGTGCCCTGCGTCGCGACATAACCGCTGTCATCGGAGGACGAGCACGCAGCCAGCACCCCGAAAGAGACCGCCATCAGAGCGGAAGCGGCTAGGATTGCATGGCGCAAGGCGGGACCCGACTTTCATTATGGCAAAAACGTGGCGAAGGTCCTTTTACGGAACCTTGCCACGCTTCGCAAATATCTGAATGCGCCCGTTAAAGACGCGCTTCAGTCCGAACGCACTCCGGCATCAAACAAGACGACCGAACGCGCTGGATCCTGCGTAGAAGGCCGATGCGCCCAGCTCTTCCTCGATGCGGATGAGCTGGTTGTACTTGGCAAGCCGGTCCGAACGGGCAAGCGAGCCGGTCTTGATCTGGCCGCAGTTGGTGGCAACCGCGAGGTCGGCGATCGTGCTGTCCTCGGTCTCGCCCGAACGGTGCGACATTACGGCGGTATAGCCGTTGCGCTGCGCGATCGATACTGCCTCCAGCGTCTCGGTCAGCGTGCCGATCTGGTTGACCTTGACCAGCAGCGAGTTCGCAAGACCTTCGCCGATGCCCATGTTCAGACGCTTCGGATTGGTCACGAAAAGATCGTCGCCGACGAGCTGGACCTTGTCGCCGATCTTGTCGGTCAACGCCTTCCAGCCCGCGAAGTCGTCTTCCGCCATGCCGTCCTCGATCGAACGGATCGGGTAGTTGGCGCAAAGGTCGGCCAGGTAGTCGGCCATTTCCTCGCCGGTGAGCGAAAGCCCCTCGCCCGCGATATCATAGCGCCCGTCGGCGAAGAATTCCGTGCTGGCGCAGTCGAGTGCGAGGGCGATGTCGTCACCAAGCTTGAAGCCGGCCTTTTCGATCGACTGCATGATGAAGTCGAGCGCGTCGCGCGTGCTGGCAAGGTTCGGGGCAAAGCCGCCTTCGTCACCGACCGCGGTCGACAGGCCCTTGTCCGACAGGCCCTTCTTCAGCGTGTGGAAGATTTCCGCACCCCAGCGGACCGCGTCGGCCAGCGATTCGGCGCCGACCGGCATGACCATGAATTCCTGGAAATCGATCGGGTTGTCGGCATGTTCACCGCCGTTGATGATGTTCATCATCGGAACCGGCAGGACATGGGCCGAAACGCCGCCGATGTAGCTATAAAGCGGCAACCCGCGCGCAGCCGCTGCAGCCTTGGCCACGGCCATCGACGTGCCGAGGATCGCGTTCGCGCCGAGGCGGGCCTTGTTCTCGGTCCCGTCGAGAGCGATCATCGCAAGGTCGATATCACGCTGGTCTTCAGCGTCGAGACCCAGAAGTACTTCGGAAATTTCGTCATTCACGGCATCGACGGCCTTCAGCACGCCCTTGCCCATGTACCGGGTCTTGTCTCCGTCGCGCAGTTCGACGGCTTCGTGTGCGCCGGTCGATGCGCCCGAGGGAACGGCCGCGCGGCCCATCGAGCCATCTTCGAGCAGGACGTCCACTTCCACCGTCGGGTTACCGCGGGAATCGAGGATTTCGCGGCCATGGATATCGATGATGGCGGTCATGTTCGGGCACCTTCCTGTCGTGACTGAGACGGCACGCGCATCGCGCGCCCGTATGTGATACGCTCGCAGCCGATAGATGGCGGAACAATCGCTGGCAACACTCGTTAGTCAGCTAAACGGGGGAGCCGGACGGCTGCCCGCCACATATCATGAAGGGGCCGCCCGATACTCGGGTGGATTAAGGAAGAAAGATGGAAACGATGGCCGAACCGATCGAACCCACCACTCCGGAAACGCCGGTGAATTCGAACCGCGCCGAAGCCAAGAGCCGCTTTTCGAAGGCGCTTGACGAGGCAAAGGCCGGTGCCGCTGCGCTGAAGGCCGAAGCCGTTGAAAAGGCTGGCGCCCTGAAGGCGGACGCCAGGGTCAAGGCCGATGGTTACAAGGGCCGCGCCGGTGAAAAGGGCGAACAGCTAAAGGGCGACGCCGCCGCTTATGGCGAGCAGGCGAAGGCCAAGGCGACCGAGCTCGCGCTCGAAACCAAGGCGAAGACGAGCGAGGCGATGGTCTCGCTGGGCCGTTTTGCGACCGACAATGCCGGTACGATCGATGAAAAGCTTGGCGTGAAGTATGGCGATTATGCCCGCTCGGCTGCGCGAAGCCTCGAAACCGGTGCTGCCAAGCTCGATGCCAAGAGCCTCGACGAACTGGGCGAGGACGCCCGCGAAGTCGTCCGCAAGAGCCCGGGCACCGCGATTGCCGTCGCGGTCGGTGCAGGCTTCCTGCTCGCACGCCTGTTCCGTTCCAAGTAAGTTCCCGACAGGAACGGACGGGGGTAATGCTGGATAGCACACGCTACGAGTCCGACGCCTCGGACAGTGCGGATCTGGCGACCGAAAGGTCGCTGGCCGAAGATATCAAGGCGCTCGTCAGCGACGGGCGCCTTCTCGCCGAGGCAGAGATCGATTTTCACAAAAAGCGCGCCATCTATGGCGCGAACGAGGGAAAGAATGTCGCCATTTCGTTCGCCGTTGCGGGCGTGCTGGCGTTTTTTGCAGTCATGGGGCTGGTCTTCGGCCTGATCCTCGCGCTGGGACAGATCATCACTTACTGGGGTTCGACCGCTGTCGTCGTCGGAGCACTGCTTCTGGTGGCGATGATCTTCGTGTCGAAGGGCAAGTCGCGTCTCAACCGCATGAAAATCGTGCTGAGCACCGAGGAAGAGGTATGACCGAGGCCGAAGTCATCGAGGCCAAGCGCCTTCGCAACACCGCGCGCGATGTCTTCGACACGCAGAAGGACCTCGTGCGCGCCGACCTAGACGCTGCTTCGTTGGGCAAGCGCGTCGCCACGCGTATCAGCGAGGACGGACGCTACCTAGCCGAAGAAGCCGCCAATGCCGCCAATCGCAACAAGGCGCTGACTGGCCTTGGCGCGCTTGCCGTCACCGCGCTGGTCTTCCGCAAGCCTCTGATGGCGTTCGCGGGCAGCATTTTCGGCGCTGAAAAGGTCGAAGATGCTGAAGAAACCGCAGCAGATACGGAAAAAGACCGCGTAGAGTAACCGAAGGCCCTTCCCGGCGGAACCAGAGGGCTTTCGCTGCATTGGTTTTGCAAAGCCCCGTTTTTCGCGGGCGCAAACAATAACATTCCGACAGGAAGGACCATTTCGTGACCGACACCGATCCGATGCCCGCCAACGACAGCCCGGCTATTCCGCTGAACATCGACGCGAGCAATCCCGAACCCGAACCGCAGACCCTGTCCGACCGCGTGGCGGCCGCGCAGAAGCGTATCGCCGAGCGCACCGCCCCTGCCCGCGCCAAAGCGGCGGAGCAGACCAAGGCTGCGGCAAGCAACGCCAAGCAGTTCGTGAAGGATCACCCGGCCATCGCCATCGGCGGCGCCATCGCGGCCGGTGTCGCCATCGCCTATGTCCTGCCTGGCAAGCCGAGCCGTAAGCTCCGCAGCGGTACGCTTGCGCTGGGCGGTCTCGTCGCCGAACTTGCTGCCACGTATGGTGCACGCATGTTGTCCATGGCCGAGGATGCTGCCGAAGCAAGCCAGGAAAAGCTTGGCGAAATCGGTCAGAGCTTTGCGGCTGCGGGGGAATCCCTTGCCGACACGGCGGCGGAAACCGGCTCTTCAGTACTCGAAAGCGTGAAACGCGCAGGCGAAGCGACCGCGTCGCAGGCACAATCGCTGGCCGGAAAGATCAAGCGCTGATCTGCCCGCTCTACAGGAATTAGACGAATGTCGGTCCGGTGCATCTCTTGCGCCGGGCCGATTTTTCTTTAAAGGGCCGCGCAAGAGCTCGCTTCAAGGGTGGAGCGGTCTTCTCCCTCAACTGGAATGGAACCCCTTCTCATGACGCAGAAGTTGCATCTTGTGATGGGTGGCCGGGTTACCGACCCGCGTTCGCTCGAATTCGCCGACCTGCCGTCGGTCCATCTCGTCGGTGTCTTTCCCGACTATGCCAGCGCCGAAGAAGCCTGGCGCTCGAACGCGCAGCGCACCGTGGACGATGCCGAGATGAAGTACGTCATCGTGCACCTGCACAAGCTGCTCGAACCGAACATCGAAGCCGGCGAGTGAGTTAAAGAGAAAACCCCGCGAAGCCATCGAGCCTCGCGGGGTTTTTCTTTCGAAACCATGCCCGTGGGGGCCGTGGTTCAAATAAACTCGATCGTCTTGACGAGGTAGAAACGGTCACCCGACGGCACCGTAACCTCGATCTCGTCACCGACCTTCTTGCCGATCAGCGCGCGGGCCAGCGGGCTGTTGTAACTGATCCGGCCCTTCTTGGCATCCGCCTCGGTCTGGCCGACGATCTGGTATTTCACCGGCTTGTCATCATCGTCCAGCAGAGTGACCGTCGCTCCGAAGACGATCTTGTCGCCTGAAAGCGAAGCCGGATCGATGATCTGCGCGCGGCTGATCTTGTCTTCCAGTTCGCCAATCTGCGCCTCGATCTGGCCCTGCCGTTCCTTGGCGGCGTGATACTCGGCGTTTTCGGAAAGGTCGCCATGGGCGCGGGCTTCCTCGATCGCGTCCACCACGCGGGGCCGTTCCAGCCGCAGCGCCTTGAGATCCGCAGTCAGCTTTTCGTAGCCTTCCGCCAGCATCGGGACTTTTTCGATACTCGCCATTTCTTTCCCTGTTCTATCCGTCGCAAGGGATTCCCCCGGGACAGGTGACCCTATCACCACTTCGTCAAGAAGTCGGCGTCCGGGTTACCTGAACGTGTGAGGGAAATCCGATCAGTCATCCATAATAGGATTGAAGCGAACGCACTTCAAGCGTGCCGCCACGTTGTGCCGCAATGGCATCGGCTGCGACGACTGCGGCAGCAGCAGTCGTGTAGATCGCGACCTTGCCTTCAAGCGCTGCCTGACGGATCGACGCGGAGTCCTTGAGGCTCTGCCACCCTTCGGTCGTGTTGAAGATCAGCGAGACATCGCCGTCGATGATCCGGTCCACGATGTGCGGACGCCCTTCGGCCACCTTGTTCACACGTTCGACGTTCACGCCGTTCTCGGCAAGGAAGCGCTGTGTGCCGCCGGTGGCGATGATGGAAAAGCCGTTGGCTTCCAGCTTCTTCACTGCGGTCAGGATGTGGTCCTTGTCGCTGTCCTTCACGGAAACGAACAGCACGCCGCCTTCCGGCAGAAGTGCGCCTGCGCCCAACTGGCTCTTGATGAAGGCCGCGGTGAAGTCGGTGTCGATGCCCATGACTTCGCCCGTGGACTTCATTTCGGGGCTTAACACCGGGTCCGTGCCGGGGAACCGGCTGAACGGGAAGACGGCTTCCTTGACCGCGATGTGATCGATCTTACGCTTGATCTTGGGCAGGTCTGCCAGCTTCTCGCCCGCCATGACGCGCGCGGCGATCTTGGCGATGGGATCGCCGATGGCCTTGGCGACGAAGGGAACAGTGCGCGATGCACGCGGGTTCACCTCGATCAGGTAGACCTCACCGTCCTTGATCGCGAACTGGATGTTCATCAGACCCACGACCTTCAGAGCACGAGCGAGCGCGTCGGCCTGACGCTCCATCTCTTCGATGATGTCGTCCGACAGGCTGTAGGGCGGCAGGGTGCAGGCACTGTCGCCCGAGTGCACGCCCGCTTCCTCGATGTGCTGCATCACGCCAGCGACCACGACATCGGTGCCATCGCAAAGCGCGTCTACGTCGCATTCCACGGCATCGCGCAAGTACTGGTCGATCAGCACCGGGCTATCACCCGAGACGCGCACGGCCGTAGCCATATACTCGTCTAGCTGCGCCTCGCTGTCCACGATCTCCATCGCGCGGCCGCCAAGGACGTACGACGGGCGGATGAGGACCGGATAGCCGATTTGCGCGGCGATGCCGCGTGCTTCTTCCTGGCTGCGGGCGATGCCGTTGGCGGGCTGCTTGAGGCCCAGCTTGTTGACCAGCTTGGCAAAGCGTTCACGGTCTTCGGCAAGGTCGATCGCGTCGGGCGACGTGCCGAGGATAGGAATGCCTGCCTTTTCGAGGTCTGCCGCCAGCTTCAGCGGGGTCTGCCCGCCGAACTGGACGATAACACCGGCCAGCGTGCCGTTCGACATTTCGACGGCGAGGATTTCCAGCACGTCTTCTGCCGTCAGCGGCTCGAAATAGAGGCGGTCCGACGTGTCGTAGTCGGTCGAAACCGTCTCGGGGTTACAGTTGATCATGATCGTCTCGTACCCGGCCTCTTCCAGCGCGAAACATGCGTGGCAGCAGCAGTAGTCGAACTCGATCCCCTGGCCGATGCGGTTGGGGCCGCCACCAAGGATCACGATCTTGTTCCGCGACGACGGATCGGCCTCATTCTCGGCCTCGCCGAACAGCGGGGCTTCGTAGGTCGAGTACATGTAGGGCGTGATCGCCTCGAACTCGGCGGCGCAGCTGTCGATGCGCTTGAACACCGGGCGCACGCCCAGCTTGTGGCGCAGCTTGCGGATTTCCTCTTCCGAGGTGCCGCCAGCCATCGCCTTCAGCGTGTCGTGCAAAAGGCCCGAACGCTTCGCCTGGGTTTCGCCCATGCCGCCGGCAACGCCGATGGAACGCACGGCCAGCGTGGCAAGGCGCTTGTCGGAAAAGCCCATGGCTTTCAACCGGCGCAGACCCTCGGCATCGCCGGGGACACCGTTCTCGACGATCCGGGTCTCTTCCTCGATGATTTGGCGAATGTGCGTCAGGAACCAAGGATCGTATTGTGTGACGGCGTGGATTTCGTCCTGCGTCATGCCCTCGCGGAAGGCCTGCGCCACGATCAGCAGCCGTTCGGGTGTGCGTTCGGACAGGCGCGCGGTCAACACGTCCTTCGATGCGCCTTCCAGCTCCTCCACGCGGTTGAACCCGTCGAGGCCGGTTTCCAGACCGCGCAGGGCCTTCTGCAGCGATTCCTTCATGTTGCGCCCGATGGCCATGACTTCGCCGACCGACTTCATCGCGGTCGACAGCTTGTTCTGGCTGCCCTTGAACTTCTCGAACGCGAAGCGCGGAATCTTGGTGACGATGTAGTCGATAGTCGGCTCGAAACTGGCAGGCGTCGCGCCGGTGATCTCGTTCGTGATCTCGTCCAGCGTGTAACCCACGGCCAGCTTCGCCGCGACGCGCGCGATGGGGAAGCCCGTGGCCTTCGATGCCAGCGCCGAGGAACGCGAAACGCGCGGGTTCATCTCGATCACGATCAGGCGGCCGTCTTCGGGATTCACAGCGAACTGTACGTTCGAACCGCCTGTTTCCACGCCGATTTCGCGCAGCACGTTCAACGACGCGGTACGCATGATCTGGTATTCCTTGTCCGTCAGCGTCAGCGCGGGCGCGACGGTGATGGAATCGCCGGTGTGGACGCCCATCGGGTCAACGTTCTCGATCGAGCAGATGATGATGCAGTTGTCCTTTTTATCGCGGACAACCTCCATCTCGTACTCTTTCCAGCCGAGCAGCGATTCCTCGATCAGGACTTCAGTGGTGGGGCTGGCGTCGAGACCTTCGCGCACGATCTTCTCGAATTCGGCCTTGTTGTAGGCGATCCCGCCGCCGGTGCCGCCCAGCGTGAACGAAGGACGGATGATCGCGGGCAGGTTCGTGTGTTCGAGCACTGCGAACGCCTCTTCCACCGTATTGGCGACGCCCGAACGCGCCGATTCCAGCCCGATCTTGTCCATTGCCTTGCGGAACCGCTGGCGGTTTTCGGCCTTGTCGATGGCATCGGCATCCGCGCCGATCATCTTCACGCCGTACTTCTCCAGAACACCGTTCTCGAAGAGCTTGAGCGCGGTGTTCAGCGCAGTCTGTCCGCCCATCGTGGGCAGCAGGGCATCGGGCCTTTCCTTCGCGATCACGCGCTCGACGAATTCAGGGGTGATCGGCTCGACATAAGTCGCGTCGGCCATTTCCGGATCGGTCATGATCGTGGCGGGGTTGGAGTTCACCAGGATGACCCGGTAACCCTCTTCCTTCAGCGCCTTGACCGCCTGCGTGCCCGAATAGTCGAACTCGCACGCCTGACCGATGATGATCGGGCCTGCGCCGATGATGAGGATGGAGGAAATGTCGGTGCGTTTGGGCATCTTTTCTCGCCTGACGTAATCTTGAGGGGGTGCGTCTTGGCTCTGGTCAGCCGAGGCTGCTCACGAACTTCTCGAACAGATAGAAACTGTCCTGCGGGCCGGGGCTGGCTTCGGGATGATATTGCACGCCGAACGCCTTCTTGTCCTTGATCGCGATGCCGCAATTGGTGCCGTCGAACAGCGATTTGTGCGTTTCGATCACGCCCGCGGGCAGCGTGTCGCCGTCGACTGCGAAGCCGTGGTTCATGCTGGTGATCTCGACCAGACCCTCGGTCTCGCCCCAGACGCCGCCTACGCGCTGGACCGGGTGGTTCGCGCCGCGGTGGCCCTGGAACATCTTGGAGGTCTTGGCGCCAGCGGCCAGCGCCAGCATCTGGTGGCCGAGGCAGATGCCGAACAGCGGCACGTCCGCGTCCAGAAGCTGCTTGATCACCGGCACCGCGTATACGCCCGTCGCCGCCGGATCGCCGGGGCCGTTCGAAAGGAACACGCCATCGGGGTTCAGGGCCATGATGTCCTCATAGCTCGCCTCTGCCGGAACCACGGTCACTTTCGCGCGCGCCTTCACGAGGTTGCGGAAAATGTTGTCCTTCGCGCCGAAGTCCATCGCCACGACATGGGGGCGGCCTTCGGCGCCCGGCTCGTCATAGCCTTCGCCAAGCGTCCAGTGCCCGCCGGTCCAGTCCTGATGGCACGAACGCGCCACGGTCTTGGCAAGGTCCATCCCTTCCAGACCCGGCCATCCTTCCGCCTTGGCGTGGAGTGCCTTCAGGTCAAAATTGCCGTCGGGATCGTGCGCGATCACCACGTTGGGCGCGCCCTGGATGCGGATCCGGCGGGTCAGCGCGCGGGTGTCGAGCCCGGCGATGCCGATCTTGCCCTTCTCCGCCATCCACTGCGGCAGGTCGCCCATCGAGCGGAAATTGGACGGGTCGGTCACATCCTCACGAACGACGCAGCCCAGTGCCGAATCGCACAGCCCTTCAACGTCCTCGGGGTTGGTGCCGACGTTGCCGATATGCGGGAAGGTAAAGCAGACGAACTGGCCCGCGTAGGACGGGTCGGTCATCACTTCCTGATAACCGGTCATCGAGGTGTTGAAGCAAAGTTCGCCCACCGCATCGCCGACAGCGCCGAATCCGCGGCCCCAGGCCACGTGGCCGTCGGCAAAGACCAAGACGGCCGTCGCTCCCTTTGGTTGAGGCGCGTGCGAAGGTGCGGCGTCTGCCATAAAAAGGCGCTCCGTTATCTTAGAATCCAGCGATGCGTGCTAAGGCTCGGTCGCTAGAGGTGTGCAAGTGCAGCGTCAAGGTGGCCGGACAGGTTTCTTTTCGCTATCGGCGCCTCAATCCACCGCATTAGACCGAAAGACCAAGACACATGCTTCGCGATGACCTGAAGGCCGCCCAGATCGATGCCATGAAGGCCAAGGACAAGGAACGCCTTGCCGCTGTCCGCCTGATCCTCGCCAAGATCAAGGACCGCGACATCGAGCTTCGCACTGCGGAGACCCAGCCCGACGACGACGCGATGGTGATCGAGGTTCTGCAGAAGATGGCCAAGCAGCGCCGCGAATCGATCGAGATGTACCGACAGGGCGGGCGTGAGGAACTGGCTGCCGCCGAAGAATCGGAAATGAAGGTGATCGAGGAATTCCTCCCTCAGCAAATGAGTGAGGAAGACACCAAGGCCGCGATCGAGGCGATCAAGGCCGAGACCGGCGCCACCGGCATGAAGGACATGGGCAAGGTCATGGCCGAGCTGAAGGCACGCCACGGTGCACAGCTCGACATGAGCAAGGCCAGCGGACTGGTGAAGGCGTCTCTTTCCTAATACGGGTGGGCGATGGCGCTCTCACCCCAATGGCTGGACGAACTGCGGAGCCGCATCACGCTTTCGGGCGTGATCGGTCGTACCACGCGGCTCACCAAGGCGGGGCGCGAGTTCAAGGCCTGTTGTCCTTTCCATAACGAGAAGACGCCCAGCTTTACCGTCAACGACGAAAAGGGTTTCTACCACTGCTTCGGCTGCGGCGCGCATGGCGATGCCATCCGCTGGATGACCGATCAGCGGGGAATGCCCTTCATGGACGCGGTGAAGGAACTGGCAGCGGAAGCGGGGATGGAAGTCCCCGCCCCCGACCCGCGCATGGCGAAGGCTGCGGAACAGCGCGCCTCGCTTCACGACGTGATGGCCGCGGCGCAGGCTTGGTTCGTCGACAACCTCGCCTCGCCCGCAGGCACGCAGGCGCGGGCCTATCTGGAAAAGCGCGGCATATCTGCGGCGGCGATTCGCGAATTCGGTTTCGGCTATGCCCCTGACGATCGCGGGGCGATTGCCCAGGCGCTGTCAGGCTTTCCGAAAGAGATGCTGATCGAGGCGGGGCTCCTCATCGATGTCGAGGGTAAGGAGCCTTATGACAGGTTCCGAGGCCGCCTCATCCTGCCCATTCAGGACCGGCGGGGCCGCGTGATCGCGTTTGGCGGGCGTATTCTGACCGATACGCCGAATGCGCCGAAGTACCTGAACAGCCCCGATACGCCGGTCTTCGACAAGGGGCGAACGCTTTACAACCTGCACCGCGCCGCCGCTGCCTCGCGCCAAACGGACAGGATCATCGTGGTCGAAGGCTACATGGACGTAATCGCTCTGGCTGGCGCAGGCATGGGCGAAGCGGTCGCGCCGATGGGCACTGCGCTGACCGAGAACCAGCTTGAGCTGATCTGGCGGCTCGTCCCCGTACCGACGCTCTGCTTCGACGGCGACAGCGCGGGCCAGCGCGCGGCGCTGCGCGGGATTGCGCGGGCGCTGCCGATGCTGAAGCCGGGGCATTCGCTTTCCATCGTCACTCTGCCCGAAAAGATGGACCCCGACGACCTCATCCGTCGCGATGGGGCACAGGCAATGGAAGCGCTGCTGGCGAAGGGTGAGACGCTGCTCGACGCGATCTGGCGGTTCGAGCGCGACGCACAGCCGCTGCGCACGCCCGAGGACAAGGCCGGGCTGAAGGCGCGGCTCATCGAACATACCGAGACGATCCAGCACCCCGACATCCGCTCGCTCTATCGCCGGGAGCTGCTGGACCGGTATAGCGAGTTTGCTTTTCCGCCGCGCGAACAACGATCAGGCTTTCAGCGCGGCTCGTTCCAGAAAGGGCGCGGGTCATTCCCGGGTCGCCCCGGTAGCGAGCCGCCTTCGGGAAGGCTCAAACAGCTCACGCCCGCTGCTGCCCGCAACCGGCTTATTACCGCGGTAATCGTGGGCTTGTGCCGCCATCCAGGCGTGATCGGTGACGAGAGCAACCGCCTCGCCGCGCTGCATCCCGACGATGCCGTTCAGGCCCGCGTACTCGACGCCATGCTGGAAGCGGCGGAAACGCGAAAATTTACGGCGGAAATCGATTCGCAGCCGCTTGAAACGGGTGAAGTTACGTCCATATTGCAACGACGTGGACTGGCCCTACCCGACAGGGAATCGATCGGCGGCATGAAATTTGCCTTCTTGTCCGATCACGCAGAGGAGCACGAGGCCACGAGAGGACTGGTACAGGCGATCGAGCTGCTGGTCGAAAGGCCCGCAATCGAGACCGCCCTTGCCGAGGCGACCGCGCGTTTTGCCGAGGATCCGGAAGGAGCCTACGCCGAACAGCAGCGGTTGCTAAAGAGAAAGCTGGAATTCGAACGCCGTCTCATGCAAATGGCGGCATCGCGCGCGAATGCGTCGGCCTGAAGATCGCGACTTTGACGGCCGGCTCGAGGGATACGGGAATATATTTCGGTAATGGCGACACAGGAAAAGAACGAAAGCGGCGATGCTCCGCTGATCGATCTCAACGAAGCCTCCATCAAGAAACTCATCGCCCGCGCCAAAAAGCGCGGGGTCATCACGTATGACGAGCTGAACGAGGCGCTTCCATCCGACCAGATGTCCTCCGAGCAGATCGAGGACATCATGGCCGCGATCAGCGAGATGGGCGTCAACATCGTCGAGAGCGATGACGATTCCGACGGCGAGGACGGCAGTCCCGGCGAAATCGGCAACGACGACGACGACAACGATGACGATAACGACAGTCCTTCGACCGGCTCGGCCAACAAGGCCCCTGCCAAGAAGAAGGAAACGATCGAGCGTACCGACGACCCGGTCCGCATGTACCTGCGCGAAATGGGCGCGGTCGAACTGCTCAGCCGCGAGGGCGAAATCGCCATCGCCAAGCGCATCGAGGCTGGCCGCGACATGATGATCATGGGCCTTTGCGAAAGCCCGATCACCTTCCACGCCATCATCCAGTGGTCAGAAGCCCTCAACAACGAGGAAATGCAGCTGCGCGAGATCCTCGATCTCGACGCGATGCTGTCGAAGGAGCCTGCGCCCGAGAACCTTACTGACGAGGACGAAGGCGACGGCGAGATTTCCGAGGAAACGGCCGGCCCCTCCTACAAGGAGGACGATGACGACGACGAAGACGAGTCCGAAGGGGGCGAGGACGGCGAAGAAGGTTCGAGCCGCCGCAAGGACGACGACGACGATGAGGACAACACCCTCTCGCTCGCGCAGATGGAAGCGGCGCTGAAGCCCGACGCCATCGAACGGTTCGCCCGCATCACCAAGTTGTTCAAGACCTTCGAGAAGCTTCAGGAAGAACGCGTCGAGGCGATGGGTCGTGGCGAAAGTTTCCCGACCGCGAAGGAAAACAAGTACGAGAAGCTGCGCGAAGACCTGACCGCAGAGGTCGAGTCCGTACAGTTCCACGCGACGAAGATCGAATTCCTCGTCGACAATCTGTACGCCTTCAACCGCCGCCTGACCGCCCTTGGCGGCCAGATGCTGCGCCTTGCCGAACGGCACAAGGTAAAGCGCGCCGATTTCCTGCAAAGCTACGTCGGGCACGAGCTTGACGACACCTGGCTTGCCGAGATGTCGAAGAAGGACAAGAAGTGGGCTGCCTTCGCCGAGAAGGAAGCCGACTCGGTCGAACGCATCCGCGCCGAAATCGCCGACATCGCTTCGCAGACCGGCATGGCGCTGCACGAATTCCGCCGCATCGTGAACATGGTGCAGAAGGCAGAGCGTGAAGCCCGTATCGCGAAGAAGGAAATGGTCGAGGCGAACTTGCGTCTCGTGATTTCCATCGCGAAGAAGTACACGAACCGCGGTCTGCAATTTCTGGACCTCATCCAGGAAGGCAACATCGGCCTGATGAAGGCCGTCGACAAGTTCGAGTATCGCCGCGGCTACAAGTTCTCGACTTATGCGACCTGGTGGATCCGTCAGGCCATCACCCGTTCCATCGCCGACCAGGCGCGCACGATCCGTATTCCGGTCCATATGATCGAGACGATCAACAAGCTGGTCCGTACGTCGCGCCAGTTCCTGCATGAGCAGGGCCGCGAGCCCACGCCCGAGGAAATGGCAGAGCGTCTGTCGATGCCGCTCGAAAAGGTCCGCAAGGTGATGAAGATCGCCAAGGAACCCATCAGCCTCGAAACGCCGATCGGCGACGAGGAAGATTCGCACCTTGGCGATTTCATCGAGGACAAGAACGCAATCATCCCGGTCGACGCCGCGATCCAGGCGAACCTCAAGGAAACGGTTACCCGCGTCCTTGCCTCGCTGACCCCGCGTGAAGAACGTGTGCTTCGCATGCGTTTCGGTATTGGCATGAACACCGATCACACGCTGGAAGAAGTCGGCCAGCAGTTCTCGGTTACCCGCGAACGTATCCGTCAGATCGAGGCAAAGGCGCTCAGGAAGCTGAAGCACCCGAGCCGGAGCCGAAAGATGCGCTCCTTCCTCGACCAGTAAGCGCTACAGCGAACAAGACAAAACCCCGCCCTGTAGAGGCGGGGTTTTTCTTTTGGGCTAAGGCGCTGAGACAGGCGTCTCGGACATCGCGGCTAGACGCCCCAATGTGCCGGTGATCGGTGCCGAAGCAAGCGCGCAACACCCGCGGGTTCGGCAGAATTGGTGCCAGTTCGCCGTGCCGCTCTCCGAATTATTCCGGATTGCCGTCGCCGAGCTCTTTGGCGTTGTCGAGTTCCTCATGGCTCATATGCGCGAGGCGTTAGCGCGTAGGCAGCTGATGCGGTTAACCCTGCCCAAACCGCCCGCAATGGCCTCGCGGAAAAGGTCCGGGTGCGCGCGATTGACCATGTCTTAGTCCGGACAGACTTCGGTCGCCGCATCCACCTTGGCCCAGCGTTGCAACCTGCTTGCGATGGATCGCCAGCGCCTTCTCGGAGGCCGGCACGAGACTTGGGGCATAGCCGTCGTCAGCCGGACATCTTACTGCATTCTTATAGAGAGCGTTTGCTCTCATCGCGTTTGCGATGGACGAACGAAAAGGACCGATCCCGCGAAGGACCGGCCCTCTCCTGCTTTGCCTGAAGCCAATCAGCCCGAGATCGATAGCGCCGAGGCCATGCCCTTCGCCTTGGATTCGCCGCCCAGCTTTTCGCGGACCGCTTTCTCGATCTTGTCACCTGTCGGACCGTCGATCTGCTTCCAGTAGTCGAAAGCGCGAACAAGCACCTTCTCGCTGACGCCGTCACACAAGTGGCCGGTGACGTTCATGACCAGCCGTTCGCGCTCGTCATCGTTCATCACGTCATTGATCAGCGCGCGGGCCTGGCTGAAATCATCGTCGTCTTCGCGCAAGGTATAAGCTGCGCGCACCATGTCGCCGTCCGAATACCAGGTGCCGGCCTCCGCGCCCATGTCGGGCTGAGCAGCGGGACCGCCGTAGGAGTTGGGCGCATAGACCGGATCGGTGACGCCGATGGTGCGCCCTGCCCCGTCCTTCGAATAGGAATGGACCGGGCTTTGGGGGCGATTTACGGGAATTTCCTTGTAGTTGACGCCAAGCCGCGCACGGTGCGCGTCGGAATAGGAGAATCCGCGCGCCAGCAGCATCTTGTCCGGCGACAGGCCAATGCCCGGCACCATGTTGTTCGGCTCGAACGCCGCCTGCTCGATCTCGGTATGAAAGTCGGTGGGATTGCGGTTCAGCACCAGCTTGCCAACCTTGATCAGCGGGTAATCCGCGTGCGGCCAGACCTTGGTCAGGTCGAACGGGTTGAGGCGATAGGTCTTGGCTTCGTCCCACGGCATGATCTGCCAATAGAGCGTCCAGCTGGGATAGTTGCCGTCCGCAATGGCATTGAACAGGTCGCGGCGGTGATAATCGCCGTCCATGCCCGCCATCTTGTCCGCCTCCTCCTGCGTCAGGTGGGCGTTGCCGTCACCAAGGTCGGTCTTGAAGTGGAACTTGACCCAGAACTTCTCACCCTCGGCGTTGACGAGGCTGTAGGTATGGCTGGAATAGCCGTTCATCTCGCGCCAATTCTTCGGCACGCCGCGATCGCCCATCAGATAAGTGACCTGATGCGCGGATTCGGGTGACAGGGTCCAGAAGTCCCACTGCATGTCATGATCGCGCAGGCCGTTGTCGGCGCGGCGTTTCTGGCTGCGGATGAAGTTCTGGAACTTGATGGGGTCCCGGATGAAGAACACCGGCGTGTTGTTTCCGACCATGTCGAAATTGCCGTCATCGGTGTACATCTTCACCGAAAAGCCGCGCGGATCGCGCCAGGTGTCGGGGCTGCCGCGCTCGCCCGCAACGGTCGAAAAACGCATCAGCACGTCGGTCTTCGTGCCGGGCTGAAAGACTTTGGCCTTCGTGTACTTCGAAACGTCCTGCGTCACTTCGAAATAGCCGTGCGCGCCGCTGCCCTTGGCGTGGGGCTGGCGTTCGGGAATACGCTCACGGTTGAAGTTGGCCATCTGCTCAAGGAGGTAGTGATCGTTGAGGACGATGGGCCCGTCCGGCCCCACCGTCAGCGAGTGTTCGTCGCTCTGGACGCGGATGCCTGCGTCGGTGGTGGTGTGCGGGACTTTCGTGCTGTCGGCCATGTGCGGGCCCTTTCGATGCAATGGAGTGTTCTCTCGTGCATCAAGCGATTGCCGATGGGCTAAGTTCCGCAAGCGCGGGCGGTTTTTCCGATCAGCCTGATCGCTTTCCCCGGCAAGCGTCCAATAGCGGTGGCGTTTCCCCGTTCTTCGCACTATGCGCAGGCGCGAGCCGAATCCCATTAGCGACACGGAAAGCTTCATGCGCATTGCCATCGCATCCGATCACGCCGCCGTCGACCTGAAGGCCGCCTTGCGCGAGTACCTGATCGAACTGGACCACGAGGTCGCCGATCTCGGTCCCGAAACCGCGGATCGCGTCGATTATCCCGACTATGGCTACAAGCTTGCCTCGATCGTTGCGGACGGGACCGTCGAATACGGCGTCGCGCTCTGCGGATCGGGCATCGGTATATCCATCGCCGTCAACCGCGAACCGAAATGCCGCGCCGCGCTGGTCTCCGAACCGCTTTCGGCAGCACTGGCCCGCGAACACAACGACGCCAACGTCATTGCCATGGGCGCACGCCTGACCGGCATCGACATGGCGAAGGCCTGCCTCGACGCATTCCTTTCGACCGAATTCGGCGGAGGCCGCCACGCCGGCCGCGTCGACAAGCTTACCAACCCCTCTTGCTGAGTGAGCCAAGCATGACCACCGACACCATCATCCGCGCACCCGGCTTCTTCACCGACGATCTGGCCGCAACCGATCCCGCGATCGCCAAGGCAATCGACGCCGAGATGTCGCGTGAGCGCAAGCAGATCGAACTGATCGCTTCGGAAAACATCGTCTCCAAGGCCGTGCTCGAAGCACAGGGCTCGGTCCTGACGAACAAGTATGCCGAAGGCTATCCCGGCAAGCGTTACTATCAGGGCTGCGCGCCCTCGGACGAGGTCGAGACGCTGGCTATCGAACGCGCCAAGCAGCTGTTCGGGTGTGAATACGCGAATGTTCAGCCACATTCGGGCGCACAGGCAAACGGCGCAGTTCTGCTCGCCACGGTAAAGCCGGGCGATACGATCATGGGCATGAGCCTCGATGCAGGCGGCCACCTTACCCACGGCGCACGCCCCGCGCTTTCGGGCAAGTGGTTCAATGCCGTCCAGTACGGCGTCACGCCCGACACGCACCTCATCGACTATGACGAGGTCGAGGCACTGGCGCTTGAGCACGAGCCCAAGCTGATCATCGCTGGCGGCAGCGCCTATCCGCGCATCATCGATTTCGCCCGCATGCGCGCGATTGCCGACAAGGTCGGCGCGCTGCTCCATGTCGACATGGCGCACTTCGCGGGTCTCGTCGCAGCAGGCGTCCACCCCTCGCCCTTCCCGCACGCCCACATCGCGACCACCACGACACACAAGACGCTGCGTGGGCCCCGTGCCGGCATGATCCTGACCAACGACGAGAAGCTGGCCAAGAAGATCAACTCGGCCGTGTTCCCAGGCCTTCAGGGCGGCCCGCTGATGCACGTCATCGCCGCCAAGGCCGTGGCCTTCGGCGAGGCGCTCCGCCCCGAGTTCAAGGATTACGCCAAGAAGGTTGTCGAGAACGCACAGGTCCTCGCCGCGACGCTGAAGGAGCGCGGCGCGGAGATCGTTTCGGGCGGCACCGACACGCACCTTGCGCTGATCGACCTCACCCCGCTGGGCGTCACCGGCAAGGACGCTGACGAGGCGCTGGAGCGTGCAGGCATCACCTGCAACAAGAACGGGATCCCGAACGACCCGCTGCCGCCGACAAAGACTAGCGGCATCCGCGTCGGCTCGCCCGCCGGGACGACCCGCGGTTTCGGCGCGGAAGAATTCAAGGCGATCGGCCACATGGTCGCCGACGTTCTCGACGGTCTGGCCCGCTGCGGTGAAGAAGGCGATGCCCAGGTGGAACAGAACGTGCGCCAGCGCGTCGAAGAGCTGTGCGATCGATTCCCGATCTACAGCTGAGGAGTTCAAAATGGCCGAAAACGGCAGCCAGATGACGCCCGAGACCAAGACCGCCCTAAAATGGGGCGCGATCGGCGCGCTTATCGCGATCCCCGTGCCCTTCGTGGGCCCTATCATCGGCGGTATCGTCGGCGGCGGGCTCGGCTATGCGAAGGCCAAGGGCAAGATCTGAAGGACACGATTTGCGCTGCCCGTTCTGTGCCAACGAATCGAGCCAGGTAAAGGATAGCCGCCCCGCAGAAGACGGCGCGGCTATCCGTCGGCGCCGTCAGTGCGAAGGCTGCGGCGCAAGGTTCACGACTTTCGAACGCATCCAGCTTCGTGAGATATACGTGCTGAAAAGCGGGGATCGCCGCGAGGTTTTCGACCGCACGAAGCTCGAACTTGCGATCAACCTCGCCTGCCGCAAGCGCGGGATCGAGCAGGAGCGGATCGACCGCCTTGTCTCCAGCGTGCAGCGCCAGATCGAAACCCGGGGCGAGAGCGAGATCAAGGCCGCTGAAATCGGTGAGATGGTGATGGAAGGGCTGCGCCAGCTGGACCCTGTCGCCTATATCCGCTTTGCCAGTGTCTATCGCGAGTTCAGCGAAGCGCAGGACTTTGCCCAGTTCGCCGAAACCGTGCGCGACGCGGCCAAGGACTGACCCCCATGAACCCCGTTATCGTCCTCGTCCGCCCGCAGCTGGGCGAGAATATCGGCAAGGCCGCGCGTGCCATGCTGAACTTTGGACTTACCGAAATGCGCCTCGTCGCCCCGCGTGACGGCTGGCCCAACCCCAGTGCAGGCCCGGCCGCCAGCGGCGCGGACATCGTGCTGGAAAAGGCGCAAGTTTACGAAACCGTCGCCGACGCGGTCGCCGATTGCGAACATGTCCACGCGACCACGGTACGCAAGCGCGGCGTGACCAAACCCGTCCTGACGCCCGAGGAAGCCGCACGCGAGATAACAACGGCCAGTGGCCGCCACGCGATCCTGTTCGGGCCGGAACGCTCAGGCCTTGAAACCGACGACGTTGCCATTGCACGCAATATCGTGACGGTGCCGATCAACCCCGAATTCGGCTCGCTGAACCTGGCTCAGGCCGTGATCCTGATGGCTTACGAGTGGTCGAAGACCCAGGCCGCCGTTCTCGCTCAGCCGACGCAGGAAGAGGTGCTACCCCCTGCCCCGCAGGACCAGCTCGACGGCATGATCGCGCAGTTGGAAGGCCTGCTTGAACCCAAGCGCTATTTCTTTCCCGAAAGCCGCGCTGCCGCGACCAGGCGGACGCTGCGCAACATGCTGACCAAACCGGGCTGGAACCACCTTGAGGTGCGGACCATGCGAGGTGTGCTTTCCGCACTGGGCAAGCCCGACAAGGTGTAAGGGATCAGGACCGGATGCGGTCCCATTCCTCCATCTCGTAGGCGATCGACGTCTCCACGAGATTTTCCCAGAATTCCGCGATCAGGTCCACTGGCACGCCCTTCGCCAAAGCGTCGGCCTTGGCAGCATCGATGACCGCCGCTTTACGCTCCTCGTCGCGGACCTGGCCGCGTTCGGGCTTGATCCGGGCGGCGGCGCGCATGTAGCCGAATCGGGTGGAAAGAAGGTCGATCAGGGCACGGTCGGTCGCGTCGACACCGGCGCGGACTTCGGCCATCGTCTCGCAGTCTTCAGGCGACTTCAAAGGTGTGTTCATGGGCCCGCGCTTTGCCCAAGCCTTCGCCCCGTGTCGAGAGGCCCTTTTGCTTGACACCGCAGCGCATTCCTTTAAGGGGCGCGCATCCACGTCGGTCGGGCCTGCTACAGGTCCGTTCCCGATAGGTCCCGCACCCCGGTGAAGCGGTGGCCGCATCTGGCAGATGGCCAGGTGGTGCGATGCCGGGCTTTGGCCCTGTCATGGTGGCAGGGACAGCATATTGGAGAATGATCATGACGAAGCGCACCCGCGCCAAGCATAAACTCGACCGTCGTATGGGCGAGAACATCTGGGGTCGCCCGAACAGCCCCGTCAACAAGCGTTCCTACGGCCCCGGCCAGCACGGTCAGCGCCGCAAGAGCAAGATCAGCGACTTCGGTCTGCAGCTGCGCGCCAAGCAGAAGCTCAAGGGCTACTACGGCGACGTCACCGAGAAGCAGTTCAAGGCGACCTACCTCGACGCGTCGAGGATGAAGGGCGACACCGGCCAGAACCTGATCGGCCTGCTCGAACAGCGCCTCGACATGGTTGTGTACCGCGCCAAGTTCGCGCCGACCGTGTTCGCCGCTCGCCAGATCGTCAACCACGGCCACATTCTCGTGAACGGCGTGAAGTGCAACATCCCGTCGCGCCGCATCCGCGTCGGCGACGTCATCAGCCTCGGCAACAAGGCCAAGGAGATGGCACTGATCATCGAAGCGCAGAGCCTGCCCGAGCGTGAGATCCCCGACTATGTTTCGACCGACGGCAACGACAAGGTGACCTTCACCCGCGTTCCGACGCTTGACGAAGTGCCCTATCCGGTCCGCATGGAACCGAACCTGGTCGTCGAGTTCTACTCGCGCTGATCAGTCGGGTGACGACACGAATTCAAGGAAAAGGGCGGGCTTTCCCGCCCTTTTTCGTTTGTGCAATCCGCTAATGATTTTTCAGTGTGATCAGGGCCTTATCCGGGAACCGCAGGCAGGTTTCAGGCATTTATCCGGCACTATGCAATACCGTTTCATCACGCCCAACCGGATCGGCAAGTGGTACCCCGAACTGAAGCTCGCCATGAAGCAGGCTGCAGCGATCGGGGCAGGATATTACGACAAGGCCAGCGGGCAGTTTTTCAAATACCGCGACACGCAATTGCAGGTGCGAAATTCGCCTGACGACGACGCGCCGCTCGCCGCCTGATCGACACCAGACGGTTCAGCGCAGATAGTTGCGCCTGAACTCTGCGGCGAACGCTGCGAAACGGCCGCCCGCAATCGCATCGCGCATCGCCTGCATCAGCTGCTGGTAGAACGAGATGTTGTGTTCCGTCATCAGCATCGCGCCAAGGATCTCGCCTGCCTTGTTGAGGTGGTGCAGGTATGCGCGCGAATACTTGCCGCAGGTCGGGCAAGTGCAACGGTCGTCCAGCGGCTCCTGATCCTCTGCAAACCGCGCATTGCGGATGTTGAGAGGACCGTTCCACGTAAACGCCTGCCCGTTGCGGCCGGAACGGCTCGGTAGGACGCAATCGAACATGTCGACCCCGCGCTCTACCGCGCCGACAAGATCATCGGGCTTGCCGACCCCCATCAGGTAGCGAGGGCAATCGTCGGGCAGTTGCCCCGGCGCAAAGTCCAGTGTGGCGAACATTGCCTCCTGCCCTTCACCCACGGCAAGGCCGCCGATGGCGTAGCCGTCGAAGCCGATTTCGCTCAGCTTCTGCGCGGAAATGCCGCGCAGTTCCTCGTCCAGAGCGCCTTGCTGGATGCCGAACAGCGCCGAACGCGCGGCGTGTTCCTCGCCACTGTCGAAACCTTCGCGGCTGCGCCTCGCCCAGCGCATCGACATTTCCATGCTTTGCGCGATGACATCGCGGTCCTGATCGGCGCGCGGGCATTCGTCGAAAGCCATGACGATGTCGGAGCCGAGCAACCGCTGAATTTCCATCGAGCGTTCGGGCGTCAGCATGTGCTTCGACCCGTCGAGGTGGCTCTTGAAGCTCACCCCTTCCTCGGTGATCTTGCGCAGGTCCGACAGGCTCATCACCTGGTATCCGCCGCTGTCGGTAAGGATCGGGCGGTCCCAGCCCATGAATTTGTGCAGCCCGCCAAGCCGCGCCACGCGCTCCGCACCCGGACGCAGCATCAGGTGGTAGGTATTGCCAAGAATGATGTCGGCGCCGGTTGCGCGCACGTCCTCGACCTTCATGGCCTTGACCGTGGCGGCAGTACCGACGGGCATGAAAGCGGGGGTGCGGATGGCGCCGCGCTTCATGGCGATCTCGCCAGTGCGCGCCTTGCCGTCGCGGGCGTGGATGGTGAAGGCAAATCGGGTCATGAGAAGCAGGCCCCTAGCCGCTTGCAAGGGCAAGCGCCAGCCTGTGGGATCATACCTTCAGGTCAGCCCCCTCAAACAAGACCCCTCAGGCCAGCGTCCTGAATGTGATCGACCAACGGGGCTGCTCCAACGGCACGATCGAATGTTCCCATTCACGTCGAGCCGGCCCGTCCAGCCGGTAGGCATGGCCGGGTTCGAGTTCGAAGCTGGTGCGTTCAAAGCCAGCGCCGCTCCGCTTGCGCAGCCGCATTGTGGCAGGTGTGCCTAGCGACAACCCGATCACGCGCCCGAACTGCGGCCTGTCGCGATGCCACCCGATACCCGCGCCAGGATCGTAGCGGATCAGCAGGGCCTGTTCGTAATGCGCAGGATCATCACCAAAGGCTGAAACCGTGCGCTGGCGTATGTCGGCCAGCCAGTCGGGCATGGGCTCGGCATGCGCGATGCCGCCGCCTTCGAAATCATAATGCCACCCGAAAGAGCGCGTCATCCGTTTGCCGGTCCATTGCTGAAAACGGAACGGGGATAATCCGGTCGCGTCGATCAGATCTGCCAGTCGGGCGTCCTCGTCCGGCTCGACCAGTCTGCCCGAAAGAGACAAGCCCGCGGGCGGCGCTGCCGCGTCATCCGCACCGAAGAGATCGAGCTGCAAGGTCATCGCCCGAATATGGTAAGCAAGGCACGAAAGACCACCTTCCTCTCGTCGTAGCCTTCGCTATGGAGGGGGCATGGAAATCGAACTCTGGCTTCTTGCCGTCATGGCCCTCGTGGCGGTGTTCACCGGCTTTCTGGACTCGGTCGCGGGCGGCGGCGGGCTCGTCATGATGCCCTCGCTGCTTTTTGCCGGTCTGCCGCCATCTCTGGCGCTGGGAACGAACAAGGTGCAGTCTCTGGCGGCGACGACGATGGCGTTCCGTAACTATTCGCGCGCGGGCCTGGTCGAATGGCGCAAGGAAAAGTGGCTGGCGCTGATCGCCTTCGTCGGCGCAGTCGCCGGATCGCTTATGGTGCAGCAGATCTCGACCCGCGTGCTCGAACTGGTCGTGCCGCTGCTATTGATGGGGGTTGCGGCGTACGTCATCTTCTCACCCCGCATGGACGACACGAAATCGCACGAGTTGGTGACGCGTAAGGGCTATGCGCCGGTGGGCGGGGCAATCGGATTTTACGACGGATTCTTCGGCCCCGGCGCGGGCGGGTTCTTCGCCGCTTCGCTGGTGGGCCTGCGCGGTGAAGGCCTGACGGCCGCGACCGGTCACGCAAAGCTGTTCAACATGACCACGAACGTCGCCAGCGTGATCGTCTTCGCGCTGGGCGGAAAGGTCATCTGGACGCTGGGCCTGTGCATGGCCGTGGGTGCCATGACCGGGTCGTGGATCGGATCGAAGTTCGCCGTGAAGCATGGCGCAAAGCTGATCCGCCCGCTGCTCGTCACGATCAGCCTGCTGCTGACGGCAAAGCTGCTTTACGGCTGGTTCTTTCCCGGCTGATCCCGAGGTTCAGAAGTCGTAGATCAGCGTGATGCGCGAAAGCGTATCGGTTTTGGCCGAATCGTCTGGCGGACTGGTGTCGTGGACGAAACGGTACGACAACCGCGCCGAAAGGCCGCTGCCCATCGCAGCCTCAACCCCCGTCAGGCTGGTATAGGTGTCGTTCCCGCTCTGCACGAAGGCGCTGGCTTTCTGTGTGAACTTCAGGTTTGGCGCGAACTTCCAGCGGAAATTCATCGCGCCAAGTCCCGCAAAATAGCTCTCGCGATCGACGTTGGGCTCGATTTCCTCGATCACCCTGGTCGTGCGCCACGCGGGGCCGGCCTTGATTTCAAGCGCGAGGTTCTCGCGGTCGAAGACGCGGTGGCCGAGACCGCCCGAGACCGAGAAGCGCGAGGAATAGCCCTGAATCCGGTCCCGCTCTGCCTGCGTGAGGCCGTAGATGAAGCTGCTTTCCCCAATGTCGAAATTCGGCTCGTAGGACAGCAAGAACCGTTCACGCGTGGTATCGCCGTCGCTTCGCTGGTAGTCGGCCTGCACAATGACCTTGTGGCGCCAGTCAATGCCGATCCGCTCGACGCCGAGCGCCGCGGTCAGGCCAAGGTCGTCGCTGTTGCCGGTCGCGCGGATTGCGCCAAGCTCGCCCTTGCCTTCCCAGCGGTCGAAGATGCTCGCGGTGCGGATCGCTTCCTTGGCCAAGAGAGCTTCGCGCTCGGCCCACTTCTCGACCATGCCGTCGAAACTCTGCTTGCGCTTGGCCAGCGCCTCGACTTCCTCGGGATAGGCGGCCTCTGCCGCAGCATAGACAGCGGCTACTTGCGCCGGGTCCTTCGTCGCTTCGGCAGCGGCGATCATTTTCAGGACGGGTTCGGGCAGTTTTGCCTGTGCTGCGACAGGCAGGACGAGGGCGATGGCAGCGGTCGAAAGTGCGGCAGTCCATTTCATGGGCGAGGCCGCTAGCAAATCAGTCGCGAAGTCGCCACCCGGTCCGGAATATCCACGTGATTATGCCGATACAAAGAGCGAGGAAGCCGGCCGTAGCGGCAAATGCGACGCCGATCGTAACGTCCGACTGCTCGAAAAACGTCCAGCGCAGGCCTGATACGAGATAGACGATCGGGTTGAACAACGCGACCGTGCGCCACTGTTCGGCCAGCATGTCGATCGAATAGAACGTGCCGCCAAGGAACGTCAGCGGCGTCAGCACCAGCAGCGGCACCATTTGCAACTTCTCGAACCCGTCGGCCCAAAGCCCGAGGATGAACCCGAAAAGCGAGAACGAGGACGCGACAAGCACGATGTAGACAAAGGCCAGAATCGGATGCGCGATCGTATAGTCAACGAACAGCGTCGCCGTGACGAGGATAATCGCCGCGATGATCAGCGATTTGGTCACCGCCGCGCCGACGAAACCCACCAGCGTCTCGGCCACGCTGACGGGTGCGGACAGCAGTTCGTAGATCGCGCCGGTAAATCGCGGCATGTAAATGCCGAAGCTGCCGTTAGACGTGCTCTCCGAAAGAAGCGTAAGCAGCAGCAGGCCCGGCACGATGAACGCCCCGTAGTTCACGCCGCCGATGTCGTTCATGCGCGAGCCGATGGCCGCGCCGAAGACAATGAAATAGAGACATGTCGTGAGCACGGGCGAAATGATCGTGCCGAACACCGTTCGCCATGCCCGCGAGACTTCGCGCTTGTAGATGGCCCACGCGCTGACTGCGTTGAAACCTGCCCTCATGCCGCGATCTCCGGCCGGTCTTCGACCAGCTTCACGAAAATGTCCTCAAGGCTCGATTCGCGTACGTCGATCGCGGAATAGCCGATCCCTTCGCGGGCAAGCCGCTGGGCGACTTCGGCGACGGCTTCCTTGCCGCCCCCTGCCCCGTCGCCGCCACGGAAGGTAAGCGCCATGCCGTCGTCGGAAAGCGCGAGGCCTTCGTGGGCGATGCTGGCCGGAATGACGGTCATCGGCGCATTGAGGGCAAAGCTTGCCTCGGTCCGGCCTAGGCGGGTCATGATGGATGCCTTGTCGTCGACAAGCAGGATACGGCCCTTGTCGATCACGCCGACACGGTCGGCCATCTCCTCGGCCTCTTCAATGTAGTGAGTGGTCAGAATGATGGTGACGCCCAGTTCGCGCAGCACGTCGATCTGCTTCCACATGTCGCGGCGCAGTTCGACGTCGACGCCTGCGGTCGGTTCGTCGAGAAACAAGAGGTCAGGATCATGCGCCAGCGCCTTGGCGATCAGCACGCGGCGCTTCATCCCGCCCGAAAGCATGCGAAGCTGGCTGTCACGCTTATCCCACAGGCTCAGTGCCCTCAGCACTTCCTCGATCCGCTTGCCGTCGGCAGGCCGTCCGAACAGCCCGCGCGAATAGGTCACCGCGTGGTGCACGGTCTCGAAGATATCGACCGCCATTTCCTGGGGCACGAGGCCGATGCGCGCCCGGATCTTCCGCCATTCGTGCTTCAGGTCCATCCCGAAAGCCTCGATGGTCCCGCCGGTCGGGCGTACGAGCCCGCAGACCGCGCCGATCAGCGTCGTCTTGCCCGCTCCGTTCGGGCCGAGGAGCGCGAATATCTCGCCCTTGCGGATTTCGAGGTCGACATTGTCGAGCGCCTTTACGGGCGGAGCAGCGCCGCGCCCTGGGTAAGTCTTGTCGAGGCAGGTGATTTTCAGGATTGGATCGGTCACCGCGGCAATGTGTGCCTTCATTCGCGCGATGCAAGGTAGGAAGAAAAAACGACCGTTTGACGAAAATCAATGAACGCCCGCGCTGCATCCGCGAAGAAGCCTCAGCACGTGCTTACCTGGCTCGTGTCTTCTCCAACAAACTTCGGCCCGCCGCTTCATTGTGGCGGGCCTTTTTTGTGTGGTGATCAGGGGATCAGCAGTGACCCGTCGCCATAACTGTAGAAGCGGTAGTCGTTGGCGATCGCGTGGGCATAGACCGCCTGCATCTTATCCAGCCCCATCAACGCGCTGACCAGCATGAACAGCGTCGATTTCGGCAAGTGGAAGTTGGTCATCAGCCCGTCGATGGCGCGGAATCGGTAGCCGGGGGTAATGAAGATCGAGGTGTCGCCCTCAAACGGGCGTATCACGCCGTCTTTGCCCGTCGCGCTTTCCAGCAGGCGCAGGCTGGTGGTGCCGACGGAGATAACGCGGCCACCGGCGCCGCGGGCGGCGTTGAGCCGCTCGGCGGTCGCGGTGTCGATCCGGCCCCACTCGGCATGCATGGCATGATCTTCGGTGTCGTCGGCCTTCACCGGCAGAAACGTGCCCGCGCCGACGTGGAGTGTAAGCGTTTCGCGCCCGACGCCGGCGGCATCGAGCGCCGCGATCAGGTCGGGCGTGAAATGCAGCGCGGCGGTGGGAGCGGCAACGGCACCGTCCTTGTCCGCGAACATCGTCTGGTAATCGCTGCGGTCCGCCTCGTCGGTCTCGCGTTTGCCTGCGATATAGGGTGGCAGCGGCATCCGGCCTGCGCGTTCCAGCAGGACTTCGACGGGCTCTTCGCCTTCGAACGTCAGGATGAAACTGCCATCGGGCAGGCGTTCTTCGGCAATGGCGGTGACATCTGCGGGAAACTCCACGCGGTCACCTTCGCGCAGGCGTTTGGCGTTGCGGACGAAGGCCTGCCAGCGGCGCAAGTCGATCCGCTTATGCAGCGTCGCACCGATACGCGCATCGCCCCGGCGGCCTTCTAGTTGGGCCGGAATGACCCTCGTATCGTTGAAGACCAGCACGTCGCCTTTTCTCAGCACAGCGGGCAAGTCGCGAACGATGCGATCGGCGAACGGTGCGTCGCCTTCCACCACCAGCAATTTCGCGGCGTCGCGCGGGCGCGCCGGACGCAGGGCTATGCGTTCGGTCGGAAGGTCGAAATCGAAAAGGTCAACGCGCATGGTTTCGCGCGCCTAGCGGTTGAGGCGCGCGAAGGGAACCGCTCAGTTGCCAGCGTCTTCCGAAGAAGGAGCGGCGGCGCTGAGTGGAGCGTTCAGCATGTCGCTGGTGATCGCACCCTGCATCGGCGTCGTCGACGGCGGAGCAAGGTTCTGACTGGCGAGCGAAGCCTGCAGGATCCGCGTCGGGTTCGCAGGCGGCTGACCGCGCGAGATGCTGTCCACGTACTGCATGCCGGCGATGACGCGGCCGAAGTTGGTGTACTTCATGTCGAGCTGCATCGTCGGGTAGAACACGATGAAGAACTGGCTGTTGGCCGAATCCTCGTTCGCGCCTTCACGCGCTGCCGAAACGGTGCCGCGAAGGTGCGGCACGCGGTTGAATTCTTCCTTGAGATCGGGAAGCTCCGAACCGCCGCGGCCGGTACCCGTCGGGTCGCCGGTCTGCGCCATGAAGCCTTCGATTACGCGGTGGAAGATCACCCCGTTGTAGAAGCCCTGACGGGTCAGCGTCTTGATCCGGTCGACATGGTTCGGCGCCCATTCCGGCTTCAAACGAATGGCGACGCGGCCACCATTCGAAAGGTCCAGCAGCAGGATGTTGTCGGGATCGGTCTGCAGCGAGGGATCGACGCGCCAGTAGGTCGCCGGATCGATCGGAGCCGGCGTCGCCGTCTCGGTCGCTTCTGCCTCAGCGGCAGGAGCGTCCTGGGCCATAGCGGGCGCGGCGATTGCAGAAAGGCCGAGCGCGGCGGAAAGGATTGCGGCGCGGGCGGTAAGGCGGAACTTCATATTGTTCTGGTGATCCCGAAATTTCACTCGGCCTGCCGCTTAGCGGGCCGTGGCTGACGTTTCAATGAATGGCTGGGCCTGGTGCTACAACGGGCCAGGTGCCCTCAGTAGTCGCCCTTGCGCCCTTCACGCTCAACGCGGGCAATGACTTCCTTGCAGACATCGTTGCTGACGAAGCGGGAAATCTCGCCGCCGAACTGGGCGATTTCCTTGACCAGCTTCGATGCGATCGGCTGAAGCGAGACGTCAGCCATGAGGAACACGGTCTCAATCCCGGGATCGAGCTGCTGGTTCATGCCCGCCATCTGGTATTCGTATTCAAAGTCGGCGACTGCGCGCAGCCCGCGCACGATGACGTTCGCACCCATCTTCTGCGCGAACTTGATCAGAAGCGCGTTGAAGCCAACCACGCGAACGTTGTCGATGCCAAGGTCGCGGACCTCGCGCTCCACCATCTCCATGCGTTCTTCGGGGGTGAACATCGGGTTCTTCGACGGGTTCGTCGTGACGCCGATGATCAGTTCGTCGACCAGCTTGGAGCCGCGACGGATAATGTCGCGGTGCCCCAGCGTGATGGGGTCGAATGTCCCCGGATAGATTCCGATACGCTTGCTCATGCCCCTCCCCGTCTGGTCCGTGGGCGGACCTCAGCGGTCCCGTTCGACTATGTAGCGTGCGATGGCGCGAAGCACTTCGGCCTCTTCGCCATAGGACGACAGGTGCCCGATCGCCTGCCGCACCAGCATTTCCGCCTGCTCGCGCGCGCGTTCAGCGCCCAGCAGCGAGACGAATGTCGCCTTGCCCGCATCGGCGTCCTTGCGCAGCGCCTTGCCCGCCAGTTCCTCGTCGCCTTCGTGATCGAGCAGGTCGTCCGCGATCTGGAAGGCAAGGCCGATGTCACGGGCATAGCTCTTGAGGTGCGTGCGCCCTTCCGGCGGCACGCGACCGAGGATCGCCCCCATTTCGACCGATGCACTCAACAATGCGCCGGTCTTCAATTGCTGAAGCCGGGTCACGGTATGGAGATCGAAGCCGTCATCGCCCTCGCCCGCTTCTTCGGCGACGATGTCCATCATCTGGCCGCCCGCCATCCCGTCCATGCCGCTGCCCTTGGCAAGGCAGGCGACAAGCTCGCTGCGCACGAAAGGATCGCTTGTCACTTGCGGGCTGACGAGGATGTCGAAGGCCAGAGCATGAAGCGCATCGCCCGCCAGAACCGCCGTCGCCTCGTCGTATTCGAGGTGCACTGTCGGCTGGCCGTGGCGCATTGCATCGTCGTCCATGCAGGGCAGGTCGTCATGGATCAGCGAATAGACGTGGATCGCTTCCACCGCGCACCCGGTGCGCACCGCGGCCTCGCGGTTCACGCCGTACATCTGGGCGGTCGCGGTCAGCAGAAGCGGGCGCAGACGCTTGCCGCCACCGATCGCGGCATAGCGCATCGCTTCGAAAAGGCGTGCACGGGCATCGTCCGGCACCGGCAGAAGGACATCGAAGTGGCGGTCCACCTCTTCCCGGATCAAGGCCAGCGCCTCGCCCAGCACGTCGGATCCGACCACGCCTTCGATAGCCATATCCTCAGGCACCTTCATCAAAGGGGCGCTTGCCTTGCGGTGCGCCGTCGGGACCGGCGACGATCTTCTCGATCCGCGCCTGCGCCGCATCGAGGCGGGCCTGGCAATGCGCGCGCAGCTTTTCGCCGCGTTCGTAAAGCGAGATCGATTCGTCGAGAGCGACTTCGCCGCTTTCCAGCCTTCGCACGACGTCTTCCAGCGCCTTCAACGCCTGTTCGTAAGTCAGGGCGGAAATATCTTGTGGGGCCTCATCCATGCGCGACAGCAATGACGACGCGCTTGGGCGCGGTCAAGCACCGACAAAGGGCTTGCAACCATGATTTAGGGGCTGGCAAGCGCGCGCGCCGGTGGTTAAGGGCGCGGTCATGAGCGAGATCACTCCTGACGTCGTCGAGGCGCACGGCCTCTCCCCCGAAGAGTACGAGCGTGTCCTGAATGCGCTTGGCCGCGAACCCAACCTTGTCGAACTGGGCATCTTCTCGGTCATGTGGTCCGAACACTGTTCGTACAAGTCCTCGCGCTTCCACCTGAAGAAGCTGCCGACCGAGGCACCGTGGGTCATCTGCGGTCCGGGCGAGAATGCGGGCGTCATCGACATCGGGGACGGTCAGGCGGCGATCTTCAAGATGGAGAGCCACAACCACCCATCGTACATCGAACCCTATCAGGGCGCGGCGACGGGTGTTGGCGGCATCCTGCGCGACGTCTTCACGATGGGCGCGCGTCCGGTGGCGAACATGAACGCGCTGCGGTTCGGTCGTCCCGATCACCCCAAGATGAAGCATCTGGTAAAGGGCGTCGTTGAAGGTATCGGCGGATACGGCAACTGCGTCGGCGTGCCGACCGTTGGCGGCGAGACGAACTTTCACAAGGCCTACGACGGCAATATTCTCGTCAATGCGATGACGGTTGGCGTCGCGGACGCGGACAAGATCTTCTATTCTGCCGCGACCGGCGTGGGCAATCCCATCGTCTACGTCGGTTCGAAGACGGGCCGTGACGGCATACACGGCGCGACGATGGCCAGCGCCGATTTCGGCGACGACATCGAGGAAAAGCGCCCCACCGTTCAGGTCGGCGATCCGTTCGTGGAAAAGCTGCTGATCGAGGCCTGCCTCGAGCTCATGTCGACCGACGCGATCGTCGCAATCCAGGACATGGGCGCCGCTGGACTTACCTCTTCCTCGGTCGAGATGGCGACCAATGGCAAGGCGGGTATCCGCCTCGACATGGACAAGGTCCCCTGCCGCGAAGAGGGGATGACCCCTTACGAAATGATGCTGAGCGAGAGCCAGGAGCGTATGCTCATGGTGCTCAAGCCCGGCAAGGAAGCGATGGCAGAAGCAATATTCCGCAAGTGGGAGCTGGACTTCGCGGTCATCGGTGAAGTCACCGACACACAGCACATGGTGCTCGAATTCGGCGGCGAAGTCGTTTGCGACATTCCGCTCGGCCCGCTCGCCGCAGACGCGCCCGAATACGAACGGCCCTATATCGGACGCGAGGAATATGCCGCCTGGGCAGGCACGACCCCGCTGGGCGAAGTGCCGGAAAGCACCGATATCGCGGGCGACCTCAAGACACTGCTGGCGACGCCCGACCTCGCCTCGCGCAAGTGGATCTGGGAACAGTACGATTCGCAGGTCGGCGCAGACACGCTGCAGAAGTCGGGCGGCGACGCGGCGGTCGTGCGTGTGCACGGAACGAAGAAGGCGCTGGCGATCAGCACCGATTGCACCCCGCGCTATTGCTATGCCGACCCCTATGAGGGCGGCAAGCAGGCCATCGCCGAGGCCTATCGCAACATCTGCGCCGTGGGCGCGACGCCGCTGGCGGTGACCAACTGCCTTAACTTCGGCAATCCGCAGCGACCCGAGATCATGGCCCAGTTCGTGGGCTGTCTGCAGGGCATGGGCGATGCCTGCCGCACGCTCGACTTCCCGATCGTGTCGGGCAATGTCAGCCTTTATAACGAGAGCAAGGCGACCGGCGGCGGCTCTGCCATCCTGCCCACGCCCGCCATCGGCGGCGTCGGCCTGATGCAGGACCACGAGATCATGGCGACCATCGGCTTCAAGGCCGCGGGGGAGCAAATCGTCGTAATCGGCGGCGAATCGGGCCACCTCGGCCAGTCACTCTACTTGCGCGAACTGCATGGCCGCGAGGAAGGCCCGCCCCCGCCGGTGGGTCTGGACCTTGCCAAGCGCGCGGGCGAAACCGTTCGCAAGCTGATCGCCGATGGCGTCGCAACCGCGGTTCACGACTGTTCGGACGGCGGCCTTGCCGTGGCTCTGGCCGAAATGGCGATGGCAAGCGGCCTGGGTTGCGCGGTCGCCATGCCGGAGGGACGTTCCAGCCCTGCCGCGTTCTGGTTCGGCGAGGACCAGTCCCGCTATGTCGTGACCGCTGCCGAAGCCGAGCCGATCCTCGAAGCTGCCGAGGCCGCGGGCCTTGCCGCGGTCGCGCTGGGCGATGTCGAGGGCGATGACGTGGTCTTCCGCTCGATTTCCGGCGAAAGCCGCGTTTCCGTCGCCGACCTGAAGGCAGCGCACTTGTCCTTCTTCGAGGAGTGGATGGAAAGTTGACCAACAGCCCGATCGCATTGTCGTGCCTGTGCGGCAATGTCGGGCTGACGGTATCCAGCCAGCCTAATTTCCTGCACCAATGCAATTGCACGCTCTGCACGAAAACGGGCGCCCAGTGGGCCTACTTTCCGCCTGAATCCGTGTCATGCGAAGGAAACACTCAGCCTTTTTGCAGGGCTGACAAGGACGATCCCGGCGCCGAGATCCACTTTTGCGGGAAGTGCGGTTGCACCACCCACTTCGTGCTTACCAAAAGCGCCATCGCGCAGCACGGCAACACGATGATCGGCGTAAATTTCGCCCTGGCCGATCCCGCCGATGTGGAGGGTGTCGAATTGCGCTTTCCCGACGGGCGCGGCTGGTCCGGTGAAGGGGCATTCGGCTACTATCAGCAGGCGATTACCCTGCCGCCCGTCTGAAAGGGAACATCTCGCCCCTGCCTCTCGTTTATCGCATCGTGAGGAAGTTTGTCCTTATCGCGCCGTTGATGGCGCTTTCCGCCTGCGTTGGCACAAATCCGTCGCCATCCGGTCCGCCCGCGTCCATCACGGCGACCGAACCCGCAACGCCATTGCCGATCGCGCGGATTCACCCACCCGAACAGGACGTGGCCTACGTTCGCCAGCACTTCGCCCGATATGATGGCACGGCCACGGGCTGGTCGTGGCTGGAGGATGTCGCGGTATTGCAGGAATTCCACTGGCGCGCCGTTGCAGCCAATGCGCCCGGCTATGTCGCCGCCTATCGTGACGAGCCCCGACTGATGATCGACGTCAAGCCACCTTACGACCGCGCCGCGCTGCTCGCGATGCTGGCACCCGAACTGCGCGACCGTGTCACGATCCGCGAAATCCGCCACAACCGGGCCGAGGCCGAGGCGCTGAAGTCGGCGGTGATCGCAGCTAGCGAGAGTGCCGGCGTGAGCGAGATGATTGCCGGATTTAGCCAGCAGAATGACCGCATGGAAGTCATCCTGACCGATGAGGACGAAGCCGACCGCCTGTGCGCCGCGCTTACGCCGGAGCAGGTAGCGGCAACGCACATCACCATCGCCCTTGGCCCGCTGATCGTCTATTAATCGACCCAGTCGCCCTGGGACACGCCGAGCAGTTTGAGCAGGTCGGTCAGGTCGCCCCGCTCGATCCAGCCGTTCGCCGCCGCCTTCGCCTTTGGCTTGGCATAGTAGGCGACACCGAAATCCGCAGCCTCGATCATCGGGATGTCGTTCGCCCCGTCGCCCGTCGCCAATGACAGCGCGCCATTGCCGAGCCGGGCCAGTTCCTCGTTCAAAGTCGAAAGCTTTGTCCCGCTATCGACGATTTCAGCCGCCAGCTTGCCGGTCAGCTTTCCTCTGTCGACACCAAGCACGTTGCCGACAACGCGTTCGAAGCCCAGCATCTCGGCCACCGGATCGGCGAAAGAGTGGAAGCCGCCAGTGACGAGAACCGTACGGCAACCGCGCGACTTCAATGTTTCCACCAGAACCCGCGCACCCGGCATCGGCCTTATACGCTCCTCAAGACAACGGGTTATCGCAGTTTCTTCAAGTCCCTCAAGAAGGCCGACACGTTCCGTCAGCGCGCTGGCAAAGTCGAGTTCGCCCTGCATCGCGCGTTCGGTGATCGCTGCGATCTGATCCTTGATGCCGGCATAGTCAGCCAGTTCGTCGATGCATTCCTGCCCGATCATGGTTGAATCCATGTCCGACACGAACAGCTGCGGCACCGTGATCTCGCGGTCGGACATCAGCAGGTCGCACGGCCCGAACGCCTCGCCCAGGATTGCGCGAACTTCGCCCGGGTTGCCGTCGGCCATGGCAATTTCCAGCACGTCGCCGCAGAAATCGAGCATCTGCGCCCCCGCAATGGCCCAGCCCTTTTGGGCCAGCGCCTTGCCCGCCTTGTCGAGCGCGGTTTCCAAGATGGCCGGTTCTGCTATCAGCCGGGCAATGAGCACGGACGCTATCTCCTTCAATTCGGGCCCAGGCGGCAATGGCAAGAAGCCTCGGGTCGCGCTCATTGCAGGGCCGACCGCCAGCGGCAAGAGCGATCTCGCGGTCGACCTTGCGCTCGCGGCGGAAACGGCCGGACTTCCCGGCACTGTGATCAATGCAGACAGCGCGCAAGTCTATGCCGATCTGCGGGTGCTTTCGGCCCGCCCAAGCGAAGAGGAAATGCGCGGCGTGCGCCATGTTTTGTTCGGAGCGTGGGACGGCGCCGATCCCTGCTCCGCTGCAGACTGGGCGATGCGGGCAAAGCAGGAAATTGACAAGGCGCATGGCGAGGGCCGCCTGCCCATCCTGGTCGGCGGAACGGGCCTTTATTTGCGTACCCTGATCGACGGCATCGCCCCCATCCCCGCTGTCGAATCCGCCATCCGTGAAGCGGTTCGCGCCCTCGACGTAGCCGACGCGCACAAGGCTCTCACGTTCGAAGATCCGGAGGCCGCCGCGCGCCTCAACCCCGCCGATACCACCCGCATCGCCCGCGCTCTCGAAGTCGTACGCAGTACCGGTTACCCGATGGCGTACTGGCAGCAGCGGCTGGAGGGCGGGATCGGGGACGGCATCGATATGACTGCCGCAATCCTGATCCCCGACCGCGAAACACTTTACGAAAAGTGCGATCGGCGTTTCGACCTCATGCTGGAACAGGGCGCCATCGAGGAAGTCCGCGCCCTGCTGGCCCGCAATCTGGACCCGGCCCTGCCCGTTATGCGCGCTATTGGCGTGCCCGAAATAGCAGGCCTACTGAACGGTTCGTACGACGAGCGGGAGGCCGCGAGCCGCGGGGCGCAGGCGACTCGTCGATACGCCAAGCGGCAATATACCTGGTTCCGGAACCAGCCACCGGAAAACTGGCGCCGCTTTGAAACGAAAGATTTCACTAAGGATGACATAATCGCAACTTTATTGCGTAATTTGCGGTTGACATGATATTCTGTGTCGCCTAGGTCGCCCTTGAATTTGGGTTGGGAGAGAGGCTCGAGTGCATGTCACTCGGGCCCATTTTCTTGACCGACCCCTCGATTGACGGAGACGAACAGTGACCGAGCGCAGCGGCGCCGACATCTTGATGGACACCCTTGTTGAGCAGGGAGTCGAAGTGGTCTTCGGCTACCCCGGCGGCGCCGTGCTTCCCATCTATGATGCGCTGTTCAAAGACAACCGCATCCGCCACATCCTCGTCCGGCACGAAGCTGGCGCGGCCCACGCCGCCGAAGGTTACGCGCGTTCGACAGGCAAGCCCGGCGTCGTTCTCGTCACTTCCGGCCCCGGCGCGACCAATGCGGTCACCGGAATTGCCGATGCGTTCATGGATTCGATCCCGATGGTCGTCCTGACCGGACAGGTCGCGACCGCGATGATCGGTACCGACGCGTTCCAGGAAGCGGACACGATCGGCATCACGCGCCACTGCACGAAGCACAACTACCTCGTGAAGGATCCGGCAGATCTTGCCGCGACAATCAACGAGGCGTTCAAGATCGCCACGACCGGTCGCCCCGGCCCTGTCGTCATCGACATTCCCAAGGACGTCCAGGTCGCCAGTGCACCTGCCACGCAGTCGGAGCCGCGCTCGCGCTTCAACCCGCCGACGACCGGCGCGCCCGAAGCCATCGTCGAGGCCGTTGCCATGCTGGCGGCAGCCAAGGCTCCTGTCCTTTATACCGGCGGCGGGGTCATCAATTCGGGGCCCGAGGCTTCGGAACTGCTGCGCGAGCTTCAGGATCTTTGCGGCGCTCCGCTGACCAGCACGCTCATGGGCCTCGGCGCTTTCCCCGCGCAGAACAAGGCGTGGCTGGGGATGCTGGGCATGCACGGCACCTATGAAGCCAACATGGCGATGAACCGCTCGGACCTCGTCGTGGCCATCGGCGCGCGTTTCGACGACCGCGTCACCGGCCGTATCGAGGATTTTGCCCCCAACGCGAAGAAAATCCACATCGACATCGATCGTTCGTCCATCAACAAGACGGTTCAGGTCGACTTGCCGATCATCGGCGACTGCACGCTCGTCCTGCGCCAGATGATCGACGAGTGGAAGTCGACCGGCGCTTCGGCCCAGAACCTTGCCGAATGGTACGCCCGGATCGATGGTTGGCGCGCGCGCAACTCGCTCGCCTATCCGCAATCCGAAGAAGAGATAATGCCGCAGCTGGCCATCGAACGCCTGTTCGAACTGACCAGGCAGTACGATCCAATCATCACCACCGAAGTCGGCCAGCACCAGATGTGGGCGGCCCAGCACTTCCACTTCTTCTCGCCCAACAAGTGGCTGACGAGTGGCGGTCTGGGCACGATGGGTTACGGCCTCCCCGCCGCGATCGGCGCGCAGCTGGGCAATCCCGACGCGCTGGTCATCGACGTCGCGGGCGAAGCCTCGATCCAGATGAACATTCAGGAACTTGGCACGGCCAGCCAGTATCGCCTGCCGGTCAAGATCTTCATCCTCAACAACGAATACATGGGCATGGTCCGCCAGTGGCAGGAACTCACCTATGAATCGCGCTATTCGAATTCTTACTCGGACTCGCTGCCCGATTTCGTGAAGCTGGCCGAAGCGTATGGCTGGAAGGGCATCGTGATCGACAATCTCGACGATCTCGATGCCGGAATCACGGCGATGATCGAACATGACGGCCCCGTCATCGTCGATTGCCGGGTCGCCAAGCTGGCAAACTGCCTGCCGATGTTCCGGTCGGGCGCTTCGCACACCGACATGATCCTCTATGGTGACGAGGCGCCCGCCGCCATTACCGTCACTGCCGAACAGAAAGCATCTGTCTGATGCACATCCAGCATCGCGAGCAGGAACGCCATGTTCTTGCCATCACCGTCGATAACGAAAGCGGCATCCTGGCCAAGATCGCGGGCCTTTTCACCGCGCGCGGCTACAACATCGATTCGCTGACGGTTGCCGACATATCGGAAAACCACAACGTCAGCCGCATCACGATCGTGACCCACGGTCCGCCGGCAGTGATCGACCAGATTCATGCACAGCTCGAAAGGCTGGTGCCGGTTCACAAGGTTTCGGATCTTACCGAACTGGGCCCGCACGTCGAACGCGAACTCGCGCTCGTGAAAGTCGCCGGCAAGGGCGACAACCGGGTCGAGGCGCTGCGTCTTGCCGACGTCTATCGCGCCAAGGTGGTGGATTCGACGACCGAGAGTTTCATCTTCGAAATCACCGGCGCCCCTGAGAAGATCGACAGTTTCGTGGCATTGATGCGCGAGCTAGGTCTGGTCGAAGTGGGCCGCACCGGCATCGTGGGCATGATGCGCGGCGTGAACGGGGCCTGATTTCGTTCCAAACGATACATTTGAAGCAATCATCCAACACAGCTATGCGCCGCTGCGTAATCCGGCGGCCTGGCCATATCAGCAGGCGAAAAGCCAAGGGGAATTGAAGTGAAAGTCTATTACGACGCCGACTGCGACCTGAACCTGGTCAAGGACAAGAAGATCGCCATCGTCGGCTATGGCTCGCAGGGTCACGCCCACGCCCAGAACCTGCGCGATTCCGGCGTGTCGGAAGTCGCCATCGCGCTGCGTCCCGGCTCGGCCACGGCCAAGAAGGCTGAAGGCGCGGGCTTCAAGGTCATGACCAACTCGGAAGCTGCCGAGTGGGCCGACCTCATCATGATCCTCGCCCCCGACGAACATCAGGCCGCGATCTACAATGACGACATCGCCGGCAAGATGAAGCCCGGTTCGGCCCTTGCTTTCGCGCACGGCCTCAACGTCCACTTCGGCCTGATCGAGGCTCCGAAGGACATCGACGTCATCATGATCGCGCCGAAGGGCCCGGGCCACACCGTGCGCAGCGAATACCAGCGTGGCGGCGGCGTGCCCTGCCTGATCGCGGTCGAGAACGACGCCAGCGGCAATGCGCATGACGTCGCCCTCGCTTACGCCAGCGCCGTTGGCGGTGGCCGTTCGGGCATCATCGAGACCAACTTCCGCGAAGAGTGTGAAACCGACCTGTTCGGTGAGCAGGCCGTGCTTTGCGGCGGCGCGACCGCGCTGGTCCAGGCCGGTTTCGAAACGCTGGTCGAAGCCGGTTACGCACCGGAAATGGCCTACTTCGAATGCCTCCACGAACTGAAGCTGATCGTCGACCTGATGTATGAAGGCGGTATCGCCAACATGCGCTACTCGATCTCGAACACCGCCGAATACGGCGACATCAAGACCGGCCCGCGCATCATCACGGAAGAAACGAAGAAGGAAATGAAGCGCGTCCTCGAAGACATCCAGTCGGGCCGCTTCGTGAAGGACTTCGTCCTCGACAACCGCGCCGGTCAGCCCGAGCTGAAGGCTTCGCGCAAGGCCGCCCAGCGCCACCAGATCGAGGAAACCGGCGCCAAGCTTCGTGCGATGATGCCGTGGATCGGCGCGAACGCGCTGGTCGACAAGGAAAAGAACTGATCCTCTCGCGCTTCGGCGCGGATTGACGGACAGAACGGCCCGCCGGATCATCGCGATCCGGCGGGTCTTTTCGTTGATGCACGCAATTTTTTCGGGCGGTTACATCGTTGTACCTAATTGAAGGCCGTTGATGGCAGGCCCAATTGCCCTTGCGGGAGTGCAAACTCAGCAAAAGGGAAACCCGATGAAGCGCCATTTCGTACCTGTCATTCTCGCCGCCGCCGGTCTCGCCGTGGCTGCCCCCGTTCTTGCCGACCACCACGAGGAAGCGGGCTTGCCCGGCGTCGTCGACGTCTCGCGCGTTGCGGCCGGCACTTATGCGGCTGACCCGAACCACACGCTGGTCGGCTGGCGCGTCAATCACTTCGGCTTCAACGATTATTTCGGAATCTTCGGTGCCGTAAGCGGCACGCTGGAACTCGACCCAGCCGATCCGGCTTCGGCCAAGCTCGATGTCACCATACCCATTTCCGCGGTTACCGTGGCCGCGTCAGGTCTCAAGGATCACCTCCTGCGCCCCGGTTCGGAAGGCGCAGCACCCGATTTCTTTGGCCCCGAACCTGCCCCTGCCCGCTTCGTCTCGACGATGGTAACCCCGACCGGCGAAACCACTGCCCAGATCGTCGGCGACCTGACGATGAACGGCGTGACCGCACCGGTCACGATCAACGCCAGGTTCACCGGCGCAGGCGCGAACCCGATGAACAAGGCCGAGACCGTCGGCTTCGAAGGCCGGGCCATGTTGAAGCATAGCACTTTCGGCATCGACACGTTCGTTCCGTTGGTCTCGGACGAGGTTGAGCTCGACATCACGGCTGCTTTCGAAAAAGAGTGACACGGCTGGTCCGGCGCGGGCGTAAGGCCGCGTCGGACCTTCCCCTTCGCAAAGACGGCCGCTTGCGTTAGGCCTTGCCCCCGGGGTCAGATTAAAGGGGGCAATTCATGAAATGTCGGATCATTTGCGGACTTCTGACTGGCTGCGCGCTCATCGCGGCGACACCGGTGGCGGCAGAACCGATCGTGCTCCGCGATGTTCAGGTTCTGGACCTGAACGCGGCAGAGCCAGCGCCGGTCGCGGGGCGTTCCATTTTCATCGATGACGGCAAGATCGTGGCGATTGGTCCGACGGACGAAGTTGACGCACCAGCCGAGGCGCAAGTGATCAATGGCCTTGGCCGGATCGTAATGCCCGGTCTCTACGACATGCACGTACATATCTGGGACGACGCGGAGCTGGCCGCTTATCTGGCGCACGGGGTGACGACGGTCCGCAATGCCTCGGGCATGCCGTTCCATCTGCGGCTCGCCGAACGGATATCGAGCGGGAATCTGGCCGGACCGCGCCTCATCACGACCGGTCCGATCCTCAACAGCCATGGCCCTAACGGCCAGATCATCCACCAGTACGTCGACACCGAGACCGAGGCCCGCGAAGCCGTGCGTGCCCAGCACGCAGCGGGCTTTCGCCGGATCAAGGTCTATTCGAATCTCACGCCAGAGGCATGGCGCGGTATCAAGGCCGAGGCCGATGCGCTTGGCATGACGATCATGGGTCACACACCCGAAGGCCGCCGGACGGCGGGGATGCCTTACGAAAAGCCGTTCGACATTCCATTTGAGGAAATGCTCGACGAGGGTTTCGTGACTTTCGAGCACACCGAAAGCATCGTCTGGCATGGCCTGCGCGACAGTCGCGACCCCGATGCGGCCATGCCGCTGGCCGACCAGGTTGCCGAGGCTGGCATCGCCGTCGATCCGACGCTGGTCGCGTTTTACAATCTGCTCCGTACGGCAGAGACCAAGGGGGAATACATCTCACGCCCCGGCACCGAATGGCTTAATCCCATGCTCGTGGGGCAGGAACAGGAAAATTACGAGCGCTGGACCAACGAAGAGGTCGCCCCTGCGCGCGAGGCGTTCGAGTTCTACAAGCTGATGACCAAGGCCATGCACGATGCCGGAGTTACATTGGTCGCCGGAAGCGATGCGGGCATTTATTCCAATCCGGCGGGGCTTTCGCTGATCGACGAACTGAATCTGCTTGTCGAAGCAGGTCTGTCTCCGGTCGAAGCCCTGAAATCCGCGACGATCAACGCGGCAAAAGTTCTTGAAGAGTCCGGAACGCACGCCTGCATCGCGGCTGGATGCACTGCCGATCTCCTCTTGCTCGACGCCGATCCGACGCAGGCTCTGGCCCACCTCTCCGATCCCGCGCTCGTGATCGCACAAGGCAAAGTCCACGACCGCGACGCGATCGCCGCGCTCAAAGTGCTGGCCACCAAGGCCGATCTCGCCAGGACGCAGGCCAACGTGGTCGAGGGTTTGCAAGCACAAGGCACCGACGTCACGCCGCTGCTGCAAGGGTCCGGTGGCTGATCTTCCTCCCCCGCGTCAGGGCGTATCCGAGTTCTTTCGGTTTCAACCGTTACTATCTGGCAGAAATCCGCCAGATTCGGGTCTGGACAAAGAGGATTCGAACGACCATAGCCGCTTTCGAAATGACAGCGATTTACGCCCCTACGGCCCTAGGCCTGCTGCTTCGACTTACTCGCCCTCGGGCGTGACCCTTGCGCTGTCCGCTGGCGGCGCACCTGTCGCCCGGGGGATCGAAAGCCACGTTATCCAGTCGAATTAGCCAAGAAGTTCCTGTCATGACCCAAGCTGCTACCGTCCAGGTGCCTACCGGGATGTTGAAAGACCCCTCGCGCAAATACCGCGCGTTCCCGCAGATCGACATCGCCGATCGCCAATGGCCCTCACGTACGATCACCAAGCCGCCCCGCTGGCTCTCCACCGACATGCGCGACGGCAACCAGTCGCTTATCGACCCGATGGACAGCGTGAAGAAGAACCGCTTCTTCGACCTGCTCGTCAAAGTCGGTCTGAAAGAGATCGAAGTCGGTTTCCCTGCTGCTGGTGCGACCGAATTCGATTTCATCCAGAACCTCGTGCGTTCGGGCCGCATTCCAGACGACGTGATGGTGCAGGTCCTGACGCAGAGCCGCGAGGACCTGATCCGCACCAGCTTCGACAGCCTCGAAGGCGCGAAGCAGGCGATCGTGCACGTCTACAACGCAGTTTCGCCCGCGTGGCGCGACATCGTGTTCAAGATGAGCAAGGACGAAGTCCGCGGCATCGCCGAGGCAGGCGCCAAGGTCATCCGTGACGAAGCGGGCAAGCGCCCCGGCACCGACTGGCACTTTGAATATTCGCCCGAAACCTTCAGCACGGCCGAACTCGATTTCTCGATCGAGTGCTGCGAGGCGGTGATGCAGATCCTGCAGCCCACGCCCGAACGGCCTATCATCCTTAACCTGCCGGCAACGGTCGAGTGTGCGACGCCCAACATCTACGCCGACCAGATCGAGTATTTCTGCCGCAACCTGCCCAACCGCGAGAGCGCGATCGTGTCTTTGCACACGCATAACGACCGCGGCACCGGCGTCGCAGCCGCGGAACTTGGCATCATGGCAGGCGCGGACCGCGTCGAAGGCTGCCTGTTCGGCAATGGCGAGCGTACGGGCAACTGCTGCCTCGTGACGGTTGCGCTTAACATGTACACGCAAGGGGTCGACCCCGGCCTCGATTTCTCGGACATCGACGAGGTGATCGAGACGGTCGAGTACTGCAACCAGATTCCCGTGCACCAGCGCCACCCCTATGGCGGCGAACTGGTATTTACCGCGTTTTCGGGCAGCCACCAGGACGCGATCAAGAAGGGCTTCGAGGCGCACGAAAAACAGAACGACGAGCAGTGGCGCGTGCCGTACCTGCCGATCGATCCTGCCGATCTGGGCCGTAATTACGAAGCCGTGATCCGCGTCAATTCGCAGTCCGGCAAGGGCGGGTTTGCCTGGGTGCTGGAGCAGGACAAGGGCCTGAAGCTGCCCAAGCGGATGCAGGCGCATTTCTCCAAGGCGGTGCAGCGCATGGCCGATGAGACGGGCCGCGAGCTCAACGCCGAGGATATCTGGACGACGTTCCGGCACGAATACCACCTGTCGCGTCCGCAGCACTTCCAGTTGGTGGATTACGAGGAACAACGCGCCAAGGACGGCACCCGCGTCTTCTCCGGCACGATCAGCGAGGGCGGCAAGGAACGGACCGTTTCAGGCCGGGGCAACGGCTTGATCTCGTCGGTTGTTGCGACGCTGTCCGATGCATTCGGCATGACGCTGGAAGTGCTCGACTATTCCGAACACGCGCTCGCCAAGGGTTCGGATGCGCGCGCGGCCGCATATGTCGAGTGCATGACCGAGGCTGGTGATATCGTCTGGGGTGTCGGCATCAGCGCCGACGTCGCGACCGCCAGCGTTCGCGCGATCCTCAGCGCCGCAAACGCAACGCGCCCCGAATAACGTTGTTCATGTCGGCGACGGGAACACCTGTCGCCGACACGCCTACAGGGTGCCTACCGCACCCCAGAGCACTTCGGCCATCGCATCGAGTTCACAATAGTCCTTGCCGCGACCGATCGGGTCGCGCCGGTTCAGCACGAATGGCCCAGCGCCGCCCATTTCCAGCCCACGCGCCAGACCGCGCTGGATAAGACGGATTCGCGCAAGCGCAACATCCCGTGCAAGCAGTTCATCACGACTGCGAGTGTGCGACCACTCCATTTCAACTGCGCCGACCCTTTCGAACACCAGTTCATTGTACACTTGATGTGGTCCGCGATGTAGCGGCAGGCCGCTATCGAACGCAGCCGCCTCTGTGGCCGGCAACAGTATGCCGTTCACGTTGAAATCGTCGAACCACTCCCCCCTGGGAGAGATCGAGGAGAACATTGCCGAGAAACTGCGACGGCCAAAGGTCTGTCGCGGCAGCAAGTGGTGTTTCTGCCACCCCCTTCGATAGCCCGTCCGGCCACGCCGGTTAACGTTCACGAACCGACGAAGCGGTTCAGAAATATGGCAATTCGGTAACGTCCCCCTCCTCAAGCCGCTTAATGGGAAGGCAGGTTTAAGGAAAAGGTGACTTTCTAAGGTAAATTTTCTTGCCACTGTCGCGAGGCCCGATCTCGAAAGAGCCGAAACCGTCGACCTCGACGATCTCGTTATCGGTAACCGGTCCTTCGGTGACGAGATGATCGACCATGCGGATCGCGATCTTCGCCTGTTCCGGCATGGGAAGCGGCGCAAGGTCTAACCAGACTTCCTGACCGCCGAACGGTTCTAGGCCCCTGGTCACGAGACCGCCCTCGCCATTACCCTGCAACGCGACGAGCACCATCGCCGGAAAGGCGCCTCCGTCCAGCCAGGTTCCAGCTACTCTGGAAAAAAAGTCGGCGCCGCAGACCGTGCCCGATACTGTCCAGCCCACCGCCGCTGCACCTTCCAGCGCGGCAATCTGCGCGGCGATACCGGTCATCGTCCGCAGCATTGCCGGAAACTTGCAAGCGCCACTGTTCGCGACGGTCAGTTCGATAGAGGGGCCTTTGGGCAGATCTACCGGATTGGCGGCGATATATTGCGGAGAACCGATCCCGTTCTTCGCAGCACCCAGCACAAATTCGCAGCCGTCCCGCGTCAGCGCTATCGGCAAAGCATTCGCGCCAAACGCAGCGACGACCACTGCCTCTGCCGCCGTCGCATCACCGAACCAGAATCGGAAACAGGCCTGCGATGCCAGCGTCGTCTGATCGGAGTTTTGTGCGTTGCCGTCCATCGTTCCGCGCTCCCATCGCGCCCTGGTGACGCTATGCAACCCCTCCGCAACCCCGTCGAGACCCTAGCCGGGTGTTGTATCCGATCTAGACATAATAGCCCCTGCACGCGGCAGGCGCGCCACACCTAGAAGATGCCCAAAACCATGCCTTCGGCCAAGGCGGAACCCAGTTCGCAGCAAGCCGTAGCGTCCGGGTGACCAAGGGTCTTGGCCGCAAGGATCGCTTCCGGTGTCTGCGCCGCAAAGTTCACGATGAGTGGATCGGCCACCCGCTTAAGCCGCCAGCCTTGGGCGATCCGATCGATCTGACGGGTCGCGCCTTCCCCGTCCGAACCTGCGGCGATGGCCGTGGCGAACGCCCTGCCCTCGATCCGCCCGAGGACAGGATAATACGACCGATCGAAGAACTCCTTCATCGCACCCGACATGGTGGCAAGATTTTCGGGGCATACGAACAGATAGGCTGCGGCCCGCAAGAGATCGTCGGGACCAGCGTCATCGCAATAAAGGAGCCTCGCACGGTCCCCCGCACCATCCTTTGCCGCGCGGGCCATCGCCTCGGCTCCACCGGTTCTTGAGTGCCAGACGATCAGAAGGTGCGGGTCATCGCTCATATCCGCTATCGCTAGCAGGTCGAGCGCAGCACTGGAAAGGCGTGGAAGCCGATAGCGCCAACCTTTGCGCTGAAGGCCCTCGATACTGTATCCGATTGTCATGGCATCAGTTGCAGGACTCAACGAACTCGACAATGCGGCTTGCGGGGTTACCCGCTCGCTTAGCGGCAAGGCATGGCGCTGGCGTGGCGGGAACATGGCGCTCGGTTCGGGCGGCGGCATGGCGGGGGACGATCTCGTCATGCAGTTGCTGACCTCGCGGGGCGTCGCGCCCGACGATATCGAGCGCCACCGCAACCCGACGATCCGCGACTTCCTGCCTGACCCTTCGATCTTCGCTGACATGGACGTTGCCGCCGACCGGCTGGCGCAGGCCGTCGTGTCTGGCGAAGCAATCACGATCTACGGCGACTACGACGTCGACGGCGCGACGAGCAGCGCGCTGCTGATCCGCCTTCTGCGCGAACTGGGCGCAAACCCGTCGCACTACATCCCCGACCGTTTGCTCGAAGGATACGGCCCGTCGGGCGAGGCGCTGGTGAAGATCGGTGAGCAGGGCTCCAGCCTGATCGTTACCGTCGATTGCGGCGCGATGGCGCACGAGGCGCTGGCGATGGCGCATGATGCGGGCATCGACGTAATCGTGGTCGACCATCACAAGTGCGCGGCTGAGAACCCGAAGACCGTCGCGCTGGTGAACCCCAACCGGCTCGATTCGACCGACGAGGCGGCATCGCACGGGCATCTTGCGGCCGTGGGAGTTGCTTTCCTGCTGAGTGTGGCGCTGGTGCGGACATTGCGCGGACAGGGCTTTTTTGCCAACCGCCCCACCCCCGACCTCATGGGCCTGCTCGATCTGGTCGCGCTGGGCACGGTTGCCGACGTCGCGCCGATCCACGGGCTCAATCGCGCTTTCGTAGCTCAGGGCCTGAAGGTCATGGCGCATCGCCGCAATGTCGGCCTCAGCGCGCTGATCGACACGAGCCGCCTTAAGCGCGCGCCACAGTGCAGTGATCTGGGCTTCGCGCTCGGGCCCCGGATCAATGCCGGTGGCCGCGTCGGGGAATCGACCCTCGGCGTGCGCCTGCTCACCGGTGAGGATTTGCCAGAGGTTCAGGACATCGCCGCCCGCCTCGACGGGCTGAACGAAGAGCGCCGCGCGATCGAGGCCGAGGTCCAGGCCGCGGCCGAGGAACAACTGGCAGGACAGCACAACCGCTCGGTCCTCGTCCTCTCAGGCAAAGGCTGGCATCCGGGCGTCATCGGCATCGTCGCCGGTCGCATCAAGGAAAAGGCAGGCAAACCCACCATCGTCATCGCCGTGGACGAGGACGGTGAAGGAAAGGGTTCCGGCCGCTCGTTATCGGGCGTGGATCTTGGCGCGGCCATCATTGCGGCACGCGAACACGGCCTGCTGGTCAAAGGCGGCGGCCACGCGATGGCGGCCGGCCTGACGGTCGAGGAAAGCCGGATCGACGCGCTGGCCGACTGGTTGGACAGCCAGCTTGCCCGCGACGTTGACCGCGCGCGCGCCTCTCAGGCGACCTTCGTTGACATCTCGGTCAGTCCGCGTGGGCTGCAGCCCGATCTTGTCGAACTGCTCGAATCGGCCGGCCCCTTCGGCGTCGGCTGGCCCGCCCCGCGCATCGCGGTGGGGCCGGTGAAGCTGGTAAAGGCGGATGTGGTCGGTAACGGCCATGTGCGCCTGATCGCATCGGGACAGGACGGGGCGCGGTTCAAGGCCATCGCCTTTCGCGCAGAGGAAAGCGACATGGGACAGGCACTGCTCCACGCATCGCGCGGGCGCAGCATGTGGCTTGCCGGGCGTCCCAAGATCGACGACTGGGGCTCTGTCCCTGCGGCGGAACTTCATGTCGAGGACGCGGCGTTCGCAGATTGAGGCAGAGCATGACGCGACATTTTCGTGCCCGCGCAATAAAAGTGCAAAAGGCCCCTTGACCGTCCGCGAATGCACTCGTAGATGGCCGGCCTGCACCGCGACGTGGCCCCTTCGTCTAGCGGTTAGGACGCGGCCCTTTCACGGCTGAAACACGGGTTCGATTCCCGTAGGGGTCACCACGCGGTGCAGTATTTGCCACCCCGGCGCGGCGTTTGCCCCGGTAAGGCATGGCCCCTTCGTCTAGCGGTCAGGACGCGGCCCTCTCACGGCTGAAACACGGGTTCGATTCCCGTAGGGGTCACCATAAAAATCAATGACTTAGAGGGGCGAGACTCCCTTTCGTCAAATATATCCACACAGATGCGAGCGGATGCATTCGCAGGGCGGAACGCTCCATTTGGCCGAGTCCAGCTCGGCTGGGCGACCCTCATCGCTCCCCTTATGGCTGAAATTTGAGGCGCATGGCCTGGGTATGAGCTGTGTTTCGGCATGCAAGTGGTGCCCACCTGACTCGGTGATCGGCGCCTAATCGGAGACCACCCTCGGGTCATCTGGCCTGCTGCCGCTTTGATGGACACCGAGATAGGCTCATTCATGCTACACCGGCTTCGCGTTCGAAGTCGATGGGGCTCTTGTAGCCGATCGTCGAGTGGCGCCGTGTCGGGTTGTAGAAGCGCTCGATATAGTCGAACACATCGGCCCTGGCTTCATCCCTTGATCGATAGACCTTCTTGCCTACCCGCTCGGTCTTGAGCGAGGAGAAGAAGCTTTCCATGGCAGAATTGTCCCAGCAGTTACCCGAGCGGCTCATCGAGCAGGTGACGCCGCTATCGGTCATCAGGCGTTGGGACTGTTCGCTGGTATACTGGAGAAACCCACTGTTAGTCTGACCCATAGCCCGCTTTTTCGAAGTAGTTGGAGCATTCGGCGGGAAGGTAGAGGTCGCAGATGTCTCCGATGGCCTCGGTGAGGGCATCGAAGGTGCGGGCGGCGACCTTTCTGAGGTGGGCCTTGAGTTTCGAGAAGGCCATCTCGATCGGGTTCAGGTCGTGCGAGTATTGCGGCAGGAACAGCATCCTCGCGCCGCACGCCCGGATGGCGGCTTCGGCCTTGGCGCTCTTGTGGAACGAGAGGTTGTCGAGGATCACCACGTCGCCTGGCGCAAGTGTTGGAGCGAGCTGGGTCTCGACGTAGATGTCGAACGCCTCGCGATCCATCGCGCCGGGGATCACCCACGGGGCGGTGAGGCCATCGTAGCGAAGCCCGGCGATGAACGTCTGGGCGCCCCATTTGCCGAACGGAGCGCTGGCTTTCAGCCGCTTGCCCTTCTTCGCCCGACCGCGCAGCCGCGTCATCTTGGTGTTCACGGAAGTTCCGTCGATGAACACCAGCAGGTGCGGCTCCTGACGCATCGCGGGCTGGCGCTCGTTGATCCATACCCGGCGGCGTTCAGCCACATCGGCGCGTGCGCATTCCGACGCCATCAGCTGTTTTTTTATATGCGTAGCCGGCCCGGTTGAGCAGCCGCGACAGCGTCCATTCGGCTCCGCTCACCCCGCGTGTCGCCAGCAGGCGCGAGGCAAGCTCCTTCATCGTCATGTCCGGCTGCGCCTCGATCGCCGCGATCAGGAAGTCAGTGCGGTCCGCCAGCGGCCCCTTGCCCAGCGGGCGGCCTTGCTTGCCCGGCGCCGGACTGCCCTTGCTCGCCGCCAGCGCCTTCCAGCGGATCGCCGAACTCACGCTCACCGAATAGCGCTTGGCCGCCGCATGCCGCGATGCTCCCTCGGCAACCGCCGCAACCACGCGCTCCCGCAAATCCAACGATCGAACAATACCCATGATCCACCTCCAATGAGGGGGGTCACAAACAATCAATTTAGGGAATCCGCCGGTTCAGCAAACCTGTGGAACGCTCTGGCTGCCCTGATCGGAGTGGTGAAGCAGAGCATCTGGCTTGCCGCGTCGCCAGATCGCCATGATGAGAGCGTCGGTGACGAGCTGAGCCGTCATCTCCGCCTGCATCGACCAGCCAACGACACGCCGCGAGAAAAGGTCGATCACGGCAGCAACGTATAGCCAGCCCTCGGCGGTCCAGATGTAGGTGAAGTCGGCCACCCACTTGCGGTTCGGCGCATCGGCCATGAACTGGCGGTCAAGCACGCTGCCGGCGATCACCGAGCGTTCGCCTTTATCCTTTGGCAGTCCACGCCGACGCGGCCGCGCCCGCAGGCCCTGGATGCGCATCAGCCGCTCGATCTTGTGCAGACCGCATGAGATACCTTCGGCCAACATGTCGTGCCAGACGCGGCGTGCTCCGTAGGTCCGGTAGCTCGCGATGTGGCTCGCCTTGACCCTGGCGCCGATCTCCTCGTCGCTTCGGGCGCGGGCGGACGGCGCGCGGATCAGCCTGATAGCCGCTGCGCGAGACCCCGAGCGCCTCGCAGATCCACGATACCGGCCATGTCTCCCGGTGCTTTGCGATGAAGGCGAACCTCACAGGCTGTCCTTCGCAAAATAGGCCGCGGCTTTTTTAGAATGTCGCGCTCCGCCCTGAGCTTCGCCACTTCCTTGCGTAGGCGCACGATCTCCAACTGCTCCGGCTTCATCTGCCCGTGGCCGGGAAAGGCGCTCTGCGGGTTGTCAGCAAAATCGCGGACCCAGTTACGCAGCACCGTCTGATGCACATCCAGATCGCGCGATGCCTGCGCAACGCTGACACCGCGCTCCTTGATCAGCCTCACTGCCTCAAGCTTGAACTCACGCGCAAACTTCCTTCGTTCCATGCTGATCCTCCAGTCCGATAAAACACCGTATCTCGGTGTCCATCAAGCCGGCAGCAGGCCGGGTTGGCCTTGTCGCTCTTGGCGAAGCCAAAGGCGAATATGGCCCGTTCCTCGTGGCGGAAGAAGACCAGTGTGCGGTATCCGCCGGACTTGCCTCCACCCTCACGCGCAACGCGCTGCTTTATCAGGCCGCTGCCAAGATAGGCGTCAACCAGGCCGCGATTGGCCTGATCGATGGCGGCAACAAGCGTTGCGTCATTGATCCCTTCACGGATCGCGAGCTTGGCGAACCAGCGGTTCTTGTAGAGGCGGGTTCGCTGCTTACCGATCCTGGATGGCCCATTTATGCATCAATGAACGGCGATGCGCGGTCACGATCGGCCTGTCAGCATCGCTCGCTCAATCGCGGCTCCGATCGTCTCCGCCGCCTCCAACAGGTGCGCGTCCTCGAAATGGGCGTACCGCGAAGTGGATTTGACCGTCGCATGCCCGAGCAGCCGACCGATCATGGGCACGCTCTCCCGGCCCATCACGGCGTGGCTGGCGTATGTGTGCCGCGAACCGTGCAGCCTAACATCTTTCACGCGAGCCACGTCTCTGAATTTCGCCCAAGGACTGTGGATCGTCTGGATCGGTCGTTGATAGCGCCAGTTCCAGAAGATCGACGAATTCTTGCCGCAGCGTGGGAGGGCTACGATCAAGTCGCGGTCCTCGTCACCCAACCATACGGTTCGTGGGACGGTTTGTGGGCCGGTCTTGCTGTCCCTGAGGTGAAGGCGGAGGCCTTTGATGTCGGACCAGTCAAGGGACAGAATTTCACCGACCCGGCATCCGGTCAGGACGAGTTGCAAGATCGCCGAGGCATAGGCTTGCTCTGTTCGGTTTCCCCTGCGCGTGCCTTGGCGAGGACAGTGCCAAGGCGGGCCGGCTCGTCGTCGGACAGGAAGCGATTGCGATGGTTGTTCCGGTTCTGCCGGATTCCATAGCAAGGGTTCGTGTTCTCGACGCGATAGCCCCATTCCTCGGCATTGTTCAGCGCCGAACGTAGAATTTCTAAGCAGCGGTTTGCCGCGCCGGGACCGGACTTGTCCGTCATGGCTACGAACCACTTGGTCACCTCGCCCTCGGTCAAGCTGTCCACGAACGCTTCCGGGAAGGCGCCGTCGATGTGGCTCCGGCGATAGCCGGTCGCTGTTTCTTGCGTGGACGGCTTCCAAGCCGAGGAACACTTCTCCCAGTACTCCCGCAGGAAGTCGTCCATGCGCGGCGCATTGCGCACGCGCTGGCGCGATGTCGCCGCATCGTGGCCGACACGGGCATGGGCAAGAACCTGACGCGCCACCTTCACCGCTTGATGCCGGCTGAGAACTGACGCTGGACCTATCGTGATTGTCCGAACCCGTCCGCCCATCCGCGTCTGAACAACGTAGACATGCCGACCACTGGGGTAGTGGCGGATGCCGAACCCGTTCTCCACGGCAATCCAAGTCGTCGTTCGCGCCTTGCCCTTCGGTCTCTGCGACAGTTTCGGATTTGCCAATCAAGTCGACCCGTATCTTTCCAAAGCACGGCAGCAGGTCGCGGTTGATTGCGTCGAGGTTGCGCTTCTGGGTCGAGGCCTTCCAGTGCCGGGCATAGTCGGTCCAGAATTCATCGGCGTAATCCGAGAACAGAGGAGCGACCTTCACCGATACGCGGCGCGGCAGACCATCGAGCGCGACTTCGGCAAGACGCTTGCGCGCTTCGCCCCGAGCGGTCAGGGCATCGACCTCGTCGACCTTGCCCAGCGAGACACGGCAATGCCTGCCGCGTCGGCGGACGCGCACGAACCAGTAGCGATTGCCCGATGACCGGACCCGCATTCCAAAGCCTGCAAGCTCCGTATCCCAGATGACATAATCACTGGGTGCGGGCGCCATCTTCCGGCGAGCCAGATTGCCGTCAAGGAATGCCGCTTGGGGACCATATAGCCATCGGAACGACCGGACCTGCTCGGCAAAGTCGCGGAATTATTGCCAATTCTGGGGACCAGACAGCCATCAGCAGCAGTCAATCTGTCGAGGGCTTCCAAAGTTGCCTTTATTGATTTCGCTGCACTTTTTCCCATTTCTGCGGCTTAAGCCGCGTAGGTAGTGTTGAGCGGCACGAAGACCAGCCCCAGCCGCAGCGCGCCCAGATAGAGAAGAACCGCCTCTGGCGACTTTTCCACCTGGACGACGATCCTGTCACCCGCCTTGCCCTCGAGCACCGCCAGCCGCCCCGCCATCGCGGCCGTGCGCCGGTCCAGCTCGGCGAAGGACAACCTGCCTTCGTCTCCCTCGATCAGGAACGGCTTGTTGCCGGCCGCGGCAGCGGCGGCAAGGACGTGGGCAACAAGGTTGGCGTGGTGGTCATGCTCTTGGCGGTCGCGCAGCTGCGGCGGCAAATCAAGCCCTACTGCGCGCATTCGGCGGTGGATTCCATCCGGCCGGAACGACCTGCCTTCAGGCGAGCGGTTCGACCGCCTGGCAAAGCGTTTCGCGCACCTCGCTCTTGCGCATCTTGCCAGTCACCGTGCGCGGCAGCGGGGTGGTGGTGAAATGGAAATGCTTGGGCACCTGGAAATGGCTGAGCCGTTCCTTGCAGAAGGTGCGCAGGGCCTCGCCTGCGACTTCCATACCTTCCCGTGTGCGGATCACCGCGACAACCGCCTCGCCCCAGACCGGGTCCGGCAATCCGACGACGCAGGTTTCGGCAACCGCCGCATGTTCGGCCAGCACCGCTTCGACGACGACCGGATAGACGTTCATGCCGCCGGTGATGATCATGAAATTGCGCCGGTCGAGCAGGTGAAGATAGCCTTCCTCGTCGATCCGGCCGATGTCGTTCGTCCTTATCCAGTCGCCGTTCATCGCCGCGGCGGTTTCGTCGGGCAGGTTGAGGTAGCGCAACATGTTGGCCTCGCTGCTCAGCCACACCTCGCCCGCTTCCCCCTCGGGAACTTCCTGCCCGTCGCTGTCCAGGATGCGAATGTCGAACAGCGGAGAAATCTGGCCCACCGAACCGAGCAGATCGGGCCTGTCCTCAAGGCCGCGGCGGATTTCATCGGGCATCAAGAAGGATATTCCGCCCCATGTCGTCTCGGTCATCGCGTAGCAATTCATCAGCCCGCACCCGAAGGTCTCCTGCGCATCGCGGATCAGGGCCGGGGTGGACGGCGAAGATCCGAAGGCGATGAGGCGCAGCGCGGAAAGGTCATTGGCCTTGGCGCGCTGTTCCTCGATGGCCCAGGTCAGCATGGTCGGCGCGAGCAGCGCGATCGTGCAGCGATGACGCTCGAGCGTCGGCAGCAGCTTGGGCAGTTCGAACGTGCCGGCTTCGGGAAGCACAGTCGTCATCCCGTTGGCCAGGCCAAGCATGCCGAGCACGACCGCGACCCAGGCGTTCGCGGTGGCGTGATAGAACACGTCTTCCCGGTTGAAACCCAGTTGGGTCACCGCCTGGATGATCGAGGCGGCAAGGCCCTGCTGCGAAAGGACCACGCCCTTGGGCAGGCCGGTGGTGCCCGAAGTGTAGGAGTAGAAGGCCGGATCCTGTCCTTCGAGCGTGGGGAGCGCCGGCTTGTCCGAGCCCCTGGCGATCAGGTCCTCGAGATCGTGGGCAAGGCCGTGTTCGCTCCCGAAACCGATCACCTGCACCCCGCCAAGCCCCCCCGCCTCGCGCAGCTTTTCAAGCAGCGGCAAGCAATCGGCATGGACGACAAGCGTCGTCAACTGCGAATCCCTGATAACATGGATCAGTTCGCGGACCGTCAGCCGCCGGTTCACGCCAACGCGGATGGCGCCAAGCTTGAGGCAGGCGAAAAAGTGTTCGTAGGCCTCGACGAACTCGCCCCCCAGGAAGCCGGCGGCCGCCCCCTTGGTCACGCCCAGATCCAGCAAGGCCGATGCGATCCGGCTGGAGCGGACCTCCATTTCGCGCCAGGTCCGCGTTAGGTCTCCCGCGACATAGGCGGCGCGGCGCGGATAATGTCGGCCGCAGCGCGCGATCAAATCCCGGGTCAGCATTTCGACACCCCACTCACTCGATTTTTGTTATCAGGCAGGCTTGAAGCAGAGCGCGCCGTCCTCGACAAGCGCGTTCACTGGCTGGCCGCCCCGCACATCGTCCCAGGTTCCGGCATAGCGCGCCAGCAGATGGGGCCCTTCGGCCAGCCTGACCGAAGCGACGAGGTAAGGCGCCTGGAGGCTGTCGACGTAGGAGACGCTCATTTCCACGGCGCTGCGCAGCACCCCGCGGCCCTCCGCCTGGCGCCAGCCGAGCGCGGCCGAACCGCATTCGCCGCAGACGCGCTGGGCATAGTCAAGAACCGCTCCGCATTGCCTGCAGACCGGCACAAGAAGTTCACCCCTGGCAAGGCCGCTGCGAAAGCCGTCCTCGTCGTGGTCGTGGCCAACGGAATCGCCCATCACAGCCTCCCATGCGGGCTGAGGACGAGCGCGGCATGATGCTCCTGGCGTCCTCCCAGCCCTGTTGCCAGAACAAGGTCATTGGCCACCTGGCGCTGCCCCCCCTCGCCGCGGACCTGGATCACCGCCTCGGACAGCGATGTGGCGCCTTGCATGTAATATCCCGAAAGCATCCCGCCCCCCGTATTGGTGGGCAGCGATCCGCCGGGCCTGGTGTTTCCATCGGCGACGAAGGCCGCCCCCTCGCCGCGCTTGCAGAAGCCGTAATTCTCCACGGCCACCAGCCCTGCGCAGCTGAACGGTGCATAGAACTGCGCACTTGAAATGTCGGCCGGGCCGATGCCGGCCATGGCATAGGCGGTCCTGCCGGCCTGCTCGGCGCCGTTGTCGAATTCGGGCTCCAGCGCGCCGAACCCCCGGCAGCCGGAATGCCCCTGGCCCATGCCGTGGATATAGGCGGGGGCGGGGGCGGCGGCCGCCTCATCGGCCCGGGAAACGATGAAGGCGATCGCTCCATTGACCGGATAGGCGCAATCGAGCAGCCGGACCGGCCGCGAGATCCAGCGCGAGGCAAGATAGTCCTGCATGGTCAGCGGCGTGCGCAGGAAGGCCCGTTCGCTGCGCATCGCCCACTCGCGCTCGGCGATCGCCCAGGCACCGAAGTGTTCCTCGTTTGCCCCGTAAAGGTTCATGTAGCGCGATGCGACCAGGGCAAAGGCCGCGCTCGCGCCGAACAGTCCGATTTCGCGCTCCCAGCCTTCGATCCCTGTCAGCGGCAGGGGAATGGCGAATGTCTGGCCCGAATTGACCGCGGGCCTGATCGGGGCGTCGGCAAAGACGCAGGCGACCCGATTGACCATGCCCGAGTTGACCGCCAGCGCGGCGATCTGGATCATCTGCACAACCGAACTGCCCTCACCCTCGATCGATGCGAGCAGCCCGAGGTCGTGCAGGCCAAGATCGCGCTGCACGGTGAGCGGCAGCGTTTCGTGCGGCTCGATCGGACTTCGGTTGAGCAGAAGACCGTCGATCGATGAGAGCGCCTGGCCCGAATCAAGGCTGGCGGCGCGCGCCGCATCGCAGGCGAGGCGGCGCGCGCTCATTCCGGGTTCGCGCGAAAGCGTGCTGAACCCGAGCCCGGTGATTGCAGCTATCGGTTTGGTCGCCATCGTTCAGATGATGAACGGGAGGCCGGGCAGCGCATCCGATGCGGTAACCAGAAACACGCCCTTGAAATACATCTTCAGCCCATCGGGATGGCGGCGAAGCCGGTATTCCACGCGCGCCGGCCAGGTGACCATTTCGCGGGTGGACTGGATCCGGTATTCATACAGCACCTGGCTGCAACGAACGCCATAGGTATCGTCCCCGGTGCGTTCGATGTGGAAATTGGCCTGGGTGCGGACCATCGGCGATGCCGGAAGCTGCGAGTGCCGCTTGCCGGTGTTGAGCTGGCGAATACGCGTGGCAAGCCGGGTGCGGTTGTCGAAAATGACCGAGATCTTCTCCCCCGGGGGGAAGCGGGCGCCATCGGCGGTCGGCACCCAGTAGACCATGTCGTCGTCCACCAGCGCTTCCCAGTCGCTGTAGCGGGATTCATCCGCGGCGCGCGCCTCGCAGGCCAGAAATTCCTCGATTTCGTAGCGCTCGTCGAGCGAAACGGTTCTCGGTTCAGCGAGAGTCATGTGCTCGTCCTCCTTCACGCGACCTTGACCAGGCGGGCCGGTTCGGCATCGCCAGTCATGATGCGCCGGTAGTGGTGCCAGAAACCGCGATTGGTAACCTCGTCGGTCAGGTGCCCGATCATCACGCCATCTTCTTCATGCTCGCGTTCGATACCCCGGCTGAGGTCGAGCCAGCCGCCCGATTCGCCCAGCGCCTGCTGGGTGCGCTCCGCGATGACAGCATCATCGGCGAGCAGAAAGGCTGCGGGGCCAAGCGCGCCCTCCGACTGACGCTTAAGACGGTCGTTGACCCCTTGCTCGACATCTTCGAGCAGGAGCGGTGTGTGCCAGTGAATGCACTCATCGGCGCTTATCGGCTCGAACATGCCGACATTGCCTTCACCAAGAAACAGGTTCGGGAAAATGCATGCGTGCGGCGGTCCTGCCGTCAGCTTTCGGTTGCCGTCGTCGACGCCATAAGCCTCGCGCATCTTTGCAACGTAGACCGGGAAACGAGATTCGTCGCAGCCGAACCATTCGAGCGGTTTGGTATACGCCTTAGAGAAATCGATCTCGGTATGGCCATTGCCCCAGTAACGCGCCTCGGAAACCAGGTCTTCCTCGTTCTTGAACGCTGCGGCATCGTAGTTCGAACGGATCGCCTGCGCGAACGACGGGTGGACAAAGTTCACGTGATAACCATCGACGTCGTTCTCGGGCAGCATCTTCCAGTTGGACTTAAAGCGGTGCTGCACCCACCCCCCATCAAGCCGAAGCTTGCCGGTGGGGGACATTTCACAGGCCCGGTCGATAAGGTCGGTGGCCTTGCCCAGATGCTGGTCGAGCGGGATCACTTGTTCATTGAAGCTGGCGAAATAAAAGCCGCGATAGGAATCGACGCGCGGCAAAGCATTCAGTCCCAGCTTCTGCTTGTCGCAAGTCATGCCTGCCGGATACGGGACATCGATCAGATTGCCTTCAAGGTCGTAGGCCCAGCCGTGATACTTGCAGACGATTGCCCGCGCTGAACCGCTGTTATCGGAACACAGCAGATTGCCGCGGTGGGCGCATCGATTGAGGAAGACGTTGATCTTGTCGTCCTGCGCGCGGACCACGATCACCTGATCGCCGGCGATCTGTCGGCGCACGAAATCGCCCCGCTTGGGAATTTCCGATTCGTGGCCGACGTAAACCCAGCCCTGCCGAAAGATTCGCTCCATCTCGTCCTTAAAAATGGCTTCGCTGGTATAGAGCGAACCGTGAATGCGATCCTCGCGAATCAGTTCGCGGTAATCCGCGCCCGAACCCGCCGAGCGAGCGACATGAGCCTTGCTTACGGCCATAACCGTTTCCCTTCACTACAAATACACTTCGCAGTTAACGTTAATCAAGCGCTCAGTCAATAGTTCGTCGATGCCCCGGGCCGGTCGTCGTTTCCGCATGCATGAGATCGCTGAATGCGTCGACCGGCAGATTGAGGACTGTTGCGCAGATTTTTTCCGCAAGCGTGGCCTGCGAGGCCTTGTCCTTCAGGCTGGTCCAAGTCGGCGTCCAATTCAGACCGGGCAAAAGCAGATGTCTGGCTGTCTCAATATCGGAATGAAGGTGGCCTTCGGCCGCCAAGGAATGCAGCAAGGCGTTCATCAGTTCGCGATATTGTTCGGAAAGCGGCCGCAGCCGCAGACGAGCTTCCGGCTGAAGGCGATCCCACTCCCTCGTCCAGACCCGATGGAAGTGCCGAAGTTCCCCTTGAACGACACCGATATGCGCGGCGACGAGGGCGTGAAACCGGTTGAGTGTCCCGCCCGGCGCCAGATCGAGCGCCTGGTTCATGAAAGCCAGGCCATCGATGATGCCCTTGCGAATCACCGCTTCAAGCAGGTCGTCCTTGGTCTTGAAATGATAGAACATCGAACCCGACGTCAGGTTTACGGCCTGGGCTATGTCGCGCACCGAAGTGCGGTCGTAACCCTGAAGCGAAATGAGCCGCGAGGCGGCATCGATCAATTCGTCCACGCGCGATGCCTCCTTTCCGGCGAGGCGTTGTGGGGTAACGTTCATGATCGATTTCGTCCTCGTTTTGCATGCGCTTGCCGAAAACACCGAGCCTTGCCCCGCCCGCATTCGGCAGCGTGCGCCGGGCCGCAACCGTGCAAGCACCCGTCCGGCAATTTATGCCCGCCCTCCCCCGGCTTTGCCAAGCGATTTGACTGCGCCGCATGGCCCCTTGCCCAAGGGGCCGCTCTGCCGCCTGCCGCAACCCAGGCATGCAGCGACGAAAAATTTGATTGAGCACTTGATCAGGCATCCGCATGCAGTTATCTACGATGACAAATCAAAGTAACAAGGGGGGGTGTGCTCATGCGAAATTCCAATCGATTCCTGTTGAATCTGGGCTTCGGCCTGGCCATGGCGCTGGTTGCCAACGACGCGACCGCGCAGACTGCCGATAACGCCGCGCAAGCGGGCGGCGATGCCCAGGGACAACAGAACTCGGGAATTGCCGAGATTGTCGTCACCGCGCAGAAGCGCTCGGAAAACGTGCAGGACGTGCCTCTTGCCATCAGCGCGTTCAGTGGCAGCACGCTGGAAAAGAGCAACATATCGTCGCTTGAGGACATCCAGGGCCGTTCGCCCGGCCTTGTCCTGAACTCGTTCACGCCGGGTCAGCCCGAAGTGGCGATCCGCGGTGTCGGCACCAAGGAAGATGGCGCCGGTGCATCCGATTCCACCCTGGTAATGGTGGACGGCGTCTATTTCGCCACGCGCACCGCGACCAACATCGACATCTTCGATTTGGAGCGACTCGAAATTCTCCGCGGACCGCAAGGCACGCTGTTTGGCAAGAATGCAATTGCTGGCGTCATAAATTACGTGACGCGCAAACCCGTTCTAGGGGAGTTCGAACTCAAGGTCCGTCAAACGGTGGGCAACTTCGGTACTTTCGACACGGGCGCTGGGGTTAATGTTCCGATCGGTGACACACTCGCGGCGCGCCTATCGTTCAGTCGCCGCGATACCGACGGGTACCTGACCCGTGTCGACGTAGGCACTAAAGCCATTCCCGCTGGCAGTGAAGACGACGACGATATTGGCTTTGCCAAACGCTTTGCTTGGCGTGCTGCATTGAAATGGGAGCCGTCGGAGCGGACAAGCCTGCTCGTCTCGCTTGACGGTGCGGACGACAACTTCGGTACCGATAACCGCGAGCCAGTAGGCTCGGCTGGCCCGCTGCACAACTGCGGATGCGCTTCGGACCCGATGGCCGTAAACGCAGCCTTCGGAGGGAACCTCGGCAAAGGCGGCGGCGTCTACTCATACGCCGGCGAGGCGCTGGGCTTTTCGAAGCGCGACGTGTTCGGCGTCATGAGCGAGCTGAACCACGAGATGGACTTTGCGACGCTGACCGTCATGGGGGCCTACCGCGACTCCACCTACAAGAACGTTCTCGACAGTTCAGGTCTTCCGCCCAGCCCGATCGTCGATCTGACCGGCGCTCACGGAAACCCCAACATCGGGTTGACTGCCCCCGCCACGGTCGGCTTCACCTTCGACACGGTCGACATCGTCGACGAAACGGGGGAGCAGTTCACCGGCGAAATCCGGCTGACCTCGCCGTCCAACGGGCGCTTCAAATGGGTCGTGGGGCTCTATGGCTCGCACGAAAAGATCAACCGGACCGAAGCTGTCGGCTTCCCGTCGCTGTCCGATGCCTCGCTCGTCCCCAGCCTCGCGGCTGCCAACATGGATTTCACCGGTGAGGGCCTTGCCGGCTACGCCCAGGCAAGCTTCGACTTGGCGGAAGGTTTCTCGATAACGGGCGGCGCTCGGTATTCCCACGAAAAGAAGGAAATCATCGCCTCCAACGTGGTCAGCGGCTCACCCAATCTGCTGCTGCTGCTGCGGCCGTTCGGCGCTTCCAGGGGCGAAGACAGCTGGAACAACTTTTCCTGGCGGCTGAGCGCCGAATATCGGCCGAGTTCAGCAGCGATGTTCTTTGCGACCGTGTCCACCGGCTTCAAGAGCGGCGGTTTCACCGGAACCGCGACCACACGTGAAAAGGCGACCACCGCCTTCGATCCCGAAGAAGCCACCAACTACGAAATCGGCGCGAAGCTCGATCTATTCGACCGCCGCGTCCGCCTCAACGCTTCGGCCTTCTACCTGGATTACAAGAACCTCCAGGTAACCCGCTTCTTCCAGCCGGCAACATCGAACTTCGGCGAATTCATAACCGAAAATGCGGCCAACGCCGAAATCAAGGGTTTCGAGGCAGAACTGACCGCGCGACCGCTGGAATGGTTCGAATTCGGCGGAAGCTATTCTTATCTGGACGCCAATTACAAGGACTTCTTCGGAACCCCCGACATCTCCGGGACAGGCAATTTTTCGGGCAACCGGATGCGCCAGGCGCCGAAGGACACGTGGAGCGCCTATGTCCAGGTCAGCCACGAACTCGCATCTGGCGCAAGGCTGACCGCCAACGTCAACGGACGCCATCAGGGCAAGGTCTTCACCAATGCCGACAACAACCCGCTGGACGTCATTGCGAGCTACACCTTGGGCGATGCCTGGGTTTCGTGGACAAGCAGCGACCGCAAGTGGGACATCCAGGCCTGGGTGAAGAATTTCACCGATGAGGTCTGGGGTACGCACGTCTACACCCAGCGCGGCAACCGGATCGCCTTCGGCACCTTCGGTCCTCCGCGCCAGTATGGGGTGACCTTGACCTACAACTATTGATTGCCCACTTGCGCATCGTCAGACGCCGCGTTCGGCAATGCCTGACTTGCCTCTATTCAAAGACCCTCGGCCGCTCGGCGACCGGGGGTCTTTCCTTGTCCGTTCCTTTCGGTGCAGCCGGCCGGAAAGGATCAGACTTTCCAATGGAAACACCGGGGCCATGGCGGCTGTGCGGTTGACCGGCGGACGCGGGGAGGCAGGAAACAAGCTGGATAAATCGGCCAAGGTGATCAAGGAAACCGCCTTATCCGGTCTTACCGATCCATCTTTTGCGCTCACAAGGTCGTCGCCAGATCACAGGAGATTGACGTGCAAGGCCGTTCCATTCCCGACGTTACCCTGTGTCCACCGTCAGCAGCTATGGCACAGATTTGAGGTTGTGATGTAAGGAGGATTGGGGCTTCGTCGCAGTGACGAAGGAACGAAGATGAAACCCCAATCCTCCTTGAAAAAATCGTCGGCCAAGGCCTGAGGTGTTGGGTTGGACGGCTCCCAGCGGCATCGCAATGTGCCAAGGTGATTTCGTTGTAGGACTCACATGAAGGAGCCGCCCGTGGAACAGATTATTCGCATAGGGATGGATACGTCAAAGAACGTTTTTCAACTGCACGGTGTCAATTCGGCAGAACAGCCGGTCTTGCGCAAGAAGCTGACGCGCCGGGAGATGGTCCGGTTTTTCGAGAAGTTGCCACCGACTGTCGTCGCCATCGAGGCCTGCGGCAGCGCGCACCACTGGGCGCGTCTTCTCGGTTCGTATGGTCACGAAGTGAGGTTGATCGCACCGCAACTAGCAAAACCTTACGTCAAGCGCGGCAAGAATGATGCGGCCGATGCAGAAGCGCTATGCGAGGCGATGAGCCGCCCCACAATGCGGTTTGTGCCGGCTAAGAGCGTAGAGCAGCAGGCCGCCCTCATGCTCATAGCGATGCGTACCAGGCTCATTCAGAAACGCACGCAGCTCGCCAACACCATCCGTGGCTTTGCGGCAGAGTTCGGAGTTACCGCAGCAACGGGCATGTGCCGGATCGAGCCCCTGCTCGAACGCATCGCGGCGGACGAGGCGATCCCGGAACTGGCACGGGAATTATTTGCGCTTCATGGCAGGGAATATTCGCAGCTCCTGATGGAAATCGAGCGGGTCGAAGCCCAGGTCATGGAATGGCACCGCAATGACGAATGTAGCCAACGGCTCGCAAAAATTCCCGGCGTCGGCCCAATCGGCGCCTCATTGCTAATGATGAAAACCCCAGACCCGCAACAGTTTAAATCCGGGCGAGACTTTGCGGCCTGGATCGGTTTGACACCCCGCGATCATTCGACTGCCGGCAAAGTCAGGCTCGGGGTCATTACACGAGCCGGTGATGAGCTCTTGCGCAGTACACTCGTGGTAGGAGCCACCGCCGTTGTTCAGCACGTCCGCCGTACTGGAGGCAAGAATGCCTCTGTCTGGCTCTTGGGATTGCTCGAACGCAAGAAGCCCAAACTCGTTGCGGTGGCGCTCGCCAACAAGATCGCGAGAATCGCCTGGAAACTGATGGTGAGCGGTGAGCAATATCGAAGAGCAGAACTATCGCCGCCGGCAGTGGCAGCGTGAGAGATTGGCTAGGCACGATGAGCAGCCGTTTGCTATCGTACTGAGCTGATGCCAAATCTTGCAGGAATTGAGCAGATGGTGCGATCGATCGATCCAAGGCGTGTGGCATTCCATCGGCACCAATGGCCGTTCGAGGCCGCTGAGGTGTTTGGAACTCATGCTGCGGAAACCATCTTGGCCAGCGACCATGTGCGGTCGCACCCACAGGCCGGACATATGGACGCAAGCGATCCGATCAAATTCTCCGCACAGCCCTTGCAAGAGGGAGCCGTCCACATATGGTGCCGG
>NZ_LYWY01000019.1 GCF_001661915.1 Croceicoccus pelagius
CAATATGTTCGTGCAACTTAGAGAAGACCCTATTTCCGCCAGATAGAGATGTCACCGTTTGATGCAGCAGGGGTAGCGCGTAGCCCTGCGATCCTGCGCAGCGCTGCCCCTGCTGGTGCGCTGGTCTATCAGATGTCAGTCTTCGGACCCGCTGCGTCAGCAGTGGGCCCTCTCAGACCCTTTCGCCCATGCGCTGGGCCCGTTCAGCCGGGGTCAGGCGCCGGAGCGGAGGGCGCCCACGCTTGCGCTTAACCGTCGGTTGGTCCTGCGGCGCAGGCGAGGGGAACATGTGCGCCCCCTGCGAGCTGCGGCACGGCTCATTTTTGTTTCGCTTCCGCGGGGGCAGCAACTCCTGCATCGCCTTCGCCACCGCCAGCGCCGCATCGAGATGCTTGTTCTCGACGATTGCCGCCTGGTTCACTTGCCGGATCTTGTCGTGCATGCGGTAGGGAAGGACGTGCTCGCCATGGCGGATCTCGAGGCGGCCGTCCGGGTATTCACAGACCTCGACGCGCTTGCCCGCCAGCGACCGGCTGATCTCGTTAGGCTTGAGAATAAAAAGCGCCTTGTTGTAATGCAGCGCCAGTGCCTGCGTTACCGTGCGCCACTCGCGCCAGACCATCTCCGCCTTGAGATCGTCGTGCAGGGCGAGGGGGCGATGCACATCGCGCGGATCGAATGGCGCCCTGGCGAACCGCTGATTGTGCCGCGCCATATAGCCCGGCAGGAACGCGTTGGCATCGCCGATCGTCGAGATGCCTTCTAGGCGCATCGCCTTGACCAGACGGTCCTGCAGTGTCGCGTTTGCCCGCTCGACCCGGCCCTTGGCCTGCGGTGAGTTTGCGCAGATGATCTCGATGTTCAACGCCTCGAGCGCCCGCCCGAAGTGGGTCATGCCGTCGCTCTTGGCCGAGGCCGTGTTGTTGCGGAACACGGAGTGCTTGTCCGAATAGAACGCCACCGGCTTGCCGTGCTGCTCGATATACTCGCGGGTTGCGTCCATGTAGGCGAACGTACTCTCGCTCTCGACCATCTTCAGGTGCATCAGCTCGCTGGTGGCGTCGTCGATGTAGACCAAAAGCGTGCATTGCGGCCCGCGGTCCTCGAACCACCAGTGCTTCGAACCATCGACCTGGACCAGCTCGCCGCGGCAGTCCCGGCGATAACGGGGCTGATAAGGACGTGGGCGGCGGGCATCGCGGTCCTTCCAGAGTCCTTCCTGGATCATCCACTTGCGCAGCGTTTCGCGCGAAATGGTGATCTGGTGCCGCTCCGCAAGATACTCGGTCGCCAGCGTCGGACCGAAATCATGGTAGTGCTCACGGATCAGGCTGAGAACCCGGTCGCGCAACTCCGCCTTGAACGTACGGTTGCTCGGACGGCCGCGCTTCCAGGAAACGAGACCCTCGGGGCCGTCTGCGTGCCACCGGTCAAGCAATCGGTAAACCTGTCGCCGGCAAACCCCGAGAAGCACCGCTGCATCTTCGATCCTCAGTTCGCCACGCTCGAAACGAAGCAGCGTATCGTGCCGTGTAAGCTCGCCATGGCTCATCGCCACCACCGTCATAGCCAAGTCCTCCCGCCTTGCAGGAAGACATGCCACCGGAACCGCGAGACGTCCCGGTTGTGACATCTCTAACTTGCGGGGAGTGACATTTCTAAATTGCGCTTACAACAATACAAATTGGATAATATATATTATGTTAAATAATGGCTTTGATCACGAGAAGCCCAGACCCTTGAGAATCAGGGCTATGATAGTGAACAAAACCACCCACATCGCAATCTGCCTAAGCATCTTGACCTTCGGCAGATCGTACGACCGATAACTGGCGACGGCGAGCACCAGCCAACCAAGCATACTGACTATCGAAACGATCGCGAGCGTCGTCACAGCGTCACGACCATTCCGTCAAAGGCAGGTTCGACATGCTCCGGCGTTTCAGCCGCAACCACATCATAGTCCATGCTTTTGTCGAGATGCGTCAGAATCACCCGCTTGGCGTCGCAGCGTTCGGCGAGTTCGAGCGCCATGCCCAAATGCGCGTGTGTCGGGTGCGGTTCTCGCCGCAGGCAATCAACCACGAGAATGTCGACACCTTCCATGGTATAGACCAGATCGCCCGTGATCTCGCTGAAGTCGGTGGCGTATCCGATCGAATGGTTACCGCTGGAGAATCGGAATGCCGTACTTTGCGCCGGACCATGCGGGCACTGCGTCCATTCGACTGACATTCCGGCAACGAGCCGAAGTCGGTCGAGCGTATCGACGGTCACAATGGTCGGATAGCCGTGTTGCCCGGCAAACACATATCCGAAACGCTGCCGCAGCCGCCGGACGGTCTCAGACGCGGCGTAACCTGGAATCGGGCCACCGCGGCCGTATCGGAGGACGCGGAGATCATCGATCCCATGGCAATGATCGGCGTGATCGTGGGTCCAGAAAACCGCGTCGATCGCATCGATATCATTCGCCAAGAGCTGTTGGCGCAAGTCCGTCGAGGTGTCGACAAGGACGCGCTGTCCGTCGTCTGCTTCTACGATGATGGAAACGCGCGATCGGCGGTTTTTCGGGTTGTCAGGATCGCAGGCACCCCAGTCATTCCCGACCCGCGGAACGCCGGTCGACGTACCGGAACCGAGAACCAGAAGCTTCATACGCGCGCCTTGCTGAACAGCGCGGCGAAATTGCGTCCTGTCGTCTCGCTCAGCTCATCGGCACTCACACCGCGAAGATCGGCCACGAATTGCAGAGTGTCGGCCACGAAAGCGGGTTCGCAAGTCTTGCCGCGATGCGGGACCGGCGCCAGGAACGGCGAATCTGTTTCGACGAGGATACGGTCTTCAGGAATGATCTTGGCAGTTTCCTGTAAGTCCTTAGCATTCTTGAAGGTTACGATACCCGAAAGTGAAATGCTTAGTCCAAGTTCCAGCACTGCCTCGCCAAATTCCTGGGACGCGGTGAAGCAGTGGATGAGAGCTGGGAAGGCGCCCTTCCCCATCTCGTCCCGCAGGATGTTGAGCGTGTCCTTCTCTGCATTGCGCGTATGGATGATCAGAGGTAAACTGGTCTGACGCGAAACGTCGATATGGACGCGGAAAAGAGCCTTTTGAACCTCGCGGTCCGAATGTTCGTAGTAGTAGTCCAGCCCGGTTTCACCGATGGCGATAACTTTCTGGTGCCGTGTAGCCTGAAGGAGCGCCTCGGTGCCCAGATCTTGGTGTCGATCGGCTTCATGCGGGTGGATACCGACACTCGCCCAAACGTCTTCCTCACGTTCTGCGGTGGCGACAATGTCGCTCCATTCACTCTGGCGGGTCGAAATATTGAGGAATCCCCGGACGCCGCGCTCGCGAGCAGCGTCCAACACGTCTTTCTGGCGTTCGACGATACCCTTGTAGTTCAGGTGGCAGTGGGAATCGATCAACATCAGGCAGCGGTTTCTTCGGGCATTTCCAACCTTGGGAACACGCCGACCGGCTTTTCGATCCTGAACCCGCTTGAACAGAGTGAACCGAACCAGTCAGTATCCTCGATCGCGGCATAGTCACGCGCGTCAGCCGGAACGCCCATCTGGTCGAGCAGCTTGTCGATCGAACTGGGCACGACCGGGCGGACTGCGATTGCAAGATCGCGCACGACTTTGAACAGCGTCATAAGCACCGCCTGCATACGTTCAGGATCGGTCTTGCGCAGGGCCCACGGCGCCATTTCGTCAACGTATTGGTTGCAGGCAAAGACCGCCTTCATCCAGGCGTCGAGACCCTCACTGAACGCGAGGTCCGCAAACGAAGCCTTCAGGTCGGCGACACCTGCCGCGACGCTAGCGAACAGGTCTTCGTCAGCATCATCAATCTGCGTAGGATTGATAAGTTCGCCATCCATGTTCTTGAAGATCATGGACAATGTACGCTGAGCCAGGTTGCCGAAGCTGTTGGCGAGTTCGGCGTTGGCGCGGGTCACGATCGCTTCGGGGGAATAGGATCCGTCCTGTCCGAACGCGATTTCGCGCATCAGGAAATAGCGCAGCGGATCAACGCCGAATTTGTGGGCCAGATCGACCGGATCGGTCACATTGCCGAGCGATTTGGATTCCTTCTGTCCGCGATTGAGCAGAAATCCGTGCCCAAACACCTGTTTCGGCACCGGTATCTTCGCGCTCATAAGGAAGGCGGGCCAGTAGACCGTGTGGAACCGGACGATGTCCTTTCCGATCAAGTGCAGGTCTGCCGGCCAGAACTTCGCCATGTCCTCGGTCGCGTCAGGATACCCAAGACCGGTGAGATAGTTCGTCAAGGCGTCGACCCAGACATACATGACGTGATCATCCGCACCCGGAACCTTCACGCCCCAGTCAAAGCTGGTCCGCGAAACGGAGAGATCGCGCAGGCCGCCTTCCACAAAACGCATGACCTCATTGCGGCGGCTTGCCGGGCGGATGAAGTCCGGATTGTCACGATAGAGCGCAAGAAGCGGCTCCTGGTACTTCGAAAGTTTGAAGAACCACGATTCCTCGACCGTCCACTCGACAGGCGTACCCTGAGGCGAGAGCTTTTCGCCCCCTTCCCCGTTGGTCAGTTCGCTTTCGTCGTAATAGGCTTCGTCACGGATCGAATACCAACCTTCGTACCGGTCGAGATAAAGGTCGCCCGACGCCTCCATCGCGTTCCACAGAGCCTGGCTCGCCGCGTGATGGCGATCATCTGTCGTCCGGATGAAGTTGCTATATCCGATATCAAGAAGATCGAACAAATCACGGAAATGCTGCGACATTTCGTTGCAAAGATCGCGAACATCCATGTCGAGCTCGCGGGCTTTCTGCGCCATCTTCAAGCCGTGCTCGTCCGTACCGGTCTGGAACCGGACTTCACGCCCCATCGCGGTCTGAAACCGGGCGATTACGTCGGCGGCAATGGTTTCGTAGGCATGGCCGATATGCGGCTTGCCGTTCGGATAGTGGATCGCTGTGGTGATGTAATAGGGTTCGGCCATCAGGCCCTGCTTTCGTCAGGCGTTGCGGGATGTTTGCGGCGTTGCAACACGCCGGTCAGCGGCCATCCTTAGGGACGGCTGCCGCTGCCAGCAAGCCGCCAATTTCCACCACGGCCAGTCCGGCATCGAAATTGGCATAGGGGATTTCGCGCCCGAAGCGGGTCAGCTGCGTATGCGCCTCGATCAGGCGGGCCTGAAACGGACGCGAAGCGAGTGCCGCGCACTCTGCACAGATCGTGCGGGCGAGCTCAACACTGGCAAGCAGCCGTTCGCGATCGGGGCGGGCGCCGATCGCGGCAGCAAGCGCGCCGCGGCGAGAAAAATCATTGTCGCCTTCCTCGACGATCCGCACCAGTTCACGCCGGATCGCTGCAAGATCGTTCTCGATGAACTTCATGGCAGCGCCGGGTGAGCCATGTGCTGCCCGGACGGCTGCAGTGCGAGCTTCGCTGCTTGCCTGCGGCTCGTTCATGGCCACGATGCGCTCCACCTCGGCGTCCGGCAGGGGTTGGAAGCGCAAGGTGCGACAGCGCGAGCGGACTGTCGGAAGCAAGCCCCCGGGGCGGTGCGAAACGAGCAGGAAGAAGCTGCCGACCGGCGGCTCCTCAAGACTTTTAAGCAGCGCGTTGACCGCCGACTTCTCGAGATCGTCGGCGGAATCGAAGATGATCGCGCGCTTTGCACCCAAAGTGGGACGCGTGGTAAGACGCCGCTGCATGGCGCGGACCTGATCGACACTGATGCTTCGCTTTGTGGCGTAAGGCTTGCCGTCCTCACGCTTCTTCTCGTCATCGGCAGTGGCAGGCAGGCGCGAAAGCACGATGATATCGGGGTGACTTTCAGCGGGCGGCTGCGGCACCCCCGGTTCTGCCACGAGCTCTGCCGCAGCCGCCAAGGCAAATCCGGCTTTTCCCAGACCGGAAGGTCCGGTGAGCAGCCATCCGTGATGCATTCGGCCACCCGCCATTGCGGCGCGCCATTCCTGCCACGGGGTTTCGTGCCCCACGAGTTCGCTCATCGCGCCGCTGCCATGGAATCGACCGCGTGCAGGACCCGTGCGTGCACATCGTCGGCAGTTCCATCCGCGCTGACGATGGCAAAACGATCAGGATCGGCATCGGCTAGTGCTCGGAAACAGGCGCGCACATCAGCGTGATAATCGCTCGCCTTTGCCCCGATCCGGTCCGCAGCCCCTGCATCGCGATCGTCGGCACGGCGTGCCGCTTCGCTTGGATCCAGTTCAAGCAGGATCGTCAGATCAGGCAGAAGGCCCATGCTCCCGATCAGGTGCAATTCGAGGATGTCCTCGTCACCAAGGCCGCCTGCTCCACCCTGATAGGCGCGGCTCGAATCCAGATAGCGGTCGCACAGGACCCACTTTCCGGACTCGATCGCAGGGCGGATCAGCTTTTCGACATGGTCGGAACGCGCCGCCGCGAAAAGCAATGCTTCGGCTCTGTCGCCCCAGTCGTTATCGGGCGAAAGAAGCAGTGCCCGCAACGCTTCCGCGCCGGGCGTACCGCCCGGCTCCCGCGTGACGACATGATCGATCCCGCGCTCGGCCAGCGCCTTTGCAAGCAAGGCAATCTGGGTCGACTTGCCGACCCCTTCCCCGCCCTCGAAGGTAATGAAACGCCCCCGCGCCATGTCAGGTCACCAACGAAAACAGGCCGTTGCGCAGCCGCTGCCACCAGTTCGCCTCTTCGACACTCTCGGAAGCGATCAGCGGCACCGAGCTTTTTTGGCCGTCAGCAGTCTCGATGACGAGCCTGGCCACGCGGTCCCCTTCCACAATGGGCGCCTGGGCAGGCCCGAGATAGCGTACGCTGATTCTGGCCTGAGGGTCTTCGCCGTTCGGCACAGTCACGAAAACGGGGCGCTCCGCCTTAAGTTCGACCTGCCGTTCGGCACCGCCCTGAAGTGCCACTTCGGCGACGGGCTGGTTCATTCCATAGAGCTGATGGGCGCGCCAGCTGTCGAATCCCCATGCGATGAAGTCGCGCGCGATTGCCTTGCGCTCCCTCCCGCTCTGCGTCCCGCCGATGACCATTACGATCCGGCGGCCATTCCGCTCTGCCGAGCCGACAAAGCCGTAACCGGCTTCATTCGTGAAGCCGGTTTTCAGCCCGTCCGCCCCATCGACTACACCGAGGATGGGGTTACGGTTCTTTTGCGTGATCTCGTTCCAGGTGAACTGGGGAATACCGAAATAACGCTGATACTTCTGCGGATGCCTGGTGATGAGCGCCTTTGCCAGCGTCGCGAGGTCGCGGGCGCTGGTATAGGTGCGCCCCTCGTCGGGCCAGCCGTTCGGTGTGTTGAAGTGACTGTCGTTCATGCCAAGTTCCTTCGCCTTGGCATTCATGATGTCGGTGAACTTCGCGACGCTTCCCGCAGCGCCTTCGGCCAAAACGACACAGCCGTCGTTGGCGGAAACGGTCGGGATTGCGCGGAGCAGGTCGTCGACACCCACGGTCGTCCCCTGCGCCACGAACATCGATGATCCCTTGCCGCTCCATTCGCGGAAGGTCTCGTCACGAACCGGCATGCGTTGCTGAGGCTGCAAAAGACCTTCGTCCAGCATCTCGAACGCGGTGTAGATCGTCATCAGCTTCGTGAGCGACGCCGGCATGAAGCGGCGGTCTTCCTCTCGGCTGAAGAGGACTCGCCCCGACCCAAGATCGATCATCAGCGCGATCGGTGCCCCGTCGAGCGAGGCGGGCAATGTCGGCACGTCATTTTCGGCGGCGGGCGGAGCGGCAACTTCGGCCACCGTCTGGGCGGGGCTGGCAAGAACGGCACCCGCCAAGAGCGCGCTGGCAATACGGACGCTGGCCCCGTGGGCGAATTTCATCGTCATTTCCCGGTATCGGCGTTGCCTGATCGGGCGTCAGCGCCGGATTTCGTCTGCCAGAAGGCCTACCGAAAGCGCGTAGTAGTTGGAACAGTTGTAGTCGAGTATCACCCGGTAATTACCTGTCAGCAGATACGCGGTGCTTCCCTCGCCATCAGGTTCGAACAGGATAGCCATCGTGTCGTCCGCGATCGCCTTCTGAGGCCGTATACCCATCGCCTTCCATTCCGCCACCGTACGCCACTGGCTGTGCCGCGCGAAAACGCGCGGGCAGCGGGGCGAGGACAACTGGGTCTTCACGCTGTCGCGGTTGAAGCCTGACGGAACATAGGCGGGTACACCCCACGGTTCACCCGGGCGCCACCCGGCAGAGCGGAAGTAGGCTGCGATCGAGGCCAGCGTATCGGCCCGGCTGTTCCAGATGTCGCGCGTGCCGTTGCCATCGCCGTCCTGGGCGACGCGCAGCCAGACAGACGGCAGGAACTGCGGATTGCCGATGGCCCCGGCCCAGCTGCCGACAAGCTGCGAGCGAGCCACGCCGCGGTCGATCATCTTGAGCGAGGCGATAAGCTCATCCTCGAACAGTTCGCGCCGGCGGCCTTCATAGGCAAGCGTCGCGAGCGAACGGATCGTGTCGAACCCGCCCATGAAAGAGCCGTAGTTCGTCTCATGCCCCCAGATTGCGACAAGGATCTGGCCCGGGACGCCATATTCTCTCTCGATCGCAGGTATGATCGAGGAATTGGCAGCATAAGTGCGCTGACCGCCCGCAATACGCGCCGCGTCGACATGCTTTTGGCGATAGGGCTCAAACGGTGGCGGAACCGAATTCGGGTCATAGGCCTGGGGGCGATCGAGTTCGATCACTCGCTGGTTCAGCGTCAGTCCCGACAGGCCCGATGCGATTGCCCGTTCCGATACGCCTTCCGCCCTCGCCCTTGACCGGACCTGCTCGAGATAATTCTCGAAGCCACTTTGGGTATAGACTTGCGCCGAGGCGGGGACAGCCATGCCGGCACCCCCGAACACAAGAGCAAGCGATTGAAGGAGCGGAATGAATCGTCTGGGAAATTTCATGCAGGCAGAATGACACAGCAAGCGCCGATGATAAATCCCGCCATGCGGTACATGCACGCATGCGCGTGACAAACGGAATGTTTGTCGCTAGCGGGCTTTGCGTCGCGGACAGGTGGCCGAGTGGTTTAAGGCAGCGGTCTTGAAAACCGCCGTGCGGGCAACCGTACCGTGGGTTCGAATCCCACCCTGTCCGCCAATTTCTTCACCGCTCCCCAGTGCGTATCAGGCACCAATCCAACGGGAGATCGTTGGATGGCCGTGGCCACTTCCCGATCTTCTCCCGCCGATCGCGGAGCGAAAGCATGACCGACGGACACGATGTCGCCGAATTCATGCGGCCACACCGACGCGACAGCTTCATCCTCATCGGCTTTCTTGCCATCGCAGTTGCGCTGTTCGGCTTCCTGAAGCTCGCGTCAGAAGTCGCGGAGGGAGATACCTTCGCCTTCGACAAGCACATCCTGTGCGCCTTGCGCACCGCGGCCGATGTTTCCGTGCCTGTAGGGCCGACCTGGCTCAAAACGGCCATGATCGATTTTACGGCACTCGGCGGGGTCGCAGTGCTTACTCTCATCACGGCGCTCGCCGTCGGTTACCTCGTGGCATCGCGCAAGGTGGCGACCGCAGGCTTCGTCGCCCTGTCCATGGCAGGCGGCGCGATCCTGAGTGCGGGAATCAAGGCGGTTCTTGCCCGCCCCCCGCCCCGAACTGGTCCCGCATCTGGTCGACGTGACTTCGGCCAGCTTTCCAAGCGGGCATGCCATGAATTCGTCCATCGTCTACCTGACGCTGGCCGTGCTGCTGGCGAGGGCCGAAAGGAAGCGCGAGATACAGGTCTATCTCATCGCGATTGCCATAGCGCTTGCCCTGCTGATCGGGTTCACCCGCGTATATCTTGGCGTGCACTGGCCGACCGATGTTCTGGCAGGATGGTCGGTCGGCGCGATCTGGGCCGCGCTCTGCTCTTTGATTGCCAAGCAGCTCCAGAGCACCCGCAAGATCGAGGGCCCGAACGGAGAGCCTTCCGAACTCGATCCGGCACAGCCCGAATGAACGAAAACGGCGCCGACTATCCGGCGCCGTCGTTTCGTAATGACAGGTCGATGAAGGCAGCGAGCGGCACTCCCCAGGTCGCCGCTCTACTGCCTTCTCCCCCTCAACAGACCGGGCGAAGGGCCGTCTGCTCGAACCGAATCGGTTCGCGCGGTGCCACGCCCATGATCGAGGCGTCGCGAGCCTTGCGGGTCAGCTGGTCCAGGACCTGCGGCTGAAGCGCGCGGAGAAAGCGGAGACCAATCCCTTCCCCAGAGCGCATCCAGCATACTTCGGCCCTGATCGGCGACCCCTCGCCGATATTGACCTCTACGATATCAGCCCGGCGCAGCGGAATACGCGTCGGTTCCAGCGAGCACCCGTCCGAGGACAGGTCCCTAATCGTTGCACTGCGAGCAAGACCCGGGCCGGTACGAATACGGCACGGTGCATTGAGATTACGACGCTGTTCCTGGCGACACTGCATGACATTCCCCCCGAAGTCACTTGATGGCTGAGTACCCCCCTTTGATGCCGATTCGAGCAGATGGTTACAATTTCGGTAACCATACCCGGCAGTTGGCTGTCCCGGGATCGAACAGTTTCGGAACGACTTGACCGGACATCCGTTCGAACTTGCAACAGGCGGTGGGGGCTCTGCTGAGGAGAATTGCCGTGGAAGCCGTAAACCCGATTGTCTGGATCTTGCTGGCGGTCTTCGTGATCGCGGGCCTGATCGTATGGTACCTCGCCGCCCGAAAGCGCACTGCCCATCTTCGCGACAAGTTCGGTGACGAATACGATCGGACCGTTGACCATGTCGGCCACACCGGGAAGGCAGAGGCCGCGCTGGAAGAGCGTGAGAAGCGCGTCAACGCACTCGATATCCGCCCGCTGACCGTGGAAGAACGCGACAAGTTCGCCGCCGAATGGCACGACGTTAAAGCCGTTTTCGTGGAAAGCCCACCCGAGGCCGTGCTGCATGCCGATCGCCTACTGGCCCGCACGATGAAGACCAAGGGCTTCCCGATGGCCGACTTCGACCGTCGTCATGAGGATCTCACCGTCAGCCATGCCGACGAAGCGCGCCACTATCTGGCCGGTCACGAAATCGCCGAACGCCAGTCGCGCGGCGAAGCTTCGACCGAAGACCTGCGCCAGGCCATGATCCATTATGAAGCGCTGTTCGACAAGCTGGTGGCCGATGTGAAAGACGGCACGGTCACGCCTGTCGAAGACGATATGCACGATACGCGCGGGCCCGTTCGAACTGATGACGGTGCCGTCACCACCCGCGTCGAACCCGGCCGCTAAGACGCAGTGAAGCGTGCGGTCAGTAGCCGGTGTAACGCCCCGGCCTGTGATAGGCGATGAGAATGCCGCTGACCGCCGCTACGCTCAGCACGGAATATAGTGCGAGGTCGGAGGGGATCATGAGAATCGCGGTCAGGATGATGGCCGCATCGAGCACGAAGCTCATCCAGCCCACGCTCCACCCGAATTTCTTCTCCGTCCAGATCGACAGGATCGTCACGCCGCCCACGCCGGCCTTGTGGCGAAGAATGGCGAGGATTCCAGCGCCTGCCGCCGTCCCGCCGGCAAGTGCACCGAAAGCCGGGTGGATCGAGCCGATTTCCATCGAAAACCGGGTTATGGCCGTGATGATGGAAACAAGCCCGACCGCGACCACGGATTTTATGAAATAGTTCTTCCCCAGCGCATTCCACGCCAGGACAAAGAACGGCATGTTGAAGAGCCAGAAGGCCTGATCGACGGTTAGCGGGCTGAGATAGGATGCGAGGAGCGCGAGACCTCCCATACCGGCCGTGACGATGCCACTGGCCTTCATTAGCGTGAGACCAATGGCAAACAGAGTCGACCCCGTCACCAGTCCATAAACGTCTTCGGCGATGCTGTGAGGTATAGCTTCGGGAAAAGCCGTCTCGGGTACGGTTTTCCCAACATCTCTTGCGGTCGTCTGCTTTTCCATCGCGCAGCGCTAGACGCTCACGCAGAGCCGGACAAGTCCGTCAGGAAGGCGCTACAGGATGCTCTTCGATGTATTGCACGCCCATTTTCCGACTGGCTTTGGCCTCACGCGTTCGCTGCGCAATGGTGCGTTGACGCTCAAGCTGTGAAAATGCGGCATGCTCGCCATGATTGGGGAGCGTCTCGTGATCGAGAATTTCGAATTCCATCGGCTCTCTCCATCGGTCCTTTCTGAGGACTATACCACCGAGAGAGCTTTTGCGTTCCGCCCGCCGCGCCGGATCGATCCGGCCATGCGGCAGGCGGATTTTAAGCATCAGATATGGATCGCGCGTCCATATGCCGCGAGCACGCTTTCATGCATGGATTCGCTGATCGTCGGGTGCGGGAAGACGGTCTGCATCAGTTCCGCTTCGGTGGTTTCCAGCGTCTTGCCGACGACATAGCCCTGGATCATCTCGGTCACTTCCGCACCGATCATGTGTGCGCCCAGTAGTTCGCCTGTCTTGGCATCGAACACCGTTTTCACGAACCCTTCGGGTTCGCCCAGGGCGATGGCCTTGCCGTTGCCGATGAAGGGGAACGTGCCCGCCTTCACTTCGAAGCCGGCTTCCTTGGCCTTTTCCTCGGTCATGCCGACGCTGGCAATCTGCGGGTGGCAGTAAGTGCAGCCCGGGATGTTGTTGCGATCAAGACCGTGCGGGTGGACGTCCTTGTTGCCGAGTTCCTGCGCGATGGCTTCTGCAGCAGTGACGCCCTCGTGGCTTGCCTTGTGGGCGAGCCACGGTCCGGGGGTGCAGTCACCGATGGCCCAAAGTCCCTTGACGCCGGTGCGGCCCAGTTCGTCGATCTGGATGAAACCGCGGTCCAGCTTTGCGCCGACAGCCTCAAGGCCGATGTTTTCGGTGTTCGGCACAATGCCGACAGCCGAAATGACGTGACTGAATTCGTGTTCGGCGACCTTGCCGTCCTTGCCCTTGATCTTGGCCTTCACGCCCTTGGTGCCAGCTTCGATCGCCTCGACACCCGCGCCGGTCATGATCGTCATGCCCTGCTTGGTCAGTGCCTTTTCGAGGAACGCGGAAACGTCCTTGTCCTCGACCGGAACGATGCGGTCCAGCATCTCGACCACGGTCACGTCCGCGCCCATGTCGTTGTAGAAGCTGGCGAACTCGATCCCGATCGCGCCAGAACCCATGACAAGCAGCTTGGTCGGCATTTCCTTGGGCGTCATCGCGTGGCGATAGGTCCAGATCCTCTCGCCGTCCGCCTTTGCGAACGGAAGCTCGCGAGCACGCGCGCCGGTGGCGACGATGATGTGCTTGGCCGAAATCGTATCGGCGCCGTCCTTGCCCTTGACCTCGATGCTGGTGGGCGACTTCAGCGTCCCCTCACCCATGTGCACCGTGACCTTGTTCTTCTTCATCAGGTGTGTGACACCCTTGTTGAGCTGCGAGGCGACGCCGCGGCTGCGCTTCACAACCGCTTCGAGGTCCGCCTCGATCTTGCCCGCGATTTTCAGGCCGTAATCCCCCGCGTGTTCCGCGAAATGCTTGATCTCTGCCGACCGCAGCAGCGCCTTGGTCGGGATACAACCCCAGTTGAGGCAGATACCGCCGAGCAGTTCACGCTCGACAATCGCGGTCTTCAAACCCAGTTGCGAAGCCCGGATGGCCGCGACATAGCCGCCGGGTCCCGAACCGAGGACGATCACGTCATAGCTTGCCGACATCTTTCAAAGCTCCTGCCCAGTCTTAAGCGCCGGGCGGTCCTTGACCGCGCGCGGGCGCCCTGTTTCATCAATCACCACGAATGTGAAGGTGCCGCTGCACACTTCCTTCGTCGCTTCGGTGTTACGTTCGCGCGCAATGCCGCGCACCTCGATATTAAGGGAGGTATTCCCCTCTTTCGCGATGGTCGTGTAAATCGACAACTCGTCGCCCACGTCCATCGCGCCCGGAAACCGGAAGTCCGTCGCCCCGATCACAACCGCCGTCCCGCTGGCATAGCGCGAGACAGTGGAACCTGCGCCCAAGGCCATCTGGCTCATCAGCCAGCCCCCGAACACCCCGCCATAGGGGTTCGTATCGGCAGGCATCGCGGTGACGCGGATGACGGGTTCCCCCATCCCGCCGCTCATCAGGCCAGCAGCCCCATCGGCTTTTCGATCAGGTCCTTGAACACCTGCATCAGCTGCGCACCATCCGCACCGTCGATGGCGCGGTGGTCAAAGCTGCCGGTCGCGGACATGACCGATGCGATCTGCAGGCTGTCATCGATAACGTAAGGACGCTTTTCGCCCGCGCCGATGGCCATGATCATGCCCTGCGGCGGGTTGATGACCGCTTCGAACTGCTTGATGCCGTACATGCCCATATTGGACAGGCTGGCCGTGCCGCCCTGGAACTCATGCGGCTGAAGCTTGCCATCGCGCGCGCGGGTGGCGAGGTCTTTCATCTCGGTCGAGATCTTCGAGACCGTCTTGTCCCCCGCATCGACAATGATCGGAGTGATGAGACCGGCCGGGATCGAGACGGCGACCGAAATGTCCGCGCGGCTGAAGCTCAAGAGCTGATCGCCCGCGAACTGCACGTTGCATGACGGGACCGCGACCAGCGACTTGGCAAGAGCCTTGATAAGCAGGTCGTTAACCGAAAGCTTAACGCCGCTGCTGGCAAGGCTATCGTTCAGTTCGGCGCGCAGCTTGAGCAGCGCGTCGAGCCGGATATCAACCGTCAGGTAGATGTGCGGAACCTGCTGCTTCGATTCCGTCAGGCGGCGCGCAATCGTCTTGCGCATGCTCGACAGCTTTTCCGCCGTGTGCGGAATGCCGAAATCCTGCGTCGAGGCCGGTGCCGGAGCGGGTGCAGATGCCTGCGACGCAGCGGCAGGAGCGGCGCCAGCCTTGGCGTTTTCAACATCGGCCTTCACGATACGGCCGTTCGGACCGCTGCCCTTGATGGCCGACAGGTCGATGCCGCGGTTCTGCGCAATGCGCTTTGCAAGCGGCGATGCGATTACGCGGTCGCCGTCCGGAGCTGCTGCAGCGGCAGGAGCGGGGGCTGGCGCAGGTGCCGGGGCAGCCGCTTCCGCCTTCTCCTCGCTGGCTGCAGGCGCAGGTGCCGGTGATGCCGCGGCAGCGGGTGCATCCACGCTGTCGGGATCTTCGCCCTCCTCGGCCAGCGTCGCGATCACGGTGCCGACCTTCACGCCCTCGGTACCGGCTTCGACAGCGATGGCCGCGACGATGCCTTCATCGATGGATTCGAACTCCATCGTCGCCTTGTCGGTTTCGATCTCGGCGATGATGTCGCCCGGCTCGATCTTGTCACCCTTCTTCACAAGCCACTTGGCGAGGGTGCCCTCCTCCATCGTCGGGGAGAGAGCCGGCATCTTGAGCTGGATTGCCATCGATTTCCTTATTGTCTTTTTAGCGAGGGAGCTTTTACGGGCGTTTTGGGGCAGCATGGGCCTTTCGGTCAAGACAGGCGGCGCGCCTTTTTCTTGCGAAGTGCGAACCTTTCGCCCATCCATCCCCGCAGGATGGGTAATTGAGGAACCGCCGCCATTACGATGCGCGTCTATCTGGTGATCATGGACGAAACGCCCGAGGCGCGCGTCGCCTTGCGTTTCGCCTCGCGCCGCGCAGCGAAAACGGGCGGCACGGTCCACATCATCGCCCTCGTCCCCAAACAGCAGTTTGTGGCCTTCGGCGGCGTTCAGGCAACTATCGAATCAGAGGCGAAGAGCCGGGCTGAAGTGCTGGTCATGGCCGCAGCCGGCAGCCTGCTGCAGGAAAGCGGGCGCATGCCGACGATTTCGGTGAAGGTCGGCGATGGTGCAAAGGTCGTGCAAGAATACTTGGTCGAGCACGGCAATATCGCCGCACTCGTGCTGGGCGCTGCTGCCGATGGCGCCCCCGGTCCGCTGGTCGCTCACTTCGCAGGCTCGCGCGCAGGACAGTTGCCCTGCCCGCTGATGATCGTGCCCGGCAGCCTGACTGAAGAAGAGGTGGACGCGCTGAGCTAGGCTTTCAGCGTTTGCGGCTCTGGTGCCGGATATTGCCCGGCCTGCCGCGCTTGCCCTTCAAATAGCCGGTCTTGTCCTGGCGCTTGGATCCGCGCCGTTCGGGCCTGCCGCCGCGCGGCTCGATGCGGCCTTCGAATTCCGGCGGCTCGAACTTCAAGGCACCGGTTAGCGGGTTCGCTTCGGCAAGGCGCAGCTTCAGCCGGTCGCCGGAACGGTACTCGGTTCCGGTCCGGTCCCCGCGCAGGACCTGTGCCTTTTCATCGTAGAAGAACCGCTCGTCACCCAGTACCGAAACCGGCACCAATCCGTCACCGCCGAACCCGATGATCGTGGCGAAGAGGCCGAATTTCTGGACGCCGGTGACGCGGGTCTCGAACACTTCGCCTACGCGCCCCGAGAGCCAAGCCGCGACATAGCGGTCGATCGTGTCGCGCTCGGCTTCCATCGCGCGTCGCTCGGTCCGGCTGATTGCTTCTGTGACGCGATCGAGCGAGGCGCGGTCGCGGTCCGACAGTCCCGACGTGGGAGGAATAGAGTGATCCTTGGGCCGCGGCTGTTCCAGATCGTAAGCATCCACCAGCGCGCGGTGGACCAGAAGGTCCGAATAGCGACGGATCGGCGAGGTGAAGTGCGCGTAGGACCCAAGCGCAAGGCCGAAGTGGCCCGCATTCTTCGGTCCGTAGTAGGCCTGCGTCTGCGTACGCAGCACCTGCTCCATCACCAGCGCCTTTTCGGTATCGTCGGCAACATCCTTCAGGAGGCGGTTGAACAGCCCGGGCGTGATGACCTGCCCCATCGACAGCTTGCGATCCATTGTCGCAAGATAGTCCTTGAGCGCGATCAGCTTTTCACGGCTCGGCGGCTCGTGGATGCGGTAGACGACGGGCGCGGCCTTGGCCTCCAGCGCCTTCGCCGCAGCGACGTTGGCCGCGATCATGAAATCTTCGACCACGCGATGCGCATCGAGCCGTTCGCGAACGGCGACTTCGGCGATCCGCCCTTGCTCGTCCAGAACGACCCGCCGCTCAGGCAGGTCGAGATCGAGCGGATCGCGATCGTCGCGCGCCGAGTTCAGCGCCTTCCAGCAGGCCCAGAGATGCTTGAGATTGTCGCCAGCCTCACCCGCATCGATACGGACCTGTGCCTCCTCATAGGCGATCACTTCGCTGATCTGTACGATGGCGCGGGTGAAGCGCCAGTCCTTGATCCGCCCCGTCTTGTCGATGACGAGATGACAGGCCATTGCCGCCCTCGCCTCGCCCTCGCCCAGCGAACAGACGTCGGCGGACAGGATTTCAGGCAGCATCGGCACGACGCGGTCGGGGAAATAGACCGAGTTGCCGCGCTTTCTCGCCTCGCGGTCGATGGCGCTGCCCGGACGCACGTAGAACGAAACGTCGGCAATCGCGACAAGCGCCTTCCAGCCACCGGCGTTCTTCGGGTCGTCATCGGGCGCGGCCCAGATCGCGTCATCGTGATCGCGCGCATCGGCAGGGTCAATCGCGACGATCGGCAGGGTACGCAGATCCTCGCGCTTGTCCTCGCTCAGCGGTAGCTTCGCCGCAACTTCCGCCTCTTCCAGTGTGTCGGACGAGAATTCGAAGGGAATGTCGTACTTGTTGATCGCGATGAGCGAATAGGACTTCGGCGCCAGCGGATCGCCCAGAACCTGCGTCACCTTCACGCCAGAACGCGGCGACTTGCCTGCCGGCTCGGCAAGGACGAGCTGGCCCTTTTCCGCCTCGCCAAGGTTTGCGATGGGCAACGAAGACCGCATCGATTTTTCGATCGGGGCCAGCCAGCCCTTCCCGCTGCCGTCGATCTCGACCACTCCCATGATCGATTCGTGGGAGTCGGGCAGCTTCTTCATCGGGTGGGCGAGCCAGCCGTTGGTGGTTTCCTCGGTACGGGCCAGCACCCTGTCGCCCTTGCGCAACGCGGGCATCTGCCTCGCCTTTCCGCGGGCCTTGGTCTCCACCATGCGCAGGCGCGGTGGCGGGGTGCCGCTGTCCGGCTCCCACGCATCGTGAATGGCGATGGCCTCGCCCTCTTCGATGTCGACGACGCGCAGGACTGTCACCGTTGGTACGCCACCCATTCGGTGAAACGCGCGACGGTCACCATCAATCAGACCTTCGTCAGCCATGTCCTTCAGCAGCGCCTTGAGCGCGATCTTCTCCTGCCCCTTGAGCCCGAAGGCACGCGCGATCTCGCGCTTTCCGGCAGGGGTCTCGGACGACTTGATGAAGTCCATGACCTGCTTCTTGGTGGGCATTCCGGGAGTGCGCTTGGGAGATTTCGCCATATCCGCCCCATGTGGCCCCGCCCACGCCCGTGCGCAAGCAGGAACCCTTCATTGCGCAGTCATGCGCGCGGATGTATCCGGTTTCAGGTAAAACCATTCCCGTGCGCTGACGCACGCTGAAAGAGCATGACAGGCCCTATGAAGACCCTCATCACTGCAACGCTTATGTCCGCAACGGCGCTGACTGCCATCCCAGCACAAGCCGGAACGGTCGAGGATTTCCTCGGCGAGCCGATCGCCACGGCCAAGGATGCCGCCACGCTGGACGCGCGATGCGAAAAGGTGATGACCGAGTTGGAGCGTCAGCTGGGCGCGCTTGAAAAGGCCAAAGGTGCCGCGACCGTCGCCAATACCCTCCAGCCTTATGACGAGCTGATCGGCCTGCTCTATGCTGCTGGCGGTGAATTCGTGGTCTACCGCGAGGTCATGCTCGATGCCGAACGCCGCGAGGCTGCCGGAAACTGCGAGAGCCGTATCGATAATTTCGACAGCACGATCAGCCTGTCCCGCCCGCTTTACGACCGTTTGAAGGCCGTCGACGTGAGCGGGGAGGATGACAAGACCAAGTACTACATGTCCCAGATCCTCGCATCTTTCGACCGCAATGGCGTGTCGCAGGACGCAGAAGGACGCGCCAAGATCGCCGCTCTTCAGGAAGAGATCACCAAGGCCGGCACCGAGTTCGACCGCAATATTGCCGAGAGCACCGGCTCCATCAAGGCGCTGCCCGTGGAACTGGCCGGTCTGCCGCAGGACTTCATCGATGCGCACCCGGTCGGCCCTGACGGCCTCGTGACGCTGACGACGTCCAACACGGACGTGACGCCGGTACTCGCCTACGCCGAAAGCGAAATCCTGCGTGAGCGCCTGATGCGGGTCTATTATTCGCGCGCATATCCAGAAAATCAGGAAGCCCTGCGGCGCCTGATCAACAAGCGTGACGAACTGGCAAAGGCGCTGGGCCGTGAAAACTTCGCCGCTCTCGCGCTTGAGCCGCGAATGATCGACACGCCAGAAAAGGCCGCAGCACAGATCGAACAGGTCGCCGCCGCCGCGCTGCCCGCCGCAGAAGCCGACATCGCGCTTAAAAAGGAGGTCCTGGCCGAATTGAAGCCGGGTGTCGACCTCAACATCTTCAACACCAGCTATGTCGCGACCCAGGTGAAAAAGGACCGGTTCGACCTCGATCCGCAGGAAGTGCGCCAGTACTTCAATTACGACAACGTGCGCGACGGTGTATTCCGCCTGGTCGAAGACCTGTTCCAGGTCGACATCGTGCCGTGGAAAACTGATGTCTGGCACGAAGATGTCGAGACGTTTGAAATCCGCGATCGCGGGCAGGTCCGCGAAGCCGGAGCCGTGCTGGGCCGCTTCTACCTTGATTCCCATCCGCGCGACGGCAAGTACAGCCACGCGAACCATGTCACGATGCGCGACGGCGTGGGCGATGCCCCTGCGGTGTCGGCGCTGGTCATGAACCTGCCCAAGGGCGGCTATGACACCGGCCTGATGGAACATGCCGACGTGGAGACTTTCCTCCATGAATTCGGCCACCTCATTCATAACATCCTCGGCGGCAACCAGCGCTGGTACGGACAGGCTGGCGTCGCGACCGAGCGGGATTTCGTCGAAGCCCCCTCGCAGATGCTCGAAAACTGGGTCTACGACTACGACACGCTGGCACGGTTTGCGAAAAACGAGGCGGGTGAGACGATCCCGCGCGAACTGGTCGAGAAGATGCAAGCCGCCCGCTATTTCGGGCGCGGACAGTACGAACGCCGCCAGGCCGGTTATTCGAACGCCTCGCTGAACTATTATCGCGGCCCTGCGCCCGACGATCTTTCGGAAGCATACCGCACCTGGGTCAACGAATACTCGATGTTGCCCTTCCCCGAAGGTACCCATAGCGAGGGCCGTTTCGGGCATCTCAACGGCTATTCTGCGGGCTATTACACTTACGGCTGGTCGCGCGTGATCGCGGCTGACCTGTTCACCCGTTTCAAGACCGCGGGGCTGCGCGATCCGCGGACCGCGATGGATTACCGCGTAAAGGTTCTGGGTGCAGGCGGTACGCGTCCCGCGGCCGAACTGGTCGAAGATTTCCTTGGTCGTCCCGTCAGCTTCGAGGCTTTCTCAGAAGAAGTCGCGCAAGGCACGAAGAAGGACTGATCTGAATGACCTTCGTTTCCAGCGATCTGCTGCGCGCCCGTTTCAGCGCGGCAATGTCGGCTATGTACCGCGAGGAAGTGCCGCTTTACGCGACCCTTCTGGACATCGTGGCGGACGTGAATGCGAAGACCGACGCGGATCTTGCAAGCCGCGATGGTGCGCGCCTTTCGGCGGAGCGTCACGGCGCGATCCGTGTGGGCACGGCGGAAGAGCTGTCGCAGATGCGGCGGTTCTTCGCGGTCATGGGAATGGATCCGGTCGGCTATTACGACTTGTCGCCCGCGGGCGTTCCGGTCCACTCAACCGCGTTCCGTCCGGTGACGAACGAGGCGCTGGCCGCCAATCCGTTTCGCATGTTCTGCTCGTTGCTGCGGTTGGAACTGATCGACGATGCTGGGCTTCGGGACCGTGCCGCAGAAGCCCTGTCGAAACGACAGATCTGTTCCGACCGTCTGCTCGACCTCATCGCCAAGACCGAAAGCGATGGCGGGCTTGGCGATGACGACGGCACAGCGTTTCTGGCCGAGGGGTTGGCGGTGTTCCGCTGGCACTCCGAAGCGCAGGTGTCGTCAGCCGATTACCGCGCAATGAAAGCGCAGCATGGCCTTGTTGCCGACATCGTCTGCTTCAAGGGGCCGCACATCAATCACCTGACGCCGCGCACTCTCGACATCGACGCGGTACAGGGCGAAATGATTGCGCGCGGTATCGATGCGAAAGACCGTATCGAAGGCCCGCCACGCCGGAAATGCCCCATCCTGCTGCGCCAGACGAGCTTCAAGGCGCTTTCCGAAGCGGTCACGTTCAAGGATGGCAGCGAAGGCGCGCATACCGCACGTTTCGGCGAGATCGAGCAGCGCGGCGCTGCACTGACGCCCAAGGGGCGCGATCTCTATGACACCTGCCTCAACCGCGCGCTTGCTGCAGACGGTGACTACGAACAAGCACTTGCCGCGTCCTTTGCGGACTTCCCCGATGACTGGGATATGCTGCGCAGCGAAGGCCTCGCCTATTTCCGCGAGGACGAGAGCGGCGTCGTGCCGATCGTTTGGGAAGACTTCCTGCCCGTCAGCGCGGCGGGCATTTTCCAGTCGAATCTCGGCGACGATGCACGCGACAATGCAATGCAGGGCGGCACGCAAGCCGCGTTCGAGGCGGCACTTGGCTGCCCCGTACGCGACATGTTCGAACTTTACGCAGCCCAGGCGGAGGGGGTCGCCCTTACTGCCTGAGCCAGGCGATTAGTAGGATCGCCCGACGTAGATCGTTTCGACCGCGTCTTCGCCGGTGAAGAAGCACGGCTTTTCGGGCTTGTCTTCATCCATCGGCGTGTTGCGGATGGTCAGCTTCAGGCTCTTCAGCTTCTCGACCACGGCTTCCAGCGCGTCGCCGCTCGGCCTCGACCATGCTATCTTCACCCAGCCCGGCTTCTTCGCGGTTTCGCTGAAATGCTCGGCCAGCGCCTCGAACGTTTCGATATCGTGGCGGATGTTCTCGTCGCGGCGCTTGCGGGCTTCTTCGTAAAGCGAAGACTGGATGCTTTCGAGCATCGATGCTGCGCCAAAGATGAAGTCGTCGCGATCGACAAAATCGAAGTCGGGCTTGCCGTCTTCGCGCCAGAGCCGATCGCGCCGCAGGACGGCAAGCTTGCTGTTCTCCATGTCCCGCGGGCCGACTTCAACGATGATCGGCGCGCCCTTGCGGACCCAGTCCCAACGCTTTTGCGCGGCCTTGCCCGGGCGGCTGTCGAGAAGAACGCGAACGGGCTCGCGGAAAGCATCCTGTTCGGCCAGTGCCATCCTTACGTGTTCGCAATAGGCGAGCACCTCGGCATCGCCTTCCTTTTCGCGCAGCATCGGCAGGATCACGATCTGGTGCGGCGCCAGACGCGGCGGCACGCGCAGGCCGTCATCATCACCGTGCGTCATGATCATGCCCCCGATCATGCGGGTCGACATGCCAAAGCTGGTCGTGTGGCACAGCGTCTGCTGGCCTTCCTTGTCCTGGTACTGAATGTTGGCGGCTTTGGCGAAACCGGTGCCAAGGTAGTGCGATGTACCTGCCTGAAGCGCTTTGCCGTCCTGCATCATCGCCTCGATCGAGAAGGTCGAGACAGCGCCGGGGAAGCGTTCATTCTCCGGCTTTTCGCCCGCAATCACTGGCATGGCCATCACGTCTTCGGCAAAGCTGCGGTAGATCTCCAGCGACTGCAGCGTATGCTCCATCGCCTCTTCCCGGGTCGCGTGGGCGGTATGCCCTTCCTGCCAGAGGAACTCGCTGGTCCGCAGGAACATGCGGGTCCGCATTTCCCAGCGCACGACGTTCGCCCACTGGTTGGTCAGCAGCGGCAGATCGCGCCACGACTGGATCCAGCGGCTCATCGCCTGCCCGATTACGGTCTCGGACGTCGGGCGCACGACAAGCGGTTCTTCCAGCTTTGCGTCGGGATCAACGACGAGACCGCCATCTTCCGCCTTCAAACGGTGGTGCGTGACCACCGCCATTTCCTTGGCAAAGCCTTCGACGTGTTCGGCTTCCTTTGCGAAATAGGATAGCGGGATGAACAGCGGGAAATAGCAGTTCTGATGACCCGTCGCCTTGATCGCATCATCCAGTACGCGCTGGATGCGTTCCCAGATACCGTAGCCCCACGGCTTGATGACCATGCAGCCGCGAACGCCCGACTCTTCGGCCATATCTGCCTGGGCGACGACGGCCTGGTACCAACCGGCGAAATCGGCCTCGCGCGTGATGTCGAGGGCATGTCGGATCTTGGAATTGGACACGGGGTTGGTCTGCCTGAATTCTCGTGTGAACCTGTAAGGCCGAAAAAGAACGCGGGGCAGCCGAAGCCGCCCCGTCTTGCCGGCATTTCGCCCCTATGCGGGGCGAAGCCGTTTGCCAAGCGCTCTCGCTACTTGCCCAGCTTGTCGAGTTGCTTCTGCATCTCTTCCATCTGCTTGCGCAGGGTGTCGATGTCGTCGGTTTTCTTCTCGGGCTCTCCCGCCGAACCTTCCGCGCCGGGCATGCCGGGGCGCGCGGCCATGAAAGCCTCGGTCGCGGCCTGGAACATCGCCATGTTCTGCTGCGCCAGCTTTGCCAGCGGATTAGTGCCGAGGCTGTCCTCCAGCGCCTTGCGCATCTTGAGCTGATTTTCGCGGAAATGCTGCATCGACATTTCGAGATAGTGCGGAATCATCGACTGCATCGAATTGCCGTACATGCCGATGAGATCGCGCAGGAACGAGACCGGCAGCATCTGCGAGCCGCCCGCTTCCTCGTCCATGATGATCTGGGTCAGGATCTGGTGCGTGATATCTGCGCCGCTCTTCGCGTCGATCACCTGGAAGTCGACGCCGTTCCGCGTCATTTCTGCAAGGTGATCCAGCGTGATGTAGCTGGACGAATCCGTGTTGTAGAGGCGCCGGTTGGCGTATTTCTTGATGATGATGACATCATCTTTCTTCTCGGACTCAGCCACAGATATCCGTGCCTCCTGTTCTTGCAGCATTGGTGCCGCGATTATGCTGCAACTGCTATTAGCACACGCACAATATCTGCGGCAACCAATTACCCGCGCAATCGGGGGCCGGATAGCGTCAACAATTCGTATTGGGTCAATCCGGTACGCGCCGAAGCCTCGGCAAGGTCATATTCCGCATCGACCCAGTCACCCTCTGCTAGGTGCGGTGCGGCAGAAATATCGATGGCGGTCATGTCCATCGAGACGCGGCCAAGCACGGGCAGAACCGCCTCGCCATGCCGAAACGCGCCCTTCCCACTCCAGCAGCGAAGGTATCCGTCGGCGTAACCGATCGAGAGAATGGCAATGCGCGTGTCGCGTTCTGCGCGGTAAGTCCCTCCATATCCTATGGATTCCCCCGCCGGCACCGTCCGCGTCTGGATGATCGCGGCCTGCGGAGTGACGACCTGCCGGATGCGGCCTGCCAGTTCGGGTCGGGCAATCCCGCCGTAGAGCGAGAGGCCGGGGCGGGTCAGATCGAATGCGTATTCGCTGCCAAGCGCAAGACCTGCAGAGTTTGCAAGGCTGGCCCGCCGATGGGGCACTTTGGCCAGGACATCGCGAAACCTGGCGAGTTGCTGCGCACTTTGCGGACCGTCCTCGTCCGCACAGGCGAGATGCGACATGAGAACCTCTACCTCGAGCCCGTCGAGGAGCGAATCGCCCAGTTCTTCAACACGCAGTCCGAGCCGGTTCATGCCGGTATCGACCATGAGGTCGCAGGCCCCGCCGCCCGTCGCCTGCCAGTTCCTGACTTGCGCAAGGCTGTTCAGCACCGGACGCACACCTGCATCGCGGGCAAATACGCCGTCGGCCTGCGACGTCGGACCGTGCAAGACCGAGATATTCGCGCCGCTGGTATGCTGCAGCACTTCTGGCACTTCACACCAGTGGGCGACAAAGAAGTTCCGGCAACCGGCCTTCAACAGGGCAGGCATTGCCCGGTCCACGCCGACCCCGTAGGCATCAGCCTTTACCGCAGCCCCTGCATCGGCAGAGCCCGACATACGGTCGAGTGCCTGCCAGTTGGCGCCAATCGCCCCGCTGTCGATACGAAGGCGCAGCGCAGGGGGAGGCAGTACGGGATCGGAAGGCATCAGGTGGTCGGTTCGCTGTCTTCGAAATCGCGCGGCGGGCCGCTTTTCAGGCCCCATGCGCAGATGACGACGGCCATAGCGACGAAGCCCCAAGTGTACCAGAGCCCCGCATAGACATTACCCGTGCGCGCTACGATATATGCGGCGATCAGCGGCAGGAATCCGCCGAAATACCCCGCGCCGATGTGATAGGGGATCGACATCGAGCTGTAGCGGATCTTGGCCGGAAACATTTCGGACAACAGCGCAGCGACCGGTCCGTAATTCGCGGCCGAAAGGATGCCGAGCACCACGATCAGCGCGACGATCCCGATGACGTTGATGAACGGGGGCGTCTGCTTGGCAAAGGAATATCCCTCGCTCTCGAGCGCCACGGTGATCGCAGCTTTCCGCGCAGCGCCGTCCTGCCAGTCCACCCCGTCGAAAGCGACGGCCCGGTCCGCAACGCGCATACCGACGGAGTCCGCCGCTTCCAGTTCATAGCTGATGCCGTACCCCGTCAGCACTTCGAGCAGCTGACCGCACTGTGACTGGTCGGCACCCGTCAGATCGGCAAAGGGATTGTACACGCATTCGGGGCCACTTACGCTCACGGGTGCGGTTCGCGAAGTTTCGGCAAGTTGCGGATTGGCCAGCGCGCCTATGCCCCACATCACCGGGAAGAGAAGCACCAAAATCGCGACGTTACCCCACAGGATGGGAATCTTTCGCCCGATCCGGTCGGACAGCCGCCCGAAGTAGATGTAGAACCCCATCGACAGAACCGCGGCGACAAGCAGGATTAGCTCGACCGGCCGGTCCTCCATGCGCATCGGTCCTTTCAGGAACGACAGCGTCGTGAAAAAGGCAGTGTACCAGATCGTCGTCAGGCCCGCCGTGACGCCTAGCGCGACAATGATCCGCTTGATGTTGCCGGGATAGGTGAAGCTTTCGACAAAAGGATTGCCCGACGTTTCGCCCGCTTCTTTCATAGCTTTGAAGACCGGACTTTCCGACAGGCGCAACCGCATCCACAGCGAAACCGCAAGCAGCAGCAGCGAAAGAAGGAAAGGAACGCGCCAGCCCCAGTCTGCGAATGCATCTTCGGGAATCAATATCCGACAGGCGAGCACGACGACGATCGATAGGACAAACCCGCCCACCACGCTGGCCTGAATGAACGAGGTGTAGAACCCGCGCCGGCTAGGCGCGGCATGTTCGGCGACATAGATGGCCGCGCCGCCATACTCGCCACCGAGGGCCAGCCCTTGCAGGATGCGAAGGACGATCACGATGGCAGGTGCGAACAGGCCGATACTCTCGGCAGAGGGCACGAGACCGACCCCCGCAGTCGCCACACCCATCAGCGTGACGGTGACGAGAAACGTGTACTTGCGCCCCAATCTGTCGCCCAGAAAGCCGAAGAGGATCGCGCCGAGCGGACGAAAGCCGAAGCCGATGGCAAAACCGGCCCAGACCAGCAGTGTCTGCAGGATCGCGTTCTCCCCGGGGAAGAAGGCCGCTCCGATCAGGCCCGAAAGTGTGCCGTAGATGAAGAAATCATACCATTCGAAGATCGTGCCGACAGACGATGCGCCGACAACAAGCCGGACTTCCGATCCGCTCAGGTCGTTTTCATTCCCTTCGGCAGCTTGCGCCGTTGTCATTCATACCTCCCGCAATCCCTGTGCCAGAGACTTATGCGGGGGCACGGACCTTTGCCAAGATGCACAGGCGCGGTTTTACCTGACTTCAGAGCGCCAGAGCCTCACACGCGGCGTTCCACGCGAGCAGCATGGCACCGTGCCGCCCGGGATATTCCTTGGCGGACTCCACAAGGCCGAGGCCGGGCCAGTCCGGCATTTCGCCATCGCCTGACAGCCAGGCTGCAAGGTTATCGCGTGCATCGGATATCTGTTCCCGGTTCCTGCCAACCGCACCATCGGCAAATATCGCCGCACTCGCCTGTCCGATCGCGCAAGCGTGCGATGCCATGCCCACTTTCTCGATCCGGCCATTGGAATCGAGTGCGATGCCGATTTCGATCCGGCTCCCGCACGACGCAGAGCGTGCCGAACCCCTTAACGGCAGGTCATCTGTCAGCGGATGTGCAGCAAGCGAAACGGCGGCTGCAAGCACATCGGAAGTGTAGAGCCGGTGGCCGCTCACGCCTCGGCTTCCAGGTCCTGTTCCGCCAGCTGTTCCTCGCGCTCGGACACGGTGTCGACCAATGCCGCACTTGCCGCGTTGACGAATGGATAGGAACGGGCCTCGGTCACCCACTCAGGGCGGCCCTCCGCACTCCAGACCGTGTCGTAGCCCAGGGTAATGATTGTGAAGGTCAGGACGACGAGAATGAAACCTTTAACGAGGCCAAACCCGAAACCGAGAACGCGATCGATGAAGCCCAGCGCCGACTGCCGCATTTTCGAGCCCGCCCAGCGCGCGATAAGCCGCATAACGACCAAAGGCACGATCAGCAGGATCACGAACGAAAGCAGAGCCGCGTTCGTCTGGTTGTCCCGAAAGAACCCCATGATGATGTCGCTGAGCGGCGCATGCAGCACATAAACGGCGGCAATAGCCGCAACCCACGCGGCCAGCGCCAGGACCTCGTGTACGAAGCCGCGCGAAAGTCCCCCGAGCGCACTAAGCCCGACGATCACGAGGACCGCGATATCGAAATACATCATGATGGAACGCTATGAACTACCTACGACCCTGTCCACCAAGTTAAGCAAACTCGACATGGGGCGGTAGTCGGGAAAATCTCCTTTCCCCTCCTTACCGGCTCCGTTCGTCGGGCCTGCAGCACTGTCGAACCCCAGTTTTGCCGATTCACGCAGCCGGAGATTGGCATGAGCCACCGGACGGATCTCACCAGCAAGCGAAACTTCGCCGAACCAAACGGACCTGCGCGGGAGCGCCCTGTCGGATAAAGCGGACACCAATGCCGCTGCCACGGCAAGGTCCGCTGCCGGATCGGTAAGCCGGTAGCCACCGGCAACGTTGAGATACACTTCGGCGGACGAGAAATTCAGTCCACACCGCGCCTCCAGAACCGCGAGAAGCATGGCCAACCTGCCATTGTCCCACCCGACAACGGCACGGCGCGGCGTTGCGCCCGATTGCAATCTCACGATCAACGCCTGTATCTCGACCAGCACGGGACGTGTGCCTTCAAGCGCGGGGAAGACGGCGCTGCCAGCCAAAGGTTCGTCACGGCCCGACAGGAAAAGGCTAGAGGGGTTCGATACCTCGGCCAACCCTTGCCCTTCCATCGCAAACACCCCGATCTCGTCCACCGCGCCGAAACGGTTCTTGAGAGCACGCAGAACACGGTATTGGTGCGAGCGTTCTCCCTCAAAGCTCATAACCACGTCGACCATGTGCTCCATGACGCGCGGGCCCGCGATGTTGCCGTCCTTCGTCACGTGACCGACAAGCACCAGTGCGCAATCGCTGGATTTGGCATAGCGAATGAGTTCGAGTGCGCAGCCGCGCACCTGGCTGACCGTGCCCGGCGCGCCCTCGATCTGGTCTGAGTGCATGGTCTGGATTGAATCGATCACCAAGAGGTCTGGAGATTCCATGCTGCCGAGCGTGGTCAGGATGTCGCGAACCGAGGTCGCCGACGCCAATTTGATCGACGCATCGGCAAGGCCAAGCCGTTCCGCCCGCAACCTGACCTGGCCGGCGGCTTCCTCACCGCTGATATAAACGACGTTGCCACCGCCGCGCGCGATGCTGGCGGCGGTCTGCAGGAGCAGCGTGGATTTACCGATCCCCGGATCGCCGCCCATCAGGACCGCACTTCCCGGTACCAACCCGCCGCCCAGCGCACGGTCAAATTCCGGAAGGCCCGTCTTGCGCCGCACCGGCAAAGGCGTCGGCGCGTCGAGCGCGACGAAATCAATGGCCCTGCCGCCGCCGGACAAGTCGTGCTTGGCCGAAAACACCGTGGCCGGCGCCTCTTCCATCAGCGTGTTCCATTCCGCACAGTCCGGACACTGGCCCTGCCATCGGTGGCTGATGCTGCCGCATGCCTGGCAGACGTATCGACGCTTTGGTTTGGCCATGACGTTCGCGTAACCGGAACATAAATGGAACGCAATAGCGATTGGCTGGGGAAAAGCGCTTTCCATCCCGCGCCTTGCCGTGCCATCGTCTGCGAATGCGGGAGAAGGAACTGCGCATCGCGCTCGTCTGTTACGGTGGGGTAAGCCTCGCCGTTTACATGCATGGCGTGACGAAAGAGGTCTTCAAGATCGCCGCAGCCAGCCAGAAGCACCGTGATCGGGAGCCGCAACCGGACGGAACCGAAGGTGCATATTACCGGCTGCTTTCGGCGATCGAGAAATACGGCAACACACGCCTGCGCGTCGTGCCCGACATCCTATCCGGCGCAAGTGCGGGCGGAATGAACGCCATCTTCCTCGGACAGGCCCTGCTGACGGGCCGCTCGCTCGATCCGCTGACGCACCTCTGGCTCCAATGTGCGGACAGCGACGTTCTGCTCGCGCCGGAGGCTCGGCCCGGCCACAAGTTCTCCAAGATCTGGGCCCAACCGCTTGTCGAGTGGACCTTGCGCCGCCCCGGCAACGCGGTGTCGCGCACGGTCGCCCCTGAAACTCGGGCAGAAGTCCGTGCCAAGCTCTCCCGCCTCATGCGCAGCCGCTGGTTCGCGCCGCCGTTTTCCGGTCCCGGCTTCTCGCGCCTGATCGACGATGCGCTTGTCGCGATGCAGGCCCAGCCCGCCGGTCGCCCGCTTATCCCGGCAGGCCATCCGATCGACCTCTTCGTCACGACCACCGATTTCCGCGGCTATCGCGCGCCCTTGCAAGTTCATAGCCCCGCCGATGCGTCGGAGGCCGAACACCGCCTGCCCATCGCGTTTCGCGCTCATGGCGGAGACGAAGTCCTGGCCGACCGGCCCGAACTGGTCCTGGCCGCACGGGCGACGGCCAGCTTCCCCGGCGCCTTCCCACCGCTGCAGTTGGAAGAGATCGACGAATTGGCCGACGAACGCGGGATCGGTTGGCCGGATCGCGACAAATTCCTGCGGCGCGTGATGCCTCACCACGTCCACGCAGGCGACCTAGACAGCGTGGCGCTGATCGACGGAGCGGTGCTGGTCGGCGCTCCCTTTGCCGAGGCTATCCGCGCGCTTGAGAACCGTCCCGCGACGCGCGAGGTCGACCGTCGCTTCGTCTACATCGACCCTCACCCCGACTTCCGCATGGCCGAGACGACGACCGACAACCGCCCAATCGGGTTCTTCAGCGCGATCTTCGGAGCGCTGTCGTCGATCCCCCGCGAACAGCCGATCCGCGACGACATCGAACGCATCGCCAGACACTCGGCAGAGGCGATAAGGGCGCGCAACATCGTCGACGCCCTGCGCCCGGAGGTCGAGGCGACGATCGACAAGCTGCTTGGGCGCACGCTGTTTCTCGACCGGCCCAATCGGGAACGGCTCGGCAAGTGGCGCAAAAAGGCGCAGCAAGAGGCCGCGGAAAAAGCGGGCTATGCCTTCCACAGCTACGCACAGGCAAAGTACGCGCAGATCCTGGACCATATTTCGCATCTCGTGAGACGCGCGATCGACAGCGAACCGCCCAAACGCGTCGACATCGTCACCAGCCTGACGCGCTTTCTCGACGGCCAGGGCCTGGCGACGCTATCAGCACAAGGCGGCGGCGCGAATGAACAGGCGATCTCGTTCTTCCGCACGCATGACATCGGATTTCGCATACGCCGGCTGCGCCTTCTGGCACGAAGGCTGGCACCGGGCGATATCGGCGGAGAACTCAATCCTGAAGATCGCGAGGTGGCCCGCGACGCGATCTATAAGGCGCTGGCAATGTATACGCGGCTTGAGCAGGCAGAATCCCTCGGCCCCGACTTCCCCGCTATCGCCGAGAGCATCCTCGAGGATCCCGAAGCGGTACTGTCCGTTATTGCCGAGCGCCGCGACCTTGCGAAAACGGACCCCCAGGTCGACGCCCTGCTGGCCGAAGGGCTTGCCCCCCTGCCCCGCGAACAACGCCGCAAGCTGCTGCTCGCCTACCTCGGCTTTCCATTCTACGACCTCGCCACACTGCCCCTGCTGGGCGCAAGGGGCATGGACGAATTCGATCCCGTGAAGGTCGACCGCATCTCGCCCGAAGATGCGAGCGCGATCCGCAAGGGCGGTGCGGTCGACACCCTGAGAGGCATCGAGTTCTACAATTTCGGGGCTTTCTTCAGCCGCGCCTACCGGGAGAACGACTATCTGTGGGGACGTCTGCACGGTGCGGAGCGCCTGATCGACATCACGGCATCAACGCTAGGTAGCGAAGGACCGGTGCCGATCGGCGAGATCAACGCGATCAAGCGTGAGGCTTTCCTCGGCGTTCTGGCCGAGGAGCGCGAGGCCGGACATCTCAATCGCCACCTGATCTCGCGCATCGAACACGAGATCATCGAAACGCTGGGTTAGCGCTTTGAAAAACCGGCCTTGATGCGTTCGAAGAAGCCCTGCGATTCGGGACACTGGGCATCGGTTTCGCTCTGCTGAAACTCGCGCAAAAGCTCCTTCTGCTTGGTCGAGAGCTTGCGCGGAGTTTCGACTTTCACCTCAACGACAAGGTCACCGCGTCCACGACCTTGCAGGACGGGCATCCCGTCACCGCGCTTGCGCAGTTGCTCTCCTGACTGGATGCCAGCGGGGATGTTGATCGTCACCCATTCGCCGTCAAGGCCCGGAAGCCCGACCGTGCCGCCAAGTGCAGCCTTGGTGAACGTGATCGGCACGCGGGTCAGAAGGGTCGTGCCCTCACGCTCGTAAACGTCGTGACGGCGCACGTGGATGAAGATGTAGAGATCGCCCGGAGGCGCACCCATCGGACCGGCTTCACCCTTGCCCGAAAGGCGGATGCGGGTGCCTGTCTCGACGCCCGGCGGGATCGTGACTTCAAGCCTTTGTGCCTGATCGATACGGCCTTCGCCGCGGCAGGCGGCACAAGGTTTCTCGATGATCTCGCCGCGGCCATGGCAGGTCGGGCAGGGACGCTCGACCATGAAGAAACCCTGCTGCGCACGGACCTTGCCGTGGCCCTGGCAGGTTGGGCAACGGGTACGGTCGGTGCCGGGTTCGGCGCCCGAGCCGGAGCACGGCTCGCATGTCTGCGAAACCTCGATCTCGATCTCGGTTTCCTTGCCGTGGAACGCCTCTTCAAGGCTGATTTCCATGTCATAGCGAAGGTCTGCACCGCGGCGCGGACGACCGCCGGCACCGCCACCGAAGGCGCTACCGAAGATCGTCTCGAAGATGTCGCCGATGTCCGAGAAGCCGCCGCCCCCACCGCCGCCTCCGCCCTGCTGGGCTTGCGCGTAGGCTGCATGGCCGTACCGGTCGTAAGTTGCGCGCTTCTGCGGATCCTTAAGGCAGTCGTAGGCGACGCTGATCGCCTTGAACCGAGCCTCTGAACCGGCATCACCCGGATTGCGGTCGGGGTGATATTTCATCGCAAGCTTGCGGTACGCGGACTTGATCGTCTTGTCGTCCGCCGTTCGCTCGACTTCGAGAAGCTCGTAAAAGTCGACCTCGGTTTCCACTGACTAACCCGTCCTCATGATTTGGAATTCATCACAAACACTGCCCTGTCGCAGCGTGCCGGCGTACGTCGGATCGCCCATCGGGGCAGTCCGCGCATCTGGCCCTTCGTCATATAATTCCGGCCCGCTCTCCCGTTGGTTAACGCAGCTGCGTATCCTCTGGAAGAAACGGGCCGGACTTATCACGGTTTCACCGTCGGCCTGAGCCGATCAGTTCTTGCCTTCGCCTTCGTCGACTTCGGAGAACTCGGCGTCGACGACTTCTTCGTCAGCGCCTTCGCTGCCCGCTGCCGCTCCGTCTGCCGGTGCCGCTTCGGCCTGCTGCTTCTCGTAGATCGCCTGACCCATTTTCATGGCCTTTTCGGCCAGAGCCTGCGACTTGGCGTTGATCGCGTCGGCATCGTCGCCTTCAAGCGCGGTCTTCACCTCGGCAACGGCAGATTCGATCTCGGACTTCAGCGAAGCGTCGATCGCGTCGCCATGTTCCTTGAGCTGCTGTTCGGTCGAGTGGACAAGGCTGTCGGCCTGGTTACGGGCCTCGGCACGCTCCTTGCGCTTCTTGTCTTCCTCGGCGAACTTCTCCGCGTCCTGCACCATCTGATCGATGTCGGCGTCGGACAGGCCGCCCGATGCCTGGATGCGGATCTGCTGTTCCTTGCCGGTGCCCTTGTCCTTGGCAGACACGTTCACGATGCCGTTGGCGTCGATGTCGAACGTGACCTCGATCTGCGGAACACCGCGCGGTGCGGGCGGAATGCCGACAAGGTCGAACTGGCCGAGCAGCTTGTTGTCGCTCGCCATCTCACGCTCGCCCTGGAAGACACGGATCGTCACGGCCTGCTGGTTGTCGTCGGCAGTCGAGTAGACCTGGCTCTTCTTGGTCGGGATCGTGGTGTTGCGGTCGATCATCTTGGTCATGATGCCGCCCAGCGTCTCGATACCCAGCGAGAGCGGGGTAACGTCGAGAAGCAGCACGTCCTTGACGTCGCCCTGAAGCACGCCAGCCTGGATCGCTGCACCCATGGCAACGACTTCGTCCGGATTGACGCCGGTGTGCGGTTCCTTGCCGAAAAAGTCCTTCACGGCTTCACGAACCTTGGGCATGCGGGTCATGCCGCCGACAAGAACGACCTCGTCGATTTCCTTCGCCGTGACGCCAGCGTCGGCCAGCGCCTTCTTCATCGGCTCCTTCGTGCGGGCGATCAGGTGCTCGACCATCTTTTCGAGGTCGGTGCGGCTGATCGTTTTCACGAGGTGCTTCGGACCGTTCTGGTCGGCGGTGATGAACGGCAGGTTCACTTCCGTCGACTGCGCGCTCGACAGCTCGATCTTGGCCTTTTCGGCCGCTTCCTTAAGGCGCTGCAGGGCGAGCTTGTCGCCGCGAAGGTCGATGCCTTCGTCCTTCTTGAAACCGTCGGCGAGGAATTCTACGACCGCAGTGTCGAAATCTTCACCACCCAAGAAAGTGTCGCCGTTGGTCGACTTCACTTCGAACACGCCGTCGCCGATCTCGAGGATCGAAACGTCGAATGTACCGCCGCCAAGGTCATAAACGGCAATAGTCTTGCCGTCTTCCTTGTCGAGGCCATAGGCAAGCGCGGCCGCGGTCGGTTCATTGATGATGCGCAGGACTTCAAGGCCAGCGATCTGGCCCGCGTCCTTGGTTGCCTGGCGCTGCGCGTCGTTGAAGTATGCAGGAACGGTGATGACCGCCTGCGAAACGGTCTCGCCAAGGTAGCTCTCGGCGGTTTCCTTCATCTTCTGAAGGATGAAGGCGCTGATCTGCGAGGGCGAATAGTCTTCGCCGCCGGCCTTGACCCATGCGTCGCCGTTCTTGCCCTTGACGATGTCATAGGGGACCAGTTCCATGTCCTTTTTCGTCATGGGGTCGTCGAAGCGGCGGCCGATCAGGCGCTTGATCGCGAAAAGCGTGTTGTCCGGGTTGGTCACGGCCTGGCGCTTTGCCGGCTGGCCGATCAGACGCTCGTTGTCCTTGGTAAAGGCAACGATCGAGGGCGTGGTGCGCGCGCCTTCCGAGTTCTCGATAACCTTGGGCTTGTCGCCGTCCATCACCGCGACGCAGCTGTTGGTCGTGCCGAGGTCAATGCCGATAACTTTAGCCATCTTGTACTTTCCATCCTTTGTTTGACACCGCGCTTTCGGGGCCCCCCTATAGCGGGCAGGCCCGCCGCGCGGCTCGTGACTGCAACGGCGATATAGGGGCGCTTTTCAGTGGCACAAGACCTGTGCACGTCCTATTTGGGAACCAATTGGAACAGGCTGTGGAACCTTTGAAAATGCTATTGAAGACCAAGACCGCGACGCTTCTTCTGACCCTGTGCGCGCCGCTCGCCCTCGGGGCCTGCGGATCGGACGCGCCAGAGCCGGTGGAGACCGAAGCCGTCGACGTTCCTGTCGCTGCGGATGCGCCAGAAGGCGTTTCGCTGACCGGCGCCGAGGTCCGCATGCCCGCCGTTTCGGGCCGACCGGGCGTCGCCTATTTCACCATAGCATCGGAAACGCCGCGCACGATCGCATCGGTCAGCGTGCTGGGGGCAGAGCGTAGCGAGATTCACGAAACCAATATGGTCGATGGCAAAATGACGATGGCCGTAGTCGATACGATCGATCTGCAGCCGGGCGAGCCGCTGAACTTTCAGCCCGGCGGCTATCACGTGATGCTGTTCGACATGGACGCGACGATCGCCCCCGGCAGTACCGCCGATGTCACGATTTCTTTCGCCGACGGTGACAAGGCCTCAATCCAGGCGCCGGTCACCGGCGCTGGCGGGATGGATCACTCCGCCATGGAGGGCATGGACTGAGCGGCATGACGAAGCCGGTTCACGCCTGCCCTGCCGGCGGAACGCGGGGACTGACGGACGGGGAGAAAGCCCTCGTCCGCTCGGTCTTCGGCGCGGCGGTCGATGTCGAACCGGTGACGATCAGGCGCAAACGCTGGTTCCCGTTTCAGCCCGCCAACACCGCGATGGCCCCGATGGGACACATCCACTTTCCGGCAGAGCATGTCGCCTATCACGACGACTTTTCTGCCGGACCGGTGACTTCACAGGGCCTGTTCATTCACGAGATGACGCATGTCTGGCAGGCGCAGGAAAAGGGACGATTCTGGCTTCCCCTTATGCGGCATCCGTTCTGCCGCTACGACTACGCGGTGCGCCCTGGGCAACCGCTTCATAAATACGGCATCGAGCAGCAGGCGGAAATCGTGCGTCACGCGTTCCTGTTGCGCAATGGCTACAAGTTGCGGGGCGCTCCGCCATTGGCGCAGCTAGAATCTATTCTGCCGTTTACTGGGGCTTAAAGAATAGCCGCGCACACGTTCGGTCATGACCGAAGACGATTTCCATGTGAGCCGTAGCCGTTATCTGAACTCGATCTCGAAGGTCGAACAGCAGATTGTGCGCATAATGCGCCTTGCCGATCTCAAGGTCGAAAAGCTTGGACTTGGCTTGAACCTTCGCAGCTTGAAGAACGCCAAACCGTCCTGCAGGCTTTCAAAAGAACATTTCGCCAAGTTGGGAGGGATCGCGGAGGAACTCGCCTCAATCCTCGAGGAACGCGCCGACATCGTTCATGGTCAATTACGTATCGTGAAGATCGATGGCGAGGCCATGGCTCTTTTCAGCAATCCGCAGTCTGCGAAAACAGACCAGTCACAACTGGTCCGCATGATTTCCCTCGATGGATTTTCTCAGGCCGCGGCACGCGCAAACAAGCTTGCAGACCAGCTCAAGAAGCTTGGTTTGCCCACCAAACCAAAAGCAAAGGCGCCGCAGCAAAGCGGCGCCCCTACCGTCATTCCAATTCGCGTCGAAGCTCAATAACGCGGATCGACCGGATAGCCCGCGGTCCCGTAGCAATCGTCGTCAAGACGGCCATCACGGTCGTAGCCGTCACAGTTGTCGTCCTTGTCGATGAAATAGCCGCCCGCTGCACCAGCGGCGGCACCGACTGCAGCCGCCGTACCGACATCGGCGCCGGTCACGGCACCAACGGCAGCACCCGCAGCGGCGCCGACAGCGGCGCCTTCGACGGCGTAGTTATCCGCACAGCCTGCTGTCGCCAGCGCGGCGGCGGCAAGGGCGGGAATGGCAAAAGTCCTGGTCTTCATCGTAACGTCTCCTTCGCCCCCGTTCATGAACCTTACGGAACGGGGCCAGGGAAGTTCCGAAAAAGACCGGACTTTTTTGTATCAGCCTTGCGAAGCGATCAAGGTTTGCGCGCGACGCCGACCATGGCGGGGCGGAGCAGGCGGTCCTTGATCATGTAGCCGGCTTGCATTTCCTGGATGACCGTACCGGGTTCGGCATCGTCGCTCGGGATCTCGACCATCGCCTGGTGCTGATTCGGGTCCAGCGGCATGCCCATTGCGGCGATGCGCGTGATGCCGTGCTGGCCGAAAACCGTCTCGATCTCGCGGCCCGTGGCCTCGATCCCTGCGACAAGACCCTTCATTTTCTCGTCCTCGCGCATATCGGCGGGGATCGCATCGAGCGCGCGGGCAAGGTTGTCCGAGACCGAAAGGATGTCGCGGGCAAAGCCGGTCGCGGCATAGGCGCGCGCGTCCGCCACGTCCTTTTCCATCCGGCGGCGCACGTTCTGTGTTTCGGCGCGGGCGTAAAGAACCTGCTGCTTGGCCTCTGCCAGCTCTTCCTCAAGCGCTGCGATACGTTCTTCGTCCGCGGCCAGTTCCTCGGTCGCCTCGGTATCGTCCAGCATCTCTTCGGGCACGCCCTTGAGTTCGTTTTCAACCGCTTCGTCGCGGGTGCGTTCTTCGCTCATCGCTCTAGATATGTCCTGTAACTAAAATCTGCCCCGAACTCAGCCGGGACCGGAAAAACGCCCGAGGCTTCGCCCGAGGCTCCGTGCAGTGAAATCCACCATGGGGACGAGCCGCGCGTAATTCAACCGCGTGGGGCCGATCACGCCAACGACTCCGATCACTCGCCCTTCCCTGTCGCGATAGGGTGAAGCGATCACGGACGAGCCGGAAAGCGAGAACAGCTTGTTCTCCGACCCGATAAAAATCCGCGCCGAATCCGCATCGCGCGCCGAAGCGAGGAGCGCGGCCACCTGCTCCGAGCGTTCGATATCGTCGATCAGCGAACGAACGCGCTCCAGATCCTCGATCGCAGTTTCATCTAGAAGGTTCGCCTGACCGCGCACGATCAACACGGGACGCCGCGCCGCATCCTCGGTCCAGACCGCCAGCCCCCGCTCGACAAGATCGCGAGCCGCGGCATCGAGCGAGGCGCGCTCTCCTGCCAACTCGCGCTTAACCGCCGCAACAGCCTCAGCCAGCGTGCGCCCTGCCATCTGCGCGGAAATGTAGTTCCCCGCCTGCTCCAGCGCCGAAGAATCGGTGCCCGGCGGCAGGTCCAAAACGCGGTTCTCGATCGCGCCGTCTTCCCCGACGAGAACTGCGAGCGCACGTCCATTGCCCAGCGGTACGAGACTCATCTGCGAAAGGCTCGGTTCGCACGCCGGGACCATGACGACACCCGCACATGCCGAAAGGCTCGACAGCATAGCCGACGTCTTTGCCAACGCGTCTTCGACAGGACCGGGCCGCGCCAGTTCGCGCTCGATCGCGATACGCTCTGCCTGACTGGGCTCTGCCACCTGCATCATGCCATCGACAAACAGCCTCAGCCCCGATTCGGTCGGCATCCGGCCCGCACTGGTATGAGGCGCGGCGAGCAGCCCAAGCCGTTCAAGATCGGCAAGGACCGAGCGGATCGAGGCAGGCGACAGGTTGATCCCCTCCGCCGTTGCCAGCGCCTTCGATCCGACCGGCTGACCGGAATCGAGGTAGCCCTCGACCACGAGACGGAAGATCTCGCGTGCACGGTCGTTCATCTCGTTGAGCGGCAAGCTTGGCATAGGCCTTATTTAAGGCCTCCCCTTGCGGCCTCAAGCCCGTGTAGCCTAACGCCGCGTGGAATACCTGAGGACATCACAAGGAATCACTGAAAATGCGCCCATCCGGCCGCGCCGCAGACGAGATGCGGGCGATCACCATCGAAACCGGCTTCACCAAGCACGCTGAAGGCTCCTGCCTGATCAGCTTTGGCGAAACCCGCGTGCTTTGCACCGCCAGCATCGAAGAGCGTCTACCGCCTTGGCTGCGCGGCAAGGGCGAAGGCTGGGTCACGGGCGAATACTCGATGCTGCCCCGCGCCACGCATACCCGCGGCAGCCGTGAAGCGGCCAAGGGCAAGCAGTCGGGCCGCACGCAGGAAATCCAGCGTCTGATCGGCCGTAGTTTGCGCGCCGTGACCGACCTCAAGAAGCTGGGCGAGCGCCAGATCACGCTCGACTGCGACGTTCTGCAAGCCGACGGCGGCACACGTACCGCTTCGATCAGCGGTGCCTGGGTTGCCCTGCGCCTTGCGGTTCAAGGCCTGATGGACAGTGGCGCGATCAAGGAAGACCCGCTGACCCGGAAAGTCGCGGCGGTTTCCTGCGGCATCTTCAAGGGCACGCCGGTCCTCGACCTCGACTATGACGAGGATTCGAACGCCGATGCCGACGCGAACTTCGTCCTGATCGAAGGCGGCCAGATCGCCGAAGTTCAGGCAACCGCGGAAGGCGCGACTTACGACGAGGAAGGCCTGCTGCGCCTCCTGCGTCTGGCCCGCACCGGCTGTGACGACATCTTCAAGGCACAGGACGCCGCGGTTCGATGACCGATAATCCCCGTCTCGGTTCCGGCAAGCTGGTCATCGCCACGCACAACGCGGGCAAGCTGAAGGAAATCTCGGCCCTGCTTGCGCCCTATGGCGTCGACTGCATCTCGGCAGGCTCTCTGGGCCTGCCCGAACCGCCCGAGACGGGGACGACTTTCGTCGAAAACGCGCTGATCAAGGCGCGGGCGGCGGCTCAGGCTTCGCAGATTGTCAGCCTTGCCGACGATTCGGGGTTGTCAGTCGCAGCGCTCGACGGGCGCCCCGGCGTCTATACCGCCGATTGGGCGGAGCGTCAGTGGTTCGAAGGATCGGCGGGCCGCGACTGGTACATGGCTATGGGAAAGGTCGAGGGTATGCTGGCCGAGCAAGGCCCCGATGCGCCGCGCGATGCTTGGTTCTCGTGCGTTCTGGCCATCGCATGGCCCGACGGGTGCGAGGCGGTTTACGAGGGCCGTGTCGATGGCACGCTCACTTGGCCGCCGCGGGGAACGATGGGCTTTGGATACGATCCGGTCTTCGTGCCAAAAGGCCGCGACGTGACGTTCGCCGAGCTTCAGCCCGAGGAAAAGCACGGCATGAGCCACCGCGCCGACGCATTCCGCAAGCTCGTCGCCGAGCAGTTCGGAGCCTAGAGAACGGGTTTCCCGTAAGTGTTACCGGCGGGCCAGTAGCGGCAGACGAGCCAGTCGTTGCCGCCACCCGGCGCGACGGCGCAGCCGACTTCGGTCGTCTCGCGCCAGATCAGCTGGGTGTAGTGGCCGACATCGCGCCACTGGCCGGTGCGGCTGACGTTGGGGAAATTACCGCGCTTGAAGTGGCGCTTTTCGTCGACCATGCCCTCGATCATCTCCTCGGCGGAGTAGAAACCGGCACGGCCTGCCCAAAGGTTCTCGCCCGCCCCGCCTCGTTCGGCGTGGTTGGCGTGGACGAGCGTCTTGCCCTTGGACAACTTGCGTGCATAGCCCTGTGCCTCAGCAGCGAGCTTGGGGCTCCAGCGGAGTTGGGGCACACCGACGCGGCGGCGTTCCTCGTTGTGGGCTTCGAGCAGGCGATCGGCGAAATTGCCGGGACCGACTTCTTCAACCCAGCCCCGTTCGCGCGACGATGCGACGCCGGCTGCAAATGTCGATATGATTGCGACTGCGCCCGCCACGGCGAGCGTCTTTGCTGTGACCCGTCCCATGGGCTAGGATATTGACTCCAGCCGGTTAACAGGCGCTGAAAGGAACTCATGGCGCTCGCGCTTTACATTCACTGGCCCTTCTGCCTGAAGAAATGCCCGTACTGCGACTTCAACAGCCACGTGCGCGCAGAAGTCGACACCGGCACATGGGAAATGGCGCTGCTGGCCGACATGGCCCATGAGGCCGCGATCACCGGCCGGCAGAAACTGGGCTCGATCTTCTTTGGCGGCGGCACACCTTCGCTGATGCCTCCGGCGCTGGTCGAGAAACTGATCAAGCGGGCCAGCGAACTCTGGGACTTTGCCCCGAATATCGAGATCACGCTGGAAGCAAACCCGTCGAGCGTGGAGGCAGCGCGCTTCGCCGATCTGGCCATTGCTGGGATCAATCGGACTTCACTCGGCCTGCAAAGTCTTGATGACAACGCTCTGAAATTTCTTGGTCGTTTGCACGATGCCAAGGAAGGCATTGCCGCGCTCGAAGTCGCGCAGAACCACTTCGAGCGGGTGAGCTTCGACCTCATCTATGCCCGCCCGGGTCAGACGATGGCGCAATGGCAATCGGAACTGGGCACGGCGCTGGCATTCGGCACGGGGCACCTCTCGCTCTATCAGCTGACGATCGAACCGGGCACGCGCTTTGCGACCGACTTCAGGCAGGGCAAATTCGAGCTTCCGGACGAGGATCTGGCCAGCGATCTTTATGCAATGACCCGCACGCGCACAAAGACAGCGGGACTGCCAGCCTACGAAATCAGCAATCACGCAAGGCCCGGCGAAGAGAGCCGCCACAACCTGACGTACTGGCATTACTGGGACTATGCCGGGATCGGCCCCGGCGCGCATGGCCGGCGTGGCGGGGTGGCAACGCAGCGCCATCGCAAGCCCGAAAACTACCTCAAGGCAGCCGCTGAAATGGGCCACGGCATTTCCGAGGAACGCGCCCTTCCCGCTGCCGAACAGGCGGCAGAGGCGCTGATGATGGGCCTGCGCCTTGCAGAGGGGATAGACGCCCCCGCCCTCGCCCGCAGATTCGGCTTGCGAGAGGATGCGGTCGTCGACCAGATGCGCGCAGAGCTTTGCACCAGGCTCGGCCTTATTGCGCGTGAAGGTGGTCGTCTGCGCGTGACCGGCAGGGGCATGGTAGTTCTCGATAGCGTGCTGGCCGAGATCGCCGGACCGGACCTCATGGATACGCGATGACCGGGCCCGACCTGGACTTTCGAGCCGAGCGTATCTTGTCGACCTGGCACAGCCACCTCTCTCACAACTTGCGCCGGTCCGAACATACGGTGCGCGCCTATGTTGCAGCGGCAGAGCGGCTCTTGCGATTCGACGGTGTCGAGCCCGAATGGCAGCCCCTCGGAATGTCTGATCAGACCCTGCTGCGCCGCTTTATGGCGGCCCGCCGCGTCGATGGACTATCAAACACATCGGCAGCCCGAGAATTGTCCGCAATTCGAAGTTTTGTAAAGTTCTGCCAACAACAGACTGGTTTGGAACGTCTTTCTCCGCCGCGTATGCGCGGGCCGCGCGTGAAAAAGGGCATTCCCCGTGCCGTAACGCCGGACGACGCCGTGAACCTTGCGATGACGGTCGAGGAAGACGCCGCCGAACCCTGGATCGGCGCGCGGGATCGGGCGGTTCTACTGCTGCTCTACGGTTCGGGACTTCGTATTGCCGAGGCGCTATCGCTGAACGGCGATGCCTTGCCTTTGGGCGATACGCTGGTCGTGAAGGGCAAGGGCGGGAAAGAGCGCACGGTTCCGATCCTCCCCCTCGTCCGCGATGCCGTTGCCGCTTACGTTCAGGCGACGCCCTATACGCTCAATCCGCAACAGGCGCTGTTCCGCGGCGCACGGGGCGGAAGGCTTGCCCAGGGGGTGGTTCAGCGCGCAACGGCACGGGCGAGGCAGGCGCTGGGTCTCCCACCCTCGGCCACGCCCCATGCGCTCAGGCACAGTTTTGCGACACACCTTCTGGCGGCGGGCGCGGATCTGCGGAGCCTGCAGGAGCTACTGGGCCATGCAAGCCTTGGGTCGACCCAGATCTATACGAAAGTAGACGCGGCGACCTTGCTGGACGTTTATCGCAACGCGCATCCGCGCGAGGACGCGGACTGATTACTCCGCAGGCTCGCCCGGGGGCGACTTTGGCTGCCATGTGATCACGCGGTAGGCGTACCAGATGGCTCCGAGCACGATCAGGCCGAGAACGATGTAACCGAGCACATCTTCGAACCCGGTAATCCAGCCGGCTAGCAGCGTCGCGCTGCCGATCAAGGCAGCGTTCCAGATCGCCGAGCCAAGGAACGTGAAGATCAGGAAACGCCAGGTCCCCATGCAGGCAAGGCCAGCCGGGAGAGAGATGATGGTACGCATCAATGGCGAGAAACGCAGGAAGAACACGACCCACTGGCCATGCTTCTGAAAGAACCGAGAGCTGCGTTCGATATCGGACCACTCCAGCGTCAGCCAGCGGCCGTGCTTTTCAACGAAGGGCTGGAGCCGTTTGTAACCGAGCTTGTGGCCAATGTAGAACCACATGTAGTTGCCGACCGTCGCGCCAAGCGTGCCCCAGAACAGGACCGGCCAGAACGATAAACGACCCGCATGAACGCCCACACCGGCGACGCCCATGATGACTTCGCTGGGGATCGGTGGAAACACGTTTTCCAGCGCCATCAGGATGGCGATGCCGAGATAGCCTCCGCCTTCGATAAGCTGGACGATTAGGTCGTTCATAACCGTTCCAACGGGCAAGAGCGCAGAAAGCTCCGGCGCCCTGCCCCGAAGTTCAGTCCGCCTGCCGCGCTGCTACGCGGCCTTCGATCGCGTCCCAGATCATGCCCGAGGTGTCGGTGCCGTTGAATTTGTCGATCGCGACGATGCCGGTTGGGCTGGTCACATTGATCTCGGTCAGCCACTTGCCGCCGATGACGTCGATGCCGACAAAGACGAGGCCCAGTTCCTTCAGCTGCGGGCCCATGGCGGCGCAGATTTCCCTCTCGGTCTCGGTAAGGTCCGTCGCTTCGGCATAACCGCCCTGTGCGAGGTTGGAGCGAAATTCGCCCTCGCCCGGTTTGCGATTGATCGCGCCCGCGACTTCGCCGTCGACCAGAACGATGCGCTTGTCGCCCTTGGATACGTCGGGAAGGAACGGCTGGACCATGAAGGGCTCGGGCCAGGTCTGGAGGAACATTTCGACCAGCGCGGAAAGGTTTGCCCGGTCCTCGCCCACGCGGAAGACAGCCTTGCCGCCATTGCCGTGGAGCGGCTTGATCACGATGCCGCCGTGCTCGGCCATGAAGTCGCGCACATCCTCGATCCGGCGGGTGATGAGTGTCGGCGGCATGAATCGTGCAAAATCGAGTACATAGACCTTCTCGGGTGCATTCCTTACCGAGACGGGATCGTTCACGATCAGGGTTTCGTGCCTGATCCTTTCGAGCAGCCAGGTGCCGGTGAGATAGCCGATGTCGAACGGCGGATCCTGGCGCATGAGGATGACGTCGATCTCGCTACCAAGGTCGACGGTCCGATGCTCGCCCAATTCGAAATGATCGCCCTCGACGCGTTGAACATTTACAGGCGCGGCCCATGCGGTAACGCGGCCTCCTCCCTTCCCGTCCGACTTCCATGCCAACGTGCGAACATCATAGTGATAGAGTTCATGACCGCGCGCCTGCGCCGATAGCATGAGCGCGAAGCTTGAATCCCCGCCGATGTTGATCGAATCCATCGGGTCCATCTGGACGGCGACGCGCAGCGGTTTGGTCACGATTATTTCCCTATGATCGCCGGTCAGAACTGTCCGGCATTGGCCAGATGGCGAGGCAGGCGGCCGGGCGCAAGGAGGAGGACGTCGATACGCATGTCGTCACCGTCCATCAAATACTTGTGCGCCTCTGCTTCGGCGGCTGCGCAGACGCGCATCAGGCGGCGTTGATCGATGGCGAGATCAAGGGCCTCTGCCTTGGCGCGCCATTTCACTTCGACGAAGATCACCATCGAACCGCGCCTGGCGATCAGGTCGATCTCGCCAGCGGGATTGCGGACACGCTCGGCCAGAATGCGCCAGCCCTTCGCGCGCAAGTACATCGCAGCGGCGGCCTCTCCCTTGCGACCCTGCCGCTCCGCGCGGACGCGGCTGGGTGCGCCCTCGCTCACTTCAGTTCCATGGCTCGGGCATAGAGCGTCTTGCGGTCTAGTCCATGTGCCTTGGCGAGCCGGGCCGCCGCCTGCGAGGGTTTGTGATCGGCCAGCTCGGCCCTAAGCAGGGCATCGATGTCGAGATCGACCTTGCCCTCGTCCTCGTTCGGCGGGCCGATCATCAGGACGATCTCGCCCCTGGCGGGTGTATCCGCGTAATGTGCGGAGAGTTCGGACGCGACGCCGGTCCGGCATTCCTCGAACTTCTTGGTCAGTTCGCGGGCGACGGCGACTTCGCGCATGGGCAATGCCTCGGCGATGGCGTCGAGGCTGGCGACCAGTCGCGGCGCGGTCTCGTAAAAAACGAGCGTTGCCTTGATCGGCGCAAGGTCGGCCAAGGTCTCGGCTCGCGCTTTCTCCTTGGCGGGGAAAAAACCTGCGAACAGGAACCGGTCCGTCGGAAGCCCCGACAGCGTCAACGCCACAATCAGCGCGCTCGGCCCCGGAATGCTGGTAACTGCGATTCCCCGGTTCCGCGCATCACGCACGAGCCGATAACCCGGATCGGAAATAAGCGGCGTGCCCGCGTCCGAAACCAGCGCAACCGGCTGTTCCGCCGCCATTGCCAGCAGGCGTTCGCGCACCGCCTCGTCCGCGTGGTCGTCGTACCGGATCAGCCGCTTTTTCAGCCCTGCGTGGTGCAGCAGCTTGCCGGTAACGCGCGTATCCTCGCACGCTACCGCGCTACACTCTCCAAGCACCGCAAGCGCGCGCGCAGTCAAATCCCCGAGATTGCCAATCGGGGTCGCCACTATATACAGGCCGGGTTCAGTCACGGACTTTTCTTGTGCATCAGCCATATGGAAACGCATTGCACGGGATTTTCAGGGAGATGCAAGCATGAACACGCGGACCACCGCCAATCGCAGGGGCATGATCCGCAACGGCGTCGTTGCTTTCACGGCAATGATGCTGGCCGGTTGCGCCGGCGTCATTCCGGACAGCACGGCCCCGCCGCCCCCGCCGACAGATCAGGGGCCGACCGCCGGTCAGCTTCCCGATCAGGACGAAACCCGCCACCGGATCGCTCTTCTCGTGCCGCAGTCGGGGTCGAACGCCGGCGTGGGGCAGAGCCTTGCCAACGCGACGACGATGGCGTTGCTCGACACGAACACCGCCAATATCCGCATCACGACCTATGACACCGCCAGCGGTGCCCGCGCCGCCGCGCAGCGCGCGATCGCGGACGGCAACCGCCTTATTCTAGGCCCCCTGCTGTCCGACAATGTCGAGGCGGTGAAATCGGTTGCGGCCCCTGCGCGGGTGCCGATCATCAGCTTCTCCAACAACAAGGAGATCGCGGGCGACGGCGTCTACATCATGGGCCAGGTGCCTTCGCAGTCGCTCGAACGGTCCATGAAGTACGCGGTCGGTCAGGGCATGAAGACCTTCGGCGCCATCGTGCCAAGCGGCGAATATGGTCGCAGCGCATCTGATGCGATCCTCGAGACCGCCCGCGATACGGGTGCGCGCGTCCTCGCGATCGAAACCTACGACCGCGACGCGACTTCGCTTGGTAATGCGATCAGGCGGCTCGCCGACAAGGGCGACTATCAGGCCGTGGTAATCGCCGATGGTTCGCGCATGGCCGTCCGCGCCGGCCCGATGATCCGCGATGCCGAAAAGGCTGCGAAGATCATCGGCACCGAACTGTGGAGCGGCGAGGAACAGATCGCCCAGTCCGCAGCGCTGCGAGGAGCCTGGTTCTCTGCGATCAGCGACGGCCGGTTCAAGCGTTATTCCGACAGCTATCGCAGCCGGTTCGGCGCGGCACCCTACCGCATCTCGACGCTGGGCTACGACGCGGTTCTGCTGACGATCAATATCGCCCGCGACTGGAAAGTCGGTTCGCGCTTCCCTGTCAGCGGCCTTTCGGCAGACGACGGCTTCATCGGCCTGGACGGCGCATTCCGCTTCGACGATGGCGTGATCGAACGCGCTTTCGAGGTGCGCGAAGTGACTTCGACGGGCGTGAAGGTCATCGCACCTGCCCCGGCCAAGTTCTGATCCGAACGACCGCCGACCCTCGGCACTGGCGATAACTTCCCCGGCGCGCTTGCCTGACAGGCGCGCCGGGCGTTAGCGTTCCTATTATGTCCGACGACCTTTTCGAGAACGCACCCGCCACCTCCGGCGAGGCTTATGACGGCTCTGCGATCGAGGTTCTCGAAGGCCTCGAACCCGTCCGCCGCCGCCCCGGCATGTATATTGGCGGCACCGACGAACGCGCACTGCACCACCTCGTTGCCGAAGTGCTCGACAACGCGATGGACGAAGCCGTCGCGGGACATGCCAACCGTATCGAGATCTCGCTCGACGTCGGGCCCGATGGCACAGCCGGCACGGTGACGATCAGCGACAACGGCCGCGGCATTCCGGTGGACGAGCATCCGAAATATCCGGGCAAGTCGGCGCTGGAAGTCATCCTCACCACGCTGCATTCGGGCGGCAAGTTCTCGGGCAAGGCCTATGCTACCAGCGGCGGCCTGCATGGCGTCGGCGTCTCGGTCGTCAACGCTTTGTCGATCGAGACGCGGGTCGAGGTTGCACGCAACAAGGAACTGTTCGCGCAGGTCTTCTCCAAGGGTCTGCCGCAGGGCTCTATCGAGAAGATCGGTGCAGCCCCCAACCGGCGCGGCACCACCGTCACTTTCACGCCCGACCCGGAGATATTTGGCGCGCAGAAGTTCAAGCCTGCCCGCCTGTTCCGCCTTGCCCGTTCCAAGGCCTACCTGTTCGCAGGTGTTGAAATCCGCTGGAAATGCGCGCCCGAACTGGCAAGCGAGGACGTTCCGGCAGAGGCGGTATTCCAGTTTCCCGGCGGTCTTGCCGATCACCTGAAGGAACAGGTCGGCAGCCGCGAGTGCGTGACGACCGATTTCTTTGCCGGGTCTCAGGACTTCCCCGCCAACGAACAGGGCCAGCAGATGGGCCGCGTCGAATGGGCCATCGCCTGGCCGCTATGGTCGGACGGGTCTTACAGTTGGTACTGCAATACGATTCCAACTCCCGATGGCGGTATGCACGAACAGGGTCTTCGTGCTGCGCTCACCAAGGGGCTGCGCGCTTTTGCCGAACTGGTGAACCAGAAGAAGGCCAAGGACATCACGCCCGACGACGTGGTGACCGGCAGCGAGGTCATGCTCTCGCTCTTCATCCGCGACCCGCAGTTCCAGTCGCAGACGAAGGATCGCCTGACCTCGCCCGAGGCTGCACGACTTGTCGAGAACGCGATCCGCGATCACTTCGACCACTTCCTCACCGACAACATGGAGCGCGGCAAGGCGCTGCTCGGCGCGGTGATGGAGCGGATGGACGAACGGCTGCGCCGCAAGCAGGAGCGCGAGGTCAAGCGCAAGACCGCAACGAATGCGAAGAAGCTGCGCCTTCCGGGCAAACTCACCGACTGTTCGGGTGAAGGCGATGGCGAGACCGAGCTGTTCATCGTTGAAGGCGACAGCGCAGGCGGCAGCGCCAAGCAGGCGCGTAACCGCAAGACACAGGCGATCCTGCCGATCCGCGGCAAGATCCTGAATGTCGCATCGGCCAGTGCGGACAAAATTCGCGCCAACCAGGAAATCGCGGACCTGACGCTCGCGTTAGGCTGCGGCATTCGCAAGGACTGCGACACGGAAAACCTGCGCTACGACCGAATCATCATCATGACCGACGCGGACGTCGACGGCGCGCATATCGCGACATTGTTGATGACCTTCTTCTTCCGCGAAATGCCTGAAATCGTCCGGCGCGGTCACCTCTTCCTCGCCCAGCCTCCGCTTTACCGCCTGACTGCGGGCAAGGAGAGCCGCTACGCCCGCGACGACGCACACCGCGCCGAACTGGAAGAAACGGTGTTCAAGGGCAAGAAGGTCGAAGTCGCGCGCTTCAAGGGTCTTGGCGAAATGAACCCGCAGCAGCTTCGCGAAACGACGATGAGCGTTGAGAGTCGCAGCCTCATCCGCATCACGCTGCCGCAGGAATTCGAACAGCGCGCCAGCGTCAGCCGCCTTGTCGACGAACTGATGGGTCGCAATCCGGAACACCGGTTCAACTTCATCCAGAACCGCGCCAGCGAGATCGACCGCGATCTGATCGACGCCTGAGCCCGACCTGTCACCTATGCGCCTTGTCTGGTTGCACTGCACAATCTAGCGTGCGGTCAAACAGGAACAAACAAAGCGCAAGGACTGCTATTGGGCATGGATCAGAAATTCACCGGCACGAAGAACTACGTCGCAACCGATGACCTGAAAGTCGCGGTAAACGCGGCGGTCACCTTGCGCCGTCCCCTGCTCGTCAAGGGCGAACCGGGCACCGGCAAGACCGTGCTGGCCCACGAAATTGCCAAGGCGACCGGCGCGCCGCTCATCGAATGGAACGTGAAATCCACGACCAAGGCGCAGCAGGGCCTTTACGAATACGACGCTGTTGCCCGCCTGCGCGACGGCCAGCTTGGCGACGAGCGGGTTCACGACATTTCGAACTACGTCCGCAAGGGCAAGTTGTGGGAAGCTTTCACATCGCCCGAACTGCCCGTCCTGCTGATCGACGAGATTGATAAGGCGGACATCGAGTTTCCGAACGACCTGCTTCAGGAACTCGACCGGATGAGCTTCGACGTCTACGAAACCGGAGAGCGGATCGAGGCCAAGGAGCGCCCGATCGTCGTCATCACGTCAAATAACGAAAAGGAACTGCCCGACGCGTTCCTGCGTCGCTGTTTCTTCCACTACATCAAGTTCCCCGACGCTGACACGATGCGCGAAATCATCGACGTGCACTTCCCCGATATCCAGAAGAACCTCGTCACCAAGGCGATGGAGATCTTCTACGAACTGCGTGAAGTGCCGGGGCTGAAGAAGAAGCCGTCGACCAGCGAACTGCTCGACTGGCTGAAACTGCTCCTGGTCGAGGACATGCCGCTGGACATCCTGCAGGATCGCGATCCGAACAAGGCAATCCCGCCGCTGCATGGCGCGCTGCTGAAGAACGAGCAGGACGTGATGATGTTCGAACGCCTCGCCTTCATGGCGCGGAGGCAGGGCCGGTGAACTTGAAAGGCAAGGTTCTGCTTGCTCTCGCAGCGGCCCTGATTTCGGCTCCAGCATCAGCGGAGCCTCGGCAGATCGGCGTGGAGAACGAAGTCTATACCCACGCCGATACGGGTCTTGTCGCGCCGCCTGCCTTGCTCGATTATAAGCGCAACAGAGTTGTCGATTTTGGCGATGACGAGATAAACCTCTACATCCGGTACTGGTCTGAGACGACGAAGACCGACGTGAGCCTGTACATCTATTCGATGGGTGTCGCGGACGCGAGCATCGAGGCAGATCGCGCGATTCAGGCTATCATGGCGCATGACAGGTATTCGAGCGTCGATGCGGATGGTCAGGTGCTTACACGCTTCGGGACTGATGCGATCGGGCCGGACAGTGGCGTTCGCATTTCGATACCAACGCCGGAAAGCCGATCGACAGCAACCGGTGTCGCGGTCTTCACTACCGATGAGTGGGTCATGAAGACGCGCATGACATCCGAAACTCTTTCGACTGACGAACTGGACCAGGCCTTGGCCCAATTCGTGGCCATGATGTCATTGCACGATCCAAAACGCCGCGCGCCGGTCGCCCAATTGATCGAAAGTTGCGATACGGATGCTGACCTCAAGCCAGCAAAACGGTCCAAGGCCGATGCCACACAATGGTTGATGGTGACCACGCTATGGAAGGCATATCTCGATTCGACCGATGAGGATGATGGTCCGGCCAGCCGTGAATGGTGCCGCGACACGAAAATGAGCGCGCCCCTTCTCGCGTATCAGAACAAATCGGGCGACGAGACGGTTATCGTTTTTGGCGATTCCGGGTTCACCGGTCAGGCACTTCGCATCGAGACCGCCGAACTTCTTGGTGGCGGCAAGAAGTTCTGGCCCATGCTCAGTAACGGACAGATCACTTATTTCTTCGATCCATACCGGTCGCTTCCCAGCCCAGATCAACTCGCTTCTGCCTTGAAGTCCGAAGACCCGAAAGCCAGTTACGCACGCGACGCGGAAGGCAACAGCAATGTCTCTATCCCCGGATCATAAAACCACGTTCTATCCAGCTGTGGATCCGACATGCTTCTGAACTTCCTCGACGAACTGCGCGCCGCGGGTATTTCCGCCAGTCTCAAGGAGCATCTGACGCTTCTCGAGGCGCTCGACCGCGAGGTTATCGAGCAGACGCCCGAGGCGTTCTATTACCTCTCCCGCGCTACTTTCGTGAAAGACGAAGGGCTGCTGGACCGGTTCGACCAGGTGTTCCAGAAAGTCTTCAAGGGCGTCCTCACCGACTATGGACAGGAAGCCGTCGACATTCCCGAGGACTGGCTGAAAGCCGTCGCCGAGAAATTCCTCAGCGCCGAGGAGATGGAGAAGATCAAGTCGCTGGGCGACTGGGACGAGATCATGGAGACGCTGAAAAAGCGGCTCGAGGAACAGCAGGGACGCCACCAGGGCGGGAACAAGTGGATTGGAACGGGCGGGACCAGCCCCTTCGGCAACGGCGGCTACAATCCCGAAGGCGTGCGGATCGGCGGGGAAAGCCGGCACAAGCGCGCGATCAAGGTCTGGGAAAAGCGCGAGTTCGCGAACCTCGACAACACGAAGGAACTGGGCACCCGCAACATCAAGATGGCGCTGCGCCGTCTGCGCCGGTTCGCGCGTGAAGGGGCTGCGGACGAGCTTGACCTTGATGCCACGATCCGCGGCACGGCGCGTCAGGGATTCCTCGACATCCATATGCGGCCCGAGCGGCATAATGCGGTAAAACTGCTGCTTTTCCTCGACGTCGGTGGCTCGATGGACCCTCATATCAAGCTGTGCGAGGAATTGTTCAGCGCGGCCAATGCAGAGTTCAAGAACCTTGAGTTCTTCTACTTCCACAACTGCCTTTACGAAGGCGTCTGGAAGGACAACCGCCGCCGCTGGGCCGAGCGGACGAAGACATGGGACGTGCTTCACAAGTACGGGCACGACTACAAGATCGTCTTCGTCGGCGATGCGACGATGAGTCCTTACGAAATCAGCCACCCCGGAGGCAGCGTGGAGCATATGAACGAGGAAGCCGGACACGTCTGGCTCTCGCGCGTGACCCATACCTACCCCGCCTGCGTATGGCTGAACCCCGAGCCGCAGCGAATCTGGGACTACAGCCAGTCGAACAAAATGGTTCGCCAGCTGATGAACGACCGGATGTATCCGCTGACCTTGGAGGGGCTCGACGATGCCATGCGCGAGTTGAGCCGGAAGCAGGGATGATCGAGCTACCCGAAGGCATCGAACTGGACGATCCGCGTCCCATCGTGGCGGACGCGCCTTACACGTTCTTCATGCCCTTCGAGATCGAATTGGCCGCGCTGAAGCCGCTCGACGGCATCAAAGCCATTTTCCGGCAGACCGTCGGTGAGCCGGGTTTTCCGGCCGAGCGGATGTGGGTGCTGATCGAGAGGATAGAGGACGGCGACGTGATCGGCACGCTCGACAACGAGCCTTCGGGAATGGACCGCATCAAGCTGGGCGACAGGGTCCGCATTCCCCTCACCCACGCGATTTCAACAGCCTTCCACAAGGACAATCCGCGCCCCGCAGCGCCAGAGCGCCGCGAATACTGGGAGCGGTGCTTCGTCGACGACTGCGTCCTCGCGGGCCGCAGCCATGTCGATTACCTCTACCGCGAGGAACCCGACATGACGCGCGAGGGTGACAAGTATCCCGATAGCGGCTGGCGCATCCGGGGTACCGAAGCCGCGGTCGAGGATGACGAGAAGAACGGACGGGAGCCGCACTATATCGCAATCGGCAAAGTGCTGAACGCCGACGACCGCTGGATCGACCTGATCGATGCGCCTTACGACAGCCATTTCGGATGGTGGGAGGACGAAGGACGCTACCTCGAGCTGGAATAGGCACACTGCTGTACCTTCTTGGGGATGGTTGCGGGTCCGATTATATCGGCGGCATGACACGACAACCTGCCCTTTTCATCGGCCACGGTTCACCGATGACCATGATCACCGAAAACGTCGAACGTCGCGGCATGGAGGAGCTTGGCCGCCGCCTTACGAGGCCCGACGCGATCCTTGCCGTGACCGCCCACTGGGAAACACGCGGAGAAACGCGGCTGACTTCGGGCACCGCCCCGCACACGATCCACGACTTTCGGGGTTTTCCGCAAGAGCTCTACGACATGCGCTATGCCGCACCCGGATCGCCCGACCTGGCGCGCCGTGCTGCCGAGCTGATCGGCGACGATGCGGTCCTCGACGAAACGCATGGTTTTGACCACGGCGTCTGGGGCACCCTGATGCCGATGTTCCCCGATGCCTGCATCCCCGTGGTCGCGATGAGCGTGGACATGACCTTGAACGGCGAAGGCCACCGCCAGATCGGTGAACGGCTAGCTCCGCTGCGTGACGAGAACGTGCTGATCGTGGGTAGCGGCAACGTGATTCACAACCTGATGCTCTGGCGCCAGACCGCGGGTACGGAGCCCGACTGGGCCGTCGACTTCCGCAAGCGGACTAATACGGCCCTGCTGGAACGTCGGGACGCGGCGCTCACCGGATTTGCGCCTGACGACAAGGCCGCGCAGGCCGCGATCAACAGCGGGGAACATTACGTGCCCCTGCTCTACCCGCTCGGCACGCGTCAGACGGATGACGACGTTGCTGTCTTCAACGACACGATGGACGGCGCGCTGACGATGACTTCGGTCATCTGGGGCGATGCCGCGCTGGTCGAAGGGCTCTAGTAGAGCAGCAGCGGCGCGATCACTTCGCGCCATTTCTCCTCGTCCGCACCGGCAATCGCGTTCAGATCGCCCGGCAGGCTTCCCGCATCATCAACCCATTCGCGCAAGGCCGGACCGCCGTTGATGACGTCGATAGCGAGCCGGTCGAACTCGTACTCGTAGGGGAAGTCGCGCCAGATCTGATAGTCGGGATAGAGCCGCCGGATCGCCTTGAAGGCCAGCGCCTGAAGCCGCCACGGGCGGAAGGCATGGTGGTCGTAGAAGGCGCCCTCGGCATGGACCATCAGCGCGTTGCAAAGCTGGCCTGCGTGCTTGTGGAACGTCGGTTCGAAATAGCATTCACGGATGGCGCAGCCTTCCAGCCATTCGGGCGCGAACGAATTCATCTCCGCCAGCACCGCTTTCGCATCGACATCGGGCGCGCCGAACAGGACTTCGAGCGGCCGGGTCGTGCCCCTACCCTCGCTCAGCGTCGCGCCCTCGATCATGACGGTGCCGGCATAGGCGCGCGCCATGTTGAGATTGGCGGCGTTCGGGCTCGGGTTGATCCAGATGCGGCTGTCGGGCCAGCCGAAACCGGCGCCCTCAGGCTCCCAGCCTTCCATCCCGATCACGTGGTATCCGACGTCTAGGCCGAAATGTTTGATGAACCAGTGGCCCATTTCACCCAGCGTCAGTCCGTGGCGCATGACCATTGGTCCTGCCCCGACGAAGCTCTCTTGCCCCGGCAAAAGCAATGTGCCTTCGACCGGTCGACCCGCGGGATTGGGACGGTCCAAGACCCAGACTTCCTTGCCCGCCCTCGCCGCTTCTTCCAGCAGGTAGAGCAGCGTGGTGACGAAGGTATAGATCCGGCAGCCGAGGTCCTGAAGGTCGAACAGGAAGACATCGGCCGACGACATCATCTGACCCGACGGACGCCGGACCTCGCCGTAAAGGCTGAACACCGGGATGCCGTAGACGGGATCGGTCTCGTCCTCGGTTTCGACCATGTTGTCCTGCTTGTCGCCCTTGAGCCCGTGTTGCGGGCCGAACGCGGAGGTCACATTCACCCCCGCCGCGATCAGCGCGTCGAGCGAATGGGTCAGGTCCTCGGTGACCGAGGCGGGATGGGCGACGAGAGCGACACGCTTTCCTTCAAGGGGCGCGCGAAGGCTCGCGTCGGCGAGCAGGCGATCGATACCGAACTTCATTTGGCTGCTGCTGCTTCAACCGGCAGTGCAAAGCAAGCCGCATCATGGAAATCAGGGCGATCGGTGGATTGTTCGAGTGCCCAGAACGTCTTGGTATCACCGTTCTCCTCCAGCACCGCGCTCAGTCCCATCGCCTCGAACCCGGCCAGATCCCGCGCGCTCAGCGTCACGTTCACCGCCAGTATGCGATCGCCGGCGCGGGCAGACACCTCGGGCATCGTTGTGGGGTTGAACTCGCTCATCCCCGCTCGGTAGCTTTCGAAATCGTAGATCGCCCAGCGGCCCGACGTGGCAAAGTTGAATTCGCGGTACGATCCGTCCCCGCGCCGCAGAAACAGTTCGAAACAGGTCGTCTGCCAAAGCTCGTCCTGCTTTCCGCGCCCCGTAAACTCGGGCAGGATCAACTCGTCGATACCTTCGATACGGTACCGGGCCATGGCCATGCCGGGTTTGGGAAAGATCACTTCCGCTTCTACGCTGCGGACGCTCACCGGCGGGTGCGCCGGATGGGGGATCAGGGTGTGCATCCGCTCTATCTAGCGCCCGTTTCGATCCAGTGGCAATCACGCATGTAACAGGTGCTTTGCCTTCACCAGCGCCCGTGCTAGGCGCGCGCCACCATGACCGAATTCAGCTCTTCCCTGCTCCGCCTCCTTAGCGAGCGCGGCTACATCCACCAGGTTACCGACGCGGGCGCTCTCGATGCGCTGGCCGGCAAGCAGGTCGTTCCCGGTTACGCCGGTTTCGACGCGACCGCTTCCTCGCTCCATGTCGGCCATCTCGTGCAGATCATGCTGCTGCGCCGGCTTCAGCAGGCCGGACACAAGCCGATCGTCGTCATGGGCGGCGGCACGACCAAAGTCGGTGATCCGTCGGGCAAAGACGAGAGCCGCAAGATGCTGACTAACGAGGCGATCGAGGAAAACATTGCCGCGATCCGCCCGGTGTTCATGCGGATGCTCGATTTCGGTGACGGCCCAACCGATGCGGTCATGGTCAATAACGATGAATGGCTCTCGACGCTTGGCTACATCGAACTGCTGCGCGATGTCGGTGCACACTTCACGATCAACCGGATGCTGACGTTCGATTCGGTAAAGCTGCGCCTCGATCGTGAACAGCCGCTGACCTTCCTCGAATTCAATTACATGATACTGCAGGCCTACGATTTCCGCACTCTGGCGCAGACTTACGGCTGCCGCCTGCAGATGGGCGGATCGGATCAGTGGGGCAATATCGTTAACGGCATCGAGCTTGGCCGCCGCATGGACGCGGCCGAGCTTTTCGGCGTCACCACCCCGCTGCTCACCACCGCAAGCGGCGCCAAGATGGGCAAGACCGCTGCCGGCGCCGTCTGGCTGAACGAGGACCTGCTGCCGCATTACGATTTCTGGCAGTACTGGCGCAATTGTGACGATGCCGACGTTGGCCGTTTCCTGCGTCTGTTCACCGATGTCTCGCTGGAGGAAATTGCGAAACTCGAAGCGCTCGAAGGCGCGGCGATCAACGACGCGAAGATCCGTCTTGCCAACGAAGTTACCGCGATGGTCCGCGGCCCCGAAGCGGCGCAGGCTGCCGAGGCTACGGCGCGAGAAACGTTCGCAGGTGGCGGCCTTGGCGCCGACCTTCCGACGCTCGACCTTCCGGCTGGCGGTCTGTCTGTGATGGCAGCGCTGACCGAGCTCGGCTTTACAAAGTCCAATGGCGAGGCAAAGCGCAAGGTCGGCGAAGGCGCGGTGAAGCTGGACGACGCAGCGATCACCGATCCGGGCGCGACGATCACGCTGGACGCGGGCGCCACGGCCAAGCTCAGCCTCGGCAAGAAGAAGCACGCGATCCTGAAAGGCTGATCCGGCAGCGGTTGGAGGGTACCCGAAACCCTGCAAAACATTGCCGCCATTTACCTTTTGTTCGCCATTGCCGGTTACTCTTTGCGGATCGGACGCAATTGGAGTGACGCGGGTGATCGGTGGTGCGCAGCTTTCGGTAACGGACCTTCGTCAGGCAGCTCGCCATCCCGTCGATTATCCGGTCCTTGCCGAACATCGCCGCATCGGCGACATCCACATGCACATCACGAACATTTCGGCCAATGGCTTCATGGTGGAAAGCGACGTGGCCATCGGACGGGGCGAGCGCGTTATGCTCCGCCTGCCCGAAATCGGCCGCATCGAAGCACACGTGATCTGGGTGTCTGAAGGGCGCGCCGGTTTCCAGTTCGAGCGCATCCTGCGCCCCGACGCCTTTGGCTCGATGGTCGACCAGATGCAGCCGCGCGCCAGACCCAAGCCACGTCTGCGCAAAGCCAAGTAATGCGATCCAGCCCCCCTTGCGACTTGTAAATGCAAGCCGCAGTCCGCACATCGCGGTGCAATGACAGAACAACCATTGCAGAATATCGCGTTGCTTATCGACGCGGACAACACCACGCCTGCCGGGATCGATCCCGTGCTGACCGCTCTGGCGGAGCTAGGGCAGGTCAACATCCGGCGCGCCTACGGAAACTGGGCCAAGCCTAACCTTGCCAAATGGGCGCAGATCACCAACGAATACGGCATCCGCCCGCAACAGCAGTTCGACCTAACCAAGGGCAAGAATGCCACCGACATGGCAATGACGATCGATGCGATCGACCTGCTTTACCAAGGTAAGGTCGACGGCTTCGGCATCATGAGCAGCGACAGCGACTTCACCCCGCTGGTGTCGCGCCTGCGTCAGGACGGCCTGGTTGTCTATGGCTTCGGCTGGAAGAACAAGGCGCCGCAGGCGTTGCAGACAGCCTGCACCCGTTTCATCGACATCGACGCCCTGATCCGCGACGACAGCGATGATGGCACCAGGAACGGCGCCAAGGCGCAGGGCGAACCGGTAGACGAGGCTCTCGTCACCCTGCTCGGCAAGGCATGGCGCGCGGCGAACCGGTCCGAGGACGGATATGCACGACTTGGCGAAGTCGGACAGATCGCAGGCAACCGGTCGAACTTCGACGTGCGCAATTACGGCTTCAAGCGGCTGATCGACATGATGGAATCTCTTCCCAATTTCGAAGTGCAGCGCCGCGACGGTCAGGCTTGGGTCAAGCGCCTGCGCTAACCCCCTCGCCTAGCGCGGACAAAGAAAAAGGGCGGCCCCGCAAGGCCGCCCTTTTCTGTGTTTCTGGCGGTGACGCGCCAATCAGCTGGCGCTCTTGCTGTTCACGTAGGAGATCCACATCTTGGCAAGGGTAGAACGGTTGCCCGTGGTGATCTGCTCGAACGTCGCCTTGGCTTCGGCATACTTGCCCTGGTCAGCCTGCGCGATGCCGAGACCGGTCAGCGCGGCGGCCTTGTCCGTCACGCCCATCGAGATCGCCTTGGTGTACAGTGCTTCGGCCTGAGCACCCTTGCCGTAACCGAGGTAGACGTCGGCGATGGCCATTGCTTCGCTCGCACCCTGCGGGTTCTTGGAATCGGCGTCGATCTCCTTGAGCGTCTGAGCCATGCGGCTATTGGCAACCTTCAGCTCTTCGCTGACGATGGCCGACGAACCGTCGAGCACGCCGTCGGCGATGCCCATGTCGATGATCGACTTGACTTCAGCCGGGCGGCGACGGGCATCAGCGCCCTGCAGATATGCCATGTACTGCTGGCGAACGGTCATGCCGTCGTTACGAGCCATCAGGCGCAGCAGGTCGAGTTCTTCTTCCTTGGTGAAGGGCGAAAGTGCCGACAGGACCTTGTAGGCTTCACCGCGATATTCCGCGCGCGGCGAAGAATCGAGGACGTGCATCGCCCACTTGAAAGCCTGGTCGTTGAGACCATTGTTCGCAGCGATCGCAAGACCGCGGAACGGAACCGAATCGTCAACCTTCTGACCGGCGGCGCGCGTTGCGGCCATCGCCTTCTCGATCATGGTGAGACCCTGCTGAAACTGACCTTCGCCGACATACGTCTCGGCAATCAGCGACGGGATCTGCGGGTCGTTCGGCATCAGGGCCTGCGCCTTTTCAAGGTACGAACGCGCAGTTGCATAATCCTTGGCGTTGTAGCCAAGCTGACCTGCGGCAAGATAGATCTTCCCGACGCTTTCTTCCGGCAGCTTGCCACTGTCGGCCATCATCTTCACACCCTGGTACTGCAGGGCCTGATCGCCGGTCTTGGCACCGACGTTATAGATCAGCTGGCCACCGGCGAGCATTTCGTCGGGCGACTTGATCGTCGCGGTAAGGCCCGGCAGTTCGGCAGCAACGGCGGTGTCACCCGCATCGACCTTCGTCGAAATAGGCTGATAGACCGCGATGAACTCCTTCGAGTACTGGCCGCTGGCACCCTTCTTCTTCTGCGCAGCTTCAGCAGGCGCAGCGACGGCAATCATACCCGTGGCACCGATTGCCAGTGCCATGGCCATCGCAACACGCGAAATCGAACGCTTCATGAAATACTCCTCAACCATCCAGATGCGCCGTCGGCGGCCAATCAACCGCCGGGGCGCGTGAATTCCCGTTCCGTGCGGGCCATGCCGATTTTTGCCCCTATTGGCAACCGGACAGGACCTTGCACAATTGACATTGTAACTAGGGGATCACCGCTGAACGCGGATTGAATGGCGCGTTTGCCCATGTGCAGCATCGCCCTGTTACGACATGGCCGGAAAGTGTGGAAAAGACCGCCTTCGACTGGCTCAATTCTGCCGTTTCGCTAGCCATTGCGCCCCCCCTCCCCTAGGGTGCGGACATACGAAAAATCATAGAGAACAAGAGCCGTCATTCGTGAACGATCTGACTGATACTGCGCCGCTTCCCGGCCAACCCGACATCGAACCGATCGACATCGTCGACGAGATGAAGTCGAGCTACCTCGACTACGCGATGAGCGTCATCGTCAGCCGCGCGCTGCCCGATGTCCGCGACGGCCTGAAACCCGTTCACCGCCGCATCCTCTTCGCCAGCCAGGAAGGCGGGTTCGTCGCCGGACGCCCTTATCGCAAGAGCGCGAAGATCGTCGGCGACGTGATGGGCAACTACCACCCGCACGGCGACAGCGCGATCTACGATGCGCTGGCCCGCATGACGCAGGACTGGTCGATGCGACTGCCGCTTATCGACGGTCAGGGCAACTTCGGTTCTATGGACCCCGATCCGCCGGCTTCGATGCGTTATACCGAGGCCCGCCTTGCCCGCGTCGCCAATTCGCTGCTCGACGATCTCGACAAGGATACCGTCGATTTTGCCGACAACTACGACGGTTCGCGCAGCGAACCCGAGGTTCTGCCCGCCCGCTTCCCGAACCTGCTGGTCAACGGCGCAGGCGGCATCGCGGTCGGCATGGCGACGAACATTCCGCCGCACAACCTTGGCGAAGTGATCGACGGCTGCCTTGCCATGATCGAGAACCCGGCCATCACCGTTGACGAATTGTTCGAGATCATCCCCGGCCCCGACTTCCCGACCGCTCCGCTGATCCTCGGCCAGTCGGGTGCGCGTAATGCCTACCGCGAGGGGCGTGGCTCAATCCTGCAGCGCTGCCGCCACGAGATCGAGGAAAAGCGCGGCGACCGCCGCTCGATCGTTCTCACCTCGATGCCGTTCCAGGTCGGCAAGTCGAACCTCGTCGAGAAGATCGCCGAGGCCGCCAAGGACAAGCGGATCGAGGGTGTGTCCGACATCCGCGACGAATCGAACCGCGAAGGCGTGCGCGTCGTCGTTGACCTGAAGCGCGATGCCTCACCCGAGGTCGTGCTCAACCAGATCTGGCGGTACACGCCTGCGCAGTCGAGCTTTCCGGCCAACATGCTGGCGATCCGCGGAGGCCGGCCCGAAGTGCTGAACCTGCGGGACATCCTGCAAAGCTTCATCCACTTCCGCGAAGACGTCATCACCCGCCGCACCAAGTTCGAGCTGAACAAGGCCCGCGAACGTGCGCACATCTTGCTCGGCCTCGTTATCGCAGTGACGAACCTTGATGAGGTGGTGAAGATCATCCGTGGTTCGGCAAGCCCAGCCATAGCGCGCGAAAGCCTGCTGGCCCGCGAATGGCCGATGGGTGAAATCGCCCCCTACATCCGCCTTGTGGAAGCGATCGAGGACGACGACGACCTCGACAAGCAGCCGACCTATACGCTGAGCGAAACCCAGGTCCGCGCCATACTCGACCTGCGCCTGCACCGCCTGACGGCAATGGGCCGCGAGGAAATCGGCGAGGAACTGCAGAAGCTGGCCACTGACATCACGGGCTATCTCGAAATCCTCGGCGACCGGGTAAAGCTCTATCAGGTCATGCAGGACGAGCTGCGCGAAGTGCGCGACGCCTATGCAACGCCGCGCGTCTCCGAGATTGCACCTGCATGGGACGGTATCGAGGACGAAGACCTGATCGAGCGGGACGAGATGGTCGTCACCGTAACGATGGGCGGCTACATCAAGCGCACGCCGCTCTCGACCTTCCGCGCTCAGGCCCGCGGCGGCAAGGGCCGCGCCGGCATGGCGACGAAAGACGAGGACGCGGTCACCAATCTGTTCGTGACCAGCACGCACAATCCGGTGCTGTTCTTCTCGACCGCGGGCAAGGTCTATCGCATGAAGGTTTGGAAGCTGCCTGAAGGTGGCCCGACCACCCGTGGCCGCCCGATGGTGAATCTCCTGCCGCTCGGCGATGGAGAGACGATCCAGACGGTCCTTCCCCTCCCCGAGGACGAGGAGGAGTGGGGCAACCTGCATGTCATGTTCGCCACCGGCAACGGCACCGTGCGACGCAACTCGATGGCATCGTTCACGAACGTGCCTTCGAACGGCAAGATCGCGATGCGCTTTGACGACGACAGCGACGACTACCTCGTCGGTGTGCGCTTGCTGACGCCAGACGACGACGTCCTGCTGGCAAGCCGCGAAGGCAAGGCGATCCGCTTCTCCGCCGAAGATGTCCGTGAATTCCAGTCGCGCACGTCGACCGGCGTTCGCGGCATGACGCTGAAGGGTGATGACAAGGTCATCTCGATCTCGGTCCTGAACGGTGCCGAACTCGAACAGCGCGACGAATATCTGCGTGCCGCTCCGTGGAAGGAGAACGAGGCCGAACCGACACTCGACGCAGATACGATGGCCCGGATGGAGGAAGCCGAAGAGTTCATCCTTACCGTCTGCGCCAACGGCTATGGCAAGATGAGCTCGGCCTACGAGTATCGTCGCACCGGGCGCGGCGGTCAGGGCATCACCAACATCGACAATATTGAGCGTAACGGCCCGGTCGTCGCCAGCTTCCCCGCGCACAAGGGCGAGCAGCTTATGCTCGTCACCGACCAGGCGAAGCTGATCCGAATGCCGCTATCGTCGCTTCGCGTCATCGGTCGCGGCTCGGCAGGCGTACGTCTGTTCGACGTTGCCAAGGGTGAACATGTCGTGGGCTGCGCCCGCATTGACGAGGAAGAAGCACCCGAGAACGAGGCCGAGGAAGCGATCGTCGAGGAAATCCTTGGCCGTGATGCGGACGAGACGACACCCCAGACCACGCAGGACCGCGACGACCCGCCACCGACCGAGGCCTGATATTCAGGCTGCGGCGTCGCGTCGCAGCCTGCTGACGACACCCGTAGCGATCAGGAGCTGGCCCGCGTAATAGAGCGGCCACACCAGCTTCAACGCGATCGGGTTGTCGTGGTGGATTGGGCCAAGCGTTGCGAACAGCAGAAGGTCCGACACTACGAACAGGATTGCCCCGACGCCGACGCGGTAGCGCGAAAAGCGGCTGGTCCAGGCCATGGCGGCCATGATCGCAAGCAGCAGCGAGAAGCCGGTCGCGAGCAGCCGCCCTTCTTCGCCGCGAAGCAGGAACCAGCTGATAATCGGCACAGCGATGACGAGCACGAGGGCGAGCACCTTCTGCGACCCGACCGTGTGATCGCGCCGGTTGCGGGCATAGAGCCAGATACCAAGCAGCAGCGAAAAGCCCATCAGGGTCGCCGCGCTGGCGTACTGAAGCTCGGAAAACATGTCCGACACGCCCGCGATCAGCAACAGGCCGGTGAGCGCGTGTCCGTCGGGACCGAGGTGGCGCTGAAACGCATAGAGCGCGAGCAGGACGAGCGGCAGCCCCTTCCATACGACCTTGAAAAGGCCGGGAATCATGTGGCTATCCTCGAAGAACCACCACGCCACCGCGACGATAATGCTGGCGAGCAACCACGGCCGCCTTTGTGCCAATGCGCGTCTCACGACCTTTGTCTTGTGCTCCCCTGCGCCGACCAGTCGGCTTTCGATGTCTCTTTGCATTTGCATTACCCGATAGGCAATCGCTAACCCGCGCACATGACACACCAGGTCCATATCATCGGCGGCGGTCTCGCAGGCAGCGAGGCGGCCTGGCAGCTTGCGAACCGCGGCGTGAAAGTGCGCCTGTCCGAAATGCGCGGCGGCGGCGACACGACGCCTGCCCACCAGGGCGACGGGCTCGCTGAACTCGTCTGTTCGAACTCGTTCCGGTCAGACGACGACACTGCGAACGCAGTCGGTCTGCTCCATTACGAGATGCGCCAGTGTAATTCGCTGATCATGAAGGCGGCCGAGGTCGCGCAAGTCCCGGCAGGATCGGCGCTCGCCGTCGACCGCGACGTGTTCTCCGAAAATGTCGAGAAGGCACTCTCTGAACACCCCAACGTGGAGATCGTGCGCGAACGCATTGATGCCTTACCGAACGAGGGTACAACCATCGTCGCCACCGGTCCGCTGACCGCGGCATCGCTCGCCCGGTCGATCGGCACCGCGACCGGCGCAGACAGCCTCGCCTTCTTCGATGCCATCGCGCCCATCGTCTATCGCGACTCCATCGACATGGACATCTGCTGGATCCAGTCGCGCTGGAACAAGCGGACCGAGGCCTCTAATGAAGAAGGGGACTACATCAACTGCCCGATGACAAAGGAGCAGTATCTCGCCTTCTGGCAAGGGCTGATGGATGGCGAGAAGACCGAGTTCAAGGAATGGGAAGCCGACACGCCCTACTTCGACGGTTGCATGCCGATCGAGGTCATGGCCTCACGCGGCGTCGAAACCCTGCGTTTTGGCCCGATGAAGCCAGTGGGGCTGGACAATCCGCATGACGTGACGCCCGAATTTCCGCAGGGCCGATGGCCCTATGCCGTGGTGCAGCTGCGGCAGGACAACAAGCTGGGCACGCTGTGGAACATGGTCGGCTTCCAGACCAAACTGAAGCACCGCGCGCAGGTCGAACTGTTCCGCACGATTCCGGGCCTTGAGAACGCGGAATTCGCGCGACTTGGCGGTCTGCACCGCAACACGTTCCTCAATTCACCGACGCTATTGGATCGCCAGCTCCGCCTGAAAAGCGCGCCGCACGTGCGGTTCGCAGGCCAGATCACGGGCTGCGAAGGCTATGTCGAAAGCTCTGCTATCGGGATGCTGGCAGGAATGATGACCGCGACCGAACTGGCCGGCCACGACTGGACGCCCCTGCCGCGCACGACGGCGTTAGGCGCGCTGCTCTCGCACATCACCGGCGATGCCGAGGCGGATAGCTACCAGCCTATGAACGTGAACTTCGGTCTTTTCCCGATGCCCGATGACGACAGCATCAAGAAAAAGCAGCGCAAGGCCTATTATACCGAGCGGGCAAAGCGCGACATGGCCGAATGGCTGGGAGCGGCGCGGATTACCGAGCCGGCCTGACCCAGCTCAACACCGGCACTTCGACGCAGGCCGCGCTTTCTTCTTCGGCGCGGTCGTCGCGTATTCCGCAGGGGTCAGACGACCGTCCTTGTCCGCATCCGCGCCGTCAAAGCGGTTCACGGTCGTCACGGCCCATTCCTCGAACGTCAGCAGGTTGTTACCATCGACGTCGAGCTTGCGGAAAGCGCTTACCCGCGTCGAAAGCATTTCGTTACGCGTGATGATAAGATCGCGATTGATGTCATAACGGGCAAACCGGCGCTGCTCGTCATCCATCTTGATCGCGGTGGGTAGCCTGGGCCCCTGTATTGCGCCGACATCCGCGGACGGCAGAGCCTCCGGCTCCCGAACCTGCGGCGCGGCATCCATGTCAGGCGGGGGAAGCCCATCTACCTCGATGGCCCTGCCCTGCCACCAGAACAGCCCCATGGCGACGAGCATCAGGGCGCCCAGCGCGCCCACGACCATGCGATTCATAATTGCGACCCTCCTGCAGGTAAGGACCCTAACGGACTGACCGTGCGAGAAAAGTTAGCAATTCAAACTATCACCGACCAAGCAGCCCGATGCGCAAGGCCACGGCCAGATCGCCCGGCCCGCCGATGCGCCGCCCTTCGGCAAGTGCCCGCTGCGTTTGTGCGTCCAGAACTGCGATAGGCCGCATGGATTTCGGGCACTTGCCCGACGGCTTGGTCGCGGATGCTAACAGGGCATCGACTCGCCCGCGCTCGGTCTCATCCGAAAGATTCATCGCGATGTCGGCCAGCGCCCAGCGATGCGCCGCCGCCCGCGCGGCATCCGCGCCTGACAGCCTGCCCAGCGCCGAAATAGCGTCTTCCCGCGCACCGGCCAGCGAGGCGAATGCCGCAGCATCGAGAGGCGGTTCGCCGATCATCGCCTCCCAGCCATCGGCAAGTCCGGCAAGCGCGCTCCGCTCTTCCCCCCAGTCAGAAAGGGCCGCCAGCAGAGGTTCACCAGCAGGCCAGTCCTCTACCGGTCGGTGCAATGTTTCCCGCCACCAGGCGAGCCGCATCTGCGCCAGCATCGGTTCGCGTGCCGTCGCCACGATTTGCGCGAATCGGCGATCAAGCATGAAGAACCCAGTCCACAATTGTCGCGCTGCAGCCGGCGCATAGGCAATCGCGAGCCGGATCGGCGGCAAAAGCTGCTCTTCTGCCTCCTCCCAAAAGGCCTGCAAGTCAGAGTCATGGGTCACTAACGTCTCGCTAACCACATCTGTTTAAGCTCCGATTACCAGAGTTTACGTAATCTCAACCTGTGTGCCCGATCTCTGTCGTGCGCATCGCACGGTCAGGGCGCAGATTTTTGCATGGGAGCCATTTGATGATCCTTCGCCGTTCGGCCAAGAGCGCTTGCCGCTTCTTCAAGCGTTTTCGCCGGGAAACCAGCGCCAACGCCCTTATCCTGACAGCATTCGGGATGCCGATGGTGATCGGCGGTGGCGGTTTTGCCATCGATTTCGCGCAGTACTACCTGTGGAAACGCGAACTGCAATATGCCGCAGACCAGGCAGCAATGGCCGCTGCGTGGGAGCTGGCGGAAAATCCCAACAGCACTGAATGGGCCGCACGTGGTCTCACCGAGTTCAACGCAAACGAGGCGGTAACCGCGGATTTCAACGGCGCACCGACAATCGTGAAGTCGCACTATGCCGGTGTCTTGAACAACGCGGTAACGGTGAATGCATCGGCCACCAAGCGCCTGCCTTTCACCAGCTATTTCACGAAGAACGACACGACGGTGTCGGTCATGTCGCAAGCCGCCTTCACGGGCGGCGCCACTGTCAGCAATTGTCTTATTTCGCTGGAAGAAGGCGATTCCGACGCAATCCGCCTCAACGGTGACGCGCTCTTCACCGCCGGGTGCGGCATCATGGCGATGTCGAATTCAAAGCGCCTGTGCGTCACTTCGTTCAACGAGGCAGGTGAATGCGTTACAAAGGATGACGGAACCAGCGGGTGGGAGGGCCGCGACGCAATTGTCGTAAACGGTCAGCCAACCATCGATGCCGGTTCGATCACGTCGGCCGGCACCATCGACGACCAGCTCAACTACATGACTGACGACATCATCCTTGAAAACGTTCCACAAGACCAGCTTGTGGACCCGTTCAAGGACGTCGTCGCGCCGGTCGATCTCGTTTCGAACGAGGGCAGCTATACGTGCAAGGCGACCGGTAAGGGCAAGAATAGCGGCGAAACCGTCGAACTGGGCATCGCCAGGCCCGGCATCTATGACCGGGGTCTTACCGTCGCCTGCGACACCACCTTTCAGGCTGGTATCTATGTCATCAATGGCGGTACGCTGAAGATCAATGGCGATCACCGCGTCATCGGCAACGACATCATGTTCGTACTGACCGGGGGAGCCCAACTCGCGTTGGGAGGCACGGCTCAAACCAATTTGGACAATACCGTTGATGTCGCCGTCGACGGAACGGAAATCAACCTCCAGGGGATCACGTACGATACCCTGATGACCTATCCGGGAATGACCGACGAATGGGCCAAGGCCATGATGGGCATGCTCATCTTCGAAGATCCCGATTCCGAAGGTGCCAACCCGTCAGGCGAAGGTAACGGGCACCTCTTCGCTGGCACGAGCAACACGTGGATCAGCGGTTCGGTCTATCTGCCGAAAAGTTCGATCACCATGGCCGGCACGGCGCAAGTCGCGAACATGTGCCTGATGATCGTTGCCAACAAGGTCACACTCACCGGTACGACGGACATGACCGAGTTCTGCCCGGAAGGTGAAAGCCACGAAACCTCGGTGATCTACGGCACCGTCAAGCTGATTGCGTGAGGAAGGATCATGCTTAGGATCCTTCGAAAATTCCACCGAGATCAGGCTGGCTCGACCCTGATTGAAACGGCATTCGTTGCCCCGGCACTCATCGCGATGACGCTCGGCGGCGTGGAGATCAGCGCAATGGTCGCGCGGCAAACAGAGATGCAGTCCGTCGCCGCAAACGGCATGGAGATCATCCTTGCCGCCGCGCCTGAAAACGACGCGGATGTCGAAAGGACAATTTCGGAACTGAAGGAATATCTCGCAGAGGCCGGCGACCTGACTGTCGTCGAAACCGGCGCCCAGATCGAGGCAGGCCAGGTTAGCGTCTACAAGCGCTGGCGCTGCGGCAACAACTCGACGCGCCAAGCGACCGAAGGTTGCGCCAATACTTCACAGACAGAAAGCGCCTTTCTGGTCATCTACATGAAGGACACGTACTCGCCCATCTGGACGAATTACGGGATCGGCCAGAATCTGACTTTCGAAGTCAAGCGATCGATACAGATCGGATGAGAGCCATGACGAACCCATTCGCAAAGTTTCGCCGGGACGAAGCGGGAAGCACCATCATAGAGATGGCCGTGCTTTTGCCGGTCCTGATCACCATGCTGATCGGTGTGTTCCAGGCGGGGATGTATCTCCAAGCGCAGAACGCTGTACGCGGCGTCGCGGGCGAGATGAGCCGATTCATGGCCGTCGAAGCGCAGAAGGGGAATGGTTTTTCGGACGAGGATATCGAGCTGAAGGCGATGGCCGTCGCGGTGTCGGCGCCCTACCTGCTTCACTCCGAAGGATTGCAGGTCTTTATCGAGAACGAAGAGACGCAGAGCATGGACCGGGTCCGCAGGATCGATGTTCGCATGAAATACAAGGTGCCGAACCTGCTCGGCTTTACCGACGTACCTTTGTTGAACCTGGACTACACTCGCTCAGTGTTCATTCCCGGTGCCGATCTTCCCGATCCAGACCCTGTGGATCCGGGTACCGTCGAAGAACCGGTCTTCGGCACCTGATCCGCTCGATCAAGCACAAAAGAAAAGGGCCGGCTGCGAAGCCGGCCCTTTCTGTTTGGCGGTTCGCTGGCCGTCAGTCGACGTAACAAACCTTCTTCACCGCCTCGATAATGCGCGGCGTATCGATCAGCGCCGCCTTTTCGAGGTTCGCCGCATAGGGCAGCGGAACGTCGGCATTGGTCACGCGGATCACCGGCGCGTCGAGATCGTCGAAGCCTTCCTCCATGCAGACCGCAGAGATTTCGCTGGCGATCGAACAGGTCGGCCAGCCTTCTTCGGCGACGACCAGGCGGTTGGTCTTTTTGAGGCTCGCCAAAACAGTGCCGGTGTCTAGCGGGCGCAGCGTGCGCAAGTCGATGACTTCGGCCTCGATCCCTTCACCCGCCAGCCTCTCGGCTGCTTCGAGAGCGAGGCCGACGCCGATCGAGTAGGACACGATCGTCACGTCCGAACCTTCGCGCACGATGCGTGCCTTGCCGATCGGCAGGACGAAATCGTCCATGTCCGGCACATCGAAGCTCTTGCCGTACATCAGCTCGTTTTCGAGGAAGACGACCGGGTCCTCGCTGCGGATCGCGGCCTTCAGCAGGCCCTTGCCGTCCGCTGCGTCATAAGGCGCGATGACGACGAGTCCGGGGACGCTGGCGTACCACGGGCCGTAGTTTTGCGAGTGCTGCGCCGCGACGCGGCTGGCCGCGCCGTTAGGGCCGCGGAATACGACCGGACAACGCATCTGGCCGCCCGACATGTAGTTCGTCTTGGCCGCCGAGTTGATGATGTGGTCGATCGCCTGCATGGCGAAGTTGAACGTCATGAATTCGACGATCGGACGCAGACCGCCCATCGCCGCACCCGTTCCGATACCGGCAAAGCCGTATTCGGTGATCGGCGTATCGATGACGCGCTTGGCACCGAATTCTTCGAGCAAGCCCTGGGTCACCTTGTAGGCACCCTGGTACTCGGCGACTTCCTCGCCCATCACGAAGACGCGGTCGTCGGCGCGCATTTCCTCGGCCATCGCGTCGCGCAGTGCTTCGCGGACCGTGGTGGAGACCATCCTGGTCCCTTCCGGCAGGTCCGGATCGCGGGCGATCTGGACCTTTGCGGTCGCGGGCTTCGCAGGCTCGGTCGGTGCTTCTTCCTTGGCTTCGGCAGGTTCGCTGGCCGAAGGCATCGGGGCCGGGGCCGCGACATCGGAACCGTCACCGTCGAGAACGGCGATCACGGTGCCGACCTTCACGTTTTCGGTCCCCTCGGCGACCATGATCTTTCCGACAGTCCCTTCGTCGATGGATTCGAATTCCATCGTTGCCTTGTCGGTCTCGATCTCGGCGATGATGTCGCCGGGAGAAATCTCGTCGCCTTCCTTGACCAGCCACTTGGCGAGAGTGCCCTCCTCCATCGTCGGGGAGAGCGCGGGCATCTTGAGTTCGACAGCCATCAGTAGGTTTCCACCAGCACGTCGGTGTAGAGTTCGGACAATTCCGGTTCGGGCGAGGTTTCGGCAAAGTCAGCAGCTTCCCCGACCTGTGCGCGAATATCCTTCTCAAGCTCCTTGAGCTTTGCCTCGTCGATGCCGCGCTTGATCAGCTCGGCCTTGGCTGCCTCGATCGGATCATGCTTGTCGCGCATTTCCTTGACCTCGTCACGGCTGCGATACTTGGCCGGGTCCGACATGGAGTGACCGCGATAGCGATAGGTGTTGAGCTCCATCAGCACCGGACCGCCGCCGCCGCGCACGTGTTCGAGCGCGATTTCGGCCGCACCGCGCACGGCAAGCACATCCATCCCGTCGACATCCATGCCCGGAATACGGAACGCAGTACCGCGACGGTGGAACTCGGTCTCTGCGCTGGAACGCGCGGTGCTGGTACCCATGGCGTACTGGTTGTTTTCTATCACGAAAATGATCGGCAGGTTCCACAGAGCCGCCATATTGAAGCTCTCGTAGACCTGGCCCTGGTTGGCTGCACCGTCACCGAAGTAGGCCATGCAGACGCCGCCGTCGTCACGGTACTTGTGTGCGAAGGCAAGGCCCGCGCCCAGCGAGACCTGCGCGCCGACAATGCCGTGGCCGCCATAAAAGGCGTGTTCGGTGCTGAACATGTGCATCGAACCGCCCTTGCCGCGCGAAATGCCGGCTTCGCGGCCGGTCAGTTCCGCCATGATGACCTTAGGGTCGATGCCGTAGGCCAGCATGTGGCCGTGATCGCGATAGCCGGTGATGACCGAGTCCTTGCCCTCTGCAAGGGCCGACTGCAGACCGACGGCTACAGCTTCCTGACCGATGTACAGGTGGCAAAAGCCACCGATGAGGCCGAGACCGTAAAGCTGGCCCGCACGCTCTTCAAAGCGGCGTATCAGCAGCATCTGACGGTAGAACTCCATGAGCTCGTCGTCGTTCGCCTTGTAGCTGCCCTGCTTGTTATATTTTTCCTGCAGGGACCGCAGGGCGAATTCGGGGTCGTCTGTGGGAGACGTTACCGCAGCTGCCTGGCTGCCGCCTTTCGCTTTCCTCGTAGCCAATCGATGTACCTCTGTTCTTACGTTACGCGCGAGGGAGGGAGGTGCGCACGTTCATCCGTCGTATAGGATTGAGAGACCCCGACGCACAAGACCACGAACTGATTTAACCGATTTGGAAAAGGGCCACTCGCCGTGCGACAAAACCGATTGGTCGCCGGGCGATAAAGCGATCAATCGTCGCGCGACAAAACCACTTCGTCCTGGTGTGCGACATTCAGGTTGCTGCGCAGCAATTCGCCGACGAGATCGGGATCGGCGTTGGCTGGATCGAGCAGTTCAACGCGATTGGCGATCCGATCACGCTCTGCCTGCAGGTCGGCCAGTTCCTTCTCGCGCTGATCGAGCATCCGCGCAGACTCGCTCCACGCGCGGACGCCGGTCGGGCCGACGAGCATGAGAGCGCCAAGGAAAATCAGCGAAGCAACCGCAGCGACCCGCCCGAAGCGCCGCTTCGGCAGGTGCGGCCGTGCTGCCACCTTGCGGCGCCGACCGAGCGATGTGAGGTTGTTCGAGGACATAGGGTTACCAGAATCACAACCACGCCCGGCCCGCAAGCGGGAAACTGCGCTTTTGCGCCGAATGGTGGATAAGTTTCGCCGAACGAGTTGCCTGCCTCCGGCTCAGCCAAGAGTACTGTTCGCCGCAAACCGGTTTCATTTGATACGGATTTGTGATCTTTGCGCGCGTGGTCGCCCCCGACCGTGCCTCATGGCCCGGTCTTCGCGACCAATTTCAACCCCCGCCCGCGGTCCCTCCCGCGGCCACCGAAAACGCATGCTCGCGGAGACTTTTCCTTGTACAAACCGGTTCTGCTGATCGGCACGGCGCTTTGCGTCGCAAGCCTAGGCGCCTGCACCACCACGACGGACACGACCATGGCCACCGCGACTGAAACGACCGCGATCCCCCAGGGCACCGGCATCTTCGCCGACGCCTCGCCCCTGCCCTTCCACGCCCCTGATTTCAGCCGGATCGCCGATGCCGATTTCAAACCCGCGATTGAGCAGGGCATGGCGATCCAGCGCGCTGAATGGACCGCGATCGCCAACGACCCGGCGGCGCCCACCTTCGACAATACGATCGTCGCGCTGGAAAAAACCGGCCGCATGCTGGACCGCACCCGCTCGGTCTTCTCGGTCAAGACAGGCACAGTGACGAACGACACCCTTGACGCCATCGATGCCGAACTGTCGCCCAAGCTGGCAGCACATAGCGACGCGCTTTACCTCAACGAAGCGATCTTCCAGCGTGTGCAGACCGTCTATGACGCGCGCGCCTCGATGGACCTGACCGGAGAGGACAAGGCTCTGCTTGAGCGCACTTACGAGGACTTCGTCCACGCCGGTGCCAAGCTGTCGCCGGACGCCAAAGCCCAGCTTCGCGAGATCAACACGACACTGTCCTCGCTCAGCACGAAGTTCTCGCAGACGCTGACCGAAGCGGACAAGCATCAAGCTCTCGTCGTTGCGGACCGCGCCGCGCTTGCCGGTCTCAGCGAAGCCGAAATCGCCGCAGCCGCACAGGCCGCGCACGAACGCGGGCTGGACGGCAAGGAGATCATTACACTCCAGAACACGACACAGCAGCCCAAGCTCGACTCTCTGACCAATCGCGACACCCGCCGCGAACTGTTCGAGAAAAGCTGGAACCGCACGTCCGACGGCAGCGCTACCGATACGCGCGGGATCATCAAGCAGCTTGCCACCCTGCGTGCAAAGAAGGCCGCGCTGTTCGGCGAGCCTGACTTTGCAAGCTACCAGATGTACGACCGCATGGCCGGCGATCCGCAGACCGCGATCGAGTTCATGAAGGGTCTTGCCGGTCCGACGGCGGCAGCACAGCTTCGCGAAGCCGCCGCGATCAACGAAGAGATCGCTGCCGAGGGCAAGAACTTCTCGGTCGAACCCTACGACTGGGACTTCTACGCACAGAAGGTCCGCGCCAAGAAGTTCGATATCGATGCAGGCCAGATCAAGCCCTACTTCCAGGTCGACCGCGTGCTGGAAGACGGCGTGTTCTACGCCGCCAACAAGCTCTACGGTCTGACCTTCAAGAAGCGCGACGACATCCCGACCTGGCACTCGACCGTGTCGGTCTATACCGTTTTCGACAAGGACGGCTCGGAACTTGCGCTATTCTATTTCGACCCGTTCAAGCGCGACAACAAGCGCGGCGGCGCATGGATGTCGAGCTTTGTGTCGCAGTCGCACCTCTTTGGCGAGAAGCCGGTCATCTACAACGTGCTCAACATCGCACCGCCCGCCGCCGGCGAACCGGCGCTGGCAACGTTCGATGACGTGACAACGATGTTCCATGAATTCGGTCACGCCCTTCACGGCATGTTCGCGGACCAGAAGTACCCCTCGCTTTCGGGCACGGCTGTTGCGCGCGACTTCGTCGAATACCCGTCGCAGGCGAACGAGAAGTGGGCGGAGGAGCCGACTGTTCTCGCAAACTATGCCAAGCACTATGAGACCGGCGCGGCGATGCCCGCAGACCTGCTGACAAAGGTGCAGGAATCGCAGACATTCAATCAGGGCTACGCTCTGGGCGAAACGCTGGCGGCGGCTATGCTCGACATGAACTGGCATACCCTGCCCGACGGCAAGGTACCCGAAGACGTCAACGGCTTCGAGGCGGCGGCACTGGAAGCGAATCCGCTGCACACAGACCTCGTTCCGCCGCGCTATCGCACCAGCTACTTCCGCCACATCTGGTCGGGCGGCTACTCGGCCGGATACTACGCCTATCTCTGGACCGAAATGCTCTCGGCCGACACGGGCGAGTGGTTCGACGAGAACGGGGGCATGACTCGCGCCAACGGCGACCACTTCCGCGCGACGATACTGTCGCGCGGCGGCACCGTCGATTACGGCGAGGCTTTCCGCGCCATGACCGGCAAGGACCCCGAAGTCGAACCGATGCTGCGCCAGCGCGGCCTGCTCGACGAAGCAAACTGATCAGGCAGGGCGGTCCGGCGTTCTGGCCGGACCGCCCTTCCCCTCAGTAATCCATGCGGGCCGATCCGGGTTCGCGCGGAGTGGCGAGCGGATTGTCGAACAGGGCCCGCTCGGCCAGCGCGGTGTCGAAGAAGGCATGCATCTCGATGATCTTGCCATCCTTGAACCGGAAAATCTCGCAATAGGTCTGGTCGTACAGGTCGCCGCCCTTGGTCGGCCCGCCGCCCTCCATGATTGCGACGACGCGCTCGTCATCGGCGCACATGACCTTCCAGCGCCGGGCAAAAGCAATCCCTTCTGGCACCAGTGCGCCATGAACTTTCTCGGCGATCAGGTCGTCGGTGACCATCGCCTTGCCCTCGAGCCGGCCCGATGCAGGTGTCGTGCCAAGCATGTGGACCACGATATCGTCGTGATACATCGCCTCCGCCTCGGCCCATTCGCCGTCGTGCATGTGCTGGAAATAGCGGTTCAGCAGGTCGATGTTCTCCTGTCGTGACATTGTCTTATTCCTTTACCTTACCGCCACTTGTCGGCTGTTCCTCGACCGGATTGTCAGACATCAGGTCGGCCAGCGATGCACCGTTGATGAGGGCATCGATGTTGCGATGGAAATGCTCCAGCCGGCGCTCGTCACTGCTCAGGATCGGCACGTCGAACCCTTTGGAGTGCATGCCTTTCTGGACGTGTTCGACAAGATCGACATCCTGCCCCAACACCTGGTTCACAACGGGGTGCGAGCGCACGCCCCATTCCAGCACGTCACCCACTTCCTGTTCGCCGCCACGCACGACCTTGTGCTCGTAGGGGGCGACCTTTTCGCCTTCCTGCAGGGGCGCGCACATGATGAAGTCGAAATACATCTTCTCGGGATCGCCGCTTGGATGCGGGCGATAGCGCATGGCGACGTAGAACTCGGGGAAGAGGTTGAAGTGCAGGCTGGGGAACAACATGAAATGATAGGCGTCGCTCAGTTGCCCGTCGCTAAGGCTGGCATAAGGAAAGACGCTACCTTCCTGCCGGCTGCGCTTGGCCTCCTGTACCGCGCGGCGCACGTCGGTCGCCGTTCCGGGGAAAGTCACAGGATCGATGCCGCTTGCTTCGAGCAGAGCCTCCAGCGCGGGATTCAGCTTGTCCTGCTCGGGGAACAGGGCGCTTGGGCTGCCGTACTCGTTGTACATGAAGCTGTGAATGCCCTGCAGCGCGATCGGCGCATCCTCGTTGCCCCAGGCCAGAATTTCGGGATGCAGCGACTGGAAGTGATAGCTTTCGTTAAAGGCATCGAAAGTCGTCTTCCAGTTACAACCGAACTCGAACGTCTTGTAATCGACGATAGTCGCCCGCTCCATCCGATAGCCTTCAAGCCGTTGGGCAACCGGGCCAAGAAACTCGCGCAGCGGTACAGCCTCGTCATCGAGTGTGAACCAGATCCAGCCGGCGAAGCTCTCGGTCCTGAAGCCGCGCAGCGATGTGCAGGCCGGGTCGTCGATCTTCGCCGGATCGAACCGCTCGCGATAAGGCACATGGCCCAGCTTTCCGTCCAGATCGTAGACCCAGCCATGAAAGGCGCAGGTGAAATTCTTTGCGTAGGCCGGACCGTCGGGGCCCAGCAGAAGCCGGTTTCCGCGATGGCGGCACACGTTGTAGAAACCGCGGACACTGTCGTCGTCGCGCCGCACGAAAAGCAGGCTTTCCGGCCCCAGAGAATGGATGAAGACGTCGCCGCCTTGCGGCAGGTCCTCCTCACGCGGGCCCATGTGCCAGGTGCGCGTCCATACCGCGTCCCACTCTGCCTGCGCCCGCTCCTGCGACCAGTACCATGCAGGATCGATCCTGAAGCTGCCGTCACTCACCGCTCTCTCCCGCTATCGTCCGTTGTGGGCGAAGCTAGGGTATGATCGGGCGCGGACTGAAGTACCCTTAGTGATAGGGGCGTGCCAAACTCACCTGGTGCGGTTTTTTGATTGGGAAATGCCTGGCTCGCACCTATCGCGGGCACAGACTGGCAACCTACCGCCGCTCCCAGCGTTATGAGATGACATGATCAACAGCCTCAAAGTCCTGCCGCAATATCTGATGCCCAAACAGGGGCTGACCACGTTCGCGGGACGCGTGGCCGGCGCGCGGGGCGGGTCCATGACGACGAAACTGATCCGCTGGTTCGTGGCAAAGTACGGCGTCGACATGAGCGAGGCCGTGAACCCCGATATCGCCAGCTATGTGACGTTCAACGACTTCTTCACCCGCCCGCTAAGGGCCGGTGCAAGGCCGCTGGCGTCTGCCGATTTCGTATGCCCGGTCGACGGCGCGATCAGCCAGTTTGGCCGGATAGACGATGGCCAGATCCTGCAGGCGAAGGGACATCACTTCACGACAACCGAACTTGTGGGCGGCGATGCAAAGCTTGCCGGCAATTTCCGGCACGGCTGCTTTGCCAACCTCTACCTGTCACCCAAGGACTATCACCGGCTGCACATGCCTTGCGACGGTACATTGATCCGCATGATCTACGTGCCAGGCGCGCTGTTCTCGGTAAATCCGACGACCGCGCGGGGCGTACCAAACCTGTTCGCCCGTAACGAACGTGTCGTCTGCGTTTTCGATTCCGCGACCTATGGCACTTTCGTCATGGTCCTAGTCGGCGCGACCATCGTCGGCAGCATGGCGACCGTCTGGCACGGGGTCGTCAATGCGAAGCGCAGCGGCAGGATCTCGGAATGGACGTACGAAGGGCAGGACATCGTTCTGAAGCAGGGTGAGGAAATGGGCCGCTTCCTGCTGGGCTCGACGATCGTGATGCTTTTCGAAAAGGACACGATTGCGTTCAACGATGACTGGGCTCCGGAGCGTCCGGTCCGCCTTGGCGAGACGATGGGAAATCGCCCTCCACACGCGTGATGCTGCACGTCGTCCATCATCCCGCTTACGCGATCGCGCGGGAAAGCGCTGGCACCTTTCCCCACGACAAGTATGCGCTGGTCATGCGTGCCCTCAACGAAAGCGGTGCGCCGCTGACCGTGCACGAACCTGAAATGATGCCGCGCGAGTGGCTGGAGGCCGTCCACGACCCGCAATATGTCGAGGAAGTCCTCACCTGCACAGTCCCCGCCGCCAAGCAGCGCCGGATCGGTTTTGAGATCGACCAGCGCGTCTCGCACCGCTCGCAGCTATCGCCCGGTGGAACCTGGCTGGCCGCCAAACTCGCCCAGAAACACGGATTTGCCGCGAACAGCGCTGGCGGTAGCCACCATGCGCAAGCCGAAAGCGGCGCCGGGTATTGCGTCTTCAACGACCTTGCCCTCGCGGCGCACAGGCTGGTCGCAGAAGGGGACGCAGCGCGCGTCCTCATCCTCGATCTCGACGTCCATCAGGGTGACGGGACCGCCGCCCTGACCGCGGGGCGCGATGACATATTCACCCTCTCGTTGCATGCGGAGAAAAACTTCCCGACGCGCAAGGCGCAATCGACGCTCGACATAGCCCTGCCCGACGCGACGGGCGATGGCGATTACCTTGCTGCCCTGTCGGATGCCCTGCCCCAGGTTCTTGACCGCTTTGCTCCCGATCTCATCCTTTTACAGGCAGGTGTTGATGCGCATGGCGATGACAAACTGGGCCGGCTTTCGCTCACCGATGATGGTCTCGACCTGCGTGACCGGTTCGTCGCCCGGGAAGCGCGAATGCGGGGCATTCCCATGGCAAGCACTCTCGGCGGCGGCTACGGTAACGACCGAGTAGCGCTTGCCGTGCGCCATGCCAGAACGATGCTGACGCTGGCTGACGCCTGGAAATGATCGACGAGGCCGATGCGCCGAAACGATCGCACCGCGGCCTGAGCTGTCAGGTCGCCAGCTCGAGTACGCAATCCAGCAGAAGTTGCACACCGCGTTCGATATCGGACCAATGAGTCCACTCATCGGGCGCGTGGCTGATGCCGCCGACCGACGGCACGAAGAACATGCCCGCCCTCACGTGGTTGCAGAAGAACTGCACGTCATGCCCCGCACCCGATGGCATGATGCGATAGGAAAAGCCCCGCGCCTTCGCCTTTTCCTCCATCAGCGCCATAAGGCCGGTGTCGCAATGCGCAGGCTGGAGCCAGCTCATCTGCTCGTACGCGAAATGCAGCTTGTGACGGCGCGCAATGGACGACAGCACTCTTTCGCAAGCAGCAGCCAGATCGGTCATCACGGCTTCATCAAGGTCTCTACCGACGATCGTGAAGTCGACCTGACCGGGCACCGTGTGCGGAAAGCCCGGCTTGCAGGCCACGTGGCCGATCGTGATGCGGCTCTTGTCGGTGCCGTGTTCGTCGATGATGCGGCGAATTTCGTGAGCGAAATCGACCATGCCCATCAGCGCATCGGATCGCATATCCATCGGCGCGGTGCCGGCATGGTCCGCCTTGCCGATCAGGCGGCAGTTCCACTTGAAGACGCCGGAAATACCCTCGACGATGCCGATGGTCGTCTTTTCCATGTCAAGAACAGGGCCCTGTTCCACATGAATTTCGAGGAAGGCGTGGATTTCCTCGGGCCGGCGATAGGCGTGGAGTGCGCCGTATGGGTCAAGCCCTGCCGCGCTCATCGCGTCCTTGAGGGCATAGCCGTGTTCGTCCCGCGCCATGTCCAGCCAGCCGCGCGTCAGCTTGCCTGTCATCGCCTGTGCGCCCAGCATACCGCCAAAGCGCCCTTCTTCCTCGCTCGTCGCGATCACCTCGATGGGAATAGCTGGCTCGATCCCGGCATCCTTCATCGCTCGTACGACTTCCATGCCGGCTACCACGCCCAGCACACCGTCGAAAATGCCGCCGGCGGGCACGGAATCGAGATGACTGGCGATGAGGATTGCCGGACCTTCCGCGGGGCCGAAGCGGCCGATGACGTTCCCCGCCCCGTCCATGCGGTGATCCATGCCCAGTTCACCGAACCGTTCGCGCAGCCAGTTACGCGCCGCCATGTCCTCTTCGCTGAAGCCCTGGCGATAGACGCCACGGTCTTCTTCGTTAAAGCCGAAACGCGCTATGGCGTTGATGTCGCTCTCGATCCTGTCGATATCGATTGCGGGGGCGGATATCTGTCCGAGCGTATTTCCTGCAATTATCATGGGCCGACCATAGGCGTGCCTGTTGCCCCCAGACAAGGCGCACTCGTCCGCCAGGCTACGAAACCAGCCACCTGCACTTCCAAATGAGCGGTTCCATTTCCGGACCCGATTTGTTAGCCGCCGTATCAAGAGCACGGGGTAGGACCGAACCGGTCGCTTAACGGACAAGGATTTATCCGACAGCAAGACAGCGCGCATCACCACGGGCCAGGGCAAGCCCAAATGCTTGATTTTGCCCGCTTCCCAGAGAAGCATGCCGTTGCCCGTGCAAGATCGGTTCTGGCGTTTCTGGCAATCCTGATCACGACGATTGCGCCCGCTGCCGCTTTTGCCTCACCTCCGACTTTCAGCCCCGACATGGCGCTCGCCAGCGATAGCGGACAAGTCGATGTCCAGTGGCAGGCCGATGGCGAAGTCACCTTGACGATGAGCGAAACTTCGCGCGGGACGAAGCTTGTCTACAAGGGAACAGACTCCCGGATCTTCCTGTCAGGCCTGCGCGATGGCGATTACGAGCTGCGCCTTGCGGGCGAAGACGGGTCCCTGTCGGAACCTGTGGTCGTCGAGGTTCGACCTCAGTCTCTCTCGAGGGCGTTGTTTCTGGTGCTCATCGGAGCATTGGTAACGCTGGGCATCGTCATCGTGGTCTTGCGGGGCGCGCGCCATGGTTGAGAGCAAGGTGTTTCTCGACCCCACATTGGGCTGGATACTGCTAGCGGCCTTCTCGGCCCTGTGGATCGGCCTCGGTATCTATTGGGGCAAGCGCAACAAGAGCTTTGAGGATCACGCTCTCGCCGGGCGTAATGTCGGATTGGCTCTGGGCACCGCGACGGCGGCGGCGACGTGGATCACGTCGAATACGACGATGTTGGCTCCGCAGTTCGCGCTGCAACTCGGCGTGTGGGGCATGCTGGCCTACTCCACTGCGGCTTTCGGACTGATCCTTTTCGCGCCGATGGCAAAACGCATCCGGCAACTGATGCCGCACGGCTATACCAGCGGCGACTTCTTCCGGCTGCGCTACGGACGTGTCGCGTGGGCGATCTTCCTCGTCTTCACGCTGTTCTATTCGCTCACATGGCTGGTCAGCATGGCGATGGCGGGCGGCATCCTGCTCGAGGCATTGGCCGGGATCGACTACGCGTGGGGGATGAGTGTGATCCTTGCGGTCTGCGTCATCTACACGATGCGCGGCGGACTTGCCGCCGTAATCGGGACCGACTTCATCCAGTCGCTTGTCATCATAGTCGGCATCTGCGTCACCGGTTTCGCCGTACTGCAAAATGTCTCTGTTTCCGAGATCCACGCCAATCTCACGGCGACGAAGCCCGCGCTTCTCGACGTCCTGTTCCCGGCCGCGGTCATGGCGATCTTCAACAACCTGTTGTTCGGTCTAGGCGAGGTTTTTCACAACAACGTGTGGTGGAGCCGCGCCTTTGCCTTCCGCGACGGCGTTGCGTCGAAAGCCTTTCTCATGGGCGGGCTTGTCTGGCTGCCGATACCGGTCGCCGCAGGCTTCATCGCGCTGGCATCGGGCGCGCTGGGCGTCGCGGTGCCCAGCGCGGACATGGTCGGCCCGCTGGTCGTTGCCGAAGTACTGGGAAGCGCGGGCGCGATCGCGATCTTCATCGTCGTGTTCTGTTCGCTCGCATCCAGCATCGACAGTCTGCTTGCCGCGACATCGGACCTTGTCACCGAAGATATTTGGCGTCGCCTGCTGCATCCTTCTTCGAGTGCGGAGAGCCTGAAGCGCACAGCGCAGTTTGTGACTCTTGGCCTTGGCGTGCTGACGTGGCTCGTCTGCCTGCCGCGCATCGGCACATTGGCAACGGTGCTGTTCTTCGCAGGACCGCTCGTCGGATCGATGATCTGGCCGATCGTCACGGGGCTTTACTGGCGCAGCGCCAATACCGTCGGCGCCGTCGGTGCAATGTTGCTGGGCGCAGGTATCGGGCTCTACTGCTATTTTTCGATCGGCTGGTACGTTGCCACACTGATCGCCACCGCCGTCTCAATGGTCTGGACGCTGGGTGCCTGCGGCTTTGCCAAGGGTCGCTTCGACTGGACCGTCCTCAAGGAAGCCGCATGACCTTTAGCGAAGGATTCCTCTCCGTTCTGATCTACGGATCGCTAATCTGGTGCGGCCTTTCCGCGCTCGGTCTTGCCGCGATGCTGATCCGTGACGGCAAGTCGGGAGAGATCTGGTGATACGCCCCGCAAGCCAGGTCGAACACGTCGCGGACCCGCTGCGAAAGGCAGGGCGGATGGGCAATTGCCCCGATCCGCAGACATTCCTCGACATGAGCCCGAAGCTTGATCTCGAACAGCTGGACCGGCTGCACGACACGTCGGTCCTGTCGTCATCGCAGTTCGACCTGCCTCTGATGCGCGAACTCATGAAGCTTGCCGCCTACATGCAACTCCGCAAGTTCGAGGCCGGCCGCGCGCTGGAAGACAAGATTCTTGCTGCGGCCTTCTTCGAACCCAGCACGCGAACGCGCCTCAGTTTCGAAAGCGCGATGCTCCACGTCGGAGGCAAGACGCTGTCGGTGGCCGATGCCAAGACGACCGGCGTCGCCAAGGGCGAATCGATGCGCGACATCGGGCAGATGTTCAATTCCTATGCCGATGTCGTCGTGGTCCGGCATACCGAGCAGTCGAGCCTGCAGGACTTGGCCGAATACCTGCGTATCCCGCTGATCAATGGCGGCAACGGGTCGGACGAGCATCCGACACAGGCGCTGGCCGACTGGTATGCGTTATGCAAGTGGCGGCCGGAACTGGCGTTCGGCAAACTGCCGGACAAATTCCGTCTCAACATCGGGATCATCGGCACGCCGGGTAACATGCGTACGGTCAAGAGCTTCCTGTCCCTCGCGCTGAATTTTCATGAGAACATCAATCACATCACCATCTTTTCGGAAATGGCGGACCCCCTGGGCGATGAAATCCGCGAGATGACGAATAACAGCCCTATCGGCATCGATTTCAGCCGCAACCTGCAGCAGAGCCTTGAGTATCTCGACGTCATCTACATGAACGCCATCGCCTTCCTCGGTGACGGATACCGCTTCTTCGGTGAGGCGTTCTCGCTCTCGAAGAAAAGCCAGCTGAAGCCCGACACCGTCATCCTGCACCCGCTGGCGCGTGGTGAAGAGCTTTCGACCGATTTGGACGAGACGCAGCACAATCTCTACTTCAACCAGGCGGACGGTGCGGTCTGGCTGCGACAGGCGCTCCTGCTGGCCATATTTGGCCGCGTGCGCCACGTGGTCCCCCGCGAATTCATCGCCTGATCTCTGCAAGACCAACGGGCGACAGTCCCGGTCGACGAAAAGGAAATACCGACCCATGTGTGGCATCGCCGGGCTGTGGAGCCCCCACTACGACGATCAGACAAAAGCCCATACCGAGAAGATGGCGGACACGCTCTACCATCGCGGGCCCGACGGACGCGGCTTCCTGCACGATCCCGAAAACGGCCTCGCCATGATCCACACGCGCCTATCGATCATCGGCCTCAACAGCGGCACGCAGCCAATCCACGGCCGCGAGGATGACGGCACGGCGCACCTGAAATTGACGGTCAACGGCGAATTCTACGACTACAAGCGCATCAGGGGCCTGCTGCGCACCGACGGCTACTGGTTCAACACGCGATCCGATTCAGAAATCGCGATGAAGCTTTACGACAAGCACGGGCTGGACTTCGTCCACCATTTGCGCGGCGAGTTCGCCTTCGCGCTGTTCGACGAGGCGAAGCAGCAGCTTATCATCGTTCGCGACCGTTTCGGCATCCGCCCGCTCTATTATCACAAGGGTGACAAGGGCTTCTTCTGGGCGAGCGAGATCAAGGCCATGCTCGCCCACCCCGACGTGCCGCGCAATGTGTGTCCCAAGGCCCAGCTTCACCAGATGATGCAGGTCATGGTGCCAGGCATGACCCTGTTCGAGGACATCCACGCGCTGAAGCCCGGTCACATGCTGATCGTGAGCCGAAAGGGTGATGATTTCGAGGTTGAAGAGCGCCGCTACTGGGATGCTGAATTCCCGCTGGACGGCCAGCATGACGACTTGTCCGATGAAGAGCACATCGAGAACGTGCGCCGCGCGCTGGTAGAGTCGATCACCCTGCGGCTGGAGGCAGACGTTCCGGTTGCCTGCTATCTTTCAGGCGGGATCGACAGCTGCTCTATCATCGGCATGGCCGCCGCGATCCAGCAGTCGCCGGTCAAGGCCTTCACCATCAGTTTCGACGACGACCGTTATGACGAAGCCCACATCGCGACCGAGATGGCCGAGATGGTCGGCGCGGACCAGGACATCCTGAAACTGAAGGCGACCGACCTTTACGGCGAGAACTTCGAGAAGGCGGTCTATTACTCCGAACGCACGTTCTACAACACGCTGGGCGTCGCCAAGATGTTGATGAGCGAACACGTGCGAAAGGTCGGCTACAAGGTCGTCATCACCGGCGAAGGCAGCGACGAACTGTTCGGCGGCTATGCCCAGTTCAAGGCCGACTACTTCCTGCACGATCCCGCCTATGCCCAAACCGCGGCGGGCGAGGACATGAAGAAGCGCAACGCGATCTTCTCAGGCTCGGTCCTGGCCGAAAAGCAGATCAGCCACCCCGCATTCGAGGAAGTCATGGGCTTTACGCCCAGCTGGATCCAGCCGTGGATGCTGGTGCTCGAACGGGTGAAGCCGCTGTTGTCTGACGAGTTCAAGGCAAGGCTGGGCGACTACGATCCGGTGGCGGCCATCGCCTACAGCCTCGATCGTTCGATGCTCGACGGGCGTCACGTGCTCGACAAGGTGCAGTATTCGTGGATCAAGACGATGCTGGAGGGCCAGATCCTCAACTGGGGCGGCGACCGTGTCGATATGGCCAACAGCCTCGAAAGCCGGCCGGCCTTTCTCGACCATCACGTCGCCGAACTCGCCCTACGCATCCCGCCCCATGTCCGCATCCGCGACGGGATCGAAAAATGGGTCGTTCGAGAAGCAATGAAGCACGTCCTTCCCGAAGTTCTCTACAAGCGCGAGAAATTCGCATTTATGGCGCCGCCTGCACACACCGACGCCGAGAAGACAGCCGAGATCAACAAGCTGATCGAAAAGTGGCTTTCAAGCGAGGAGATCGCCGAGCACGGCATTTTTGACGAAGCCAAGCTGCGCCAGTCCATTGAAGATTACCGCAAGAGCGACGACCACGCGCAAAACACGCGCAAGGACATCATCCTGAACCACGCCATCGCGCTGCACGCGATCGACGAATTGCTCTAGCAAAGGCGGGACAAGTTCCAGGCGGCAATTATCGGTAACGAAGTGAGGCGCACAGAATGCGAGTGCTCCCAGAATGCGGTAGTTCAAAACGTATTGCGCCATCCCAAAGGCCGATTTCCGAACTTGGGAGAGGGCATGGGCCGTAAAGTTCGAAGATACCGAACAGAATTTGGATCTGAACCAAAGGGGAATGCCTGCTCTATCATTGCCACTGGCGGGTACAGACGCCTAGAAGTGGCATCCACAGGTTCAGGCAATTCAGGCAGATCATGGCCCGTAAACGTTCAAAGCATGACATCGACGAAGACTGGGATCGAGAGGAGAACGTCCCGGAGGCTTCAGTGCCATGCTGGCTGTGTGGCCGGCCAACTGGTACCACGATAGTATGGCATCATCCCGTGCCAAAGAGCCGGGGTGGGCGCGAGGTCGTGCCGATGCACCCCATCTGCCAGCAAACGCTGATCAACAATTTCACAAATTCCGAACTTCAGCGTTACGGAATGGATGTTGAAAGCCTTCTTGCCCTCCCTCCGGTTCGCAAGTTCGTCGACTGGGTGGCGAACAAGGACCCGGACTTCAATGCGCCAATTGCCAAGAAGAAGCGCTGATCGAATTGGTTGCCGACACAGTTTCTAACAGCGGCAAAGCTACAAAAGGTCTCGTGGCACCCGACTAATTCTGCTGCCAGCAAGTGGGGATGCATTCCGGCATGAAACACTGTCGGTTCGTCCCTGCATTTCCGTGCGATCGGAACTGTTCGGGGGACGATGCTTTGGTTTGATGAACCAGACTGCAAACCACTGCTCCCCTCGGACTTCGCAGCGATCGGTCGGTATTCTGCCTCACGCGGGCAGAACGCGATCTGTCATGCCACGGGGGCAGGTGCGACCGATAGGATCAGAAAATGGCAGACAAGCATCTCACCACCACGAACCCTCTGACCGAAGAGGTCATCGCGACTTACCCCTATATGACAGACGACGAAGCGGACGCGGTTGTCCAGACCAGCCACGATGCATTCCGGGAATGGCGACTTCGCGATCTGGATGATCGCGCCGCCGTTATAGCGGCCATTGGTGCAAAACTGCGCGAAAAGAAGGAAGAATTCGCTCAGCTTATGACCCGCGAGGTCGGCAAGCTCATCGGCGACAGCCGCGACGAGATCGAGCTTTGCGCGGCCATCTGCGATTACACCGCTGAACACGGCCCCAAGGTGCTGGCCGACGAAGAACGCGAAGTGGACGGCGCGAATGCCTTCGTCGCGCATGCGCCGGTCGGCGTCATATACGGCATCCAGCCATGGAATTTTCCTGCCTATCAGGCAGTGCGTTATTCTATTTCCAGCCTGATGGCCGGTAACGGCGTTCTGCTGAAGCACGCCGAGAACTGCACCGGAAGCGGGGTATTTCTGCGCGATATCTATGAGGAAGCGGGCCTGCCAAAGGGGCTGTTCGGCGTTCTCTTCATTACGCACGATCAGTCCGATCGGGTCATCGAACACGATCTGGTCCGCGGCGTGACCATGACGGGTAGCGACAAGGCCGGTCGTCACATTGCCGCGAAGGCTGGTGCAGTAGTAAAAAAGACGGTCCTCGAACTTGGCTCGAATGACGCATACCTCGTTCTCGATGATGCAGACCTAGACGTTGCCGTGAAAACCTGCGTTGCCGGCAGGATCTACAACAATGGACAGACCTGTGTGAATGCGAAGCGCTTCATCGTAACCGAGACGAACTACGACGCATTTGTCAAAGCCTATTCTGAACAGTTCGAAGCGATAAAGGTCGGCGATCCGACCGAAGAAGACACCCAGCTGGGCCCAATGGTCAGCAAGCCGCAGCGAGAGAAGCTTCACAAGCAAGTTGAAGAAAGTGTCGCCAAGGGCGCACGCCTTGTCACTGGCGGCAAGATCCCCGACCGGGCTGGCTGGTTCTATCCCCCGACCGTTCTTGCCGATGTAACGCCCGGTCAGCCAGCCTATGAGGATGAACTGTTCGGCCCTGCTGCCTCGATCATCAAGGCGAAGGATGATGATGACGCGATGCGGATCGCCAACAGCAGCCGGTATGGGCTTGGCGGCGGTATCTTCAGCAAGGATGTCGAGCGCGCCAAAAGGCTCGCGGCTGAACACTTCGACACCGGCATGGTGTTCATCAACAGCTTCGACGTCGCATCGCCCAGCCTTCCGTTCGGCGGCGTAAAGGATTCAGGATACGGTCGCGAGCATGGCCCCGAAGGCCTGAAGGAATTCGTGAACGCCAAGGCGATCAAGATCGCGGCCTGATTTCCTTTCGCGCTTTTCCTATTTTTTTCAGGACTATTTTCGATGAGTGATACCGATATTCTTTTCAAACCCCTGAGTGTGGGGGCAATTGAAATACCCAATCGCGTTCTCATGGCTCCGCTGACCCGCAACCGCGCTCTGGCTGACGGAACACCGCAAGAGATGGCGGCAACCTATTATCGTCAACGTGCATCTGCCGGTCTGATCGTTTCTGAGGCAACGCAGATTTCGGCGATGGGCAAAGGCTACAAGGACACGCCCGGCATCTACACCGATAGCCACGTGGCAGGTTGGAAGCCGGTGGTCGAAGCCGTCCATGCCGCTGGCGGGCGCATATTCTGCCAGCTGTGGCACGTCGGGCGGATCAGCCATGTATCTTTGCTTCCGGATGGCGCGCAGCCCTTTTCATCCAGCGCTGTCACTGCCCAAACCCAGACGTTCACCGAGAACGGGTTTGAAAACACGTCCGATCCGGTCGCGATGACCGCCGACGACATCGCTGCGACGCTGGACGATTATGAACACGCTGCAAAATGCGCGCTTGCCGCCGGATTCGACGGGGTAGAGGTCCATTCGGCGAATGGGTACCTGCTCGACCAGTTCTTGCAGGACGGCGTGAACAAGCGCGCCGACCAGTACGGCGGTTCGGTAGAAAATCGCCTGCGTCTTCTGCGCGAAGTTCTCGACCGGGTCTGTTCAGTCGTCCCGGCGGAGCGGGTCGGCGTTCGCCTGTCGCCACTAGGCCAGGCCAACGACATCTCCGACAGCGATCCTGAGACTACGTTCAGCGCTGCATATCGCATGCTTAGCGAACGCAAGCTGGCTTATCTCCACGTCGTCGAGGAGTTCTACGGACAGGACACCAGCGACGCCGATCGCTCCCTTCTACAGCGGCTTCGTGCACTCTACGAAGGGGTCTACATTGGCAACGGTGGATACGATGGCGCACGTGCGGCGAAAGCCATTGCTAAGGGCCATGCCGATGCAATCACGTTCGGCAGGCCATTCATCGCAAATCCCGACCTGCCCGAGCGTTTGCGTATCGGAGCTGAATTGAACGATCCTGATGAGGATACGTTCTACGGCGGCGACGAGAACGGCTATACCGACTACCCGTTCCTGAATCCGATGCACTGAATATTGATCAGCAAGCCGGGTCGGGCGCAGGTCCGATCCGGCTTGCGCCCTCCACGGAAGCAGTTCCTAGTCAAGTCAGACATCGTCCGAAGCTAATAGCCTCGTCAAGGGCTGTAAGGAGAGCGATGTGCCCCACAAATAGCGGTGAACCGAAACCAGAGACATTGCAATGTTGGTTTCGCCACGGACCCTAGCGCGGAAAAAACCGCTCGTCCGTCGCTGGCGAATATCGCAGCCACTCCATTGTAAGGTGCAAATCACCAGAGGCTCTTCTTGCTCAAGCGAAATTTAACATCACGCTTGCGAAAGAAATTCCGTCTTTCAGGGTGTTCTGTCGCTTTTTCAGCATTGGAAAGCGGACATTTCGCAGACGGTCACAATCTTGTTCTCAGACGCGCATCACCTAGGATTTGGTGAATGCGAGATCGGGGAAATCTGCTGATGGTGCGCCCGACAGGATTCGAACCTGTGGCCCCCAGATTAGGAATCTGATGCTCTATCCTGCTGAGCTACGGGCGCACTCACGGGTCATTTATAAGCGGCTTGCCACAATGACAATGCGTTAAGTGCCGTGACCGCGTTGCTACGCGGTCAGTTGACGATGTCCGGCGGGGCGACGGGAAACGGCAGGGGCGCGATCTCAACGCCTTCTTCGAGCAGTTCCTCGACTTCCTCGCCCGTGGCTTCGCCATGGATGGCCTCTGCCTCACGCTCGCCGTAATGCATCGCGCGGGCTTCGTCGGCGAAGTCGCCGCCGACCCAGCGCGACTTTTCGAGCGCTTCTTTCTGCAAAGCGGCAAGCTTGACCAGGGCCTCCCGCATTTTTGGGGTCACGTTGGCCACAGACGCCGTGGGCACAAGCTCACCTTCGGCAGGCATATCGACCCGGACCTCGTGCGAAGGCACCTGATTACCCTTGCGCCCGACGGATGGCGCCATGACGGCCTTCTCGATGTCCGGCGATCCGCATTCCGGGCAGACAAGCAGCCCTCCGTCCTTCTGACGCGCATAGTCGTCCGAGGAACGGAACCAGGCTTCAAACCGGTGGCCGTTTGGCTGGCAGGAGAGGTCAAATACGATCATTGCGCCTGCGAATTAGGGATTTTCCGGCGATTGGCAAGACTGGGAAGCTGACGGCGCACTTCCTCGATACGCGCGTGATCTATTTCGGCGAACCCGATACCGGATGCTTCACCCATGTCGAGCAGGACTTCGCCCCAAGGGTCGACGACGAGGCTGTGACCGTAGGTCTGGCGCCCGTCCTCATGTGTGCCGACCTGGGCGGTTGCGATCATGTAGGCGCTGGCCTCGATCGCGCGGGCGCGGATGAGGACTTCCCAATGCGCCTTGCCGGTGGGAACCGTGAAAGCGGCCGGCAAGGCAATCGCGTCGCAGCGCGCATTGCCGAGCGACTCGAACAGCGCGGGAAAGCGAAGGTCGTAACAGATGGCAAGGCCGAGGCAGCCGAGCGGGCTTTCGGCAGTGACCACCGCATCCCCCGCCGCATAGGCATTGGATTCGCGCCAGCTTTCGCCCGTCGCCAGATCGACGTCGAACATGTGCATCTTGTCGTAGTGCGCGACCACGCCGCCATCGGCATCGATCAGAAAAGAGCGGTTCGCCCACTTGCCATCCTCGCGCTCAACAGCGAGCGAGCCGAGCGCGACCCAGATGCCGTGCGCCTTGGCCGCGGCGCGCACTTGCCGCAGGACCGTATTTTCAGCTTCAGGCACGATGTGAACCCGCGCCCTCGCCCTGTCGCGGTCGAGCAGGCCCGACATCTCCGGCGTGAAAAGCATCTTCGCCTCGCCTGCCGCTGCTTCGGCAATTGCGGCCTCGATCGCCTTGGCATTGGCATCGGGGTCGATCCCGGTCGTCGACTGAAAAAGGGCAATGCGGGTCACGGTTACGCTCACGCCGCGATCAGAGACCCAGCATCGGGTCTAGTTTGCCCGAACGCTCAAGCGCGGCAAGTTCATCGCTGCCGCCGACGGCTTCGTCGTCGATGAATATCTGCGGCACGGTGCGGGCGCCCGGTTTGCGCTCAACCATCTCGGCACGCTTTTTGCTGTCCATCGTCACGTCGTATTCGGTGAACTCGATGTCTTTCGACTTCAACAGGGCGATCGCGCGGTGGCAGTAAGGGCAGCCAAACTGGGTGTAGATCTCGACCTTCGGCTTGTTGTCTTCGGACACGCAATTTCCTTTCGATAACGACGCTACTGCCTGCCAATGGGGACTTGAAGCAGGCATTTCGACTACCCAGATGTGTGTCGGTACCGCATGCCGCAAGGGTGCGATGCCAATATCGAATGCGGGTAAGCCCGGCGCCCTTTGGGCCGGACCATCGCCTGCAGTGAATTGCTTCTTGAGGAGGATTTGCAAGATGAACCGTTTTGATTTTACCCCCTATCGCCGCACCACCGTCGGTTTCGACCGCCTTTTCGACTTGCTCGAAAACAATGCGCGGATGAATTCGGGCGACAACTATCCGCCCTTCAACATAGAGCGCCGTGGCGAAGACAACTATCGCATCACACTCGCCCTCGCCGGCTTCAAGCCCGAGGATATCGAGATCACCGCGCAGCAGAACCTGCTGACCGTGCAGGGCCGCAAGGCCGAGGAATCCCAGAAAGGCGAATTCCTTCATGTCGGCATCGCACAGCGCGGGTTTGAGCGCCGCTTCGAACTGGCCGATTTCGTCCTGGTGAAGGACGCGAAACTGGCTGACGGCCTGCTCGTGATCGACCTCGAACGCGAAGTGCCCGAAGCGATGAAGCCGAAAAAGATCGCAATCAATGGCGCCAAGCAGCTTTCCGTCGTCGAAAACGAAGGCAATGGCGAAGACAAGGCCGCTTAGCCTGCGGTAAACACATAAAAAAGGGCGCGTCCGGCAATTTCGGGCGCGCCTTTTTTAGTATGATTTGCTTATTTTATGTAATTTGGGGGTGAGCCGAAGCCCACCCCCGCGACGTCACCGCCGCGTTGCCCCCCTGGAATGACCATCCGGGTCGCAGAAAGATAGTCACCCCCGGGAAGCAAACCCTTATAACATTTCTAACATTCTTCCGCGATATCGATTAGCGCATTTCTGTCAACAATTGTTACTTTTCCCTGATTCAGGGCCACAATGTTGCAATCTACCCACGCCGACAGCTGCCGATTGATCTGCTCGCGGCTCATACCAGCGAAGTTGCCCAACTCACCTTGACTAAGCGCAAGCTTGAGCTGGCTGCCGCCATTTTTATCCCCCTCGCCGATCATCAGGCGCAGCAGAAAACGCGCAAGCCGCGGCCCCGAGGTATAGGCACGCTCGGCCTCGATCGTGAGGTTTGTCTGGCGAAGGCGTCGGGCCAGCGCGCGCATGACACGCAGCGCCATCGCGGGTTGTTCGATCATCGCCGTCTCGAACGCCGGACGGTCGAGGCGCAGCGCTTCACAATCGGTGAAGGCATGAACACTTGCGGTGCGGTCGCCGCCGTCGATCATCGCGATCTCACCCAGGATCTCGCCGGCTTCGGCATAGTCGAGCACGATCTCGCGCCCGTTGGCGGCAATCACGCTGACGCGGGCGACACCCGATACAAGAATGAAGAGCGCATCGCCCTCCTCTCCCTGCGAGAGAATTTCGGCACCCGCCAGGAATCTGCGGGGCTTCGCGCGGGCGAGAATATGGCTGAGTTCTTCGGCTGTGCAGTCCGCAAACAGACTTCCTGCCGGCAGCAAGCCGAGCAGTTCACTCGTGTCCACAGACGACATGATACCTACGACAGCCTCGCCTCGGCGCGCCGTCCAGGCCACCATCGCCCGGATAAAACGACCCGCAACGCTTAACATTAGTTAAACGTTGTAATTTGCTATCGTTCGGGAACGGGGCTTTGACAACCCCTTTCCCTGTATCAGCATCACATCAGGCGTGACTGTTCCAGAGCGGCACCGATAAATCCGGCGAACAGCGGATGCGGATCGAACGGACGGCTCTTGTATTCAGGGTGGAACTGCACGCCGACGAACCACGGGTGGTCCGGACGTTCTACGATCTCGGGGAGGAGGCCGTCTGGCGACATGCCCGAGAACATCAGACCACCGTCTTCAAGGCGATCCTTGTAGGCCACGTTCACTTCGTAGCGGTGGCGGTGGCGTTCCGAGATCTCGGTGCTGCCGTAAAGCGATGCAGCGCGGCTGTTTCCGGCCAGCTTCGCGTCGTAGGCGCCAAGACGCATCGTGCCGCCAAGATCGCCGCCAGCGGCACGGGTTTCCAAGCCCTCGGGCGTCATCCACTCTGTGATGATGCCGACGACGGGCTCGGCGGATTCGCCGAACTCGCTCGACGACGCGCCCGCGATGCCGGCGGTATTACGCGCGCCTTCGATGCAGGCCATCTGCATACCGAGGCAGATGCCAAGGAACGGTACGCCGCGTTCGCGCGCGAAGCGCACGCTCTCGATCTTGCCTTCGCTGCCGCGATTGCCGAATCCGCCGGGTACGAGAATGCCGTGCATCGGTTCAAGCTGCGCGATGATGTCGCTGTCGTCCTGCTCAAACAGTTCGGCGTCGATCCAGTTGATGTTGACCTTGACCCGGTTTGCCATGCCGCCGTGGACAAGCGCCTCGTTCAGCGACTTGTAGGCATCGGGCAGCCCGACATATTTGCCGACGACGGCGATAGTGACTTCGCTTTCCGGGTTCTCGTACCTGTCGACGATGTCGTGCCAGGTCGCCAGTTCGGGCTTCGGAGCCTCGAGGCGGAAATGGCGGAGGACTTCGTTGTCGAGGCCTTCGGCATGATACTGCAGTGGCACCGCATAGATGCTGCTGGCATCGAGCGCGGGAATGACCGCCTCGGGCCGGACGTTGCAGAACTGTGCGATCTTGCGGCGTTCACCCTCAGGCAGAGGCTGTTCGCAGCGGCAGAGCAGGACGTCGGGCTGAACGCCCAGCGAAGTCAGTTCGCGGACCGAGTGCTGCGTCGGCTTGGTCTTGAGCTCGCCTGCCGCCTTGATGTAGGGCACCAGCGTGACGTGGATCGCGCAGGTATCCTCGCGCGGGAGTTCGTTGCGCAGCTGGCGGATCGCCTCGATGAAGGGCAGGCCTTCGATGTCGCCGACCGTACCGCCGAATTCGCAAAGGACGAAGTCCAGCCCTTCGGTATCGGCAAGCGCAAATTCCTTGATCGCGTCGGTGACGTGCGGAATCACCTGCACTGTCGCGCCGAGGTAGTCGCCACGGCGTTCCTTGGCGATGATAGACTGATAGATCCGGCCCGAAGTGATGTTGTCGCCCTGGTGCGCCGACACGCCGGTGAAGCGTTCGTAGTGACCGAGGTCGAGGTCGGTTTCCGCGCCGTCATCGGTCACGAATACCTCGCCGTGTTGATAGGGGCTCATCGTTCCCGGATCGACGTTGAGGTAGGGATCGAACTTGCGGATACGGACCTTGTACCCGCGCGCCTGCAGCAGTGCTGCAAGGCTTGCCGCCATGAGACCTTTGCCGAGCGAGGAGACCACGCCGCCGGTGATAAATATGTACCGCGCCATGGGAGTCGGGCCTTAATCAATAAGGGTGCATCGCCGCAAGCAATGCGAGCACCGGTTTACACAAATAGATGACATTTTTTCGCGCGGCCACCCGGCCACGCGACGGCATGCGTGCCTTATTCGCCGACTGCGCCCGCAAGCGGATCGTCGTTGGCGGGCGCTTCGGCAGGAACCGGAGCAGCCGTATCGGCCGGAGCAGCAGCAGGCGCGCCCAGCGGATCGACGTCGGCAGGAATCGAACGGTCGAGCGAGGTATCGACCTTGCTGCCCGAAGTGGTGCTCACCGAAACGGCAGCAAGCGCGATCGAGAGAATCACGAACAGCGTCGCAAGAATCGTCGTCGCACGCGTCAGGAAGTCAGCCGCGCCGCGCGCCGACATCAGACCCGACGGGCTGCCGCCAACGCCGAGGCCGCCGCCTTCGGAACGCTGCATGAGGACAACCGCCACGAGCCCAGCGCCGACAAGCGCCTGGACTACGGTCAGGAACAGAAAAAGCGACATGACCTGCTAAACTTCCGTCTGGTATCTCTTGAAATCGTCGCCGCCCTTAGCGCCATGGCCAGCGCGGCGCAAGGACCGCGACGGTCAGCCGATATCAGTCCTGCTCGGCCGCAGCTGCAATGATGGGAACGAAACCGTCCGCGGTAAGGCTTGCCCCGCCCACCAGCGCGCCGCCGACTTCGGCAACGGCGAGCAGTTCTTCGGCATTCTCGCCCTTAACCGAACCACCGTAAAGGATACGCACGTCCGCGCCTTCCTCTGCGTACTTGTCGGTCAGCACCGCGCGCAGGCGCTTGTGCATGGCGGCAACGTCGGAAACCTGCGGGACGCGGCCTGTGCCGATCGCCCAGATGGGTTCGTAGGCGACCGAGAGGCGCTGTGCCGTTTCGGGAAGCGACGCTGCCAGCTGGCGCGCGACGACTTCCTCGGCCTCGCCCGAATCGCGCTCGGCTTCCGATTCGCCGACACAAAGAATGACGCCCATGTCTACGGCCTGCGCGGCTTCGGCCTTGGCCTTTACCTGCTCGTTCGTTTCATGGTGGTCTGCGCGGCGTTCGGAGTGGCCCACAATCACGAAGTCGGCCCCGGCCTCACGCAGCATCGGTGCCGAAAGGTCACCGGTGTGCGCGCCTTTTTCCGCGTGGTGGCAATTCTGGGCACCAACGCCGATGCCGGTCGAGCTTTCGCGCATGGCGGCGATGAGCGTTACCGGCGGTGCTATGGCGACCTCGACCTTGGGCAAGCGTTGCGCCGCGCGATCGATCGCACGTGCTTCCGACAAGGCGGCACGCATGCCGTTCATCTTCCAATTGCCGACGATGTAGTAGCGTTGGCTCATGAGCCCCTTGTCCTGCCCTGCCCTGTTAACCGAAAAGATGCGAAGTGCGCGGCGGCTAGCCGAACCCGTCCACCGTGTCAAAGCACGAGACGCCGATTGGTTGCAGGCTTGCCTTTAGCCGTTTAGAGCGGCGCGCAAACGGGCATTCCCGGCAGGACCGCCCCACTTGAATTTTGACAGGCCGGAAAGACATGATCCAGGGTTTTCGCAAGCTTTTCCAATCACCTATCGGCCTCGCGGTCACCTTGGGCTTTGTCGGGCTGATCGCCCTTGCCTTTGCCAGCGCAGACATCACCGGTTCCGGTTTCGGCGGCATCGCGGGCGGCGAACGCGTGGCGACCGTGGGTGACGAACGGATTTCCACAAGTACCTACCGGGAAACGCTAAATGGCGCGTTTGAACGGGCTCGGGGCGAGAATCCGGGCCTGACATGGAAGGAATTTCTCGACGGCGGTGCCACGGACGGCGTGCTTGACCAGATGACCGAACGTCTCGCCGTCTTCGCTTTCGCCAAAGAGCACGGCATCCGCATCGGCGATTCGCTGGTCGGCAGCGAACTGGCACAGATTCCGGCGTTCCAGGGCCCCGACGGCCAGTTCAGTCAGGAAATGTACCAGGCGGCGCTGCAACAGCGCGGTCTTTCGGAAAAGCTGGTTCGCGAAGACTTAGAGCAAGGTCTGGCCGCGCGCATGATGCTGATCCCCGCCCAGATCGGCACGCAGTTTCCCGAGAAGATGGCCCGCCAGTATGCGCGCCTTCTGAACGAGACGCGCCACGGTTCGGTGGCCTTCGTGCCTTCCTCGATCTTCGCATCCGATATCAAGGTGACCGACGACCAGTTGAAGAGCTATCTCGCCACCAACCGCAGCCGCTATTCGCTGCCTGAACGCCGGACAGTCCGCTATGCGATCATCGATCGCAGCGGCGTTGCCGACATTGCCGCGACCGATGCTGATGTCGCTGCTTATTATGAAAGCAACAAGGACGAGTTCGCCGGATCGGAAAAGCGCGTCATGACACAGCTCGTCATGCCGACCGAAGCTGCGGCCAACGCCGTGCTGTCCGAACTTGCAAATCCCTCGCGCATGGCGGCAGTTGCACGCGAAAAGGGTCTGTCGACGACACAAGTTTCGGTCGAAAGCCGTTCAGACCTGTCAGCCAAGACTTCGCCCGCCGTAACGCAGGCCGTCTATGACGCGGCCGAAGGCAAGATCGCAGGGCCGGTTCGCGGACCGCTCGGCTGGTATCTGATGCGCGTCGATTCGATCACGCGCACCGAAGACCGCTCGATTGCCGAAGTGCGGGGCGAAATCGCCGCCATCGTTACCGAGGAAAAGCGCCGCACGGCGCTCGCCGAACGTGCGTCGGAAGCGGAAAACCAGCTCAACAGCGGTGCCAGCCTGCAAGAAGTCGCCAAGTCGCTTGACGCCGAAGTTAAGACGACCGGTGCGCTTCTCGAAAACGGTCAACCGTTCGATCAGGCTTCGGCGGACGTGCCCGCACAGGTTCTGCGTGTCGTACAAAACGTTTTTGCAATGGATTCGGGCAGCGACGCTCAGATCGCCATCGCTGCCGACGGCGAATCCTACATCCTCTACGAACCGGGCAAGATCACCGCGTCGGCACCGCCGCCATTCGACCAGATCAAGCCCGCGCTCGAAGCCGCCTATAAGCAGGAGCAGGGCTCGAAAAAGGCCAGCGCAGCGGCGGACAAGGTGCTCGCCGCGATCCGCAAGGGACAGACCCCGGCGGAGGCGATGAAGCTGATCGGCAAAACCACGCCGCCCGTCAGCCCCGTCGACATGAGCCGCCAGGAACTGGTCGGCGCACAGCAGCAGGTTCCTCCGCCGCTAGCGCTCATGTTCTCGATGGCCAAGGGTTCGACCAAGAAGCTGGAAGCACCGCAGAAGGCAGGCTGGTTCATCGTCGATCTCGACAGGATCGAGACTAAGGACATCGGTGACAACGATCCGCTGGTGGCCGCAACCGTTCGTCAGCTTGGCCCGGCCATGGGCGGCGAGATGGGCGAGCAGCTCACCCGCGCGATCCAGGCTGATGTCGGTGTGACGAAGAACCAGACCGCGATCGATGCGGTCGTGGCCCAGCTTACCGGCAACCGCTGATACCGGCATGGGGGCGCCGACCACCAGTGATGAGGCCACCCGCGACAGGCTGGCCGAGAGCGAACTGGCCGCAGGGCGCCCGGGCGTCGTGTGGCGCAAGGTCATTGCCGACTGCGACACACCGGTTGCCGCAGCGGTAAAACTGATCGAACCGGGCCGCGGCGATTTCCTGCTTGAATCGGTCGAAGGCGGCGAAGTTCGCGGGCGCTACAGCCTCGTCGGGCTTGACCCCGATCTTGTCTATCGCGCCGAAGGTACAAAGGCTGAGATCAACCGCCAGTGGCGGCTTGACCGCGACGCTTTCGAGGACACGGGAAGCGATCCGCTCACTTCGCTGCGCGCGCTGGTCGAGGAATGCCGCTTCGCCATTCCCGAAGGCCTGCCGCCCGCCCTCGCCTGCCTCGTCGGTTATTTCGGATACGAAACGATCGGACTTGTCGAGACGATCTCTCGCCCGCCTGAAAATCCGCTCGACGTGCCGGACATGCTCTTCACGCGCCCTGCGCTGGTGCTGGTGTTCGACCGCCTGCAAGACGCGCTTTACTGTGTCGCGCCGGTCTGGCCGAACGACCAATCCGCGAACGATGCAATTGCCAAGGCACGCGGACGGATCGACGATTGCCTCGCGCGGCTCAGCGCGGCGCGCCTTTCTGCGCAGCCCTATCCGAACGACGTGCCCGAACCGGCGCTCAACCCGAACCTTGCGCCGGGCCGCTACCGCGAGATGGTGCTGAAGGCGAAGGACTACATCACCGCTGGCGACATATTTCAGGTCGTGCTGGCGCAGCGGTTCTCGACGCCGTTCCCGCTGCCCCCGCTCGATCTCTATCGCGCGCTGCGCCGTGTGAACCCGTCGCCGTTTCTTTATTTCCTCGACCTGCCGGGCTTTGCGCTGACGGGGTCTAGCCCGGAAATCCTCGTGCGCGTGCGCAACGATGTGGACGGCAAGCCCGAAGTGACGATCCGCCCGATCGCCGGCACGCGTCCTCGCGGCCAAACGCCGGAAGAAGACCGCGCCAACCGCGAAAGCCTGCTCGAAGATCCCAAAGAACGGGCTGAGCACCTCATGCTTCTGGACCTCGGCCGGAACGACGTGGGCCGCGTGGCAGAGGCCGGCACCGTGCGCGTTACCGACAGCTACACGGTCGAGAACTACAGCCACGTCATGCACATTGTCTCGAACGTAGTCGGCGCGCTCGATCCCGCGCGCGACGCGATCGATGCTCTGTTCGCAGGCTTTCCCGCAGGCACCGTCAGCGGCGCTCCCAAAGTACGCGCCTGTCAGATCATCGCCGAGCTGGAGCCGGAAACCCGCGGAGCCTACGCGGGCGGCGTCGGCTATTTCTCGCCCGACGGTTCGGTCGACAGCTGCATCGTTCTGCGAACGGCGCTGGTAAAAGACGGCACGATGCACGTGCAGGCCGGCGCCGGTATCGTCGCGGACAGCGATCCCGATTACGAACAGCGCGAGTGCGAGGCGAAGGCCGGCGCGCTCGTCGCCGCCGCGCGAGAGGCGCTTCGCGTCGCGCGAGAGCCGGGTTACGGCCAGTAGAATCATGACGGATATGACCGAACGACGCACTCTCTACCCGGAAATCGAGCCTTACGAGAGCGGCTGGCTGGACGTGGGCGAAGGCCATTCGCTCTATTACGAGCGTGTCGGCACGCCCGGCGCAAAGCCTGCGGTATTCCTTCACGGCGGCCCCGGCGGCGGCATGTCGCCCAGCCATCGCCGCCAGTGGAACCCGGCGCGCTATGACGTGCTGCTGTTCGACCAGCGCGGTTGCGGCAAGTCGAAGCTGTTTGCCGAGATCGAGAACAACGATACCTGGCGCATAGTCGCCGATATCGAACGTTTGCGCGAAATGTGCGGGCACGAGGCATGGCAGGCGTTCGGCGGCAGCTGGGGCTCCACCCTCGCGCTTGCCTATGCCCAGACTCATCCTGACCGCGTGACCGAGCTTGTCCTGCGCGGCATTTTCCTTGCCCGCGAGAAAGAGGACGAATGGCTCTACGGCCGCGGCGCCAGCGAGATTATGCCCGAACAGTGGGACGCCTTCACCGGCCTCATCCCCCAAGACGAACGCGGCGATCTGGTCACCGCCTACGAACGCCGCCTCAACAGCGACGACGAGGCCGTGGCACTTGCCGCGGCGCGCGAATGGTCGCTTTGGGAAGCCAATGTCGCGACCCTGCTGCCCAATCCGGAGCTTCTTGAAGAGTTCGCCGATCCGTCGAAGGCGCTGCCATTCGCGCGCATCTGCGTGCGGTTCTTTCGCGACAGGTTCTACCTCGAGGAAGGCCAGCTGCTCGCCAATATCGACCGCATCCGCCATATCCCGACCGTGATGGTTCAGGGCCGCTACGACATCTGCACCCCGCCGACTTCGGCGTGGGAAGTGAAGAAAGCATGGCCCGAAGCCGAATTATGGATTGTCCCTGATGCCGGTCACTCAGCGAGCGAGCCGGGCATCATCGACGGTCTCGTCCGCGCGACGGACAAGTTTGCCGGGGGCGATGCATGATCCTCGTCATCGACAATTACGACAGCTTCACCTGGAACCTCGTCCACTACCTGATGGAAATGGGCGTCAAGGTCGAAGTCGTACGCAATGACGCCATGACTGCGGCGGAGGCAATCGCCACGGGCGCGGAGGGATTCCTGCTCTCGCCCGGTCCCTGCACCCCGAACGAGGCCGGTATCAGCCTCGATCTTGTCGGAGCCTGCGCCGATGCGGGCAAGCCGCTGCTTGGCGTGTGCCTAGGCCACCAGTCGATTGGCCAGTATTTCGGCGGAAAGGTCGTTCAGGGCGGCTTGATGCATGGCAAGACCAGCCCGGTCGATCATGACAACACCGGCGTTTTCGAAGGCATTCCGTCTCCCTATCTCGCCACGCGCTATCACTCGCTGGTGGTTGAGGACATTCCCGCCAGCCTGCTGGTAAACGCGACAACACCGCGCCCCGGCGAAGACGGCACACATGCAATGGGCTTCCGCCATGCCGATTTGCCGATCCACGGCGTCCAGTTCCATCCGGAAAGCATCGCGACAGAGCATGGCCATGCGCTGCTCGCGAACTTCCTGAAGATCTGCGGCGTCGAGCCGAAGTTGCCCGCATGAGCTACTCGATCGCAGAAACCGAGGCGCTGTTTGGCCAGATGCTCGACGGGCAGATGACCGACGATGCCATCGCCGACCTGCTGGTCGAAATGGCCGAGCGCGGCGAAACGGCAGAAGAAATCGCCGGAGCCGTGCGTGCGATGCGGGCGCGGATGCTAACGATTGCCGCCCCCCAAAACGCCATCGACGTATGCGGCACCGGCGGCGACGGACAGCACAGCCTGAACGTCTCGACCGCGGTTGCGCTTGTCGTCGCGGCTTGCGGCGTGCCGGTCGCGAAGCACGGCAATCGGGCAGCTTCCAGCAAGGCGGGCGGTGCAGATACGCTGGAAACGCTCGGCCTCGACCTCGCACGCGCGGGGATCAAAGCGGAAGAGACACTGCCTGATCTGGGCATCGCGTTTCTCTTCGCACAGTCGCACCACCCGGCGCTCGCCCGCATCGCCCCCATCCGCAAGTCACTCGGACGGCGCACAATTTTCAACCTGACCGGACCGCTCGCCAATCCGGCGAACGTGAAGCGTCAGCTCGTCGGCGTCGCTAGTCCCGACCTCGTGCCGCTCTATGCAGAGGCGATGCGCCTCCTCGGGACCGAGCGGGCGCTGGTCGTCTCGGGCATGGAAGGCCTCGACGAGATGTCGATTGCAGGTCCGACGCGGATCGAAGGCATCGGCCTTGATGTACCTTGCGAATTATCGCCAAGCGATGCTGGCCTTGCCACGCATTCGCTAGATGCGATCAAGGGCGGTGATCCCGAATACAACGCAAATGCGCTGCGCCGCCTGCTGATGGGAGATACCGGCGCCTATCGCGATGCGGTCGTCCTCAATTCCGCTGCCGCCCTGTGGCTGGCCGGAGATGCGTACGACCTTGCATCAGGAGCGGAAGAAGCGGGCGAAGTAATCGACAAAGGGCTTGCCAAGGCACTGCTCGATTGCTGGATCGCCACGGTGAAGGCATGAAGGCTGGCATGACGGCACCCAACAAACTCATCGAGATATGCGACACCAAGCGTGGTGAAGTTGCCGAGCGAAAAGCAAAGCTCTCGCTCGCCGATCTCGAAGCCGCCGAACTCGCGCGTGAACCGGTCCGCGGGTTCGAAGCGCGACTGCGCGAGGCATCTGTAACCGGCTTCGGCCTCATCGCAGAGATCAAGCGAGCTTCTCCTTCCAAGGGATTGATCAGAGAGGATTTTAACCCTGAAAACCACGCGCGTGACTACGCCGCTGGCGGGGCAACCTGTCTCTCGGTCCTCACCGACGCGCCCTATTTTCAGGGGCATGAAGATTACCTGCTAGCCGCCCGCAAGGCTTGTACGCTGCCGGTGCTACGCAAGGATTTCATGATCGATCCCTGGCAGGTCGCCGAAGCCCGTTCGATCGGGGCAGACGCGATCCTGATCATTGTCGCAGCACTGGAAGACACGCAGATGGCCGAGATCGAAGCTGCGGCCATCGAACGTGGTATGGACGTTTTGGTCGAAGTCCACGACGAGATCGAGATGGAACGCGCCGCGCGGCTCAAATCGCGCCTCATCGGCGTCAACAACCGTGATCTTCGCACCTTCGTCACCGATCTCGCCAATACCGAGCGGCTCGCCCCCCTTGCCCCCAAAGGCTCGTTGCTGGTTGGTGAGAGCGGCATCGACAATCACGCGGATTGCGAGCGTTTGGCCGCCCACGGCGTCCGCACGTTCCTCGTCGGGGAAAGCCTGATGCGGCAAGCTGATCTCGAAAGCGCGACACGGGCACTACTGACGGGCGAAGCTGACGCTGTATGAGCAGACTGAGCCATCTCGACGAGGACGGCGCGGCCCGCATGGTCGATGTGGGCGCAAAGCAAGTCACACGCCGGATGGCGGTCGCGACCGGCCGGATCAAGATGTCGACCGAGGCGCTTACCGCCATTCGCGACGGGCTTGTCAGGAAAGGCGACGTCCTCGCCACGGCGCGGATCGCGGGCATCATGGCGGCAAAACGGACGGGAGACCTCATTCCGCTTTGCCACCCGCTCGGCCTCGACAGTGTGTCGATCGATTTCGCTTTCGAAGACGGGGCAATCAGCGCCACCGCGACCGCTGCGCTTTCGGCCAGGACAGGTGTCGAAATGGAAGCTATTACAGCGACTTCCGTGGCACTTCTCACAATCTATGACATGGCCAAGGCGGTCGACAAAGCGATGGTGATCAGCGACATTCGGCTGGTCGCCAAGGACGGCGGCAAGTCGGGCCGCTGGCGTGCTCCGGGTTTCGAGGGACTGGAACCTTGAAGCCACTCCTCGCGCTGGAAGAGGCGCAGGAACGGCTCCTCGCGCTGGCAACGCCGGGTGGGATCGAGACGGTTCCGGTCGGAGAAGCGCTCGACCGCTACCTTGCCGTACCTCTCCACGCTCGCCGCACGCAGCCTGCCCACCCGCTCTCCGCCATGGATGGCTGGGCCGTAAAGCAGACGGACATGCCCGGTCCCTGGAAAGTGACCGGTGAAAGCGCGGCCGGCCACCCCGCCACGATCGCCATCGGGCCTAAAGAGGCTATCCGTATTTCGACCGGCGCGATCCTGCCCGAAGGCGCGGACATGGTGGTCCTGCAGGAGGACTGTGAGTTCGATGGGGGGGCCCTGACATTCCACGGCGATCCTCCCCGCCCGCTCGGGCGACACGTGCGGCCTCGCGGGCAGGACTTCGAAGAGGGAGACGCGATTCTCGGCGATGGCGCGAAGGTGACACCGGCAACTCTCGCCCTGGCCATCAGTAGTGGCCACCCCGAAATACCGGTGTTCCGCAAGCCCCGCGTCGTCGTAGTCGATAGCGGCGACGAACTGGTAAAGGCCGGAGAGCCCCTTTCCGAAGGCCAGATCCCGGCAAGCAACGGTCCGATGCTCTGCGCGATGCTGGCGCGATTGCCGTGCGAAGTTACGCTGGCAGGTCCGGTTGCCGATGATATCGATGCCATCGTTGCCACTCTCGACAGCGCGAAAGACGCCGATCTCATCTTGACAAGCGGAGGAGCCTCGGTCGGCGATCATGACCTCATGCGCCCGGCACTGGAGAAGGTCGGCGCCGACATCGACTTCTGGCAGGTCGCCATGAAACCCGGCAAGCCGATCATGGTCGGCCAGCGCGGGCAGCAGACGATCATAGGCTTGCCCGGCAATCCGGTTTCGAGCTTCGTGACAGCGAACCTGTTCGCCCTACCTTACGTTCGGGCTTTGCTGGGCGCTCGCGCACCGCTCCCCCATTTCTCTTCCGCGAGAACGCTCTCCGACCTTCCGTCCACCGGGAAGCGGGCAGAATTCCTGAGAGCCGTACACAAAGCAGATGGTGTCGAACTCATCACATTGCAGGACAGCGGTGCGCTATTGCCCTTGGCGAGCGCCGATGCCCTGATCTTCCGCCCACCGTTCAGCGAGACTGCCCTCGCGGGAAGCGAAATTCGATTTATCCGGATCGGATAAGTCGCACGCTTGACGGGACTAACTTTGTTTTCTAATTGTTCCTTATTCGTTCACAGTTGAACGGCGGATAAGGGATCAGGTCATGCTCACCCGCAAGCAACACGAATTGCTCCTGTTCATTCAGCGCAGGCTCGAGGAATCGGGCATCTCTCCCTCGTTTGAGGAGATGAAGGAAGCGCTCGATCTCAAGTCGAAGTCGGGCGTGCACCGGCTGATTTCTGCGCTTGAGGAGCGCGGCTTCATCCGCCGCCTGCCCAACCGGGCCCGCGCGCTGGAAATCCTGCGTCAGCCTGATGACGTCAGCGGTTCCGCTCGTCCGGCTCCGTCGAACGTCGTCGAAATGCCGCAAGCGAAGACGCCGCCTGCGCCTGCTCCGGCCAACGACGTGATCGAAATCCCGCTCCACGGCCGCATTGCTGCCGGTGTCCCGATCGAGGCGATGGAAGATACGCAGACCCTTCCGGTTCCGGCAGCACTGCTGGGTTCGGGTGAGCACTATGCCCTCGAAGTCTCGGGCGACTCGATGGTCGAGGCCGGTATTTTTGACGGGGACTTCGCGCTGGTTCGCAAGACCGACGTGGCCCGCGACGGTGAAATCATCGTGGCGCTTGTCCGCGGCGAGGAAGCGACTTTGAAGTATCTGCACCGCGAGGGTGGCATGATCAGGCTCGATCCGGCGAACTCGGCCTACGAACCGCAGGTTTATGCCGCCAATGAGGTCCAGGTTCAGGGTCGCCTTGCCGGTCTCCTGCGCCGCTATCACTGAAACGCGACGCCCTTACTACCAACCATGGGCGTCCCCGGCGGGGCGTACGTAGCTGACCACTCGCGCATCGATATCGATCGCCGCCCCGCCTCTTCGCGACAACATTCTTCCATCGAGCATGAGCCACTTCGGCTCACACAAGTGGGGAAGCGCGTTCTCAGCGATCACGATGTCGCTTTGGACGCAGGCCTGCCGCAATTCATCCGGGTCAGCGTGGACACGCCCTCTACCGATCAGAATTTGCACATCTTGACCACCTCCGGCCTCGATACTGCAAAACGCGTCGTTGCACCGCGCTCCGGGGAAGTCGATCAACGTAAGGCTGCTCGCGAAGCTTCCCCCACTGTCGTCTGTCGCCAAACCGACGAGTTCGCCGATCCGTTCGCTTTCGAAGTTTTCCGGCCCGCGTAACCAGTACGTATTTCCCCCGGAGTTGAGCGCAAGCTGTCTACCACTTCCCGAGACAATCAGATCGGGAGGCGAAAGCGAGAGCAGCGCGAGGATACCGAGTACCATACCCGGAACACCAAGCAGCCGCGATCTCCCAGTCCAGAGCGCAAGCCAGGTTCCACTCGCTGCGATGGTGAAAACCAGCCAGAGGGGCACCAGAGGCGAGATCTTGACGGCTCGCGGTGCTGATGATGTCGTATGGGCAATGTCGAGCAGCCAGCCGGTAGCCGTCCCACACAGCGACCACAACGGGTCCGACAGACCTAGGGGCTCCAGCACCAGGCAGATGCCGATGAGCGGCATGACGACCATCGTTGTGAGCGGGATTACGAACAGGTTGGCCGCTGCGCTATACAGGCCGGCCTTGTGGAAGTGCATCAAGACCAGCGGTAAAAGGCTCACTTCGATGACAAGGCCGGTCAAGAACAGCATCCACCCGTGACGCAAGGCGCGCACGGGCAACGAGAATTGGCGCGTTGCCGCCCTGAACCGCACGACCTGCGCGCTGTTGTGAAGGGCGACGATCGCGATCACCGCCGCGAAACTCAGCTGGAAACTGGCTCCGACGACAGCTTCCGGCCAGAACAGCATAACGACGATCGCCGCAATCGCCACAAGCCGCATGGAAAGAGCCTGCCTTCCCAGCGCCATCGCCGCGAGCACCAAAATCGCCGCAATGCACGCTCGAATTGTCGGCAAGGCCGCACCGGTAAGCAAGGTATAGCCGATCCCCGCAAAAGCGCCCGCAACTGCCGCCACGAACGGCAAGGGAACCCGTAGCGCCAGCGCTGGCCACAAGGCGAGTAGCCGTAGGCTCACGAACCATACGATCGCGATGACCGCCCCGACGTGAAGACCGCTGATCGACAGCAGGTGCGCCATGCCGGAGTTGCGCATTGCCTCCGCGTCGGCATCCGGAATTGCCCATCGCTCACCCGTCACGAGCGTTGCGGCGATGCCTGCCGCACCCGCGTCATCGATTCGGTCGAGGACGAGTTTATGCAGGTCCGCCTGGACGTCGCTTGTCTCGCGGCTCCTCGCGCCCTCGAAAACCTCGAATTCCGACATGACCGACCCGGTGGCGGATATTCCGTCAAACCATGCCGCCTGTGCGTAATCGTAAAGCCCCGGTGCAACCGCTCGGGATGGCGGCATCAGGCGCAGGCGCGCCCTCACGAGCGCCCCCGGGCCAAGTTCGGGAAGGTCGAATTCTTCCGACAAGGTCACGCGTGCCCTGATCGTTTCTCCGGTCGCGTCGCGCGTTGCCAAAAGAAGTCGCGCACTTCTGCCTCGGGACGCTTCCTCGCGCTCGATCACACGGACGGTCATTTCGGCGACTACCGGCCTTCCGATCCCCGGCGTACCGACAAGCGTGGATCGCCCCCACGCGATCATCAGGCCCGCCGCCATCATCAGTACCAGCGAGACCACAGCCCCCCGGACAAACGGATAGGTTTCGTCGTCCAGAAACAGCAGGACCAGCGCCGCCGACAGCCCGCAAAGTCCTAGAAAAACTAGCCATTCGCCCGGCGACGGAAGGCCGAACCAGACCAGAATGCCGACCAGCATGGCAACCGCCAGCCAAGGCATCTTTTCGAACTGGCGCATCACGAGTGCGGTTTCGACCCAACGGAGGCTGGACAAATCGCGCAACCTTCCCCATTGCCGCACCTGCGAAGGTGGCGGGGCCCGATCTGGCGCCCCATCCGCGACCGGAACGGCGACATCACCCGTCATGTCTTGCCGTTCCCCCGTCAGCGGCCCCTCCCGGACATTATTGAAAGGAAACAAGGCAATATGGCAAGCGGTTCGGCAGCGAAAGGCAACGGCGCTAACGACGCCCATCGCCCGGTTGTCACCCGTTTTGCGCCTTCTCCCACAGGATTCCTGCACATCGGCGGCGCACGCACGGCGCTGTTCAACTGGCTATATGCACGTCATTTCGGCGGCAAGGCACTGCTGCGGATCGAGGATACCGATCGCGCCCGCTCCACCCAGGAAGCGATCGACGCCATTCTCGACGGCCTTAACTGGCTCGGCTTCGACTATGACGAGGCACCGGTTTTCCAGTCCGCGCAGGCGGAGCGTCATGCCGAAGTCGCGCACAAGTTGCTCGACGCAGGTTTTGCCTACAAGTGCTTTGCCACGGCTGAAGAGCTTGAAGCGATGCGGGCAGAGCAACGCGCGAACAAGCAGCCGATGCGCTATGACGGCCGCTGGCGCGATCGCGATCCGGCGGAGGCTCCCGAAGGGGCGCCCTATGTCGTCCGCCTCAAGACGCCTACTAGCGGCGAGACCGTGATCGAGGATGCCGTTCAGGGCCGCGTGAAGGTCAAAAACGTCGAGATCGACGATTACATCCTGCTGCGTTCGGACGGCACGCCGACCTATATGCTGGCGGTCGTCGTCGACGATCACGACATGGGCGTGACCCACGTCATCCGCGGGGACGATCACCTGAACAACGCTTTCCGGCAGTTGCCGATCTATAAGGCGATGCAGGAGATCGAGGGCGGCTGGGAAGAGCCGGTCTATGCCCACATCCCGCTGATCCACGGGGCCGACGGTGCCAAGCTTTCGAAGAGGCACGGCGCGATGGGCGTCGACGCCTACCGTGACGAGCTTGGCCTGCTGCCCGAAGCGGTTGTGAACTACCTCTTGCGGCTTGGCTGGGGCCACGGAGACCAGGAATTCTTCACTATCGACGAAGCAATCGAGGTTTTCGACTTGCCTGCAGTGGGCAAGAGCGCGTCTCGTTTCGACTTCAAGAAGCTGGCCAGCATGAACGGGCAGTACATTCGCGAAGCCGACGATGCTCGTCTGGCGCAGCTTACCGCACCGCGCATCGCCAAGCTGGAACCGGCTTTCGGTGCAGACAAGCACATCGCGCTGCTGACCCAAGCGATGCCTTCGCTGAAGGCACGCGCCAAGGATCTCGACGAGTTGGCGGCAGGCGCCCTGTTTCTTTTCCGTCAGCGTCCGCTTCCCATGGACGAAAAGGCGGAAAAGCTTCTCACCGAGGATGCCCGCGCGTTGCTCGGTAAAATCTCCGAAAAGTTGAAAGCTGGTTCAGATTGGACTAGCGAGCAGCTCGAAACGGAACTCAAGGCAATGGCGGAAGAGCGCGAACTCGGGCTCGGCAAGCTGGCACAGCCGCTTCGTGCGGCGCTGACCGGCCAAGCAACATCGCCGGGAATTTTCGACGTGCTCGTTCTTCTTGGACGCGAAGAGAGTCTGGCGCGTATAGACGCACAGGCAACCGACGCGGCAAAGGCGGACGGCGCGGTGGCCAATTAACGTAATGGAGGCAGAGTAGTGGCTGACAACATGGCGAAGCTGAACGCCGGGGGCGGCGAATACGAATTTCCCGTCAAGAGCGGAACGATCGGCCCCGATGTCGTCGACATCGGCAAGCTTTACGGCAAGTCGGGTATGTTCACATACGACCCGGGCTTCACCTCGACGGCGAGCTGCGATTCCGGTCTGACCTACATCGACGGCGAAGAAGGCGTCCTTCTCCACCGCGGTTATCCGATTGGCCAGCTGGCTGAAAACTCAAGCTTCATGGAAGTGGCCTATCTCCTGCTGAACGGCGAACTGCCCAGCCAGGACGAATACGAAAACTTCACCTACACGATCAGCCGTCACACCATGCTGCATGATCAGCTGCGCGGCTTCTACCAGGGCTTCCGCCGCGATGCCCACCCGATGGCCATCATGTGCGGCGTCGTCGGTGCGCTTTCGGCGTTTTATCACGACAGCACCGACATCGCGGACCCTGAACATCGCAAGATCAGTTCGCACCGCCTGATCGCCAAGATGCCGACGATCGCGGCCATGGCCTACAAGTACTCAATCGGTCAGCCCTTCCTCTATCCGGACAACTCGCTGAGCTACACCGGCAACTTCCTGCGCATGACCTTCGGCGTGCCGGCGGAAGAATACGAGGTGATCCCGGCCGTCGAGAAGGCAATGGACCGTATCTTCATCCTTCACGCCGACCACGAACAGAACGCCTCGACGTCGACCGTGCGTCTGGCAGGGTCCTCGGGCGCGAACCCGTTCGCCTGCATCGCGGCCGGCATTGCCTGCCTCTGGGGGCCGGCACACGGCGGCGCGAACGAAGCGGCTCTCAATATGCTTCAGGAAATCGGCCGTCCGGAGCGCATCCCCGAGTACATCGCACGTGCGAAGAACAAGGACGATCCGTTCCGCCTGATGGGCTTCGGCCACCGCGTCTACAAGAACTACGACCCGCGCGCGACCGTCATGCAGAAGACCGTCCGCGAGGTGTTCGACGCGCTCAAGGTCAACGACCCGGTCTTCGAAGTCGCGCTTCAGCTGGAAGAAATGGCTCTCAACGACGACTACTTCGTCGAAAAGAAGCTCTTCCCGAACGTCGATTTCTACTCGGGCGTCATCCTTTCGGCGATCGGCTTCCCGACCACGATGTTCACCGCGCTCTTCGCCCTTGCCCGCACCGTCGGCTGGGTCGCGCAGTGGAACGAGATGATCTCCGATCCCGCCCAGCGCATCGGTCGTCCGCGTCAGCTCTATACCGGCCCGACGCAGCGCGACTACGTGCCGTTCGACAAGCGCTGAACGGCTGACAGGTAAGGATCAAGGCGATGCCGAAATTCCTCATCAGGATCTTAGGCATCGCCCTTTTTCTTTCCGGAATGCTCTGGACGCTCCAGGGCTTGGGCCTCGTCATGTGGCCCGCCGAAAGCTTCATGCTCGGCGAAAGGGAATGGGCCACTTACGGCCTGATTGCCGCTGGCGCCGGATTGCTGCTGATCTGGCTGACCCGCAACCGCGGGCAAAAAGACTAGGCCGAGGGCAGCGTCAGGGTGAAGCGGTTGCCGCCCCCCTCGTCCGCCGAACCTTCAAGGTCGCCGCCCATCGCACGCGCAAGCATCAGCGCGATGTAGAGGCCGAGACCGCTTCCGCCATCGCCGCTGCGGCCAAGCCGTTCGAACTTGTCGAACATGCGGATAAATTCCTCGGCCGACAGGCTCTCGCCATCGTCCGTGACCGAAACGACCACGTTCACGCCGCTGCGCATGATATCGACCAGGATGCGCCCGCCTTCGGGGCCATAGCTGATCGCGTTGCCGACGATGTTGAGGAGTATCTGCGTCACCCGCTTGCGATCCGCCATGGCAACCGCATCGCTGTTCGACACGTCGAACGTCACCGAACGGGCATCGGCGCGAACCTGAAGCAAGCGGCAGACGATTTCCGCAATGTCCGACACTGCGACGGGTTCTGCATGGATCGCGATAGTACCGTGCTCGATTGCCTCCGCATCGCCCAAATCATCGGCCAGTTCGCCGAGGTGACGGCCGGCATTGACCATATCGAGCGCATACTCACGGTATTCCGCCGGTAACGGACCTGCCAGCCTGTCGCGGATCGCCTCGGCCTGACGAATGATCCGTGCCACCGGATTGCGCATGGCCGGCGCAAGTTCCTCACCCAGCAGGTTCGGCGGAAGGAGATCCGTTTCCTCGGTCTCGTACTCGTTCTCGCCAACCGGGCGAAGCAGGAGCTGAAAACCCACGTTGGCCGAAGCGAGCAGCAAGTGCCATTCGCGCGGAGACCCGGCGATCCGCACGGTCATCCCGCTCCGCGCCTGCCAGATCGGCGGCGTTCCGGTGTCGTGAGCCGAAAAGTCGAAAAGTCCGGTCCAGTGCTGCCCGCGCATCGTACGCGCTTGTCCGACGAGGGGGGCCAGATCAGCGACCTGGCTCTCGACCGCGAGAACGCGCTGGCCTTCGTCAAGCCAGACGACACCTTCGGCCAGCAGGTTCTCGACCGCAAGGCGCGTCGCCTCTCCGTTGCTGGTGCCGGTTCCGTGGCTCGATCGGTGCCAGTCCGAAAGGCGGATCGCGCACCCTTCGCCATCGGGCTCGACCTCGGCCCAGCCTTCAAGGCTGCCCTCGCTATGACGCATGACCAGCGGACGGCCCAGCTTCATGCCGAAACTGCGTGACTTGCGAACCAGTTCAAGCAGTCCGGGCGCTGCGATCAATCCGGGAATTTCGCCGCCGCAGGCCAGCTGCATGTCGGCCAGCGGACCATCCGCAGCAACGAGACGGTCCGCCGCATCGCTGCGCGCGACCAGCGGTTCTACCGCTGCCGTCTCGGTGATGGCTTCAGCCCCTGACATCGTCCGATACCCCTTGCCCGGTCAGCAGAGCACGGGCGTCGCCGCCCTGCAAGCGTCCGAAACCTTCGGGAAGCGTGATCTCGGGGTGGATGGCGTAGAACTCGCGCTCGATCTCGCGGTCGCCAAGGCCTGCTGCGCGCAGCGACAGGGCAAGGCGCGCAAGCTGGCTCTCGCTCGTCGCGACGGCCACGGTGTCACGGGAATCGCCCGTTGCCGCGGCCAGCGCCGACAGAAACACCGGAACGCCTGCATGGGTGATCGAAAGCGCAGCAAATGCCCCTGCCCCCAAAGCCCCGACAAGCCGGTTGGCCAGCGAGATGCGGCATTGAGACTCGTCGTAGCCTTCCCGGATCGCGTGTTCGGTGTTCCGCGCATGTGCTTCATAGGCAAGATCGCCCGCAACCGCGTGGCGCAGCGTTTCGAGCAGCGAATGCAACACTTCGGCTGGAAGTTCGTTCACCGGCAGGCTCATGCGCTGCTGATGCCGGGCAAAGGCTGCCTGCGACGTCAGAAGGTCCATCGCGAGGGCCGAACTGGTCGGATCGTCCGCCCCGATCAGCGCCTGAAGCAGGGGCGAAAGCGCGGGATCGACACCTGCACGGCGCTGCATCGATTCTGTAAGTTGCCATTCTAGGGCAATCGAATGGAGGTGATCGACGATGACAGGCTCATCGATCAGGGCGCCCGAAAGCGGCTCCGTAATCGAGTTGGCCCATCCGCGCGGATCGCGTTCGCCTGCCGCCTGCGCCAGCTTGTAGCCGACCTGTCGGGCCAGATCCTCGGCCATTGCGCGCACACGAGCGACAATCGCATCGCTGAACATGGAACGGTCCTCGGTCGCGATAAGCTGACGCAAGACGACGCCCCGCGCGCCGAGAACGCGGTCTCCCCGCTTCAGCTCAACCCGCATAACTGATTGCAGGCCCGTGGCCTTTTCCAGTTCACCCATGCGAACGGACTAACACCCCATGGTTAAAGCCGCGTTATCTTGTCACCTGATTCGCGCGGAATGTCACAAATGCCGCCCACCCGGCCATGACAGCCATAGACACTGCCATGACGATCGGTGTCGTCCAACCGGCAATGACGGCCAGCCCCAGTACGACACACTGTGTCACCCGGTCCTCGAAGAAGGGCCGCGCATGGGGAACGGGAAACAGGACCGCGCCCAGACGGACTAAACAGACGAAAACGGTCGATGCGAACCACGGGCCCAGTGCCCCGAGCCGCTCACCTTCGATAGATCCGGTGAGCGCCAGGGCGAGAACAACGAATAACAGCAGGTCGATTGCGAGATGCACGATAGTCGGCCTGCGGTCGGGCATAGCGGCGTCGATCCTGCCCTGCCGCTCCGCCTTGTCGAGAATGATCGCGCAGCGCACCACCAGCCACGTGGCCGCGATGGAGAAGAAGGCAGCCGCGAACATGGCGAAGCCCGCAAAGGCAACAGCGGCTGCCGCTGGCAGGATCGCTGCCCACCATACGAGGATGGCCGACCGGTCCGCCTCGAACAGGCGATTGCCGAATTTCCCGACGATCAGGCCCGCAAGCTTTGCACCTGGCGTCTTGCCATGCGCTTCGGCAAGGCTGAGGCGAAGACGATGCGCCTCGATCGCCTGCCCCTCACTCTCGCTGCGCACGATGACCCACCGCCTGTCGGGAAGTGCCTGCGGATCGACGGCGCGTTGCGTGACGCCTGCCATCAACGCAATGCGCAGCAGCGAGGAGGCAACGTCGCAATCGCGCGGCAACTGACGTAACCGCTCGGCCAAGGCACCGGGAATGACGAGAATACCGCCCCAGGCAAGTTCCGCATCGATCCGCTCGAACCCTGCCTCAAGCCCCTCCTCCACCGGAAGCGTCGCGATGCCGGACTGCTTCAGGAGCGGAACCGCCAGTACCGGATCGGCCAGCAGCGCATCGCCGAACACGACCAGTTCGTCTGCTGCCGTGACTTCGGAACAGAGCGCGGGCGCATCGGCGATGACCCGTGCCTCCAGCTTCATCTCGCTCGCCAAGGCAACGACATCGTCGAGGCCGACCGTGCGCCTGTCGGCGAGCAGTAGGATCCGCTGCGCACCCGTTGCTTCGGCCAGTTCCAGCTGACGCTCGACAACGGTCTCGCCGCCTACGCGCAGGCCGGCACGTGTCAGCAGGCCGTCGACGGCCAGCGGCTCCAGCATGGAAAGTACGGCAATTCGCAAGTTTCGTGGCCCCTGTGCCGCCGGATCAGTCCGGGCAGCTCGTTCGCGATCAAGTTCCAGCACGGTTCATGGATCGCCCTGCGCCACTCTGCAAGATGGCGCTGCCGGATTGTCCTTAACCCTTGGAAATCCGTGGATGAGGCCGGGGAAAACGGAAGATTTCTCACGTGCGCGCGCGTTCATTCGGTGTTAGTCATGCGCCATGACAAAGCAGCGGAACATCGTCGCCTTCGGCGGACAAGGCAGCGAAGAAGAATTCGTGGAAACGACGGGTGCGGAAACCGCGCCTGCCGAAGAAGAGTACACGGCGAGCGAGGACTGGTACGAAGAACCGGTGCGAAGCCGCAATCTCTCGTGGCTCGTCCCGACGCTCGGTATCGTGGCGCTGTTCGCTTGGACCGCGTTCTTTGCCTGGGCCAACCAGGCTTCGCTGCTCTCTGGCCCCATACCGGCCGAATGGACCGCCCTGCTCGCGCAGTGGGCCATGCCCGCCGCTCTTGTCGTCACGCTCTGGATGCTGGCCATGCGCCACAGCAGGGTCGAGGCCGGACGCTTCGCCGATGCCGCCGCCAGCCTTCGCGCAGAATCCGCCGCGCTCGAAGATCGTCTCGGCCACGTGAACTCGGAACTGAGCATCGCGCGCGAGTTCATCATCGCGCAGGGCCGCGACCTCGAGGCGCTCGGCCGCATCGCCAGCGAACGCCTCGGCGAAAGCGCGAACAAGCTGGAGGCGCTGATCTCGGATAATTCCGAACGCGTCGATCGCCTCCAGACCGTGAGCACCGCTGCGCTGGAAAACATGGAAAAGCTGCGCGGCCAGCTTCCCGTCGTCACCAATGCGACGCGCGACCTCACCAACAACATCGGCCAGGCAGGCCAGGGCGCGAGCATGCAGCTTGAACGCCTGTCCGAAGGCTTCGACAAGATCGGCGAGGCGGGCGAGGCGAGCACGCTGAAGATCGACGCGATGCGCGAACGCGTGAACGATGTTCTGGGCGAGTTCAATCGCTGTTCCGAACAACTCGGCCAGATCGCCAGGGATCGCTTCGAGGCGCTCGACGCCGAGGGCGCGGCCCTTCGCGAACGTATGGACGAGCAGGAAATCGCCGCACTCGCCGCCGTGCGAAAGCGTGCGGACGATCTTGAAGGCATGCTGGAAAGCATTCGAGCCAAGCTCTCCGATGCCGAGGGCTTTGCGCTCAAGTCCTTGCGTGAACGTCTCTCGACGCTTGGGGCCGACGCCGACAATCTCGGCGAGCGCCTGAAGAGTGGCGAAGCGGCTGCCATGGATGGCTGGCGCGACCGGCTTGCCGTTATCGAGAGCGATACCCGCGCGCTGTTTGTCCAGCTCGACAACAATTCCGCCGAGGCGCTGGACGCTGCCGGTGCCCGGGTGGCCGCGCTGTCCTCGGAAATCAGCCGCCTCCACGGCGACCTGCGCCGCCAAGGCGAAACTCTCGATACCCAGATCGAGGAACGCTACGCGAAGAGCGAAGATGCCAATCGCGGGCTGGCAGAGCGTCTCTCCGCCCTCGTCGCGGGGCTCGACAGCGAGATCGAGGCCCGCCGCGTCCGCGGCGCGCAATCGAGCCGTGCGCTGGTCGAGGAACTTGCAACGACTTTCGCGCAGCTCGACGCCGGCATTGAGGACCGCGTCGCCCGTGGCGAAGAAACAAGCCGCGTTCTGACCGAAAAGATCGGCGAGGCCCTCGCCCATCTCGATGCGCAAATCGACGCGCGTGCCGAGATCAGCGAGCAGAAAAGCAAGGCGTTGGCCGCGCGCGTCGCTTCGTCGCTTGCCTCGCTGGACGAGGAAATCGCCCAGCGCGCCCAGCGCGGCGAAGAAGCAGGCCGCGCAATGACGAGCGGCGTTTCGACCGCCCTCACCTCGCTCGACAGCGAGATCGAGGTCCGCGAGGAACGCGGTCGCGAAGCCGCTTCGCTCATGTCCGAAAGCCTGCGCACCGCGCTCGACGCACTCGATAGCGAAATCGCACGCCGCCGCGCTCACAGTCGCGAAGCCGCGCGCGAACTGGCCGAAGGTTACGCCGACGAACTGGCCGAACTCGACCGCCAGCTTACCGAACGCCGCGAACGTCACGAGGAAGCGGGCCGCGACCTGTCGAACAAGCTGCTGGACCTGCTGGTCCAGTTCGACGGCGAATTCGAGACACGCCGCGCCCGTCATCTCGAAGCGACCGAAGCACTTGGCCGCCATGCCCAGCGCATCGCCGACCAGCTTGGCGACTATGGTTCACGCATGGACGCCGCCGCGGGACAGGGCCGCGAGGCGGAGCAGGCCATCGTCAACGGCCTCAACCTCCTGTCCGAAAAGCTTGCCGCAAGCCGCGATGCGCTGACCGGCACGGACAGTGCCATCCTTGGCCTGACCGACAGTTCGGTGCGCCTGCTCGAACTGATCGAGGCAAGCTCGCGCCACACGCGCGAAGCACTACCCGGCGCGCTGTCCGAAGCAGAAGGGCGACTCGACGACGTGTCCGGCCGGATCGAGGCCATGCGCCTCATGCTCAGCCAGGCTGGCGAACGGGGCGAAGAACTGGGCCGCGCCGTCGACACAACGCGCGAGGCCACCCGCTCCGCCCTTGCCGAAATTGAAGGCCTGCACGACACGCTGCACGAACGTGGTTCGGCGCATGCCACGCAGCTTGGCGACTTGCGAGAAACGCTGTCGCAGGCACGCAAGGACAGCGAAGCGATGGCGACTGCCGCCGAGGCGACGCTCAACGGAGCAATCGCGCGCCTTGCCGAAGCGAGCCGCGAAGCCGTTGCCAACATCGAGGGTACGTCGTCCGAAGCCGTCCGCTCGATTGCCGAGAAGCTGGCCAAGGAAAGCGGCATCGTCGTCACCGAGGCCCTGCGCGAAAGCACGAGCGACGCGCTCGAAGGGCTCGACACCGCCGTCAGCAAGGCGACCGAAGCCGCGCGCGAAGCCGCAGCGGAACTGCGCGAGCAGCTTGGCCGTGTCGACGAGATCACGGGGCACCTCGAAGCCCGCATCGTCGCTGCGCGTCAGCGCGCCGAAGAGGACATCGACGATCACTTTGCGCGCCGCGTCTCCCAGATCACCGAATCGCTCAACTCGACCGCAATCGACATCGACAAGGTTCTATCGGCCGAAGTCAGCGAAGCCTCATGGCAGGCTTATCTGAAAGGCGAGCGCGGCATCTTCACCCGCCGCGCGGTGCGCCTGATCGATTCCGGCGACGCCAGGCAGATCGTCGAGCACTACGAGGCAGAGGAAGAGTTCCGCGAGCACGTAAACCGCTACATCCACGACTTCGAAGGCATGCTGCGCAACCTGCTCGCCACCCGCGAAGGCAACTCGCTGGCGGTAACGGTGCTGTCGTCGGATATGGGCAAACTCTACGTCGCGCTGGCGCAGGCGATCGAACGCTTGCGCCGCTAAGCGCGGGCGTTCAGTCTTTCGCGGTTTCGCGCATCCAGATCTGCTCTTCCACGATCTCCTTCGGAGGGTGGATAAAGTTCAGATCGGCGACGGTGATCCAGCCATTGACGTAATTGGCGTAAAAGAGCGCACAAAGGATCGCAGCAAGGATCGTCGCGCGGATGGCGACGCGACCCGGGCGAAAATTGCTAGGCGCGGAATCGGCCTGCCCGGGGACAAGTTCCTCTCCGGCTTCGCGGTGGGTGCGAATGCCGAAGGGCATGACAATGAACGCGCTCATCACCCAGAAAAGCAGGTAGATCGCAAGGACCGAGGTCCACTGCATCGCTTAAACTCCTAGTCGAAATCCTGCACGGTCACTTGCGGGTTTTTGCCCGACCAGCGCCGCGCCGCTCGGCGAACGGCGAGCCGGACCGCTTCGTGAATCGCATCGCGGTCCTTCGTACGCCCGCCCTTCAGCCTCTTGACCGCCTTGGACAAGTCGTCCTGCGCCTCTGCGATGAAATCCGCCTCATCCTCGTCCAACGGCAGGCCGATGGGCAGGATGATCGGGTCCGCTTTCGACGCTACCGGAGGGAGGGTCACCACGATGTGACCGTTCTGCGAAAGCCGGCGCCTCTCGACGATCGTCTCCCCATCGGCAGGCACGATAATGTCACCGTCAAGGACAAGGCGACCCGTACGGGTTTCACCGATCTTGCCTGGCTTGCCCGGGGCGAGACGGACGATATCGCCGTTCTTCTGAAACACGCGCGACGGAATGCCAGCCTCTGCGCCGACCTTCACCTGCTCACGCATGTGCCTAATTTCGCCATGAACCGGCACGAGCACTTCGGGCCGCAGCCACGAATAGAGTGCTTCGAGTTCGGGCCGGCCGGGATGCCCGGAGACGTGGATCAGCTCCTGCCGGTCGGTCACGATCTTGATCTCCCGGTCGGCGAGCTGGTTCATGATACGCCCGATCTGAAGCTCGTTGCCCGGAATCTGACGGCTCGAGAACAGCACAACGTCGCCCTTGTCGAGTTCAAGAGGATGCGATTCCGAGGCAATACGGGCGAGCGCTGCGCGAGGCTCGCCCTGGCCGCCGGTGGCGATGATCAGGATATCGCCGCGTGGCAGGCGCATGGCGGTGTCGAAATCGACCGTCTCGGGAAAGTTCTGCAGATAGCCATTGTCCTTGGCCACCGTAATAATCCGGTCAAGCGAACGACCTGCGACACAAAGCTGGCGGCCCGTTTCCTTGGCGACCTGCCCAAGAGTCTGCAGACGCGCGACGTTCGATGCGAACGTGGTTACGAGAACCCGTTTGCCGTGATGGCGAGCGATTTCGGCATCGAGCGCCAGCCTGACAGCCCCTTCCGAACCTGACGGTTCGGGATTGAAGACGTTGGTGGAGTCGCAGACGAGAGCAAGTATTCCCCCGTCGCCGATTTCGGTCAGTTCCTCGGGGGTGCTCGGCTCGCCGATCTGCGGATCGTCGTCCAGCTTCCAGTCGCCCGTGTGGAAGACGCGCCCGTAAGGCGTGTCGATCAGCACCGCGTTGCCCTCTGCGATCGAGTGGGCGAGCGGGACGTACCGGACTTTGAAGGGCCCTTCACCGCCGGGCGCGAACTCGTCGAGATGATCGATGATGTGGAGTTCGACCGTCTCGGTCAGGTCCGCCTCTTCCAGCTTGCGCAGGACCAATTCGGCCGTGAACGGCGTCGCGTAAAGCGGCACGCCGAGGTCGGCGGCGAAGTATGGAATCGCGCCGATGTGGTCTTCGTGAGCATGGGTGAGCACGATGCCGAGCAGGTCGTCACAACGCTCCTCGATGAATTCGAGATCGGCGAAGACAAGGTCAACGCCCGGATAGCCGGGATCGGCAAAGCTCATGCCAAGGTCGACCATCAGCCATTTCCCGTCCGCCCCGTAAAGGTTGACGTTCATGCCGATCTCGCCCGACCCGCCGAGCGCGAGGAAAAGCAGTTCTTTTTCTGGAGTCATCGCCCGCGTGTAGAGGCTCTTTCGGCGAGAATAGCCAGTCCCTTTAATGTGAGGTCGACATCAATCTCGTCGAAAGCATCGGTATGCCTGTCAAACAGGAGCGCGAGGCCGCCCGTCGCGATGACCTTTGCCGGGCGCCCAATCTCTGCCTTGAGACGAGACACGAGGCCTTCGATCATGGCGATGTAACCCCAGAAAACACCGATATGCATCTGCGCCTCGGTGTTGCGACCGATCAGCGTCTGGGTGCCCGTCGGTGCCTCGATCGCTATACGGGGCAGCTTGGCGGCAGCATTCACCAGCGCGTCGAGCGAAAGGTTGATGCCGGGTGCGATGATGCCGCCCTTGTAGGCACCGTTGAAATCGACCACGTCGAAAGTCGTCGCCGTGCCGAAATCGATGACGATCAGGTCCTCGGGATGTCCATCGTGCGCTGCGATCGTGTTTACTGCACGGTCCGCACCCAGCGAGGCCGGTTCATCGACGTCGATTGCGATGCCCCAATCGGCCCCGGTCTCACCTGCGAAAATCGGCGGCTTGCCGAAGTACTTTTCGCCCAGCACCTGAAGATTGTGCCGCGCGCGCGGAACGACGGTCGAGACAATGACGTTGTCGACAACTTCAAAGGTCAACCCTTCGAGCGTAAAGAGCTGCATCAGCCAAACGGCATATTCGTCAGCGGTACGGCGTGCATCGGTCGCGATCCGCCAGCGCGTACGCACCTCGCGGCCTTCCATCAGCGCGAAGACGATATTGGTATTTCCGACGTCGCACGCCAGCAGCATCTCAGGCTCCCTCTTCGCCGATGAGCGAAACTTCGCCCGCGTGGATGACACGCACAGTGCCATTGGCCAAGCGCATCATCAGAGCGCCGTCCTGGTCTATTCCGGCGAAAGTGCCGTCCTCGATCGTATCGGTCACACCGACATAGCGCAACGGCGCGCCGATGTGCGGGCCGCGGATCGTCCAGCGCGATATCGTCTCGCCAAGGCCGGATTTGCGCCAGCTCGAAAGCTCCGCAGCCATACGGCGTGTAAGCTCTTCGGCAAAATCGTCGCGGTCGACGGACAAACCGTGAGACGCGATTGCCGCCGCCACGCGATCAGCCAAATCGGGCGCATACGCGAGGTTCACCCCGATCCCGATCACGACTGCATCACCCGCGCGTTCCAAAAGGATTCCCGCCAGCTTCGCCCCGTCGAGCAGAACGTCGTTCGGCCACTTGAGCAGGAGCCCCTGCGCCCGGCCGAGAAATTTCGATATCGCCTCGTAAACTGCGACACCGGCTACGAGGGCCAGCGTTTGCGGAGCCGGATCGGAACTTCGCAAATACACCAGCGTCGAGCCCATGAAATTGCCCGCGCCGTCGGACCATTCGCGGCCAAGTCTGCCCCTGCCCTCGCTTTGCCGATCGGCGACCAGCCATGTACCTTCTTCCGCCGCTTCACCCGAGGCGAGGCGGCGGAGAAGTTCCGCATTGGTCGAGCCGATCTGCCCGACCGTTTCGATGCGATGGCCGCTGGTCATGCGGCGCCCCCCTTAGCCTGCGAAGTAGAGGGCGGCCGATGCCTTGTCGGCAAGGTCGCCCAGCCAAGGCGTGAGGAGGTACCCGAGCGGCGAGATGAACAGGCTGGCGATCAGCAGGACGACCTTGTGCGCTAGTGCATCGACACCGCTTTCACCGTCTCGCGCGACCACGTTCGCCGGTTCGTCGAAAAACACGATCTTCACGACCTTAAGGTAGTAGAAAGCGCCAATCACCGAGGCTGCGATACCGATGGCCGCCAGCGCGACGAGGTCGGCGTTCACCGCGGCCTGGAAGACCACGAACTTGCCCCAGAAGCCGAACAGCGGCGGAATACCGGCAAGGCTGAACATGACCGCAGCAAGCGCCCATGCCAGCGCCGGACGTGTGCGCGAAAGACCTGCCATATCGGCAATCGCCTCAACCGGGCGGCCTTCGGCATCGCGCAGCAAGAGCACGACGACAAACCCAGCAACGCTCATCGCGACGTAGATCGCGAGGTAGACGAGCATGGCAGATGCACCTTCCTGCGTCGCGGCTGCAAGGCCGATCAGCAGGAAGCCGACGTTGTTGATAGACGAATAGGCGAGCAGGCGTTTAATGTTCGACTGACCGATCGCACCCAGCGCACCGACCACAATCGAGGCCAGCGAGACGAAGATCACGATCTGCTGCCACGCATCGACTTGCGTACCGAAAGCACCCAGCGCAACGCGCATGGTGAGCGCGAGGGCGGCGACCTTCGGCGCGGTGGCGAAGAAGGTCGTTACCGGCGTCGGCGCACCTTCGTAAACGTCGGGCGTCCACATGTGGAACGGCACGGCGCTTATCTTGAAGGCCAGACCCGCGAGCACGAAGATCAGGCCGACGAGAGCGCCGGTTGCCAGCGTCCCGTCCATCGCCAGCGCGACGGCAGCAAAGTTGGTCGAGCCGGTGAAACCGTAAGTCAGGCTCATGCCGAACAGGATGATGCCCGATGCCAGCGCGCCCAGCACGAAGTACTTGAGACCCGCTTCGGCCGAACGCTCGTCATCCCGCAGGAACGAGGCCAGTACGTAGGCGGCAAGGCTGTTCAGTTCGAGACCGATGTAGAGCGACAGGAAGTCGGTCGCCGAAACCATCATGTTCATGCCGAGGACAGCGAACAGGACGAGGATCGGGTATTCGGCCCGCATCGCACCAACGCGATCGAAAAAGCGCGGCGCGACGATGAGCGAGGCGATGCCCGAGGCGTAGATAAGCAGCTTGGCAAAGGCCGAGAAGGCGTCAGCCGTGTACTGGCCCGAGAACGCTACGCGCTCCGGTCCCATCAGACCGCCGCACAGCGCGGGCGCGGCGATGAAGGCGCAGGCGACCAGCGCGGCAACCGCGACGATCGAGATCAGGCGCGATGACTTGTCGCCCATCCACGCTGCCGCGAGCAGCAGGACGAGGCCGACGACGGTCAGCAGTTCCTCCGCGGCGATCAGCGCCAGCGACTGGGAGAAATCGGTCATTGGTGCGACCCTCCTTCCGCAGCGGCTTCTTCGCCGTGATGTTCCGCAGCAGCCTCCGGATTGGGTTCGGACAAGTGCGCGTCACCGGCCGGTGCCGCAGCCTCGAGCCGCTGGTCCAGCCATTCGATGTCGGCGCGCATCGGTGCGAGGAAGCTTTCTGGATAGACACCCATCCACAGCACTGCGGCTGCGAGCGGAAGCATCATAGCCCATTCGCGCTTGTCGAGATCGGGCATGGCGGCGGCATCGGCGTTCTTCTGTTCGCCAAAGGCCACGCGGCGGTAGAGGTAGAGCATGTAGGCAGCGCCAAGGATGATGCCGGTCGTGCCGATCAGCGCGACCCAGCTGGAAATCTGGTAGACGCCCGCAAGCGACAGGAATTCGCCGACAAAGCCGCTGGTGCCCGGAAGGCCGATCGAGGCCATGGTGAACAGCAGGAAGAACAGCGAATACTTCGGCATGTTGATCGCAAGGCCGCCGTAACGGTCGATTTCGCGGGTGTGCAGGCGGTCATAAATGACGCCGACGGCAAGGAACAGCGCACCCGAAACGAGCCCGTGGCTCAACATCACGATCATCGAGCCTTCGAGGCCCTGCACGTTGAAGCTGAACAGCGCCATGCACACGATCGCCATGTGGGCGACCGACGAATAAGCGATCAGCTTCTTCATGTCGTGCTGAACCAACGCGACGAGCGAGGTGTATACCACCGCAATCATCGACATGGTAAACACGACCCATGCAAGGTTCGCCGAAGCCTCGGGGAACATCGGCAGGCTGAACCGGATGAAACCGTAGCCGCCCATCTTCAGCAGAACGCCAGCAAGGATGACCGAACCTGCGGTCGGGGCCTGGACGTGCGCGTCGGGCAGCCACGTGTGAACCGGCCACATCGGCATCTTTACGGCGAAGCTGGCGAAGAAAGCGAGCCACAGCCAGTTCTGGGCCCCTGCGGGGAAGTCGGTCGCCATCAGAGTTGGAATGTCGGTCGTGCCCGCTTCGCGAACCATCCAGAACATCGCGATCAGCATCAGGACCGAACCGATCAGCGTGTAGAGGAAGAACTTGTACGATGCGTAGATGCGATTGTCGCCGCCCCAGATCCCGATGATCAGGTACATCGGGATCAGGCCCGCTTCAAAGAAGATGTAGAACAGGAACAGGTCCTGCGCTGCGAAAACGCCGATCATCAGCGTTTCCATCATCAGGAAGGCGGCCATGTATTCGCCGACCCGCTTGGTCACCGAATTCCAGCTGGCGCCGATGCAGATCGGCATGAGGAAAACCGACAGCATGATCAGCATCAGCGCGATGCCGTCGATGCCCAGCGCGTAGGAGAAGCCGGCAAAAAGCTCTGCCCGTTCAACGAACTGCCACTGCGCGCCGCCAATGTCGTAGCTGGCCCATAGGACCACGCCCAGTGCCAGATCGACCAGTGTCGCGACGAGCGCGACCATGCGCGCCGTCTGGGCCGGAACGAAGAAACAGATGGCAGCACCGACCAGCGGTACCAGCAGCATCAGCGAGAGGATCGGAAAGCCGTCCATGTCTTTAAACCTGCCCCGCCCTTATCGAACCATGATCCAGCTGATCGCGGCGAGCAGCCCGAGCAGCATGACCAGCGCGTAGCTGTAGAGATAACCGGTCTGCACTTTCTGCGCGTAGCGAGACCCCTGTGCGACGACCCATGCGGCACCATCCGGGCCGAACCGGTCGATCGTGCCGACATCGCCCCATTTCCAGAACTTGCGGCCAAGCCAGAAGGCCGGCTTCACGAAGATCACGTTGTAGAGCTCGTCGAAGTACCACTTGTTCTTGAGGAACGTGTAGATCCCGCCGAACATGCCCACGAAACGGGCCGGAGCGTCCGGATCGCGGATGTAGTTATTCCAAGCGATCAGCAGGCCGATCAGCATGACGGCACCTGGCGCGATCTTCACCCATGTGGGCACGTTGTGCATCGCGTGGATCAGATGCTCGTTATAGAAGATCGAGCCGTTCCAGAATTCCGCGCTGTCGAGGAACGAGTGACTCCAGATCGCGCCCGCGAAAACTGCGCCGAGAGAAAGGATCACCAGCGGGGTCAGCATGACCCACGGGCTTTCGTGCGGATGATAGCCGCCGGTCGTATCGGCGCCCGCCTCTTCCGGCGTCTTGTGGACGGTGTGCTGGATATGCTCGCTCTCGATCCAGCGCGGCTTGCCCCAGAAGGTGAGGAACATCAGGCGCCACGAATAGAAACTGGTCAGCAACGCGGCGACAATGCCCATCACGAAGGCGAACTGGCCCATCTCGCTGCCGCTGGCAAAGGCACTCTCAAGGATTGCGTCCTTCGAGTAGAAGCCTGCGAAACCGATATGCAGGAACCAGATGCCGACGCCGGTGATCGCCAGCGTACCCGCCATCATAGCCCAGAACGTGATCGGGATCTGCTTACGCAAGCCGCCATAGTAACGCATGTCCTGTTCGTGGTGCATCGCGTGGATGACCGAGCCTGCGCCCAGGAACAGCAGTGCCTTGAAGAAGGCGTGCGTGAACAGGTGGAACATCGCCGCGCCATATGCGCCGACGCCTGCTGCAAAGAACATATAGCCCAGCTGCGAACAGGTCGAATAGGCAATTACGCGTTTGATGTCAGTCTGCGTCGTGCCGATCGTGGCGGCAAAGAAGCAGGTCGCTGCACCGATGAAGGTGACGAATGTCAGCGCAGTCTGGCTGGTCTCGAACAGAGGCGAGAGGCGGCAGACCATGAACACGCCAGCGGTGACCATGGTTGCCGCATGGATGAGCGCGGAAACAGGCGTCGGGCCTTCCATTGCGTCAGGCAACCAGGTGTGGAGGCCAAGCTGGGCCGACTTACCCATCGCGCCGATGAACAGCAGCAGACACAGCACCGTCATTGTATCGACGCGCATGCCGAGGAATCCGATCGTGCTGCCCGCCATTTCGGGCGCGCGGTCGAGGATTTCGGGGATCGAAGTCGTGCCAAACACGAGGAACACGCCGAAGATGCCCATCATGAAGCCGAGATCGCCCACGCGGTTGACAACGAAGGCCTTGATCGCGGCGGCGCTGGCGCTGGGCTTCTTGAACCAGAAACCGATCAGGAGGTACGAGGCAAGGCCCACGCCTTCCCAACCGAAGAACATCTGGACGAGATTGTCGGCCGTCACGAGCATCAGCATCGCGAAAGTAAACAGCGACAGGTAGGCGAAGAAGCGCGGTTGGTCCGGATCCTCGTCCATGTAGCCCCACGAATAGAGGTGGACGAGTGCCGAGACGCTGGTGATGACGACGAGCATGACCGCGGTCAGCGTGTCGACGCGCAGCGACCAGTCGAAGTTCATGCCGCCCGACTGCACCCACTTGAGCACGGGATCGACATAGGCAGTTTCCGAGCCCGTCATGAAGCCGAGGAAGATCGGCCACGACAGTGCGCAGGAAAGGAACAACGCACCGGTCGTCACGATCTTGGCCGGCATATTGCCGATCATTCGATTGCCGAGACCGGCAATGATGGCCGCCAGTAGGGGCGCGAAGACGATGATCTCGATCACTTGGATCAGCCCCTCATGCGATGGATGTCGTCAACCGCGATAGTACCGCGGCCACGGAAGTAGATGACAAGAATGGCAAGCCCGATCGCGGCCTCGCCTGCTGCGACGGTCAGCACGAACATGGCAAAGACCTGCCCGACGAGATCGCCGAGAAAGGCGCTGAAGGCGACGAGGTTGAGGTTCACCGAAAGCAGGATCAGTTCGATCGCCATCAGGATGACGATGACGTTCTTGCGGTTGAGGAAGATCCCCAGCACGCCCAGCACGAACAGGATCGAGCTGACGACGACATAGTGTTCGATACCGATCACAGCGTGATCCCCTTGCCCACTTCGGGCTTCACGTTGACCGTCGCGTCTTCGGCGCGGCGCTTGTTCTGCTTCGAAACGTTCTGACCGCGCGTGTCGGTGCGTTCACGATGCGTGAGCACGATCGCGCCGATCATGGCGACCAGCAGGACCAGGCCAGCGGCCTCGAACAGGAACAGGTATTCGCCGTAGAGCAGCGCACCGATGCTATCGATGTTCGAACGGCCCGCGATGACGCCGGCAGTGCCGTCCGCCTCGCCCAGCTTAAGCGCGCCGGCACGATACGCACCGAAGCCCAGCACGAGTTCGGCCAGCAGGATCACGGCGAGCAGGATGCCTAGCGGGAAGTTCTTCACGAAGCCTGCGCGAAGTTCGGCAAAGTCGATGTCGAGCATCATGACCACGAAAAGGAACAGCACCGCGACCGCGCCGACGTATACGATGACGAGCAGCATCGCGATGAACTCGGCGCCGACGAGAACCATGAGGCCCGCCGCGTTGAAGAACGCGAGGATCAGCCAGAGCACCGAGTGGACCGGGTTCCGGCTCATGATGACCAGCACGGCGCTGGCGATCAGGAGCACTGCGAAGAGATAGAAGGCGATGATATGGATCATGGATAATGTCCCTGCGCGCGGCCCCTAGCGGTAGGGCGCATCGGCTTCAAGGTTTGCGGCGATCGCCCGCTCCCACTTGTCCCCGTTCGCCAGCAGTTTCGCCTTGTCGTAAAGCAGTTCTTCGCGCGTTTCGGTCGCGTATTCGAAGTTTGGCCCTTCGACGATCGCATCGACCGGGCACGCTTCCTGGCAGAAGCCGCAGAAGATGCACTTGGTCATGTCGATATCGTAGCGGGTGGTTCGGCGCGACCCGTCGTCGCGCGGCTCGGCCTCGATCGTGATCGCCTGCGCGGGGCAAACGGCCTCGCACAGCTTGCACGCGATGCAGCGTTCCTCACCGTTAGGATAGCGACGCAGCGCATGTTCGCCGCGGAAACGCGGGGACAGCGGGTTCTTCTCGAACGGGTAGTTGATCGTCACCTTGGGCTTGAAGAAGTACTTCAGCGTGAGGGCGTGCGCCTTCACGAACTCCCACAGGGTGAACGACTTTACGAGATGGGCGACGCTCATGCGTACCTCGTGAACATAAGCCAACCAGAGATCAGCACGACAAACAAAAGCGAGATCGGCAGGAAGATCTTCCAGCCAAGCCGCATCAGCTGGTCGTAACGGTATCGCGGCACCGTCGCCATGACCCAGCTGAACATGAAGAAGAAGAAGAAGGTCTTCAGGAGGAACCAGATGATGCCCGGCACATAATACAGCGGTGCCCAGTCGACCGGCGGCAGCCAGCCACCGAAGAACAGGATCGTGTTAAGCGAGCACATCAGCAGGATGTTAGCGTACTCACCCAGCCAGAAGAGCGCGAAGCTCATCGACGAATATTCGGTCTGGTACCCTGCGACGAGCTCGGATTCCGCCTCGGTAAGGTCGAAGGGAACGCGCTGCGTTTCTGCCAGCGAGGATATGAAGAACATCACCCACATAGGGAACAGCAGGATGTTGAAAACATAGCCGTTCACGATGCCCAGGCCATGGCCCTTCTGCGACATCACGATTTCAGTGAGGTTGAACGACCCTGCGTAGAGGACGACGCAGACCAGGATGAAGCCGATCGAGACTTCGTAGCTGATCATCTGCGCCGATGCGCGCATGGCCGAGAAGAACGGATACTTCGAGTTCGAAGCCCAGCCCGCCATGACGACGCCGTAGACCGAAAGCGAAGAGATCGCGAGGATGTAGAGCAGGCCGACGTTGATGTCCGCCAGCACGACGCCGGCATCGAACGGGATCACCGCCCATGCGCCAAGCGCGACCGTGAAGGTCACGATCGGGGCAAGGATGAAGATGCCCTTGTTTGCGGCCGAGGGAATGATGGTTTCCTGCAGGAAGACCTTCAGACCGTCAGCGAAGGACTGCAAGATACCGAAGGGGCCCACCACGTTGGGACCACGCCGCAGGTTGATCGCGGCCCAGACCTTGCGGTCGACGTAAATGATCATCGCGACCGCCAGCATCAGCGGCAGCGCGATCAGCAGGATCCCGCAGACCGTGGCAATGAACCAGGCCCACTCGTAATTCATGCCGAGCGATTGGAAAAAAGCAGTCATTCCGCGGCCTCCGCAAGGTCCTCGCCGTGGAGCAGTTCTTCCGAGCAGCGCTGCATCGTCGGGCTGGCGCGGCAGATCGCGTTCGTCATGTAGAAGTCGGCGACCGGATAGGCCTCGATAACCCCCGACGCGTCACCGCCCCCTGCCGGAAGTTCACCGCCCAGATCTGCCAGGCCTTCGGTGGCCAGCGCCGGAGTATCGGCGAACATGGCAGCGCGAAGCTGGTCGAAACTGTCGAAACCGACCGTCACGCCAAGTGCATCGGCCAACGCGCGCAGGATCGTCCAGTCCTCGCGGGCATCGCCCGGTGCGAAGACGGCCTTTTCGCTACGCTGCACGCGGCCTTCGATATTGACGTAAGTGCCCGCCTTCTCGGTGTAGGCGGCGGCGGGCAGGATGATGTCCGCCGCGTGCGCGCCCTTGTCACCGTGGTGGCCGATGAAGACCTTGAGCGCGTCGGGGAACTTGGCGAAGTCCACCTCGTCCGCGCCGAGTGCCAGCAGCACCTTCGGCTTTGCCGCGACGAGGTCGGCCATGCCGCCCTTCTGCGCTAGGCCGAGCATCAAACCGCCCATGCGCGAGGCTGAGAAGTGGAGTGAGTTGAACCCGTTCCAGCCGTCCTTAACGACATTCCATTCCTTGGCGAGCGCGAACGCCTTGCCCAGCGCGCCGCGACCCAGCGCCGCACCGCCGAGAATGATCGCCGGACGCTCGGCCTTGGTGAACGCATCGGTCACGTCGCTCGAAAGCGAGTTCAGAACGCCGAGATCGTTGCCGAGGAAAGTCGCCGGATATGTCGTTTCCCATTCGGGACCGACGATAAAGACCTTCGCGCCGCGCTTGGCCGCCTTGCGAAGGCGGACGTTGAGCAGCGGAGCTTCGTGGCGGATCTGGCTGCCGACGATCAGGACCGCGTCCGCATTCTCGATCTCGGCCAGCGTTGTGTTGAAATTCACCGCGGCAAGGTTCGACGTGTCGTAGGTCATGCCGGTCTGGCGACCTTCGATCAGGGTCGAGCCCATCGCGCCGAGCAGCGCCTTGGCCGCGAACATCGTTTCGCAGTCGAGCAGGTCGCCATAGACTGCGGCAATGTCCTTGCCCGGCTTGGCTGCCTTGATCTTCTGGAAAGCCTCGTCCCAGGTCGCGACTTCGAGCTTGCCCTTCTTGCGGATCCAGACCTTGTCGAGACGGCGGCGCGTAAGACCATCGACCGCATAACGCGACTTGTCCGACAACCATTCTTCGTTGACGTCGTCGTTGATGCGGGGGAGCGCGCGAAGCACCTCGCGGCCGCGGCTATCGATGCGGATGTTCGCGCCCATCGCGTCCATCACGTCGATGCCGAGCGTCTTCTTCAGCTCCCACGGACGCGCTTCGTACGCATAGGGCCGCGAAGTCAGAGCGCCGACAGGGCACAAGTCGATCACGTTGGCCGAAAGCTCGTGCTTGGCTGCGTGTTCGAGATAGGTCGTGATCTGCATGTTCTCGCCGCGATAGAGCGCGCCGATCTCGTCCACGCCGGCGATCTCTTCGGAGAAGCGCACGCAGCGGGTGCAGTGGATGCAGCGCGTCATCGTCGTCTTGATGAGCGGACCCATGTACTTTTCGGTGACCGCGCGCTTGTTCTCGTCATAGCGCGTCGCGCCGCGGCCATAGGCCATCGACTGGTCCTGCAGGTCGCATTCGCCGCCCTGGTCGCAGATCGGGCAGTCGAGCGGGTGGTTGATGAGGAGAAACTCCATCACCCCTTCGCGCGCCTTCTTGACCATTTCGCTGTCGGTGCGGATTTCCTGGCCTTCGGTGGCCGGCAGCGCGCACGAAGCCTGCGGCTTGGGCGGCCCCGGCTTCACCTCGACGAGGCACATGCGGCAGTTGCCTGCAATGCTCAAGCGTTCGTGATAGCAGAAACGCGGGATTTCCTTACCCGCAAGTTCGCACGCCTGCAGGACGGTGGCGCCTGCGGGAACCTCGATTTCCTGACCGTCTACCTTAACTGTCGGCATTACTCAGCTGCCTCTGCCATATTGCCAGCGTCCGCGATGCGGCGTTCGAGTTCGGGGCGGAAGTGCTTGATCAGGCCCTGGATCGGCCATGCGGCCGCGTCACCGAGGGCGCAGATCGTGTGGCCTTCGACCTGCTTCGTCACCTGGAACAGCATGTCGATTTCTTCCGGCTGTGCATCGCCGACGCGCAGGCGTTCCATCATGCGCCACATCCAGCCGGTGCCTTCGCGGCACGGCGTGCACTGGCCGCAGCTTTCGTGCTTGTAGAAGTAGCTGATCCGGCTGATCGCCTTCACGATGTCGGTGGATTTATCCATGACAATGACCGCGGCGGTGCCAAGACCCGATCCGACCGCCTTCAGGCCGTCGAAGTCCATCGGGGCATCCATGATTTCGGCCGCAGGAACCAGCGGAACCGACGAACCGCCGGGGATGACAGCCAGCAGGTTGTCCCAACCGCCGCGAATGCCGCCGCAGTGCTTCTCGATGAGATCCTTGAACGGGATGCCCATTTCTTCCTCAACCACGCAGGGTTTTTCGACGTGCCCGCTGATCTGGAAGAGCTTGGTGCCCTTGTTGTTTTCTCGCCCGAAGCTGGAGAACCAGGCTGAACCGCGACGCATGATCGTGGGAGCGACCGCGATCGATTCCACGTTGTTCACCGTCGTGGGGCAGCCATAGAGGCCTGCGCCTGCCGGGAACGGCGGCTTGAGGCGGGGCTGGCCCTTCTTGCCTTCGAGGCTTTCGATCATCGCGGTTTCTTCACCGCAGATGTAGGCGCCCGCGCCGCGGTGGACGAAGACGTCGAAGTCGTAGCCCGATCCGCAGGCGTTCTTGCCGATGAGACCTGCGTCGTAAGCTTCCTGCACGGCGGTGAACAGCGTCTCTGCTTCGCGGATGTATTCGCCGCGGATATAGATATAGGCTGCGCGCGCGCGCATCGCGAAACCGGCAACCAGCGCGCCTTCGATCAGCTTGTGCGGATCGTGGCGGATGATCTCGCGGTCCTTGCACGAACCCGGTTCGGATTCGTCGGCGTTGATGACGAGGAAGCTGGGACGACCGTCCTTGCTCTCTTTGGGCATGAACGACCATTTCATGCCGGTGGGGAAGCCCGCACCGCCGCGACCACGCAGGCCAGAGGCCTTGATCTCGTCTATGATGGCATCCTGCCCCTTGGCAAGAATGTCCTTGGTATTGTCCCAGTCACCGCGCGCACGTGCCGCGTCGAGGTTCCACGGCTGAAAACCGTAGACGTTGGTAAAGATGCGGTCCTTGTCAGCCAGCATCACAGAACTCCGAATACGAAAATTGCAGCCACGATCAGAATCGCGCCCAGCGCCAGCGTCTTTACGATGCCTTTCAGCACCTTCCAGGCGATGAAGACCGCGACCAGCGCCGCGATGATGATCAGCAGCGAGTCCATCAGGAACGGTCCTTCCGCTTGACCAGACCGAACGCGAGAAAGGCAATGCCCACGGCCAGCAGCGTCGCGCCGACGGGGCCGCTGCTACCGGTGAGGTAGAACAGCAGCGACGCGATCACGAAGAGCGTCCCCGCGAGGACGAAGTTGCGGCCAGTGACCTGCATCACCATTCGCCCCGATAGTCGTGGTTTGCATCGACCATGGCGGTGAGCGTTGTGGGCCCGCCAACGGGTTCAACCGTGTGGCGACCCGGCTCCTGCGTCCCGGCCTTGGGCGTTTTGCCTTCCGCCAGCGCGTCGAGGACGGCATCGAGGCGTTCACCCGTCAGATCCTCAAAGTTGTCGTCGTTGATCTGGACCATCGGTGCGCTGGCGCAGTTGCCCATGCACTCGACCTCGGTCAACGTCCACAGGCCATCCTCGGTCGTGTGGCCCTTCTTCATGCCGCGCTTCTTGCATGTCTCCATGACCTCGTCCGAACCGCGCAGCCAGCACGGCGTGGTGCCGCAAACCTGCACGTGATAGCGGCCCACCGGCACGAGATTGTACATGGTATAGAAGGTCGCGACCTCGACCACACGGATGACCGGCATGTCGAGATAGGCGGCAACATATTCCATGACCGGAATCGGCAGCCAGCCTTGTGTATTGGTCTCCTCGCCCACCTGGCGCTGCGCGAAATCGAGCAAGGCCATGACGGCCGACTTCTGGCGGCCATCGGGATATCGGGTAATCGCCGCCTTCGCCTTTTCTTCCCACCCGGGAGAGAAGGCGAAAGCGCCCCAGCGTTCGCGCAGTTCGGCGGTGACGGGTTCGATGTAGCGGTCAGCCATTAGCGGACGAACTCCACGCGGGCGCACTTGTCGCCTTCGAAAGTGTAGATCGCGACGACGTCGAAGGGTTCGACCAGCGGCGAACCGTCGGTCGAGGGGCCCCGCGTGACGTATTCGCGGAAAATGACGTAGTTCCCGATTTCCTGTGCATCGCGGATTTCGGCGCGGTTCTGCGGCCAGCGGGAGAACGCGGCGGCAAGGCCGCTGCGCGTACCTTCCTTGCCTTCGCGGACCACATCGCCGCGATAATTCGCCTCGCAGGCATCGTCGGTCATGAACGAGACGTAGGTGTCCACGTCCTGCGCGTTGTAAGCGTCGATCATGGAGCGCGCGATGGCGGTCCGGTCGATCACGGCAGCATCAGCCACGTTCGCCTCCCCGTCGGTTGGTACGGCGGCGGCGGAACGCTGTCCACTGGCCCTGCCCGAACATCGCAAGTTCGAAACCGGCGATCCCGGCGACCATGTCGGGCAACCAGGCTACCGTGTCGATACCGAGGTAGAGCGTGATCAAATAGAACGCGATGAGTACGAGGCCTGTTGCCGAGGCCAGAACGCTCAACTGCTGGTTCGAAGTCAGGGTCACCGGTCGCACTCCCCGAACACGACGTCGATGGCGCCGAGGATGGCGGTTGCGTCGGGCAGCATGTGGCCCTTGCACATCATGTCCATCGCCTGAAGGTGGCTGAACGCGGTGGGCCGGATCTTGCAGCGGTACGGCTTGTTCGAGCCGTCCGAGACCAGATAGACGCCGAACTCGCCCTTGGGGCTTTCGGTCGCGACATAGACTTCGCCCGCAGGCACGTGGAAACCTTCGGTATAGAGCTTGAAGTGATGGATAAGCGCTTCCATCGAACTCTTCATCTCGCCGCGCTTGGGCGGGCTGACCTTACGGTCGAGGCTCGCGATCGGCCCTTCGGGCATTTCAGCGATGCACTGCTTGATGATCTTGGCGGACTGGTAGACTTCCTGCACGCGAACCATGAAGCGGTCGTAGCAGTCCGAGTTCGTGCCGACCGGAATCTCGAAGTCCATGCGGTCATAGACGTCGTAGGGCTGGCTCTTACGAAGGTCCCAAGGGATACCGGCGGCGCGGATCATCGGGCCGGAAAAGCCCCATGCCAGCGCATCTTCCTTAGAAACATGCGCGATATCGACATTGCGCTGCTTGAAGATGCGGTTGCCGGTCACAAGGCTCATCGCGTCGCCGAAAAGTTCGGGCAGGCGTCCGTCGACCCAGTCGCCGATGTCGGTCAGCAACTTCAACGGCACGTCCTGATGGACGCCGCCGGGACGGAACCACGCGCTGTGCATACGCGCGCCGGATGCGCGCTCGAAAAAGTTCAGGCAGTCTTCGCGCAGTTCGAACATCCACAGGTTCGGCGTCATCGCGCCGACGTCCATGACGTGCGAACCAAGGTTCAGCATGTGGTTACAGATGCGGGTAAGCTCGGCAAACAGCACGCGAAGGTACTGCGCCCGCTCCGGCACCTCAACGTTCAGCATCTTTTCGATCGCCAGGACGTAGCTGTATTCCTGCGCCAACGGCGAGCAATAGTCGAGCCGGTCGAAATAGGGCAGCGCCTGCAGGTACGTCTTGTATTCGATCAGCTTCTCTGTGCCGCGATGCAGCAGGCCGACGTGCGGATCGACGCGTTCGATGATTTCGCCGTCAAGCTCCATCACCATGCGTAGAACGCCGTGCGCCGCGGGGTGCTGCGGGCCGAAGTTGATCGTGTAGTTTGTGATCACTTCATCGCCGGTGGTCGGCGACTGTTCGAGCTGCATCGTCATCCCTGACAGCTCCAGGTTCCGTTGTAGGGCGCACGCTCGCCATCCGGCACTTCGAACGTCAAGGTTGCTGAACCGGTGTCGTCAGCCTTCACGATGGTGGCGGTCATGCCGATCACACCGTCGGCGGCTTCGCGTACGAAGATCGGGCCGGTGGTGATGTACTCGCTGCCGTCCGCCTGCGCGTAGAGCGCAGCCGCAGGCTGGCCGTTGGGACGCACAACGGCGGCACCGGCCTTTTCCTCTTCGGTCGGAGCACCGGCCGAAAGCAGCACGCGGCCACCTTCCTCGGTGAAAGTGCAGAAACCTGCGCCCTTCGTGCTCTCGGCGATTACGACGCCGTCATCGGGCTCGAGCGCGAGAAGTTCGGCGTAGGCATATTCACTGCCGGCACCGGGAAGCGTTTCGTCGAGGCGGGCCTCGTCGGGCGCGAAGCTCGTCTGGACCTTCTCGGTCTCGACCGCGACAGGCTCTTCGGCAGGCTGGCTGCAGGCCGAAACGGCAAGCGCGCAGAGAAGTGCGATACGCAGTTTCATTCGCCTTCTTCCTTCTTCACTTCGGTCGATGCGGGCGTGTCCTGCACCTTGCCCTTGCGGGGCTTGCGTGCGGGCCGGTCTTCGGTGGCCTCAGGCTCTTCCGGTTCCTTGCCGCCCTCTTCTTCGGCAGGGGCACCGGCGCTGACCTTCTCGGCAGCCTTCGCGTCGGTCTTGGCGCCTGCGCCGGTATCGGACGGCTTGTCCGTTGTCTGCGGCTTGTCGACCGGCGGCGGAGCAGCCTGCTCAACCGCCTTTTCGTCGCCGGGAAGCACGTAATCGGCGCCTTCCCACGGGCTCATGAAGTCGAAGCTGCGGAAATCCTGCGCCAGTTCGACCGGTTCATAGACGACGCGCTTTTCCTGTTCGGAATAACGCAGTTCGACATGGCCCGTCAGCGGGAAGTCCTTGCGGAAAGGATGCCCTTCGAACCCGTAGTCGGTAAGAATGCGGCGAAGGTCGTCGTTGCCGGCGAACAGCACGCCGTAAAGGTCGAAAACCTCACGCTCGAGCCAGCCGGCGTTCGGCCAGATCGACGTCACGCTGGGAACCGGCGTCGCCTCATCAGTCGAGACCTTGACGATCAGACGGTGGTTCTTCGTGACCGAAAGCAGGCAGTAGCAGACTTCGAACCGCTCTGCCCGGCCCGGATAGTCGACGCCCGCGATTTCCATCAGCTGCTGGTATTCGTGATCGTCACGAAGGCTAAGCATTGCGTCGGCCAGCTTTTCGCGGACCACGGTGAGCAGAATTTCGCCATGCTCTTCATGCGTCGAGGCGACGGCACCGTCCAGCGCGGCCTTGACCGCGTCGGCAACGCCTTCGTTCGAGGCATACTTCGGTGCGGAATGGAGAACAGCCATGTCCTTGTCCCTTACCGAGAAACCGTGCCGACGCGGCGGATCTTACGCTGAAGCTGCATCACGCCGTAAAGCAGCGCTTCTGCAGTCGGCGGGCAGCCAGGCACATAGATGTCGACCGGCACGATGCGATCGCAGCCGCGCACGACCGAATACGAATAGTGGTAGTAGCCGCCGCCATTGGCGCACGAACCCATCGAGATCACGTACTTCGGATCCGACATCTGGTCGTAGACCTTGCGCAGGGCCGGAGCCATCTTGTTGCACAAGGTTCCGGCGACGATCATCACGTCCGACTGGCGCGGCGAAGCGCGCGGGGCGACGCCGAAGCGTTCCATATCATAACGCGGCATGTTCACGTGGATCATCTCGACCGCACAACAGGCAAGGCCGAACGTCATCCACCACAGCGAACCGGTGCGGGCCCACTGAAACAGTTCCTCGGTGCTGGTGACGAGGAAGCCCTTGTCGTTCACCTCGGTCTGAAGCGCGTGGAAATAGTCCTGGTCCGGCTGGCGGACCTCTCCGGGCTGGGCCGCGGGGACGAGGGTTTCGTTCACTCCCATTCCAGGGCTCCCTTTTTCCATGCGTAGGCAAAGCCGACGACGAGTTCACCGAGGAACACCATCATCGTGATCCAGCCCGGCCATCCGGTCAGATCGAGGCTGACGGCCCAGGGAAACAGGAACGCCGCTTCGAGATCGAAGATGATGAACAGGATGGCGACGAGGTAGAAACGCACGTCGAACTGGCTGCGCGGATCCTCGAACGCGGGGAAGCCGCATTCGTATTCCGAGTTCTTCTCGGCATCCGGGTTGTGCGTTCCGGTCAGGCGGGAAACGCCCATCGGTAGGAACACGAAGAGTGCCGAGAGGGCCACTGCGACCCCAAGGAACATCAGGATCGGAAGATATTGCGATAGGTCGACCAAGACAGACTCGCTTTGCTTTGGCGCGTTGCGGTTGCGAGAAGCGCCCTAGGCATCTGTCAGGCGACGCGCAAGGGGGACCTTGGCCAAAGTCCCCTACCCCTTTCGTCTGAAACCACTTTCTAGAGGGGCAAACCGACCATTCGGACCGCGATTCCGGCCAGCGCGAGAAACAGGCCGAGCGGCAGGGCCGACTGCGAATCCACGTCCTCCCCCGCGAGTCTCAGGACGATTGCCGCCGCAATTCCGGCGAGCGCTGCCAGCAGGAGAGTCGCGATCACGCCAAACATGCCGAGCCAGAGCCCGATCGCGCCGAGCAGCCAGGGATCTGCCTTGCCCAGTCCTTCCCGCCCGCGGAGCCAGCGATAGCCAAGCGCGGAAGCAGCGAGCAGCGCGAAACCGAGCGCACCGCCCGCTATCTGGTTGAGCGCGACCTCCTGCCATTCGTCGGCGGAGATCGTCACCAGCACCGAACTGACCGCCAGCAGCGCGACGAGCCGCGTGGGAAGCCAAAAATGCCTCCCGTCGAGCAATGCCAACAGCAAGAGCTGCCAACCGAAAATCGCCGTAGTCAGTGCATCGAGCCAGTCCGCACCAAGCGCCACGGCAGCGCCGCCGATGAGCGCCCCGCCCAATTCCGCCAGCAAATGCTGCGTGTCGATCGTAGCGCCGCATGCCCGGCAGCGCCCCCGCGCAAAAAGGTAGGAAATGACCGGCAGGAGATCACGTACCGCCAGAACGCGGCCGCATCCGTCGCACTTCGACCTGCCGGTTACGATGCCTTCATCGCGGGGAAGCCGCATGGCGACGGCGCCGATGAAACTACCGACGAGCAGCCCCAGCCCCGCGCCGCAAAGAACCCACGGCCAGTCCACGGATCAGGGTTCGCCGTCGCCCCAGAGGCTGCCTTCGTCCATCCACCCCGACTTTTCCCCGATCGTGACTTTGCACCAGCCCGACTTGCAGTCGCCTAGCGTGACGACCACGCCCGGTTCGGCGCGCCAGAGCAGCGAGGCGCCTGACGAAGGTTCCGCGCGGATGGCGGACGGTTCCTCGCCGGTGACGATCGCGCTGCGTTCCAGACTCAGGAAGCGCGAGACGATCCAGCCCCGCGCACCGTCGGGATCTTCGACCAGTCGCCAACCGCTCATCTTGCGCACGACTTTGAGTGGCAGGCCCGCACGCTGATAAACCCATTCGATAGGGTAGGCTTCGCTCGGCCCGACGCGCATGTTGGCCTCGTCCGCGCGGAGCGAGACCCAATAGGGCACCTCATCCTCGGCATGGGCGGGCGCGGCGATGGCAAGGCTGACGATAGCGGCGCAGATCGGCCCGGTAAGCGAATGGCGCGGCATGGAAACTCCGGTGCGCGAAACAAGTGACAGGATCTTGCGCATAGCGCCCCGCCGCGCCCACTAGCAAGCTCGGACGCTTGACCAGCCCCCGCCTGTGGACGTAGCGCGGTTTCCATGCCCAATCGCACCGAGACCAGCCTGTCGAGCACCGAGACCCGCCGTATCGAGGGCAAAGCCCGCGTCGGGGTCACCCGCCACCTCCTCCCTTCCATCGAAACGCGCATGGAAGAATTGTTCGACGCGAAGCTGAACCGCGAGGACAGGCCACTTTCGCGTGACGAGATGGCTGCGCTGATGCAGAACATCGACGTGCTGGTGCCGACGGTGACCGACCATATCGACGGTGAACTGATCGCCAATGCCGGTCCGTCGCTTAAGCTGATCGCCAATTTCGGCGCGGGCACCGATCATATCGATCTCAAGGCCGCTCGCGCCAAGGGGATCATGATCACCAATACGCCGGGCGTCTTCACCGAAGACACCGCCGACATGACGATCGCGCTGATTATCGGCGTAATGCGCCGGATGCGCGAAGGCACGCGCCTTGTCCGCCGCAAGGAATGGACCGGCTGGGCACCATCGGCGATGCTGGGACGCAAGCTGGCAGACAAGGTACTGGGCATCGTCGGCATGGGTCGCATCGGGCAGGCCGTCGCCCACCGCGCCCGCGCCTTCGGCATGCAAGTCGTCTATCACAACCGCCACCGCCTGCCCGAAGCGCTGGAACGGATGCTGGGGGCGGAATATATCCCGACGCTCGATGCATTGCTGGAACGGTCCGACATCGTGACCCTGCATTGCCCTGCGACTTCAGCAACGCACGACCTGATCGATGCACGCGGCTTCGGACTGATGAAAGACAGCTCGGTCATCATCAACACCGCTCGCGGTGAATTGATCGACTATGAGGCGATGATCGACGCGCTCTATTGTGGCAAACTGTTCGGCGCAGGCCTCGACGTCTTTCCGGATGAACCGCAAGTCGACCAGCGCCTAATCGATCATCCCAACGTAATTACCCAGCCCCACCTCGGTAGCGCGACCGAGGAAGGCCGTGCGGCATCGGGTGAGCGCGTAATCGCCAATATCCGCACCTGGGCCGATGGACATCGCCCACTGGACTGGGTGCTCGAAGGTTGGGCTTGAAGCGGGAGCGGACCCGATGGTCCTTGCCGCCGGACTTTGCGCAAATTGCGGGCTATGCTGCGATGGCAGCCTGTTCGGCACGGTCGAGATCGTCGAGGAAGACGCTGACCGGCTGCACGATCTGGGTGTCGTGCTGACGCCTTGTGAAGACGACAATTACGATTTCGACCAGCCCTGCCCGATGCTGAAAGGTACGCGCTGCACGATCTACGCGCAGAGGCCCGAGACCTGCTCCGACTTCCGGTGCCCGACCTTGCGAGAACTGGATGCCGGAGAAATCGCGCTGGACGTGGCGCAGGCCCGCGTCGCCACTGTGCGCGCAATGTTCGCGGACCTCGCGAAGCACGATCCGCGCAGCTACCAGCAACTTCGCGCGCAGTGGGCCGATGACCGGCTGGCAGGCGCCGACGCGATGGCGACGGCGCTGCTCAACCTCGGGATCGAGAGCATTAATCGCTACCTCGACCGACATTTCCGCCGCGGGGAGGAGCGGGTCTATGCCGACCCGGATGATCTGAAAATCAGTTCGTAGGTTCGCGACCGGCGGATTGAGTCGGCGTGTAGCGGAGCATGCCGACGATGCCGCCTCCCCCATCGTTGGGATGCAGCACACCGTCCATCACTGCGATTTCGGCAAAATCGAAAGGGCTCATCCCGTCGATGCAGGCGACATTGACGCCAAATTGATGCGGGTTCGATCGCCGCTGGTGATGCGTGTAGATGCCGCACTTCGAACAGAAGTAGTGCTTCGCGGCACCGGTGTTGAAGGTGTAGAGCGTCAGGAGCCCTTCCCCGCGCGTCACCGTGAAATCGGCCAGATCCGCGCTCAACGCTACGGCACCGCGCATTCGGCACAGCGAGCAGTTGCAGCGCCGCGCGCTCGCCAGATCGACTTTCGCCACGAAGCCGACGCCGCCGCAATGGCAGGCGCCGGTCACATCGCGAAAGTCGGTTTCGGGCATCAATCGCCGGTCAGAATACGCTCAACAAGCTCCTTCACCGTCGGCGTATAGCCGTTGGAATAGAACGGGTCCTGTTTGAAGCGGTATGCCGCATGGCCAGCAAAGGCGAGGTTTTCGTCCACCGGACCGCCGTGGGCAATGTCCTGGAGTGTTTTCTGGATGCAGAAGCTGCGCGGATCGGCAAGACGGCCCGTGGTGTAGTCGTCATGATCCTTCCACGATGAGAAACCGCAGTGCGACAGGCAACCCATGCAGTCGGCCTGGTCCTTGCGGATCGTCTCACGCTCTTCCGGCGTCACGAAGACGACCGTGTCGTCAGGCGTTTTGAGAGCGGTTTCGAACCCTTCGGACGCCCAGCCACGTGCGCGGTCGCGATCGTGTTCGGTGACCCAGAAGTTCTTGCCCTTCACGCCGACGTCGAGCTGCGCTGTGTGATCGCCCGCCTCGACACGCGAGTAGGGAATCTGACGCTCCGACCGCGCTTCGAGATTGCGCAGGAACGGATTACGAATGGCCGAGGAATAGAAGCCCGTCGGCGAAAACTTGTGCAGCAGGACGTCGCCTGGCTCCAGGTTGCGAAGCGCGTCTTTCCAGCCCTGCGGGATCGGGCTTTCCTGCGTCAGCAGCGGGCGCGTGCCGAACTGGAACGCGATCTTGCCGATTTCCGGATTGTCGATCCAGTTCTCCCACTCGCGCAGGAACCAGACGCCGCCGGCCATGACGATGGCGGTCTCTTCCGAAACGCCTTCCTTGCGCATCGTCGCGCGCAGTTCGGCAACGCGGGGATAGGGGTCCTGCGGCTCACGCGGGTTTTCCGCGTTCGACAGGCCGTTGTGCCCACCGGCCAGCCACGGGTCTTCATAGACCACGGCGGCCATCAGTTCCGGAACTTTCGAATAGGAACGCTTCCACAGAGCGCGGAAGGCGCGGGCCGAGGAGATGATCGGCAGGTAGCAGACGTTGTAGCGCTGCGCGATCTCGGCCAACTTGTAGGGCATGCCCGCACCGCAGGTCACGCCGGTGACGAGGCCCTCGGTCTGTTCGAGGATACCTTCGAGAACCGCCTGAGCACCGCCCATTTCCCACAGGACGTTGATGTTGATCGCGCCATGCCCGTTTGAAATCTCGTGGGCGCGCTTCACCTGTTCCACGCCGCCGTCAATGGCGTAGCGGATCAACTGCTCGTGCCGTTCCTTGCGGGTCAGCTGTTCGTAGACCTGCGGGATAATCTTGCCCTCGGCGTCGTAGCTGTCGGCGTTCACCGCGCTGACCGTGCCGATGCCGCCTGCCGCTGCCCAGGCCCCCGAACTCATGTGGTTCGTGGCCGACACGCCCTTGCCGCCCTCGATCAGCGGCCAGACTTCTTTGCCGCCGTAATTGATGGGCTGCAACCCCTTGAAACTCATGTGCTTACCGTCCCGGTTTCGGGCGCGCCATCAAGGCTGCCCAGGTGTCTCTCGATATCGGTCCCGGCTGCCACATCCTGTTGGCAAGCCTCGATATCCTGCGGATCGGGGCGAGAACCCTCGGCCTCGAACCGCGCGTAATAACCGGCCAGTTCCGGCCGGCGGATGAAGGCGGCAAGGCGAAAGCCCACCGCCTCGAATTCACAGAATAGCAGAACCGGCGGAATTCCGTGCGAATCCGTTGGCCGGTCGGTGTCGACCACGATTACCTGCCCCTTGTCCTTCAGCGCCGGACGGAGCCGCCACAGGAAGGCATAGGGCTCGGAAACCTCGTGGTACATGTGGACCAGGAAAATGCGGTCGAAGCTGTTTTCGGGCAGCTTGGGATCATCCTCGGACCCGCGCGCGATCGACACGTTGTCGAGCCGTTCGCGCTGCACACGCGCGCCAAGCCGATCCAGCACTTCGGGATCGATGTCCTGCGCCAGGACGCGGCCACGCGCGCCAACCCGTTCGGCAAGCCGCGTGGTGTAGTACCCTTCGCCCGCGCCGATGTCGGCCACGGTCATCCCCTCGCCGATGTTGGCAAGATCCATGACGGTCGCGGCTTCCTTGCGGTCATCGCGCGAACGTTCGGTGGCGACCTGGTTGCTGGTCGTTTTCGAGACGGGCCGGTCAGGCTGCGGAAAATCGCGCGCGGTGGCCGCCCGCTTGTCACCGGCCGCCGTGATGTCGCACCCGGAAAGGGTGAGAGAGGCCGTCAGGACAAGCGCGGCAGACAAGGCGCGGGAGGCGATCAATCCACGTCTTCCACTTCGACTTCCTCGCCTGTCACGCGCTGCGCGAGGGCGGCGGTGATGAACGGGTCGAGCGCGCCGTCGAGAACATCGCCCGGGTTCGTCGATACATGGCCGGTACGCAGGTCCTTCACCTGCTGATACGGCTGCAGCACGTAGGAGCGGATCTGGTGCCCCCAACCGATCTCGGTCTTGGCCTGGTATTCACCCGAGGCCGCGGCCTCACGCTCTGCCAGTTCCTTCTCGTATAGCCGCGCCTTCAGCATGTTCATCGCGGTGGCGCGGTTCTTGTGCTGCGAACGGTCGTTCTGGCTGGCCACCACGATACCGGTCGGCTGGTGGGTGATGCGAACGGCGGAGTCGGTCGTGTTGACGTGCTGTCCGCCCGCGCCCGAAGCGCGATACGTATCGATCTTCAGGTCCGCTGGATTGATCTCGATCTCGATGTCGTCATCGATCACCGGATAGACCCAGACCGAGCTGAACGAGGTGTGGCGACGGGCCGAGCTGTCGTATGGGCTGATGCGGACGAGGCGGTGAACGCCGCTTTCCGTCTTGGCATAGCCGTAGGCGTTCTCGCCCTTGATCAGCAGGGTCGCGGACTTGATGCCCGCCTGTTCGCCCGCCTGGTATTCGACCAGCTCGACCTTGTAGCCGCGCCGTTCGGCCCAACGCGAATACATGCGCTGTAGCATCTCGGCCCAGTCCTGGCTTTCCGTGCCGCCGGCACCTGCATGGACTTCAAGGTAGGTGTCGTAGCCGTCCGCCTCGCCCGAAAGCAGGGCGCCGACCTTGTCGCGGTCGGCCCGCTCGACCAGCGAGGCAAGCGTCGCGATGCCTTCGCCGACGATATCTTCGTCGCCCTCGGCCTCGCCCATTTCGACGAATTCGATCGCATCGGCCATTTCGGCCGAGATCGCCTGCACCGCACGGATCGAGGTTTCGAGTCGGCCACGCTCACGCATCACTTCTTCCGCACCCTTGGGATTATCCCACAAGGTCGGGTCCTCGACGCGTGCGTTAAGCTCGTCCAGACGACGCAGCGCGGCGTCCCAGTCCAGCGATCGGCGGATGAGTGCAAGTGCCGCTTCGATGCGGTCAATATGGGCCTGCCCTTCGGCACGCATGGTGAATTCTCCGTAAGTCGGCGGTCCGCTTAGCCCAGCGGGTCCGATGTGGAAAGTGGGTGCTGTCGCAAAAGAGCCGCAGCGGCAATGCTGTCCCCGACGTGGGACCGAACGCGGGTCAGCCCTTGCGCTTCATCGCCTTTACCGCCGCCAGCGTCTTCGAAACGTGTTCGCGCCAGTCGAGATCGGAATGGACCATGACGATGCGGCCGTCGGTGCCGATGACATAGGATGTGCGATCGGTCAGCCCGGTCGGCACGCCTTCGCGCTTCAATGCGACGTCATAGGCGCGGATCAGGCCGGGTGTCGCGCGGGCCACGGGAAACTCGTCCCGGCACGCCTCGGTCGAGAACTTCTTGAGCGTCTCGATGTCGTCGTTGGACATACCAACAACCTGCGCGCCCGCTGCGCGGAACTCGTCCATCGCCTCGGCAAAGGCGTGCGCTTCCAGTGTGCACCCCTGCGTGAACGCCTTGGGATAGAAGTAGAGCACGACCGGGCCCTTCTTCAGCGCCTCGTTCAGGTCGAAGCGGAAGGACTTGCCGGCCAGCGCACCCGAAGTCGTGAACAGGGGCGCCTCGGCCCCTTTCTTCAGCGCGGCACTGGCAGGAACGGCTATGGTCGCGCCAATGGCGGCAGCCGCCACGACGAGGGAGAGAGCGAGCTTTTTCATGGAGCCTTCAATGGGGCTTGCTGCAGCGAAAGTCCATTGCCTGACAGTGCACTGCAACAATGCAGGCAATCAATAGATGCCGCCCTGGTCCTCGAGGAAGGTGTCGTCGATCCGGCGCGGCCCACGCTTCTGGACGGCGCGTTCCTCGGTTGCGGCACGAAGCGCGGCAATCGCGGCGTTGCGGCGCTCTTCCAGCGTCTGGCGGTCGAGTGAACGGCGCGGTTCGCTGTCAGGCTTGAACGCTTCCCAGATGATCGCGGGCGTCCACTCGTTCGTCGGCCAGCCATCGAAGACGCGCTTGCCCGAACGTCGGTCGATGCGCACCATGCGAATGTCCTTGGGGGCGCGAACAGGCGTCGTCGGCCAGCGGCTCTTCGTTTCCTCGATCAGCTGCTTGATGATTGGGCCGGCGGTATTGCCGCCCTGCACCCAGCCACCAAGGTTGCGCGGCTGGTCGAAGCCGACATAGACGCCGGCCACCAGATCGGCAGAACCGCCCACGAACCAGGCATTGGTCGGGCCCGAAGTCGTACCCGTCTTGCCGAAGATCGGCAGTTCGAGGCTGCGCAGGCGCACGGCGGTACCGCGCGTCACGACGCCTTCCAGCATGTGGACGACCTGATATGCCGTGCCGGCATCGAGCACCTGTTTGCCCGCAGGCGCGAGGCGCGGCATGGCCTTGCCGTCCCAGTCATCTGCGTTGCAGACCTCGCAGCGGCGCTTGTCGGCCTTCCAGATGACCTTGCCGTCGCGGTTCTGGACATAGTCGATGACTGTCTGGTCATACTGGCGACCAAGGTTGGCCAGCGCGGAATAGGCGTTGACCATCTTGGCGACGGTCGTGTCGCCAGCGCCAAGCGCGAAGGACAGGTAGTTCTGATAATCGCCGATGCCGACGCGGCGGAACGTGTCGGTGACATTGTCCATGCCTGCATCGTTGGCGATATGGATCGTCATAAGGTTGCGCGACTGCTCAAGGCCCCAGCGCATCGTCTGGTCCCCTGCCCCGCGCGAATTGCCGAAGTTGCGGAAGCACTTCTCGCCAAGACCCGCACCTTGCCAGACGCAGAACGGCCCGTCGTTGACGAGCGTTGCCGGCGTCATGCCCTGATCAAGTCCCGTGGCATAGACGAAGGGCTTGATGGTCGAACCCGGCTGACGCTCCGCCTGCGTAGCGCGGTTGAACGAACCGAGACGCGCATCGAAACCGCCCTGCATGGCCAGGACGCGGCCATTGCGCGGATTTTCGACGACGAGGCCGCCCGAAACGGTCGGCACGGTGCGCACGACCCATTCGGACTTGTTCTTGGGCGCAGCGGTAATGACATCGCCCGCCTTCAAATTGTCGGGCAGATTCGAGAGCGGATAAGTCTCGCCATCGGTAAAGCCGATGCGCGCGCTGTTGCCACTACGCTCGGTAACGACGCCAACCTTCCAGTCTTCGTAGTCGATGGCGAGGTTCGAAACGATAAGCTGGGTCTGCCAGTTCTCGTCCATGTTGATCTTGGCGATCGGGCCGCTCCAGCCCTTGCCGCTGTGATAGCGCAGCAGGCCGGCACGGAGCGCGGCGCGGGCCGCTTCCTGCAATTCCATGTCGAGCGAGGTGCGAACCCAGAGGCCGCCGGCATAGACCGAGTTCTCGCCATCGTCGGCGGTTTCACCGAAGCGGTCAATCAGACGGCGCCGTACTTCCTCGACGAAATACCCGCCTGCGGGGTCGTAACTGGCAATGCGGCGCGGCACGAGCCCTAGTGGCTTCGCCTTGGCCTCTTCCACTTCGGCTCGAGTCGCCCAGCCATTATCGACCATCTGTTCGAGCACGTAGTTCCGGCGCTCAAGCGCCATATCGGCATACTTGGCGCGACCATAACGTTCAGGCGCCTTGGGCAGAATTGCGAGGAAGGCCGCCTCGTTAAGGTCGAGATCGGCGACGTCCTTGTCGAAATAGGCGCGGCTTGCGGCCTGTACGCCGAAGCTCTGACGGCCCAGCGGAATTTCGTTGAGATAGAGCTCCAGGATCTGTTCCTTCGTCAGCACGCCTTCGATGCGGCGGGCAAGGATCATTTCCTTGAGCTTGCGCGTGATCGAGTATTCGTCACCCACAAGAATGTTCTTGGCGACCTGCTGCGTAATGGTCGAGCCGCCCTTGGCCCGTTGGCCCGAACCCATCTTGCTAACATAGTCGACGACTGCACCGGCAAGACCGCCGACATCGACGCCTCCATGGCTCCAGAACGTCTTGTCCTCGGCCGACAGGAAGGCGTCCTGAAGCTGCTTGGGAAAATCGACATAGCGCAGCTGCACGCGGCGTTCGCGGGCATAGGAGTTGACGATCTCACCGTCGATGCCGCGCACCATCGTGGGAAGCGGCGGCTGATACGTCAGCAGGCGGTCGGCCGACGGCAGACCCGCGCCAAGCGCGAAGTACCCGCCGACAAGCAAGACCAGGCCCAAGGCGGCAAGTCCCGAAAACCAGCGGAACAGGCGGCTTTCGCGCCAGCGAGTGCGAAGGTTCGTCCCAAGAGCGGACATGTCGTCCCGGGCACGGTTCCAGTACGTTTCGAATTGCGATCCCACGGTCATCGACCCTGCCCTAGCACGGCCTTTTGCGAAGTGGAAAGATGCTTGGCGACAGGGCGTTGAAACTTCGTGTGCAAGCGAAGGTCAGCGCGGCTGCGAAGTGAGCAGATCGGCAAGTATCGCGCGGGCCAGCGCCTCGGCGACAGCCTGCCGCGTAGCAGGGTCGGAAAGCCGTTTCGCGTCGTCGGGATTGGTCAGGTAACCGGCCTCGAACAGGACCGAGGGAAGTTCGGGCGAGCGCAAAACCACGAAGTTTGCCGAGCGGCGAAACGGCTCGTGCCGGGGCATCGCACCTGCCGATTCCTCGTCTATCGACGCTGCAAGCCCAACCGAGGCGAGCGCCGTCTCGCGACGCATCAGGTCCGCGAGCACGTGCGCCACGTCGTCCGCTCCGTCGGGCAGGTCGATGCCGCTGGCGCTCTCGTTCTCTATACGGGCGAGAGCCTGCGCCTCACGGTCGGACGCACGGGAAGAAAGGACATAGACGTTCGCCCCCTGTGCCTCGGGCACCGGCGCGCTGTCGGCGTGGATCGATACGAAAGCGTCCGCGCCCAACGCTTCGGCCAGTCTGGGACGCTCCTCCAGCGGCAGGAACCGGTCGGTCTCGCGAGTGAGCGCCACGCGCACGCCGCCAAGTTCCAGAAGGATATCGCGAACCGAAGTGGCGAGCGCGAGGGCGATGTCCTTTTCACGCGCGCCATCGGTACTGCTGGCACCCGGGTCGAACCCGCCGTGTCCGGGGTCGATGACGACAAGCGGCGCATCCGCCCCTGTCCGGTCGGACACCGCGATCCGCGGCAGTTCCGCTGCCTGCAAGTCCGGCAATTCGCGCGAGATGACCGCATCGCCGCCGCCGGGAAATGCGACACCGAAGCCGAAGCCGAGCGTCGCACCGAGAATCGCGCCGCCCACGACAAGTAGCGCGGCACGTCCCCTGTTGGGACCCTCGTCCGCGCCGTCGTCGCTGTCTACCGCCCTGACCATGGGCGCTGACTATCCCTGCGGCTGCCGGACAGGCAAGGATTACCGCCGCATCATGCTCAGATTGTTGCGCGCGGTATTGCTTTTTGTTGCCGCCGCCGATCACTGATGCTAGCGTCACCGACGAACCGGGACAGTCAGGTCCGTTCGGTTTTCAAGCCCTTCCCAAGATGCGCGTCCTTTGCGCCGGGGCGGAAGTGGCGCCTTCGGAAGGAGGCAGGAAACCGTGTCGCGCCCTGGGCTGATGTTCTCCCGGCGTGCCGAGTGGCAGGCCCGTATAGCGGCATCGCGCTGTTTAATCAGCTGCGTGCCGATCGCGAAGCTGCGCGGATGAATAGGTAAGTTTTTATGGTCGAAACATCGTCGATTGCAGTGAAATGCCTGCCCACCGGGCCGGCCGCTGCTCTCGCCGTGAGCGCCCTTGCGCGCGCCTTCGATCCCACCCACACACAGTTTTCAATTCCGGCAACGCGCGTCCTGCGTGCTGCCGACCTCAACGTAGCTTTCGCGCCGAACGGCGGGCCATGGGCCCGGCCGGATCGGCGCGTTTTCACAAATAGACGCGCAGCCCCGGCACAGCGGCCCGCCGCTCCACCCGGCCTATTGCGCGCACGGAGAATAATCGATGTCAACGCGTATGCTGATCGATGCGCGCCACCAGGAAGAGACCCGGGTGGCAGTGCTCAAGGGAAACAGAATTGAAGAGTTCGACTTCGAGTCGGCCGAACACAAGCAGATCAAGGGCAATATCTACCTGGCCAAGGTGACGAGGGTCGAACCCTCCCTCCAGGCCGCTTTCGTCGATTTCGGGGGCAACCGTCACGGTTTCCTCGCCTTCAACGAAATCCACCCCGACTACTATCAGATCCCGAAGGAAGACCGCGAAGCGTTGCTGGCCGAAGAGGCTGCCCACGCGGAAGAAGAAGCGCGCCTGCGCGCCGAGGATGACGACGACGACCACGGCGCGGACGACAACGGCGATGAACATGACGACGATGACGATCGCCACGAGGAATCCGATTCGTTCGCCGAGGAACTCGCAGACGGCGAAGACGGTTTCGAAGAGGTAGACACGTCCGAAAAGGACGACGTCGCCACGATCGAGGACGGCAACGTTTCGGGCAGCGACGACAACGACGAGTCCGAAGACAAGCGTCCCCGCCGCCGCAAGGGTCGCCGCCAGGGCGGTAACCGCGCCCGCGCGGCCGACGAGGCTCGCGCCAAGCGTCTTGCCCTGCGTCGCCGCTACAAGATCCAGGACGTGATCCAGCGGCGCCAGGTCCTGCTCGTTCAGGTCGTCAAGGAAGAACGCGGTAACAAGGGCGCGGCTCTCACCACCTACCTGTCGCTGGCGGGCCGCTACTGCGTGCTTATGCCCAACAGCAGCCACGGCGGGGGCATCAGCCGCAAGATCTCGAGCGCGAGCGACCGCAAGCGCCTCAAGCAGATCGTGTCGGAACTGTCGTTGCCCAAGTCGATGGGCTGCATCGTCCGCACCGCAGGGCTTCAGCGCACGAAGACCGAGATCAAGCGCGACTTCGACTACCTCGCCCGCCTGTGGGACGAGATCCGCGAGAATACGCTGAAGTCCAGCGCGCCTGCGCTGATCCACTCGGACAGCGACCTCATCAAGCGCGCGATTCGCGACATCTATAATCGCGAGATCGAGGAAGTGATCGTCGAGGGCGATCAGGGATACCGCTCGGCCAAGGAATTCATGAAGCTTCTGATGCCCAGCCATGCGCGGCGCGTGAAGCAGTATGCCGACCCCGTGCCCCTGTTCCAGCGCTATGGCGCAGAGGATCAGCTTTCGGCGATGTACGACCCCGTTGTGCAGCTGAAGTCGGGCGGCTACCTCGTCATTAATCCGACCGAAGCGCTTGTCTCGATCGACATCAACTCGGGCCGCTCCACCAAGGAACACGGCATCGAGGCGACCGCGCTTTCGACCAACCTCGAAGCCGCCCGCGAAATCGCGCGCCAGCTGCGCCTGCGCGACATGGCGGGCCTCGTGGTCATCGACTTCATCGACATGGAGCACAATTCCTCGATCCGTAAGGTCGAGAAGTGCATGAAGGAGGCGCTGAAGAACGACCGCGCCCGCATCCAGGTCGGCCGCATCTCGGGCTTCGGCCTGATGGAGATGAGCCGCCAGCGCCTGCGCACCGGCGTTCTTGAGGCGACCACCCGTGAATGCCCGCACTGCGATGGCACCGGCCTTGTCCGCACCGCGTCGAGCGCGGGCCTTTCAGCCCTGCGCCTGATCGAGGACGAAGCGGCCAAGGGCAAGGGCACGACGATCACGCTCTACGCCTCGACCGAGGCGGCGATCTACCTGCTCAACTCCAAGCGCGCCGATCTCGCCGAGATCGAGGAGCGTTACGGCGTTCACGTCGAAGTGATCCCCGAGGGCGAGAACGAAGGCGCGAAGATGCGCGCCGCCTCCAGCGGCCCGCGCCCCAAGGATGCGCCAAAGTTCGAAGTCATCCAGGACGATGACGACGACGATGGCGACATCGAGGAAGAGGACGAGGACACCTCCGACGAGGAAGAACGCGGCGGTGACGAGGGCGACCAGCCCCGCCGCAAGCGCCGCCGCCGCCGCCGTGGCGGTCGCCGCAACCGCAATCGCGACCGTGAAGACGGCAGCGACGAGAACGGTTCGGACGACGACAACGGCGACGACGAAAACTCGGACGACAGCGACGATACCGACACCGGCAACGGTGACGACAACGGCGAGGAAGCCGAAGCCGCACCCAAGAAGCGCCGACGCCGCCGCCGTGGCGGCAAGAAGCAGGCCGACAACGGTGACGAGACATCGGGTGACGACACCGACGCAGAAGCAGGACCTGCCGAAGCCGAAGAGAAGCCCGAAGTCGTAGCAGAGGAAGCTCCGGCGGAAGCCTCGGACGAGGCCGGTGCAGAGCCGGCCGAAGCCGAGGAAAAGCCCAAGAAGCGCCGTACGCGTCGCAAGAAGGTCGAACCGACTGCCGAGGAAGCGAACGAAACTGCTACCGAGCCGGCTGCCGACGAAGTAGCTCAGCCCGAAGCCGAGGCAGAGGCCGAAGAAAAACCGAAGAAGCGTCGCACGCGCCGCAAGAAGGTCGAACCGGCTGCCGAGGAATCGCAAGTAACCGCGGAAGCTGAGCCGGAGCCGGTCGTGACCGAAGAACCGGCCGCTACTGCCGAAGCCCCCGCAGCCGAGACTCCTGCTGAGGAAGCCCCCGCTGCAGAAGCTGAACCCGCGAACGACGTGTCTGCCGAAGGCCCAGACGCCGATGCGCTCGATGAAAACGGCGAACCCCGCCGTGGCTGGTGGCAGCGCACTTTCGGCAACTGATCGCCTGAATACAGGGTTCTAGATCGGCCGGGTCCGCCAAGCGCGGGTCCGGCCGATCACCATTCTATCGGCTGACCATCCCACGCGAAGAAGCCACCGGTATCCTTCGGCTGAAGCCCGTCGAGGACCGAGAGCAGGCAGAACGCCGAGTATTCGGGCGTGAACAGCTTGCCTTCGGGGACGTTGTTCTGGAACGGCTGCGAAAGGCCGGTATCGACCGTTCCCGGATGCAGCGAGACGACGATTGCCTCGCGATTGTGGCGGCCCATCTCGATGGCGAAATTGCGTATCATCATATTGAGCGCCGCCTTCGACGCGCGGTAGGTGTGCCATCCACCAAGCCGGTTGTCGCCGATCGATCCCACCCGCGCCGAGATTGCCGCGAACCGGCACGGCCCATCGCGGCGCATTAGCGGCAGAAAGTGCTTGCCGATCAGCGCGGGTCCGAAAGTGTTGACGGCAAATACCTGCTGCATCGCCTCAAGCTCTATGGAGCGCCAACTACGCTCGGGCCGGACATCGGGTTCGCGCTGCAGGATGCCGCTCACGACGAGCACGAGGTCAAGCGGTCCGCCCTTCCCTATTGCTTCGGCCGCAGCGGAAATCGATGCCTCGTCCTCTAGATCGAAGGTAAAGGGCTGCACACGCCGATCGTCAAAGGTCGGGGCAACTCGCGATCCGACATGGAGCAGTTCGATATCGTCCCGCTTCAACAGTAACGCTGTGAATGCGGCCCCCAGCCCCCCGCTCCCTCCGAAAATGACACAGCGCATCCGTCTCTCCCTTCAGGTGAGTTCGGGCCGAGCCTCCACGAGAGATCGCACGAGCGCAAGATCGGAGGCCTTGTCGACATCGACAGCGGCAAGCCCGTCATCCGCCGCCACGATCCGCGCATCGATCCCGATCTGCTGACCTAGCCGTGCGACGACGGCGGCAAGGCTCAACCTGCCCAGCGCATAGCCGAACAGCGTTCCGAACCCCAGCCGCGCCGCGATCCGCCACGGATTCTTGCGATTGGCCTCGACCTCGCTCCACAAGCCCAACGCGCGGGATGAAGCAGGCGTGGCGAGCATGAACAGGTTGCACCCCGACCAGTGCCCGTCGGCGAAGCGCATCCAGGTGCGCTGCGTACCCGGAACGGCACGTTCGACCGCTTCGCGGCGGGCCAGCATCACGGCAAGATCGGCATGAGGCGGATAGTCGTTAGCGAACTGGCGAATCCAGTCCGGCTGCAACAGGGCATGATCCGATGTCGTCACCAGCATCGGGGCGCCGAAATAGCCAAAGGCGGCATCGACACTGGCGCTCGGGCCCGCCTTCGACGAGATGACTTGCGCGCCAAGTTCTTGCGCCAGTTCCGCCACGGCATCACAGTTCGTCGATACGACCACCCTGCCCACATCCGCGGCCTGCAACGCGGATACGACCCGCTGAAGGATCGCGCGCCCGCCGACGTCGATCAGCCCCTTGTGTTCGACACCGACCTCTTGCGCAAAGGGATCGCCTCCGGGGCGAGTGCCCGCAAGGATCAGGGCAGTGGTCTTTGCCAGTTCGATCATCGCGGCCATCCTTAGCCAGCCTTACCCACAGCGCACAGCCCCCTGACGCTGCTTATCCATCCCCTTGGGCTCAACTCACACTCTGGACTGTGCATGTGCGACCTCACGCTTGTTGCAGCGCAGCCCCCTTCGCCCTAATCGCTGGGCGATGAATACGCCTCCCGTGAAACCTGCCGTCCAGTCCGTCGGCGAGAACAGTACGAAGCTCTGGGGCCTCTCGATGGCCGAGCGCACGCGCCGCCTAGCCAGAGCATCCGAGCTGGAAGTGGGCGACGGCGCGCCTGTCGTCCTCGCCAATGCGCGGTTCGCTTTCGACCCGGCCTGGCTGCGCCATGTTGCCGCAACCCCAGGCCTGGCCTTGACGCTCGGCGGAGTGCCTGCGCTCGTCCACGTGACGGACCCGGCGCAGAACGCCGCGGTCCGCGACGCGATCGAGCGTGATGCACCGCTTGATAGCGTCGCCGGCCTCACCATCTGGGCTTACGAAGACGGTCCGACAATCGAAAACAAGCAGCTACGCAAGCGCGAGACGCCGTTCCTGATGGAACTGACGCGGCAAACCGTGCGGCAGATCGAGCGGGCGAGCTATTTCGGTGCCTACAAGGGCGTCACCGACATCCTCACCAAGTACCTTTGGCCCGAATGGGCACTGGTGGTTACGCGGTTTGCGGCCAGGATCGGCATGACGCCGAACATGGTGACCGGCATCGGTGCGATCCTTTGCGTCGCGGCGACTTTCGCCTTTGCCTATGGCCACTACTGGGCTGGCATGGCGATGGGACTGGTCTTCATGGTGCTCGATACCGTGGACGGAAAGCTCGCGCGTTGTACCGTCACGTCCAGCTGGTGGGGCAACGTGTTCGATCACGGCATCGACCTCGTGCATCCGCCGTTCTGGTGGTGGTTCTGGACGACGGGCCTCGTCTATTGGGGACTCGGCTTCGACGATACGACCTTCTGGCTGGTTCAGGGCGCGATCCAGGGTGGCTATGTCGTCCAGCGCCTGATCGAAGGCCTGTTCATTCGCCGCAACAACATGATGCACATCCATGTCTGGCGCCGCATCGACAGCCAGTTCCGCCTGATCACCGCGCGGCGTAATCCCAACATGGTCATCCTGTTCGTGTCGATGTTGTTTGCCCGCCCCGATCTCGGCATCATCGCGGTAGCATGGTGGACCGTGATCTCTCTTGTCGTACACGTGATCCAGCTGATCCAGGCGGAATTCGCCCGCGCGAAGAAAGGCGCTCCGCTGACCAGCTGGCTCAGCGGCGACGCCTGAGGGAGACCTTGAGATGAACGAGACGATCGAGAAGTTCGGCTTCCCCGAAACGCTGGTGCACGAATACGAACACTGGGTCGTCCTGCTGCGCCCGGCCCAACCGACGCTCGGCAGTCTCGTGCTCGCCGCAAAGTCGGACTGCACCAATTTCTCTGCGCTCCCGGCAGAGGCCTTTGCCGAGCTCGCCGCCGTCACGAAAGCGATCGAGGACGCCCTCAAGACCTTCGTCCGATACGCGAAGATCAACTACCTGATGCTGATGATGGTGGACCCGAACGTCCACTTCCACGTGATCCCGCGCTATGACGGCGCGCGCGAATTCGCCGGCACCGAATATATCGATGCCGGCTGGCCCAAGGTGCCCGACCTTGGCTCTGCAGTTGCGCTCGATGGGGATGCGAAAGCGGCCCTGCGCGATGCGCTTACGCCGCTCTTCGCCTGATCAACCCTCGACCCAGCGATCGGTCAGCTCGGTCGCGATCTCGATGTCGTTGAGGAAGTCGACTTCGGCCCAGTCGAGACCTTCGATCGACTTCGTGCCGACCTTGCCGCTGTCCGCGATCATGTCGATCACTTTCAGGTACCAGTGATTGACACCGTCGGGTGTACGCATCGTCTGGCGGACCGTCTCGCGAAACAGATCCGCGCCCTCGCCCCGGAAAGCAAGGAAGCCGATGGACTCTGCGTTGGACACTTCGGCGGTGAGCGTCTTGCCGATTCGGGCCAGTCGGCCGTTCTCGCCGCGCGAGACCTTCATGTCGTCGCTATCGTAGGACGGCTTCACATCGACGGTCACGGCGATGGGCCACTCCGACCCTTCCTGGACGCGCTTCACGATGTCTTCGCTCACCAGTGTGTCGCCGTTGAGGATAAGGAAATCGCCCTTCATCTGCTCGCGCACGATCCAGCACGAACCGAGATTGTCGGCGACCTTGAAGAAAGGGTTGAAGTGGCAAGTCACCTCGATCCGCGGATCGTCGATCTTCGCAAGATGTTCCTCAACCATGTCGGTCATGAAGCCGGTGACAACGTCGACACGCTTCACACCTGCGCGGGCGAGCATCTCGATCTGCCACTCGATCAGCGAGCGACCGGAAAAGTCGATGAGGCACTTTGGGCGCTCTGCGGTCAGTGGCAACAGGCGCGAACCCTGGCCTGCGCTCAGAAGGATGGCATGTTCGATCATGGCGCAGCCCTTTAGGCCGCGCTTCCTTTCACCGCAATGACCTGAAGGGAGTGCCGCACAAGTCGGGCAGAGAGCAGGTGAGAAGCTTGCCGTTTGCGTGGCTCTGGTCCAAAGGCGCGATGATGGGTGCCAAGGGTCCAGACAATACGGGCACACGCTCGCTGCTTTCGCGCATGCTCACCAATGTCGCCTGGTTGATCGGCGGCAAGGGTTTCGGCGCGGTGTGCTCGCTCGTCTACCTCGCGATCCTGACCCGCTCCCTCGGCCTCAAGGACTTCGGCCACTTCGCGCTGATCTTCGGCACTTCGCAGGCGCTTATTGCCTTGGCTGAATTCCAGACATGGCGCGTCGTCGTGAAATACGGCGTCGAACACGTACATCAGAAGGACTGGGGCAAGTTCGGACGGCTTGCCATGATGTCGGGCGTTCTCGACGTCATCGGCGCGGTGCTGGGCTGTGTCATTGCATACTTTGCCTTCTACGAATTTGCCGATGCGCTGGAACTGAACCCGACGCTGGTCGACACCGCGTTCTGGTTCAACGTCGCCGCGCTCTGGGCTCTGGTTTCGGCGCCGACCGGCATAGTGCGCGCGCTCGACCGGTTCGACATGGCCGTTTATATCGAGGCCATCGTTCCGCTGGGCCGGTTGCTGGCCGCGATCGCGATTTGGCTTACGGGGCCAAGCCTTGTTCTCTTCCTCATCGCATGGGCCGTGATCGACCTGCTCGAGGCGGCGATCTACTGGATCGTGGCCCGCAGGCTATGCCCGCAGGCGATCCGGCTGGCTCACCTCAAGGACGCTTTCAAAGCGCGTGAGGAAAATCCCGGTCTCGTCCGGTTCTTCTTCGTCACTTATGCCAGCGCCACGGTCGAGGCCGTGTTCCGCCACGGCCCGCTGCTTGCAGTTGGCTATTTCGTCAATACCAGCGCTGCTGGCCTTTTCCGCCTTGCGAACCAGCTGGCACAAGGCCTTGCCAAGCTGTCCAGCCTGCTTAGCCGCGCCGCCTATGCCGAGATTTCGCGCGCCAAGGTGGCCTCGGCCGCGAAGGAGTTCCGCAAGCTCGCCGCGCAGACCAGCAAGATCGCTGGCGCAGGCGGCGCGATCGTCGTGCTGCTCGCCGTGGCGCTGGGCGGCCAGATCATGGCGCTGCTGGGCGGCGACGAGTTCCGGGGCGGCTATGTGATACTGATCCCGCTGACCGTCGCGGCAAGTTTCGAATTGGCAGGCGTTGCTTTCGAACCGGTTCTGCACTCGACCGGCAAGGCGATGCTATCGCTGATATCGCGGCTTGTTTCGGTCTTTGCCGCAGCGGCTGCGGTCTATGTGCTGGTCGGCCCTTACGGCAGCCCGGGCATCGCGTGGGCCGTCGCGATCGGCGGAGCGGTAGGCTACGTCGTAATGGGCATTCTGGCGGTCATGACCTTGCGCCGGATGGATGCAGAAGAAGCGGCGCTCCCTCGCGGCTAGCGAAAATCGGCGACCTGCCAGCCCCGCGCCAAGGCCTTGGCGTTCCTGGCCGCTCCACCATTCACGAACACCGCCTCGTCCGACCAGTCGAGCAAGGGCGCATCGGCCATCGAGTCGGAATAGAAGCGCACGTGGCACTCCTCGCGAGGAAGGCCCAGCGCATCCAGCACCGCCTCTACCCGTGGAATCTTGTTCTGCCCATAGTTGTTGCCGCCCGTAATACGGCACCGCCGGTCCACGATCTCGCTGCGCGTCGCGATTACGTGATCGAAACCGGCGCGTTCTCCAATGCCCGATGCATAGAATTCCATCGCCGCGGTCGCGAGGATCAGCAGCCGGCCTTCCTCACGGTCGCGCTCGAACGCCTTTGCCGCGCCCGAACCGATCCAGCCCGGCACCACGCGATCCGCAAATTCTTCGGAAAGGGCCGAAAGTTCGTCTTTCGATATCGCCCCTGTAAAAAGTGACAGGCCCAGCTGCTTCAGTTGCTGTCGGGTGAAGGCGCCGGCCTTGTAGGCGATCATCGCGCCGATCCACACCGGCGTGAAGGAGAGCCGCCATTTTGCCCGCTTTCCCGCCGCAAACAACAGGAAAGGCGTGAAAGTCGCGCGTGACAGGAACGTACCGTCAAGGTCGTAGATCGCGATTTGGCGACGCAATTTTCCGTTCCTTCCCTGCGCTTGGTCAACCGGTTAGGTGCTGTGCCACGCGTTGACAACATGCAAAGAATTGCGATGACGCACTGCAGCACCCTTGACTTGTCGGGGCTGCTGCTGTTGACGCACCAATGCAAACACACAGTCGGTAGGTTGATTTTCCCATGGCCCAGTTCGCTTTGCCGAAGAACAGCAAGATCAGCGGCAAGACCCGCACCCATAAGGCTGAGACCGATGGGGCGAAACGGGACTTCAAGGTCTATCGCTACGACCCGGATAGCGGTGAGAACCCGCGTTACGACGTGTTCGAGATCGATCTCGACGCTTGCGGCCCGATGGTTCTCGACGCGCTCATCAAGATGAAGAACGAGATGGACCCGACACTGACGTTCCGTCGGTCCTGCCGCGAAGGCATCTGCGGTTCGTGCGCGATGAACATCAACGGCCGCAACGGTCTGGCCTGCACCACCGCGATCGAGGATTGCGGCACGGGCGAAGTTCGCATCACGCCGCTGCCGCACATGGAAGTCATCAAGGACCTCGTCCCCGACTTCACGCACTTCTACGCACAGTACGCCTCGATCCGCCCCTGGCTGCAAACGGTCACGCCGACCCCGTCGGGCAAGGAACGCCTGCAATCGCCGGAAGATCGCAACAAGCTCGACGGCCTGTACGAGTGCATTCTTTGCGCTTGCTGCTCGACCGCGTGCCCCAGCTACTGGTGGAACTCAGACAAGTTCCTCGGCCCCGCGATCCTGCTTCAGGCCTATCGCTGGCTGGCCGACAGCCGCGACGAAATGACGGGCGAGCGTCTGGACGAGCTGGAAGATCCCTTCCGTCTCTATCGCTGCCACACCATCATGAATTGCGCGAACGTCTGTCCGAAGGGCCTGAACCCGGCCAAGGCAATCGCCGAAATCAAGAAGATGGAAGCCGAACGCCTCGTCTGAGGTAAGAGAGGCTGATGTCGGACAGGTTCATCGCTGCGCCGGACCATCCCGGCTGGCAGGAATGGCGGATCGGAGAGCCGGGCCAGTTCAACCGCGCGGTGCTCGGTCGCATGCTGATCCGGACTGAAGACGGCAAGGCGCGGGTCCGTCTGCTCGAACCGACGGAAAAGCTTGCGAACGTGAACGGCGTCTTCCATGGCGGCGCGCTGATGGCCTTTATCGACACGGCCATGTTCGGCGGTGCGAACATGCTGGCGGGCAAGCCGGACCAGCGCGGCGTCACGGTCGACATGCAAACCCAGTTCCTTGCACCCGGCGTCCTTGAAAAGCCGCTTGATGCGCTTGTCGAACTGACACGCGAAACCGGTCGCATGATCTTCACGCGTGGCTTGCTGGTGCAGGACGATGTGACGATCTGTTCCTACACCGGACTCCTCCGCAAGATTTCCTGAGCAAGATGGCAGGTCTTCTCGAACGCTACGAAGAGCTTCTGGCCGCGGGCGAATTGCGTCCCGACGACGAACAGCGCGCAGCTGCCGAACGGCTCGATGGCTTGCAAAAACAGCTGGAGGCCACGCCTCGCGGCGGAGGCTTGCTGAAGCGCCTGTTCGGTAGCGACAGCCCTACCCCGCGCGGCATCTACATGTGGGGCGGCGTCGGGCGCGGCAAGTCGATGCTGATGGACCTGTTCCACAACACACTGGAAGTGTCCGCCAAGCGCCGCGCGCACTTCCACGAATTCATGCTCGACGTACATGCGCGCCTTCGCGAGGAACGCAAGAAGGAAAGCGGCGACCCGGTCCTTCCCGTCGCAAGCCAGATCGCGGCAGAAGCCCGCGTGCTCGCCTTCGACGAGATGGTCGTGAACAATTCCGCAGACGCCATGATTATGAGCCGTCTGTTCACGGCGCTGATCGAGGGCGGCGTCACCATCGTGACGACGTCTAACCGCGAACCGTCGGAACTCTACAAGGACGGCCTGAACCGGGAGCATTTCCTCCCCTTCATCGCCCTCATCGAAAAGAAGCTCGACGTCATTACGCTCAACGGCCCGACCGACTACCGGCTCGAACGCCTGGGCGGCGCAGACGTGTGGTACACGCCGATCGGCCCCGTCGCGACCGAGAGAGTCCGCGAGATTTTCTTCCGCCTGACCGACTATCCGCCTGAAGATGCAGAACACGTCACGGGATGCGAGTTGCAGGTCGGCTCGGCACGCACGATGTGGGTGCCCAAGAGCCTGAAAGGCGTTGCCGTCTTCTCGTTCAAGCGTTTGTGCGTCGATGCGCGCGGGGCGTCGGACTATCTCGCGATTGCGCGCAATTATCACTCGGTCATTATCGTCGCGATCCCGAAGATGGGCCCGGACATGCGCAACGAGGCCGCGCGCTTCGTCACGCTGATCGACGCGCTCTACGAACATGGCGTGAAACTGATCGCGACCGCCGATGCGGCGCCTGCCGACCTCTACGAAGCCGGCGACGGGCGTTTCGAATTCGACCGTACCGTCAGCCGTCTCATGGAAATGCAGAGCGCCGACTATCTCGCCCGGGGCCACGGCGAGCAGTAAGCCACACTTGCACGTACCGCCCCGCGTCAGAAACTGGTGCGAAAAACACCGGCGACATTGCGATAATGGCACTGAGGTTCGGCTACGGCGGGTTCTTCGCTGTAATCGGCATCTATGACGGCTGGTCGATGCCCTGCGAAAAGGGCAATCGGTTTCCGCCAAAGACCGGCCCCGGTGCGCAATTTGAGGACGTGTTGTCGCATATCGGCTTCGTAACCCCGCTCATGCTGGCCAGCTTCGTAATTGGCGGCCTTGCTCGTCCTTGACTGGCATCGCCGCGCGGCGTTCCGCCCGATGATCGGGGTGGTCAGTTAGGGCACACCGCTGTGCCTTCTTGAAGTAGCCTTCGTCGGGGGCCATCTCGATCCTGTTCCGGCGGCTTGCCCTTGTTTCAGTAGCATTTTCCCCGCCGATGTGGAAATGGACATGATTGAGATCAGGCCCTTCGACAACCTCGGGAAGGCCAACCACGGCTGGCTCGACACCAGTTATCACTTCTCGTTCTCGAACTACTACGACCCGTCCCGCATGGGCTGGGGTGCGCTGCGCGTGTGGAACGACGACTGGATCAAGGAACGCTCCGGCTTTCCGCCCCATCCGCATAGCGACATGGAAATCATTACTTACGTCCGCAAGGGCGCGATCAGCCACCGCGACAGCCTCGGCAATGAAGGCCGCACCGCGGCTGGCGACGTCCAGGTGATGAGCGCGGGCACCGGCATCACGCATGCAGAGTACAATCTCGAGGACGAGGCGACCGAACTGTTCCAGATCTGGGTCCTGCCCGATCGCAAGGGACTTGCGCCCAGCTGGGGCCAGCTTGAATTCCCCAAGGGGACGCGCGCAGGCAACTGGGTAACACTCGCCAGTGGCCGCAAAGGCGAGACGGGTAGCGACGTTCTTTCGATGAACGCCGACGCCCGCGTTCTGGCCGCGACGCTGGACGAAGGGGAGACCATCGATCTCGACCTCGTCGGTGATCGCCATTACTATATGGTGCCCATTGGCGGTACCGTCGAAGTCAACGGCAAGACTGCGAACGATCGCGACGGCGTCGCCGTCACAGGCGAGGAGCGCCTTTCGGTCACGGCCATTTCACCGGTCGAACTGCTCATGGTGGATTCGCGCTAGGGGTCGATACCCCAATGGGGCGCAGCGCCCGCGTTACTTGCAGATATCGCGAGTATGCGGCGCTGCGCTTCGAGGCAGGCCCAGGTTCGCTCCATCTCATCGCGCAGTCCGGCGATTTCGCGTTCAGGGGTCGTAGTCGGATTTTCGAGAGTTGCCGCAACGCCGGTCAGCCGCCAGACATCGCCCAATTGGGGCTGCAAAGACGTGGTAGAAGAGCATTTCCTCCGGCGATAATCACTTGCCCCGAATTGCCCAATCCTATGTCTGAGATATCGGTGAGGAGGCGGCAATTCCGGTCGTCCAGCAATTCGGCTTCATCGACGATCAGCAAGGTGCGCTGCGTTTGCCAGGTCGCGAAAGGCGATACGCCAAGACCCGGTCCGCACGACAATCCCGCCCTCTCAAGATGGACGGGAAAGTCGCGGCCGATATCGGAAATTCTCAGGCTGACCGACCGTGAAATATACCGGCCGGCAAGACGCTCGACCTGGGACATGACCGCTTGGCGTTCGCATCGCATACCCGCTGAAAGCGTCACGATTTTCGCCCCCTGCACAAACCTTGCAGCAGCGAATGTAATGTCCGCGCCGGCCCTGCCCTCACGCTACAGAAGCGAAACCTGTCGCTTCGCGTCGGGCCGCCTTATTTGCCATGGCACATGACAGATAACCCATGTTTGCTCGATGCTTGTACATTCACGCATCGAAGACATGGGCGGCAAGCGCAGTTTCCTCCGTATTGATCGACATGCTCTTAAGCATGACGATCGGCGCTCAAAACGCATCCGTTACGGAAAGATCGTCAGGCCAGCAGCTCTGCCGCGGCGCCATGCCCCAGGAACATCGCGGGACTGGCACTGGCGCCGTATGCTCCGGCGCAGAATACCGCGATGAGATCACCTTCGGATATCGGCGGCAGCGCGACTTTTTCGGCCAGCCTGTCTATCGGAGTGCAAAGCCTGCCGACGACTGATTGCGCAAAGCCTGCGTCCACGTCACCGAACCGGTTGGCCACAGCGACAGGATAATTGCGCCTGACGACTGTGCCGAAGTTGCCCGAGGCGGCGAGCTGATGATGCAAGCCGCCGTCGACAACAACGAAAATCTCGCCGTGGCTGTCCTTCACGTCGATCACGCGCGTCAGGTAAACGCCCGCCTCTCCGACCAGCCAGCGGCCCAGTTCAATGGCGAAATGCGTCTCTTCGAGCCCGTCCGGCAAGGCATCAAACGCCTCTCCCAGCGCGGCGCCGACCGCCGCGATGTTAAGCGGTTCGTCGCCCGGGAAATAGGGAATGCCAAAGCCGCCGCCCAGATTGCAGTGCGGAAGTGCGATGCCCGTCTCCTCGGCCAGCCTGCCGGCCAGGGCCAGAGTCTGGGCCTGCGTTTCGATGACAGCATCGGCGGAAAGCGCCTGGCTGCCCGCAAAGATGTGAAAGCCGCGCCACTGCGCCCCACTGTCCGCAATTTCCCGGGCCAGCGCTGGCACGCGCGCCGCATCGATGCCGAACGGCTTTGCGCCCCCGCCCATCTTCATGCCCGAGCCCTTGAGATCGAAATCTGGGTTCACCCGGATGGCCAGACGCGGCGCCACGCCAAGCCGTTCGCCTGTCGCCAGCGCCCGCCGCATCTCGCCCTCGCTCTCGAGGTTTATCGTCACGCCCGCCGCAATGGCAGCTTCCAGCTCGCGGTTATCCTTGCCCGGCCCTGCAAAACTGATCCGATCCGCCGGAAAGCCGGCCTCCTGCGCCATCGCAAGCTCGCCGCCCGATGCAATGTCGAAGCCGTCGACAAGGCCCGCCATGTGGCGCAGCACCGGCGCGAAAGGATTGGCCTTGATCGCGTAATGGATCGAAAGCCGCTGCGGCATTGCGGCCCGCAACTGAGCGACACGCCCGGTCAGGCGAGCGCTGTCATAGACGAACAGCGGCGTCTCGCCCGCTTTGGCGATCCAGTGCGAAACCGGCTGCCCCGCAATGACCAGTTCGCCGTCCCGGCCGACGTAGCCTGCCGGTATCGGCCCCATCGCTTTCATGCCGCTTCCCCTGCAATTTCATGCGCCAGCCCCGTCCGGTCGAGCTTGCCGGTCGCCCCGCGAGGCAACTGATCGCGCCAATGGATGACTTGCGGCTGCATGTAGCTCGGCAGTTCACGGCGCAATGCCTTCACCAATTCTGCCCGAGCATCGTCGGTAGCCACCCCGACGGTCGGGCGCGCCACGAGATGCACCGCCTGCCCCAGCTTCGCATCCGGCACGCCCAGCGCAACGCATTCGGCGACAAGTCCAGTTGCCAGCGCAGCGTCCTCGATCTCCTGGGGACTGATCCGCTGTCCCAGCGACTTGATCATTGCATCGCGCCGTCCGACGAAATGGAGCAGGCCGTCATCGTCATACCGGGCCCTGTCGCCGGACCAGACTGCGATACCGCCGTATTGTGATGCAGCGGGCGCTGGCTTGAACCGATCGTCGGTGCGGGCCTGATCCAGCCAGTAACCTTGCGCGACAAGCGGCCCTGCGTGAACCAGTTCGCCTTCCTCGCCCGGCCCGGCAAGGTTGCCGTCGTCCTTCACCAGCATGATCTCGGCGTAAGGAATGGCCCCACCGATCGAAGTCGGATGTTCATCGATCATCGAAGGAGGAAGGTAAGTCGAACGGAATGCCTCTGTCAGACCGTACATCGCGTAGAGATCAGCGTCGGGAAACTGCTTCCGCAATGCGCGGACCAGCGGTTCGCCAAGAGCGCCCCCGCTGTTGGTGAGCCTACGTAACGGCGCCACCGCTTCTTCGCGCCAGTCCTGTTCCAGAAGCTGGATCCACAAGGGCGGGACGGCGGCGAGCGTGGTGATCGCATGAGCGGCAACCGCCTTAACGACCTCGCGAGGCAGCAGGTAGTCGATCGGCACGACCGCCCCGCCCGCATACCATGTCGAGAACAGCTGGTTCTGACCGTAATCGAACGCCAGCGGCAAGACCGCAAGTGTCCGGTCGGACGGATCGAGCCGCAAGTAACCAGCCACCGCTTCCGCGCCCAGCCACATGTTCGCATGGCTCAGCATCACGCCCTTGGGCTTGCCTGTCGAACCGCTGGTATAGAGGATCGCCGCGAGAGTATCGGGATCAGCGTCGGAAGGCGCAAGATCGTCGGTGCCGACACATTCGGCGCGCACATGGCTCTCGTCCTTCACCTGGCAGTCGGCAGGGACGTCACCGTCCTCAAGCCCGCCGAGCCGACCCTTGTTACCGATCAGCAACGAGGCTGAGCAGTCGGAAAGAATGTGCGCGACTTGCGCATGTTTCAGCAATGGGTTCACCGGCACATGCACCAACCCCGCCCTAGGCGCTGCAAGCGGCATCAAACAGGTCAGCCAGCCCTTCCCCGCCCAGCTTGCCACACGCGAACCATGCGCGAATCCGAACGCCGCCAGCCAGCCCGCCAGAGCGGCAACGTCGCGCTCCAGATCGGCATAGCTCAGCGTCTCGCCCTGCAGTACCAATGCAGGTGCGTTCAGGCTGCCGCGCAAGGTCAGCCGGTCTATCGGTTGGGGATTCGCGACCATCATGGCCAAGCGCATAGCATGCGTGCACCGCACCGCCACGCTTGCCTAGGCCCGATCGCGCGGTTAAAGGCGGGCCGCATGAGTGAGGCCGACCCTACCGAACTTCCGACGACCGACGTTCTCCTGCGCGCGATACTTGTCGACGTGCTGGCGCTTTCGCCTGAACGCGTTGCCGAATTTGACGCGGACACCGAACTATTCGGCGCCCTTCCCGAACTCGATTCGCAGGCCGTTGCAGGCCTTCTGACCGAAATCGAGGATCGCTGCGACATCGTGATCGAGGACGAGGACATCGACGGCGAGATGCTGGAGACTTACGGCGCACTTCTCGTCTTCGTCGACGAGAAGCGCGCGCAGTAACGCCTTACTCGGCCGCTTCCTTCGCAAAATCGAGAGTGGCGAGGAAACGCTCGGCGTCGAGCGCAGCCATGCAGCCCGTGCCCGCCGCCGTCACGGCCTGACGATAGGTGTGGTCCATCACGTCACCGCAGGCGAACACGCCCGGTACAGCGGTTTTCGGCGTGCCGGGTTCGACCAGCAGATAGCCGCTTTCGTCCATCGGTAGCTTGCCCTTGAACAGTTCGGTCGCCGGCGCGTGGCCGATGGCGACGAACGCGCCCTCGGTCTCGAAAGTCGACTCCTCGCCCGTCACGGTGTCCTTCAGCACGAGATGGGTCAGGCCCTTTGCCGGATCGCCCTCGAAACGCTTGACCGTCTTGTTCCACAGGGTCGAGATCTTCGGGTTCTTGAAAAGGCGTTCCTGAAGGATCTTCTCCGAACGCAGTTCGTCACGGCGATGGATCAGCGTCACATCGTCCGAATGGTTTGTGAGGTACAATGCCTCCTCGACCGCGGTGTTTCCGCCGCCGATGACCACGACCTTCTTGCCACGGTAAAAGAACCCGTCACAAGTCGCACAAGCCGAAACGCCCTTGCCCGACCATTCCTGCTCGCCTTCAACTCCCAGCCACTTGGCCTGCGCGCCGGTGGCGATGACCAGCACATCGCCGACATATTCGTCGCCGCTGTCGCCCTTGGCGGTAAACGGTGAGCCACCTTCGATGTCGATCTCGGTTATCGTATCCCACATCATGCGCGTGCCGACGTGTTCGGCCTGTGCCTGCATTTCCTGCATCAGCCACGGCCCCTGGATCACATCACGGAAACCGGGATAGTTCTCAACATCGGTGGTGATGGTAAGTTGTCCGCCGGGCTGCAGCCCCTGCACGACGATCGGTTCCATACCCGCGCGCGCGCCATAGATTGCGGCGGAAAGCCCGGCCGGGCCGGAGCCGATGATGAGCATGCGGGTCTTGTGCGTGGCCATTTACGATTTCCCTTTTGAACGCGGGTTCGGAAATAGACCGACAGGCTCCAAATGCAATGGCGGGAAAGGCCGCTTTCCCCGTCAGCGAAGCGCGATCGGCACCCAACCGGCCGGCGCAAGCTCGAAACCGGCAAACTCGAAGCCGGGCGTGACGACGCAGGTGACGAGCGTCCAGTCACCCAAGGGCTCCGCCGACTGCCATGCGCGGGGGAGATGAAGGTGCTGCATAACGTGCCCGGATGCCAGGTCCGGCCCCAGCGTACGGTCGGGCAGTACGATCTCGCCCTGTGCGCCTTCTGCGCCCTGCAAGCGCAGCGGGCCGCCGGCGCTGTAGACCCACAGTTCCGACGCATCGACACGGTGCCAGTGCGACCTCTCGTCGGCCTTCAAAAGGAAGTGGATGCCTGTCGCCAACGCGCGTCCACCGACCGGAGATGGCTCGCGCCATGTCTCGCGGTACCAGCCGCCTTCAGGGTGCGGCTGAAGCTCGAGAAGCCTGATGACGTCGTCGGCTGTGCCCATGGGCTGCAAGTTAGTCTGCGGCGGGCATGCTCAGCAAGGGATAAGGGTTCTGCGGCGTCCCTTCCCACCACGATTTATCGGGCGTCGTCTGCATAACGGCAAAGTGGAGATGCGGCGCTGAAGCATCGGCATTGCCCGACGCGCCGACCGTGCCTATTCGCTGTCCGGCACGCACGAAGGCGCCTTCTTCCAGACCCGGCGCATAAGTGGCGAGGTGAGCGTAATAGTAAATCGTCGCACCGTCGGCGCTGCGCACATAGATCGTCTTGCCGCCATCGTCCGACAGAAACAGCTTTTCGACTGTTCCTTCCGCCGCCGCGACGACCGGCGTGCCCTTGGGCGCCATGATGTCGAGCGCCTCGTGTTTGCGCGAACCGCGAGGGGCGTCATAAGTGTCGATCAGGTCCGAGGGGGCGACGCCTTCGACCGGGACACGCAAGGCGCCGAGCGGCTCCATCGACTGTATGGGAGAAACCATCTCGATCGGCACGACGTCGTCGGGGTAGCCATCGTTGGCATCGGGTGAAATTATGGTCGTAGGCTCGCCAGGCTCCACCCTTGGCGCGAACAGGTCCACGCCTGCGAACGCCAGCACGACGATCCACGCCAGAGATGTCAGCGCAGCCGTGACGAGAACCAACCGCAAGTCCCGCCCGAACCGGCGCAGGCGCGACCGCGGGGCGGTTCCGGTTGTTACAACCGTTTCGCTCATTCCTTGAAAATGACCTGCGTGCTCTGCGAGACCATCTCGGCAAGGCGCGCGGCATCCCAGTTTGTCAGGCGGACGCAGCCATGGCTTTCCGCGCGGCCGATCGTTTCAGGCTCGGGCGTGCCGTGAATGCCGTAGTGCTCCTTCGAAAGGTCGATCCAGACAACGCCGACCGGACCGTTCGGACCGGGGGGTAGCTGCTGCTTCTCCGCATCGTCTGGCACGTCCCAGAACAGCGAGGGATCGTAAGCGAACGGCGGATTGTGCGCGATGCCGAGGATTTTCCATTCGCCGATCGGCAGGGGATCGTGGCTCGATCCGCTGGTGATGGTGAATGCCGCGACGAGCTTGCCTTCCGCGTCGTATGCCTTGAGCGTGTCTTCCGACTTGTCCGCTACGATCTTCGCGACTTCGGGCTGGTCGGTTCCGACGCCCAGCATGCGCAGCGTGTCCCGCCAATTCGTGTCGACATCGGCTTTACGGTCGATGAAGTCCGCGCCGATGTTCGGCACGCGGATCTTCTGTCCCGCGGCAAACTTGCTCGGCGGGCCGGCTTTCGCATCACCCGATGCCGTGGCGCTAGGGGCGGGTGTCGGCGTGGACGTCGTGGTGGGCGAAGGCGTGGGCGATGCACCGCCGTCCGGTGTCGCCTCGCTCGTCGCCGGCTTGCCGTCAGGGTTCAACATTTCCAGCGTTTCGACCGTCGTATGGAAACGCTCCGCCAGCTTTTCGTCCAGCGATTCGTAACCCAGGCGGGCCATCTTCGCCTGCTCTGCAGGGTCATCGGGAAGCTTCTCGAAGCGGCCGACTGCAAAATCCTCGGGGATGGTCACAACGCGCGTCGCAGGAATGTCCTGCCAGCGCTGGAGTGCCTCCTTTGTCGCATCGTCGAGCTTGCCGGTAGTGTCGAGGTCGTTCGCTTCCTGGAACGCTTCCAACGCATTTTCGGTCGAAAGGCCCATCTTTCCGTCAATCACGCCGGGCGAGAAGCCGAGGCGGTCCAGCACGACCTGTGCCTGCATCGTAGGGCGATCCTCCGCATCGGGAATGGAGGCCTCGCTCTGGACATCGCCGCGGTCGTTGCTGCGCATCTCGTCGGCGTAGTTCTCATCGACGGACTGGGTCGCGGTCGCTTCCGGTGCGGGGGCTTGTTCCTCGCCGCCCGAGCAGCCGGCAATTGCCAGCATGACCGGAAGGCCGAGCATCAGTGCAGATTTGCGGATCATGGAATTTCCCGAAGATTTATATCGTCTTCGGGAGCAACGCGCGAAATCGCGGATGGGTCCGCGCGCGTCCTGATCAGGCCTCCGGATCGGGCGGCGGTGCGCCTTCGATCGCCTTTGCGAAGGCCTTGACAGCGGCAACCTCGTCCCCGTTCCAGACTGCACCGCAAACCGCGAGGAAGTCCGCGCCAGCAGTCACCAGCGGCGCACAGTTTTCGGGCGTGATGCCGCCGATTGCAACCGAGGGAAGCTCGAAGACGTGGTACCACCATTCAAGCAGGTCGAGCTCTGCCCGGTATTCGGTCTCCTTCGTCTCGGTCGGGAAGAATGCGCCGAAGGCGACATAGTCTGCGCCATCCTCGCCCGCCTGCATGGCAAGGTGGCGGCTGTCGTGGCAGGTCACGCCGATCTGCGCATCGCGGCCAAGCCTTTCGCGCGCGTCCTTAACCTCACCGTCCGACTGGCCGAGATGCACGCCATCGGCATTAAGCCGTTTGGCAAGCGCGATCGAATCGTTGACGATGAAGGCGACGTCGCGTTCCGCGCAAATCGCCTGAAGCGGTTCGGCAAGGCGCGCGGCCTCATGCTGATCTTCGATCCCCTTCACACGGAACTGGAACGCGGTGACGACGCCTTTGCCCGCGTCGAGCGCGCGGGCAAGCCGTTCGGGGAACTCGCCCGAAACGTCGAGCGGGGATATCAGGTAGAGCTGGCACGTTGTGTTCATGTGCCGCGCTCTACCCGCGTGCGACGCCAGAGGAAAGACGCATGATGAAACAGACCGCCGCCGCCTTCGCGATCCTGCTCGCCGGATGCACCACCCTGCCCGACACCGACGTCGCTGCCGAGGGGAGTTTCGTAGCGATCGGTGAAGCGGTTCGGAACGGCGATGCCGTGTTGACCCCGCTACGGGTCGGCGAAGACAGTCGCTGTCCGTCTGGCGTGCAATGCGTGTGGCAGGGCCGGATCACGCTGCTCGTCGAAGTCGAACGGTCTGGCGAGGATAGGCAGGCATGGGTGACGCTTGGTCAGGGCACCCTCGTGGGCGAGCACCCGATGGGCGACAATTATGCCTTCACGCTGGAGGAGGTCCGCCCAACGAAAACGGCCGAGGCGGATATCGCCCCGGCCGAATATCTTTTCCGCTTCGGAACCTGATTAAGGATCAGGCGATGCTTGCGGCGTAGATCTGGTCGATCGCATCGCCCAGCGTCTTGTCGAACTCCTCATCCGACTGCCCTGCGCGCAGGTCCTGCAGCAATCCGCGACTGAAGCTTGCAATCATGCCCTTGTTCTGGGCCAGCTTTTCGCAAGCCTCGTCCGTCGAGTAACCCCCGGAAAGCGCGACGACGGCAAGAACCTTGGGGTGCGCGATCAGATCGGCATAGAGATTTGCCTCGACCGGGATCGACAGCTTGAGCATGACCTGCTCGTCCATCGTTTCCAGGTTTTTCAGGATCTCGGCCTTCAGGATCTTCTCACCCTCGGCGCGGCCCTCGGCCTTGATCGAGTATTCGGGCTCCAGCATCGGGACGAGACCCGCGGCCAGCACCTGGCGACCGATCTCGAACTGCTGCGCGACGATGGCCGCGATGCCTTCGGGGTTCGCCTCGTTGATGACCGAACGTTCCTTGGTGCCGAAAACGCCGAGACCTTTGGCGCGGGCCAGAAGCGTATCGAGCTCGGGCATCGGCTTCATCATCTGGACGCCATTCGCTTCGTCCTCGAGACCCTTGTCGATCTTGATGAACGGCACGATGCCGCGATCGATCAGGGCCTGCGGGGTCGGCTTGCCTTCGACCTGGCCGTCCATGGTCTTTTCGAACAGGATCGCGCCGATCACCTTGCCGTTCGAGAATGACGGGCTGGTGATGATGCGGCTACGCATTTCGTGGATCTTGGCGAACATTTCCTCGTCGCCCGACCACTCGCTGTCTTCAACGCCGTAACCGCGCAGTGCCTTCGGCGTCGAACCGCCCGACTGGTCGAGGGCGGCGATAAAGCCCTGTCCTTCGGCAATCTGCTTTTTCATATCCATGTAGTCTGCGCTCCCTCGTCGCAATGATCCGGTGCGCCGCCTTTATTGCGACAGGGCGGCAACACCGGGCAGTTCCTTACCTTCCATCCATTCGAGGAAGGCACCGCCTGCTGTTGAAATATAAGTGAAATCACCGGCCACGCCGGCATGGTTCAATGCTGCGACCGTATCGCCGCCACCGGCGACCGAGACGAGCGAACCTTCCTTCGACAGCGCCACCGCCGTGTGCGCCAGAGCGACCGTGGCGGCATCGAACGGCTCGGTCTCGAAGGCGCCCATGGGGCCATTCCAGACAAGCGTGCGGCAAGTCTTGAGCACGTCTCCCAACGCCTCGACAGCCTGCGGGCCGACGTCGAGAATCATCTCGTCCGCGGCGACTTCGTGGACGTTGCAGGTCCGCATCGAGGGCGGGTTCGCGGCAAATTCCTTCGAGACGACGACATCGTAAGGCAGGTGGACGGTGCAGCCCGACGCGTCGGCAGCGTCCATGATCTCCTCGGCCGTGCCCGTCAGGTCATGCTCGCATAGCGACTTGCCCACATCTACTCCGCGCGCGGCAAGGAAGGTATTGGCCATGCCGCCGCCGATGATGAGGTGATCGACTTGCCCGACAAGATGGCGCAGCACGTCGAGCTTGGACGAGACCTTGGCCCCACCGACCACCGCCGCAACCGGCTTTTCCGGGCTGCCCAGCGCCTTGTCGAGCGCTTCGAGCTCTTTCTGCATCGAACGACCGGCATAGGACGGCAGGAACTTCGTCAGCCCCTCGGTCGAGGCATGGGCGCGGTGCGCGGTGGAGAACGCGTCGTTGACGTAGAGATCGCCATTGGCGGCAATGGCCCTGGCGAATTCGGGATCGTTCTTTTCCTCACCCGGCCAGAAGCGGGTGTTTTCAAGGATCGAGATGTCGCCGGGACGCATGATGCCAATCGACTGGGCGACCACGTCGCCCGCGACTTCGGGCACGAACATGATCTCGCGGCCCAGAACATCCTGCACGGCGTCGACCACCATCGACAGGCTCATCGTCGAATTTCGGGCGCCTTTGGGACGCCCGAAATGCGCCAGCAGCAGCACCTTGGCACCGGCATCGGCCAGTTCGAGAATCGTCGGGGCAGAAGCGGTTATGCGCGTCTTGTCGGTCACCTGTCCGCCGTTCATCGGCAGGTTAAGATCGACACGGACCAGCGCGACCTTGCCCGAAACGTCACCGATATCGTCCAGGTTACGAAACTCGCTCATTCTTCGATCCTTATGGTGTCGCCGGCACGGATCGTGCCCTCTTCAAGCACGCGGCCAAGCACGCCGCCCCGCCATTCGGGGGTCAGCGCGGCCTTCAGTCCGGCGTGGATTTCTTCCATGCGGCTGCAGGGATCGCATTCCTGCACGACTTCGATCACGACGTCGCCGCCAATGCGTATGCGTGCGCCCTGTTCCCTCGGCAGGGTCAGCCCCTCGACCAACAGGTTCGCGCGGCGTTCCTGCCAGGGAATGGCCCCTGCATCGAGGCCCAGATCCGCCATCGCAGCGGCCCAGTCCTCGGCGCTGATCAGCGAGACCTGCCGCTTGCGCGGGCCGTCGGGCTTCAGCGCGCCGCGAAAGTCGCCCGCGATGCCTTCGCGGACGGTCACTTTCACCTCGTCGACAAGCTCCATGGGGCCACGCGGACGATCGTGCCGCGCGATGCCGCCCAATCGTCCCGTAGCGCCCATGTCAGCCAACCTCTCTTACAGGAAGCTCGCCATCTTGCCGGCGGTGTCGATCATGCGGTTCGAGAAACCCCACTCGTTGTCGTACCAGGACACGACACGGGCAAGCTTGCCTTCGAGAACCGCGGTTTCGAGGCTGTCGACCGTCGAGCTGGCGGGATAGTGGTTGAAGTCCGACGAAACCAGCGGCTGGTCGGTGTAGTCGAGAACACCCTTCATAGCGCCTTCCGAAGCGGCCTTGAGCGCAGCGTTCAGCTCTTCCTTCGTCGTATCGCGCGAGGGCGTGAAGACAAGGTCGATCAGCGACACGTTCGGGGTCGGCACGCGGACCGAAGAACCGTCCAGCTTGCCTTTGAGTTCAGGCAGGACGAGACCGACCGCACGGGCCGCGCCGGTGGTGGTCGGGATCATGTTCTGCGCACCGCCACGCGCACGGCGCATGTCGGAGTGCATCTGGTCCAGCATGCGCTGGTCGTTGGTGTAAGAATGGATCGTGGTCATGAAACCACGCTCGATACCGACGGCTTCCTGAAGAACCTTGGCAACCGGCGCGAGGCAGTTCGTGGTGCACGATGCGTTCGAGACAACGTCGTCCTCGGCCGTCAGGGTGTCCTGATTCACGCCGAAGACGATCGTCTTGGAAACTCCGGTCGCAGGTGCCGAGATCAGAACCTTCTTGGCGCCTGCCGCGATGTGCGGGCGGGCTGCTTCGTCCGACTGGAAGAAGCCGGTGCACTCCAGAACGATATCGATGCCCATGTCGGCATGCGGCAGCTTGCCGGGTTCACGCTCAGACGTGACGGCGATCTTCTTGCCGTTCACGGTGATGCTGGCGTCGCCTGCTTCAACCGTGCCGGGGAAGCGGCCGTGGGTCGAATCGTACTGGAAAAGAAGTGCGTTGGCCTTGGCGTCCGCCAGGTCGTTGATCGCAACGAGTTCGAGATCGTGGTCGTCACGTTCCAGGATAGCGCGGGCAACAAGCCGCCCGATACGTCCGAAACCGTTGATCGCAACCTTGGTCGCCATGCCAGTAAACTCCTTGTTTATTCGCCTAGTTTCGCTTTGATCTGCGGCACGATCGCATCGACCGTGAACCCAAAGCGTTCGAAAAGCTGTTCCGCGGGGGCCGAGGCGCCAAAGCGGTCAAGACCGATGTTGAGACCGTTCGCCACCGAACCGCCGTGCGTGAAGCGCTCCCAACCCAGCGTGGTCCCCGCCTCGATCGAAACGCGAAGTACCGTGTCGGGTACAACGTCCTGTTTGTAGGAAGCATCCTGCGCCTCGAACAGTTCCATGCAAGGCATCGATACGACGTCGGCGCCGATGCCGTCCGCTTCGAGAGCCTTCGCAACGTCGCATGCCAGAGCCACTTCCGAACCCGTCGCGATCAGGACCACCTTGCGCGCCGCTTCTGCCGACTTCAGGCGATAGGCGCCCATGGCCGACATGTTCTTGAGCGGGGCCCAATCGGCATCACCGTCACCGCGAAGCTGCGGCAGGTTCTGGCGCGACAGGGCGAGAACCGACGGGGTGTGCGCGTTCGCCAAGGCGATGGCCCAGCATTCCGCCGTTTCGATCGTGTCGCACGGACGCATGACGTTGAGGTTAGGGATGAGGCGCAGGCTCATCACCTGTTCGACCGGCTGGTGCGTCGGGCCGTCTTCGCCAAGGCCGATGCTGTCGTGCGTAAATACATATGTCACGCCGACCTGCTGCAGGGCGGACAGCCGCACCGCATTGCGGCAGTAGTCCGAGAAAATCAGGAACGTGCCGCCATAGGGCGCAATGCCACCGTGCAGCGCCATGCCGTTCATCGCAGCGGCCATGCCGAATTCGCGGATGCCGTAATAGACGTAGCTGCCGTCGTAGTTGTCGACGGTGATCGGACCGGTCGACTTGGTCTTGGTGTTGTTCGAACCCGTCAGGTCGGCGCTGCCGCCGATCATGTTGGGGAACGCCTCTGTCAGAGGACCGAGCGCCATTTCGGACGCCTTGCGAGTAGCAACCTTCTTGGGCTCTGCGACAAGACCGCGAATATAGTCCTGCAACACCGCGCCGGCATCCGCGCCGGGCAGCGTGGTCGATGCTTCATAAGCCTCGGCGCGATCCTTGTCGGCTTCGTAGCGCTGGTGCCATGCCTCGCGGGCGGCGGCTCCGCGTTCACCGGTCTTCTTCCAGGCGGCTGCGATATCGTCGGGAATGACGAAGGGCTCTGCGCTCCAGCCCAGTTCCTTGCGAGCAGCCTCGATCTCTTCGGCACCAAGCGGAGCGCCGTGCGTCGCGCTCGTGCCCTGTTTGTTGGGGGCGCCCTTGCCGATGACGGTCTTGCAAGCGACCAGCGAAGGGCGCGGGTCGGCAATCGCCTCGTCCAGCGCACGGCGGATGTCTGCCGGATCGTGACCGTCGCAGCGCACCGTGTGCCACTTCGACGCGCGATAACGGGCCTCGACGTCCTCGCTCGACGACAGTTCGACCGAACCGTCGATGGTAATGTTGTTGTCGTCCCACAGTACGATCATGCGGCCAAGGCCCAGATGGCCCGCAAGGCCGACCGCCTCGTGGTTGATGCCTTCCATCAGGCAGCCGTCGCCCGCGATCACCCAGGTGCGGTGATCGACGAGGTCGTCGCCATGCTTGGCATTGAGATGACGCTCTGCAATCGCCATGCCCACCGCCATCGCAAGACCCTGCCCCAGCGGGCCGGTCGTGCATTCGACGCCGTCGAGAAGGAAGTTTTCTGGGTGACCCGCGCACGGGCTGCCGAGCTGACGGAAATTGCGGATATCGTCCATCGTCGGACGCGCGTACCCGGTCAGGTGCAGCAGCGAGTAGATCAGCATCGAGCCGTGGCCCGCCGACAGCACGAAGCGGTCGCGGTCGTCCCAGTGCGGGGCGGCCGGATCGAACTTCAGGTATTCGTCGAACAGCACGGTGGCGACGTCGGCCATGCCCATCGGCATACCCGGATGTCCCGAATTGGCCGCCTGTACGGCATCCATGGAAAGTGCACGGATCGCGTTGGCCATATCGGCCAGGCGGGTGGTCTCGGTGGTCATCTTCAGGCTCTTCCCGTTCAGCGCGCAAGGAGCGGGTGATTCGTTGCGGCGCTGCATTGCGGGTCCGACTGCCCCGCGTCAAGTTCACCACAAGCAGAGGTGTGCGCCCTGCCCCGATTGTCGCGCCAGAACGTCGCCATATCGCTTTCGCAGCATCAGGGGTTTGCCCACCTTGCGACTATGCGCCATCGGGCCCATTACGGACCTGAGAGTGGGGAAAGCGAACTTCAAAACATGGCAAAGACCGAGCGACTCGAAATGGAAGGCGCCCTCGACAGGCTGGAAGCGATGCTCGAACGGCTGGAAAAAGCCGTCGTGCAGCCCAACCCGGCCGTGTCGGAGCTGAAGACCTTGAAGGTCGCGCACGAGGCCATGCGCCAGAAGGTCGGCCATGCGCTGGCCGATCTCGACGTTCTCCTCGAAGAATTCGGGAGCCACGGCTGATGGCGAACCTCGACCTCGAAATCGGCGGCCGCCGATTTGCCGTATCGTGCCAGCCCGGCGAGGAAAACCATATCAAGCAGCTCGGCCGCATGATCGACACGCGCGTGCGCGATGCAGGCGCGGTCGGACAGACAGAGCCGCGGATGCTGCTATTCGGCGCGCTGCTGCTGGCCGACGAAGTCCATGCCCTGCGCGAAGGTGATGCCGCGCCCGCGATGGACCGCGACGAGGACAAGGCGATCTCGCGCAGGATCGATTCCATCACGGCAAGGATCGAAAATATCGTCCGGCACCTTGAGGGTAGCGACCACCATTCCTAGATTCACCGTCGACGGGTTCTGCCCGGCACGAGCCGACAGAACATCCCTGAGGCTATAACCAATCCTAGGGGGCTGTCCCTTGGCTGGCTCGTGGGCCGGCTGAAACGGCCTCCACCTGATGCTTAGGCGTCAGAGGATTTCATACGGCAAACGACCCATGGTGGGCCCGTCACCCTTTCGGGGCGCAGTTTCCGCCCATACCGGCCTGCGAACGGCACCTTCGTTGCGCTTCCGGTGCTCACGACCGGACGGTCGCTGCGCGCCGGTTCTCCGAAGGCACCATTCTCGGCTCGATCTGGACGAAAACCGCGCTCCCGAAAGAGGCATTTTATCAAGGGGCTTAGATGGACACCAAGGCGGGATTGCGCAGGCGGCTTCGAAACGCCCGGCGTGAGCATGTGGCGGCGCTGCCTGACGTGACGAAAGCGCTGCTGTTTCGCAGGCCGCCCTCGTCCGTTCTTGAACTCGTGCCCGAAGGCGCGACCATCGGGTTCTATCACCCATTGCCGACCGAGGCTCCAACAGGTGGATATGCGCGTTTCTTTTCCGAAGCTGGCCACAGGATTGCCCTGCCCCGCTTTTGCGACGCGCAAGCTTCGATGCATTTCGCCGAATGGGCAGACCCCTGGGGCGATACGGATCTCGACGTCGGTCCTTTCGGCGCGCTCCAGCCTTCAGGCGATGCCGAATCTGTCGTCCCCGACGTTATTTTCGTACCGCTCGTGGGCTTCACCGAAAGCGGCGCGCGGCTGGGTCAGGGAGGCGGGCATTACGACCGCTGGCTTGAAAGCAATGCCGGCGCTTTGCCCATCGGGCTTGCATGGGACGTGCAGAGAGTGGACATGCTCCCGCTCGAACCGCACGACAGGCTTCTGGCCGCGGTCGTGACCCCGACCCGGCTCTATGGCCCTTTCGAAAGGCATGATGCGTGAATCGCCCCGACTGGAAACCGACCTGGCGCAAGCCTGTTGGGATCATCGCGCTGATCGTGGCGATGATCCTTTATGTCGTGCTGGTCGTGACGCTGATCGAGCCGATTTCGCGCTGGCACGTCCTTTTGCAGGTGCCGGTCTACCTGATCCTCGGCGTGGTCTGGCTCCTGCCTTTGAAGCGCTTTTTGATTTGGATGGAAACGGGCCGCTGGGGCTGATCCCGCGATCTAAGAGCCAGCCTTAAGCGAACGCGGCAAAATATTGATCTGAAACGAAAAAGGCCCGCTTTCGCGGGCCTTTGTGCGTCCTCCAAGTGGCGCGAGTGACGGGGCTCGAACCCGCGACCTCCGGCGTGACAGGCCGGCGCTCTAACCAACTGAGCTACACCCGCTTGCCCCTTGGGGAGCCGCGCATCTATGGGAGGTTCCGCGCCCTGTCAACGATGATCGAAAACCTTTTTTGAAATTTTTTGAAAGTCACGAATTTGCGCGGTTTTGCGTGTCGCGAGGTGAGAGCGGTTCCGCGTCACCGACCGCTGCGTGACACGCAAAGTTCGAATCAAGGGCGCAAATTCTCGCGCCTGCACAAGATACGCGTTTGCGAAGATGGCCCCTATCTGACAAAGAATTTCCCGATGGCCGAAACCGCCCCTTCCCTGATCGACACCTTCCAGCGGCGCATTACCTACTTGCGCCTTTCCGTGACGGATCGCTGCGACCTGCGGTGCCAGTACTGCATGCCCGAACGCATGCAGTTCCTGCCCCGCGCAGAGGTGTTGAGCCTTGAGGAACTGCACAAGGTCGCCACCGCTTTCATTGATCGCGGCGTCACCAAAATCAGACTGACGGGCGGAGAGCCGCTTGTTCGGCGCGACATGATCGATCTCGTACGCGCAATAGGGCGGCGGATCGGTGACGGGCTGGAAGAACTCACGCTCACCACAAACGGCACGCGCCTCAGCGAATTTGCCGAAGACCTGTTCGATGCAGGTGTGCGCCGCGTTAATGTCTCGCTCGACACGCTGGACCCGGTAAAATTCGAGGAGTTGTCGCGCCGCGACCGCCTCTCGCAAGTGCTGGAAGGAATTGCAGCAGCCAAGGCGGCGGGGCTTTCGATAAAGATCAACATCGTCGCGCTCAAAGGCGTGAACGAGCACGAGATCGCCGATATCATCGCTTGGGCCCACGGCGAAGGGTATGAAGCGACGCTGATCGAGGTCATGCCTCTGGGAGAAGTCGATGGCGACCGGATCGACCACTACCTCCCCCTCACCCAAGTGCAAAGCGATCTGGAAGAGCGCTGGACGCTGGAGAGCGACGCGCATCGCAGCGGCGGTCCGGCGCGCTATGTCCGCGTAGCGGAAACGGGCGGAAGGCTCGGCCTTATTACACCGCTCACCAGCAACTTCTGCGATGGTTGCAACCGCATCCGCGTTACCGCGACGGGCCAGCTCTATGCTTGCCTCGGCGGGCGTGAGCAGGTCGATCTGCGCGCCGCAGTGCGTTCGGACGATCCCGATGCTGCTCTACAAGCCGCAATGGAAGAGGCGATGACGATCAAGCCGGAACGCCATCACTTCTCCATCCGAAAAAAGGGCGAGGCTCCGCACCTGCCGCGCCATATGTCCGTGACAGGCGGCTGATGATGGCGCTTACGTTATTGTTTCTAGGCAAGCTGGAAGACATGGCTGGCGCCGCAGAGATGACGCTCGACGTCCCCGGCAAGCTCGCCCTGCCCGCGATTACGGAACGCCTCGATCCCGACCTGGCCGTCGCCATCGCCTCACCCGACATTCGCGTCGCGCTGAACGGCACGCTGGTCTCACCCTCGAACGTTATGGCAGGCGACGGAGACGAACTGGCCTTCCTGCCTCCCGTCAGCGGCGGCTGACATGCGCGACGTTCGCCTGGCGACCGCGCCTTTCGATCCCCACGAGGAAATGCGCCAGTTCTCACAGCGCTGCGGCGATGCGGGCGGTATCGTCAGCTTTACAGGGCTGGTGCGCGAAGAAGCGGGAAGCGAAGTCGAAGGGCTCGAACTGCGCCATTTCGAACCGCTCACCCTTCCCGGCATGACCGACCTTGCCGCGCGAACCGAAGCGCATTGGCCGCTTACCGGAACGCTTGTCATTCACCGTGTCGGGGTGATGAAGCCGGGTGAGCCAATCGTGCTCGTCGCCTGCGCCGCCCGCCACCGCCGCGACGCATTCGAGGCAGCGGACTTCCTGATGGATCACCTCAAGAGCCGGGCGTGGTTCTGGAAGCGGGAAAAGACCGCCGACGGCTGGCGCTGGATCGAACCGCGCGAGGCCGATCACTCCGACCTCGCCCGCTGGAACGCGGTGCCCTGAGCCTCAGACCGCGACGTCGGCCTTGATGGCGGCGTGCGGCGAATAGTCCTCGACCACGAAATCGTCGATCCGGTAGCCATCGATCGAGTCCGGCTTGCGGGCCAGACGCATTTTCGGGAACGGACGCGGCTCGCGGCTCATCTGCTCCCGCGCCTGGTCGTAGTGGTTGGAATAGAGGTGCACGTCGCCGCCGAACCACACGAAATGCCCCGGCCTCAGGCCCGCCTGTTGCGCCAGCATCAGTTGCAGCGCACTTGCGCCTGCCCAGTTGAACGGTTTTCCGGTCATATCACTTTTCGCCAAAAACGCTATCATGGTTCGTGAGATACCTTTCAAGAAGGCAGGGCCAGCGTGGAGCTCAGCCTCCAAGCGCAACGCTGGACCTGCCTTTGGCAATGGGAATCTGGCAAGAAACTATTGGACCCATCGTCTCACGATGGGCTTCCTCAACCAAGAGGCCCAAGAGCCGGTTGCAATTTTACCAAATGTCCTGCTTTGCCAACTCAGCGAAGACAATCAACCCATCGGAAACATCCAGAAAAAATATGGCAACGCATAGGGATGTTGACGAAATAATAGCGAAAATGCCCAATAAAGAAGCTCAGCGATGGCACCTTATGTCACCATGGGTTTATCGCGACAGCCTTCACGTATCGTTGGACACGCTCGACGCCATGCGCGTCGCCCAGCATGACCTCGATAGCGCTTCTCCCTTCGAATGAGGGGTTCGACGCTCGAATCCAGTTCACAACACTTCTGTCACCAACGATGACGCGAAGATCATCAACGATTGAAGACAATAATGCACGGGTTTTGAGCTTGTTCAGTTTCAACACAGTGGCCTCGTTGAAGTGGAGGTCCAGCCGGTCCGTCAATTCGGCAGGTGAATATAGAAAATTTCGCGTCACTTGCCTGATCCCGATGGCAACATTTGCGCTTAGCAATTGGGGACTCTTCTCTGGTTGATCTTGACGTACACCGTTCAAAATAAACTTAGACCAGACATGGTCGGTTCGCCAAATGGTGATGGCAACTGACCTGACCCCCTGATTTTCCTCCAGTCTCGATTAGAGTCCGGCCCTGACAGAAGGACGGACGAGATGAAGAGAACGAGGTTTTCGGAAGAGCAGATCATCGGTGTGCTGAAGGAGGCCGAGGCGGGCGCGAAGACCGCCGACCTGGCCCGGCGGCACGGGGTGTCGGAAGCGACGATCTACAATTGGAAGTCGAAGTATGGCGGGCTGGAGGTCTCCGCGGCTCGGCGGCTGAAGGAGCTCGAGAGCGAGAACGCCAAGCTCAAGCGGCTACTGGCCGATGCCATGCTCGACCAGGCTGCGCTGAAGGATCTTCTTTCAAAAAAGTTCTGACGCCCGCCGCCAAGCGGGAAGCTGTGGCTCATCTCCAAGCCTACCACGGGATGTGAGGTGGTCCCGCCTTCCTGGACAGTTTGGCGGCTGAGTTAAGCTAATCCCGGTTGT
>NZ_LYWY01000001.1 GCF_001661915.1 Croceicoccus pelagius
GTAAGCGCTGTCGCGTCCCCACCTTGCGCCGTTGATCTGAAGCGTCGAGTTTCCGCGCCCTGATCTGCGGGAGGGGCGTTGGTGCTATGACGATGTCATGTGACGATACTGGCACTAACGGTGTTCAGCGGTTTGAGGTCTTCACCGGCGCGGGCAAGCGTCGGGACTGGCCGCCGGAGGTGAAGGCCTCGATTGTCGCCGAGAGCTATTCGGGGATGCAGTCGGTGAGCGCGGTCGCGCGCCGTCATGGCCTGGTTCCTTCACAACTCTTCACCTGGCGTCGCCAGTTGCGTGCGCAGATGGAAGAACACGGTCTCATAGTTCCTGAGACTGCAAAGCCGGAGCAGACCTTCGTTCCGGCGGTGATCGATGCGATGCCCGATCCCGATCCGGCACCAAGGAACAAGCCGACACGACGGCGACGCCGCGGCAAGGCCAGTACGGTGGAACTGGAAGTGGACGGGATCACGGTGAAGATCGGGTGCGGAGCGGATGCGGGCACGATTTCGGCAGTGATCACTGCGCTGCGAGAGACGCGATGATCGGGCCCGTTGGTCCATTGGGTACTGGCGCAAAGGTGATGGTCGCAACGCGCCCGGTGGACTTTCGCAAGGGACCGGACTCGCTCGCGGCACTGGTGGCCGCCGAGTATGGCGGCAAGCCCTATTCCGGCGTGATCTATGTGTTCCGGGCCAAGCGAGCCGACCGGATCAAGATGATCTGGTGGGATGGCACGGGCCTGTGTTTGATGGCCAAGAAGATGGAGACGGGCGGCTTCAAGTGGCCCGGCATCCGCGATGGTGTAATGCGCCTTACAGCGGCACAACTGGGCGCTTTGCTGGAGGGCCTGGACTGGCGGCGTGTCCACGGCGGACGTCGCCCGAAGGCACCGCAGATTGCCGCTTGACGGGATACCGCACCACTGATTCAGTGTCTCCATGCTGATAGAAGCGGACCTGCCTGAAGACGTCGAAGCGCTGCGAGCGCTCGTGCTCGAACAGGCCCGTGAGCTCGATACTCTCAAGACATTCCGCGATGAGGTCGAGCGCCTGCGCGCGATCATCGAAGCGATGCAGCGTCACCGGTTCGGTCGCCGTTCCGAGCAACTTGATCCCGACCAGTTCGAGCTTGCCCTTGAGGAAGTCGAAGCAGCCCTGGCCGTAGCCGAACACGCGCAGGAGCAGGCGAGCAAGCAGAAGGCCGAGCGCCCGCGCAAGACCAACCGTGGCTCGCTTCCGACGCATCTGGAACGGATCGAGCAGGTTGTCGATGTTGAGAGCCATGACTGCCCCTGCTGCGGCGGTGCTCTCCACCAGATTGGCGAAGATGTCTCCGAACGCCTCGACGTGGTTCCGGCAACCTTCCGCGTGCTGGTCACGCGTCGTCCCCGCTACGGTTGCCGATCGTGCGAGAGCGGCGTGGTCCAGGCTCCAGCACCGGCCCGCATCGTCGAGGGCGGCATCCCGACCGAAGCGCTGATCGCGCAGGTGCTGGTCTCCAAGTACGCCGATCACCTGCCGCTCTACCGCCAGGCGCAGATCTATGCCCGGCAGGGCGTTCAGCTTGACCG
>NZ_LYWY01000020.1 GCF_001661915.1 Croceicoccus pelagius
TGAGGTGGTCCCGCCTTCCTGGACAGTTTGGCGGCTGAGTTAAGCTAATCCCGGTTGTCGTTATGCCGCCTTCTTGATCATCAGATCATGGGGGGCATGCCCCCCATGATCTGATTGCCCGATCCGCCGATAGGCCTCCACCGGGGTTCGTCCGGCTAGGCCCGAGTGCGGACGCTGGGTGTTGTAATAGGTGATCCACCGGCCAAGGCCAGCACGCAGCTCGGAGCCGGTCTCGAAGGCATGGAGGTAGACGCACTCGTACTTCAGGGACCGCCAGAGCCGCTCGATGAAGACGTTGTCCATCCACCGCCCCCGGCCGTCCATGCTGATGCGGACCTCGGCCTCGCGCAGCACGCTGGTGAAGGCCTGCGACGTGAACTGGCTGCCCTGGTCGGTGTTGAAGATCTCGGGCTTGCCGTAGCGGGCCAGCGCCTCCTCCAGCGCCGCAACGCAGAAGCCGGCATCCATCGTGTTCGACAGCCGCCAGGCCAAGACCTTGCGTGTGGCCCAGTCCATGATCGCGACCAGGTAGAGGAAGCCCCGACGCATCGGGATGTAGGTCACGTCGGCGCACCAGACATGGTTGGGCCGCTCGATCGCCAGCTTGCGCAGCAGATACGGATAGACCCGGTGCTGTGGGTGCGGATCGCTCGTGCGTGGCCGCTGGTAGATCGGCGTCAGCCCCATCTTCGCCATCAGCCGCCGCGCCCGCCTGCGACCGATCTCGTGTCCGGCACGCCGCAGGTGCCGCGCCATCTGGCGACTGCCGTACCATGGGCATTCCATGAAGGTCTCGTCGATCACCGTCATCAGCGCCAGCGTCTCGTCCGTTTCCGGCACCGGTGCGTAGTAATAGGACGAGCGGCTGATAAGCAGCAGACGGCACTGCGCCGAGATCGACAAGCGATGGTGAGCAGGTTCGACCATTGCCCGCCTCCGATCCACGCTCATCGACCGAAGGCTTTTGCTAAAAAATCCCGCTCCACGACCAGTTGCCCGATCTTGGCGTGCAGCTTTTCCACCTCGCTCTCGCTGACGGCCCTGGCCGTATCGCCGGCGCCGGAGAAGGTGCTTGCCATCCCGTCGATGGCTTGGCGCTTCCACGATGCGATCATCGTGTGGTGGACACCGTGCTTGGCTGCCAGCTCCGCCAGCGTCAGGTCGCCCCGGATCGCTTCCAGCGCAACCTTGGCCTTGAAATCCGCGCTGTAGCGCTTTCTCGTCGTCTTCATTCCCGTACCAATCCA
>NZ_LYWY01000021.1 GCF_001661915.1 Croceicoccus pelagius
GCCGCTCGTCCTATTACTACGCACCGGTGCCGGAAACGGACGAGACGCTGGCGCTGATGACGGTGATCGACGAGACCTTCATGGAATGCCCATGGTACGGCAGTCGCCAGATGGCGCGGCACCTGCGGCGTGCCGGACACGAGATCGGTCGCAGGCGGGCGCGGCGGCTGATGGCGAAGATGGGGCTGACGCCGATCTACCAGCGGCCACGCACGAGCGATCCGCACCCACAGCACCGGGTCTATCCGTATCTGCTGCGCAAGCTGGCGATCGAGCGGCCCAACCATGTCTGGTGCGCCGACGTGACCTACATCCCGATGCGTCGGGGCTTCCTCTACCTGGTCGCGATCATGGACTGGGCCACACGCAAGGTCTTGGCCTGGCGGCTGTCGAACACGATGGATGCCGGCTTCTGCGTTGCGGCGCTGGAGGAGGCGCTGGCCCGCTACGGCAAGCCCGAGATCTTCAACACCGACCAGGGCAGCCAGTTCACGTCGCAGGCCTTCACCAGCGTGCTGCGCGAGGCCGAGGTCCGCATCAGCATGGACGGCCGGGGGCGGTGGATGGACAACGTCTTCATCGAGCGGCTCTGGCGGTCCCTGAAGTACGAGTGCGTCTACCTCCATGCCTTCGAGACCGGCTCCGAGCTGCGTGCTGGCCTTGGCCGGTGGATCACCTATTACAACACCCAGCGTCCGCACTCGGGCCTAGCCGGACGAACCCCGGTGGAGGCCTATCGGCGGATCGGGCAATCAGATCATGGGGGGCATGCCCCCCATGATCTGATGATCAAGAAGGCGGCATAACGACAACCGGGATTAGCTTAACTCAGCCGCCAAACTGTCCAGGAAGGCGGGACCACCTCAGAGCATGGTCGTTGGCTGTTGGCGAACCTGCTCGAATGGCATCGCCGCGAGGAGAAGGCAGGTTGGTGGGAATACTTCCGCCTGTGCGATCTTTCTGCCGAAGATCTACTGGATGAGCGCGCGGGCCTCTCGGGTCTGCAGTACATCGAAACAGTGGGTGGAACGGCAAAATGTCCGATCGACCGCTACAGCTTTCCAGCTCAGGAAGCCGACATTCGCCCGGGCAAGGGAATTAAGGTCCAGGGCGGCCAATCGGTCGGTTCTGTCGAGGACATTTCCCGCAGCCACCGGACTGTCGACATCAAGAAGACCTCCGCCATGGCGAGCGAGCATCCCGAAGCGATCTTCGTCCACGAGCATGTTTCATCGAAGCCCATGCAGGAATCGCTTGTTCGACTGGCACGCTATGTCTGCGAGCACGGCATGTTCGACGGCGCTGCCTACCGGCCTGCCCGAGACATGCTCATGCGCGTGGCCCCGCAAGTCGGAGGCGATGCGCCCATCAGGATGGACGGCGAAACGCCGCTGGCCGCCGGCGTGCGGATTGCACCGCTAGTTGCGTCAGGAGTGTTGCCGATCCAGGGACCACCCGGAACCGGCAAGACGCATACTGGCGGGCACATGATCTGCGAGCTGGTGAAGCAAGGCAAAAAGGTAGGGGTTGTGGCCAATGGCCACGATGTGATCCGCAACCTTCTCGACAAGGTTATCGAGGTGGCCGATGAAACCTCCACGCCGCTTGTGTGCATTCAAAAGCCGAAAGGGGGTTCAAAGGAAGAGGCCACCGACCGCCTTCACTTTGCCAAAAAGAGTAACGGTGAGGTCTTCTCCGCTTTGCATGGCGATTGTCAGGTCGCAGGCGGGACAGCGTGGCTGTGGTCGACCGAGGACGCGTTCGAATGTCTTGACGTTCTTTTCGTCGATGAGGCGGCGCAGATGTCCCTCGCAAATGTGCTCGCGGTGTCGCAGGCAGCCAGAACGCTAGTCTTGCTTGGTGATCCTCAGCAGCTCGACCAACCAATGCAGGGAAGCCATCCGGACGGCACTGGATGCTCGGCTCTGGACCATCTCTTGTCGGGGAAACAGACGATAGCCTCTGAAGAAGGACTGTTCCTCGACGTTACCTGGCGGCTGCCTCCCGATATTTCCGGCTACACGTCAGAGCTCTTCTATGAGGGCAAGCTTGAATCGAAGGAGGAGACGGCGGGGCAACGCGTCAATGCCGGCGGCATTGCCGGGGGCACGGGACTCCGCTTCTTGCCCGTCGAGCACAAAGGCAATCAGAACTGCTCTCCCGAGGAAGCCGATGTTATCGCAGCCTTGGTTGACGATATTCTCAGGCAAGGAGCGACCTGGGTTGACCGCAATGGGGAAGAGCATCCTATCGGAAGCGAGGACATCCTGATCATCGCTCCGTACAATGCGCAGGTCTTCGAAATTCAGCAGCGCCTGCCGCAGGCGCGGGTCGGGACCGTCGACAAGTTTCAGGGGCAGGAAGCGCCGATTTCAATCTACTCCCTTGCAAGCTCCTCGCATGCGGACGCTCCGCGAGGCATGGAGTTTCTCTACAGTCTCAATCGCCTCAACGTTGCGACATCCCGCGCGAAATGCGTGACGATTCTGGTTGGCTCTCCGCAAGTCTTCGAAGCCGAATGCCGCACGCCGAGACAAATGCAACTTGCAAATGCCTTTTGTCGCTACCTCGAGAGAGCCCAATGAGTAGGCCTGCAGGTTCACGCTCAAGATGCGTCGGCGTTCGTGAGTTGCTGGTTGAGCTGGGTATAGTGTTTTAGGAGAAGCTCTGTCTCTTCGCGATCAATTCCTAGAGCAGCATCCAGTTTGCCGACAAATTCGAGCTCGGCCTCTTGATCGAGCCGCGGCCAAGATTGGCTTGCTTTCCAGATCGCGATCGCACTTTTCGTCACGAACCCTGCCAAAGCCGCCTGCTTGTGGTCAGCAACTGCCATCACTGAACGCGCTAGCGCCCATCGCGTGAGCGCCACCAAGGCAAAACAGTCGAAGGGCAGTTCTGTCTGATGCTGGCCTATCGAAATCCGTGACAACAGACCTGCTTCCGATTTGCTGCCCTGCCACAGGCGTTGGAGAATTCGTCCAACACGGACCACAAAAGCGCGTTCACGATCGTGTTGCTTAGGCTCTAGGTCCAGTGCGAACAGCTGATCTCGCTGTTCGCCTTCTTTGACCTGGAGTGGGCGACGGCACGCTTCGACCATAAGTCGCAGAATGAAGCAGACTTCCGCAGTGAGCTTGCGAGGCGGAGGAGTTTCCTCGGCAGCCAACCGCGCAATGTAGGCTTCGAAGCAATCGACCGCTTTCAGGATGTCGAGGCTTTGCCTCTCGGCCTCATCGCGTCGGTACGTACGCGGTTCTCGAGGCGGCGGGTCCCCGTTTTCGCCAGCTCCATGTTCGCCGGACTGATCCGAATTGTTATCTCCGTCGCTTCCATCGGCTCCATCGCCGCCGTCGGGCACCTCGTCGCGATAGAGGTCATCCTCCTCATCATCCGCCTGGCCGATACCACGGAGAATGATCCTCAGGAGATTGACTGCATCGGGGTCGTCGAAATTGAGCCGACTGCTATCGCCCTTGGACGGTGCGCTTGCCGACATTGCCTCTCGGAAGGCTTCGGGACTCTCGTAGTCGAAGACGACGTGGTCGTCCCCGTCCTCTGTTCCTTTGCCATGGGCCCGGCCGATGGATCTGACCGCTTTTGCCGCCTTACGGCGACTCTCGGGCGTTTCGGAGAAGATGATCGCGGCAAGGCTGGCAAGTTCGAGAAAGTCGCCACCCTCGAGTTCCACTTTCGCGAACGCCGAGCGCAACCGCTTGTCTCCCAAACCGGGTGCAGCGTGGGTCAAACTGACCGCATCGTTGACGATAACGGCGCTGGTAAGCGTTCCGTTGTTCACACGGACCCGTGCGATCAGCGGAAACCGAGGTTTGGTCGGCAAATCAAGTGCATAGCTGCCGCTGCGGCCGCCCGAGAATGCGAACTCGCCCTCGGGGATCACGAGTACCGCGCCCTCCGGATCGGCAATTCGTTCCGATGGCACCCAGCGCAAGCTGCTTCCCGCCGCTTCGATCGTGCCAAGAGGTAGCGGTGCGCCGGGTTTCGCTTCGAGGAGTTCCTTCGTCGGCTCCATCAATTCGGATGGGTCTATCGTCGATGACAGATCGAGGCCCAACAGCTCAAGTGCGGAACCCGACGGAAGACGGCGATAGACTGAACACTCAGCGTTGCGCGCTGCAAGGTCAGTAAGGCCCAAGGCGTCGTCGGAACAGTTGGCACTGCCGTAGACGATATGGTCCCAATCCTCCGTCTGGATCACAAAGACCTTGGCATGGATAAACCGCGCGCCATCGTTGCCATCGAAAACCCCGGCAAAACTGACTTGCGGAATGCGATGGAGTTGATCGACGGGGAACTCGGGGCTGTGGGCACTGAGAGCAATGGTTGTCTTTTCAGGCTTCAAAGCTTCGATAAGGCCGAGCAGGCCTTCGAGTTTTGCGTCCCAATAGGGCGAGAGCACGACAAGCTGAGTCACAGCTGCGCCCCCGACCAGATCGACTACTCGGCTGAGTATGCCAGGTCCGCCACTGGCGTCCTCGCACAGCAGATCGATCAGCGTGCCATCATTAAGTTCGACCGGACCTTCATTTGCCTCAGTCTCGAACAACCACGCGGCATCGCGTTCGATGAGGTCGAGTTTGCGCTTGACCGTTTCGAGGCCCGCTTCCTGGAGCCACTTTGAGAGATAGTCGAATGCCTTGCGGATCAACTGACGATTGGCGTTCTCCTCACCATCGTTGCGCTTGCGCCACCACTCGAACTGGCCGACGATCTCGCGATTCCTGCCCCAGCCTGCTGCGGTCGCGTTGGCAGATCCAACCATGACGCAGCCGGCATCACTGCCCAGTCGGACGCTGATTTTGGGATGGAATGCGCCAAGCACTGAAATTGGTAACAAGGCATAGGCCGTGCCGGCACGGCCAAACGACTCTGGCGTCTCGGATATCGCCCGCTGGAGCATATTGGCATCGGCCATCAATATATTGTTGTCGCTTCCGTAGACGCGCAGCCGATGATGCAGCGAGCCATCGTAGAAGGCCGCATCGACCGAGTAGGTTGTGACGATCGAGGTGTGGAAGCCAGTGCGCGCGAGATCTTTAAAGAGGCTGATGCTGTTCAAGGAACGCCTCCCCATCGCTCGTCACGCCATCGTCGCTGAGATACCCCGCATCCCTCAAAACACGGGTCAAATTGAACAACCGCGGCGTTGTGTAGCCGTACTCGCCCAGCAATCCCTCACTGAGAAGGCCGTCTTCGACGAGAAAGTGATACGTGAAGGTTCCTGCCGTCGAGAGCTTACGACCAGCAATGATCTGATGGTCGATGACAACGTGTTTTAGCATGACTGCGGCCAAGGCTTCACCGGCTGTCAGGCTTTGAGCCAGATCGAGGGTCCGCAGAATACCGTCGAGCGAGCGACCGTCGGGGCCCGCCATTCGCGCGATGATTGGCCGGACAGCTTCGTCACCTTTCGCCCATCGTGCCCAGAGCACAGCGAGCAGCTTGAATGCGCTCAACATGGTTTCTTCCGCCGGCCGCAAACCATTACCCAGGTCTTGGAGTATGGGCTCGATCAACCTTAGTTCATCAGCTTCGGAGTCTGCCGCCAATGAAGTGGCCCATTGCGACCAGCTTTGGTTGCTTGCCGGAAGTGAACTTGCGATCACCTTCCCGATCAGGTCCTTTGGCTCGATTCCAGAAGGATGGTCTCCTCGTTGCAAGCCGGTCAGCGCGTTCAACGCACCAGCCAGTGCAACCTGCCCGAACTCGTTGGCCTGGTATGCACGCCAACGATCAAGCGTTTCGGCAGACTGATCGTACACATCGCCATTGGGCAATCGTCGGGCATAAAATGCTTTTCGAAGTGCATCGATGTCGCCGGGGGCGACACCCTTGCGAATGAGGTCGAGAACAAGCCAGATCGTCGATCGCCGAGACACGGCGTCCTTCGTCGTATCATGCGTGCCGATCAGGAACTCCCGAAGCACGGACTGCTCTTGAGATCCTGACGGAATCTTGGCCGGATGCACTGCGGCTCCGATATCCTGAAGCTGCTTGGCGGTTGCTGTGCCGGCAAGCAGGACGGCTTCAATGTCGTCGGCGACCTGTCCAATTGACTGGGCAAATGCGGAAGCCACCGTTTCACCGCGTCCGTTCGTCACGGGCACCGATGAGCGGGTCAGCCACCCCATCTCGACCAGGGTTGGAGCATAGGCAACGCCATAGTTGCCGCGCGATGCCTGCAGGTAGGTTTGAGGCGACGTCCTGTCGTCCGTATAGGGGCGGAAATCTATACCGTTGATTGCTGCCTCGGAACGATGTTGGCTTGCCCAGTTCGAACCACCCAAGCCGTCGCTGCCTTGCTGATCGTCTACGAGGGTAGCAAGGGCATAGAGGGCCTCGCCGCGACGCATGAAGTAGGCAAATTTTGCTGGATCATCGGAGTGGTGGAGCTTTTCATACAAGCCGACCAGCCACGGAAAATATGCATAGTATCTCAGTCGGTTGGTAATGTTGGTGATGTTTGGAACCAGCGACTGATAGATCCTGATGCTGGTAGCCTGAAGCCCAAGCGGATCGAGGCCCATCGTCCAACTGCCCGTCTTGGTCCACAGTGGATCGCCGTCGGTTACCTTTGCTTCTGCTCCCACGACATGCTCCCACTCAGCGCTTCATTCTAATGGTGCTGACAAGCTGATCGAAGGTAGCCTGGTGTTTCGCGATTCTATCGATCGCCCAAGCAATAGGCTGCAGAGCTTCGTCGAATTCCTCGTCAGCGAATGCTTCTGCTAGCTTGTCTTTCTCAATTGAAATGAGAGCTGCAAGTTCGCCCTTCTTTGGATCGCATAAAAAACCGCCTTCAACGAGCTGGTCAATGACCCTGGTTTCCGTACGAAGCAGCGTTTTCCATTCGCGCTGACCAAGTGCGTTGGTTTTTAGGCGGAGACGAATTCCTGCTCCTGCAAAGCCGCAGAAGGCACCAATCCAAGTCTCCGCTTCCTCCCCATCGAGACAATCTATTTCCTCGAATTCGACGTAAAGATCGTAATTCTCTTCATCGTCATTCGCAGTTCGCCATTCGCTCGGCGCAAACCAAATTCCTTCGTTGAGGTCACGATTGACCTCGCCATCCCAATCTAGGGCTCTCCTGCGATCATCTATTAGATCGGCGACGGCGTTGCCGAGCGACTGGCTCATCGACCCTCTCACGAAGCGGAGAGCTGCTTCCAACTCCTCAATGTGCCGAACGATCAATTTACCGACAGAAGTTTCGCTCATGATCTTCAGATCCTAGAAGGCGTGCACGTGATCGCCAAAACTGACGATGAGATGCTCTGCGAATGAGCGGTGTCGCAGCCTACCTTCGACTGAGGCTCTCGCGGAGCGCGAAATCTCCCTCCAGGTTATGGAAGGTGTCTGTGAGTTCGGACTTGCGAACGGGGCAAGGAGGAAAACGTGCGACTGTTTGCCTGTTATCGACGCCCGGCGGTCCATGGATGCCGAATATCTCTCAAGCTGCTGGTGACCGAGCGTTGCGTCGATCTTCACCTCGATCCCGACGAGATGATTCTGGGACTCGATGACAAGGTCCACTCGATCAGAGATATCTCCGATCGGGCTGAATTCGGTTTCGATCCGGTAGCCCTCAGCGAGCTCCTCGCTCCATTCTTCGTTTGGCAATGCGGCATTCAGAACATTTGCCAAGAAGCGCCTTGAAGCGGCCCCGCCAAACTCAGGAAGCCATATTCCAGCGAGAGCGGCAGCATTTCTGACTTCGTCGCGCTTGAGTCCTGCAATCGACCATGGATTGACAAGTCCACCCTCGTCTCTCGCTTGAGAAAGGCCGGTTCGGAGTTCCCCAAATGCACTCTCAAGGTTTTTGAGGTGGTAAGTCTGCTTCGGAGCACGAGGCAGCCCGCCGCGCACCAAAGGGCGCAAAGCCAGAAAGGCTTCTTGCAGTCTTGCGACTTCCGGAAGCTTGATCTGACGATGCTTTTTCATCGCATTCTTCTGCCTGCACAGTTGGCCGAAGTCCATTGCGTTTCAAAGATTTGCATGAAATTCGGTCCTGCTAGAGAATGCTTGAACGAAACCCGCGTATCGCCCTCTGCGCAATTTCATTAGGCACACCCGCTACATCGCAGTGCTTCTCCCAGTTGCCGATGGCCTCTTTGATTTCTTCGATCATGGCTTTGATCTCGCCTGTTTTTAGGTCAGCGAACTTTCCGAAAGTCAGTAGGTCCTCAAGTTCGAAGCCATCGGTCTTCCCTGCCAGAGACATCTGGTGTTCGTTGGTCCAGTCGCCGTCAGGATTGTAGGCGTAGACGAAATCGAATGCGGGCGAGAGGCTCCAGCGACCCGCGCCATCCATCAGGAAGGCGATGTTCTTGGTGTGGTCGTCCTGGTTGCGAATGAAGACATTGAGCAGCGCGCGTCGTACCTGCTCCTTGATCGCTTCGCGTCCGAGGCCGAGCATGCGGATGGTCTCAATCGCCTGCTCGTAGCTGTATGCGCGAGCGAGGTTGAAATCGAAATGGCGCATCGCGCAAAGCGATTGCATGTGGAGCTTCTTGCCGTCAGGCGTGCGGTCGAAGCGCTGGGTCATGAAATGTGCCCGCCCGCCTTCTTCGTGCAGACGAGAGCGAGCCATGTCGATGCCAGCCTCTCGGGCTAGCAGATAGCAGGCGTACTCAAGCCGGCCGAAGCCCATCGGGTCGGCAAGTTCCTTGTCGGCATTGCCCGACACGCCGTCGAACTTGACCAGCCATTGCGTGTAGCCGGGCCCTGCAGTCAGCTGCCCTGAATGGAATTCTCCGGTCTCCTCGTTCCAGGCGAGGACGGCCTTGGCCCGGGCGCCGCCGGCGGAGGTTCCGACGCGCAGGATCTCCTGGAGTGCGCGGTGGTCATCCTCTCCCTTGAGCACACCGGCCAGTTCTTCACGCGCGGCAATGACCCTGTTGGCGAGCTCGACAAGCGGAGCGATATCGACCGGCCGACCCTGTTCACGGCGCTCACCAGTGGCAGGTTCGAATTCGAGCGCGCCCATACCTCGGCGGCCGGTGTAACAAAGGCGCTCGACCGGATCGAAGCTGTCGGCTGTGCGGCCCTGCTCAGCAAGCCAACGGTTGATGAGGGCGTTACCAAACTTGTCGGGCAGGCTGTCGGCCAGCATGCCCGGTAACCCTTTGAAGGTCTCGTAATTCAGCGCGGGAAAGTCGTAGACGCCGCTTCGTAGGGGCATTGTGAGCGGGGCAACCTCGATGCCGCTGCGGCTGAATTCCGGAGTGTATTCGAAAACACCGACATCGCGATCCTCATCCCACAGGACGGCGCCGATCTGACGACCCCAGAGATTGACTACGGCACGCGTCATGGGGCCTCGTCACCCCAGCTCCATTCCTCGCTAGCCTCACCTTCAGAAGATTTGCGCACCCTTTGCCGCGCTTTGCCGGTGTCGGACCGGGGATCGAGCGGGCTCAGCTTGGCATCCGGCATGACATCCAGAAGGCGGTCTTCAATTTCAAGTGCGCGCATTATCCTGGCAAGGCTATCGATGGTCCCGCCATTGCCGGCTTCCAGTCGGGCGAGCGTCGAACGCGAGATGCCAGCCATTTCCGCAAGCTCGGCCTGCTTGAGATTGCGTGATATGCGATATGCTTCGATCTGCTTCCCTAGGTCGGATAGCAGCACCGAGAGAGGGCGCAGATCTGGTGGATCATAATGTGGCATTATCGAGACATTATACCTAATATGGAGCGTTGTGTAGCGATTTTGCGTCTTTACATCAAGGGACTTAATGTGTCAATATCGAGACGTAAACTGGTATATCGCCGATAATACATCAAATTTGCTACATTATGTCGGTCGGAGTGATGGAAATGGATGACGAGCGCCGATCCCGACAGGTGCAAAGCAGGAGCAGAGCGGCCGCCTCACAATTCTCGAAGCGCCACTTCCGCCAATTCGGGCGGCTTTTTACTGGCGATGCTTGTTCATGGAATGGTCCCGGCGTAGTTGTCACCGCGACAGGTGAGAAAGCCATGTTCATCGATGCTCGGATCGATTGTTCTGGCGATCGTGGATTTTGCGCCGGCTCGGGTGGTGCGACCTACGGCAATCTTGGCGCAGAGCATGGCTCCTATCGCCTGCGCCGCAAGGGCGATGGATGGCAAATCGAAACGCTGGGATTGAGCGTGGTATCATAACAACAAAGTCATGCGAGCGCCTGCAAGCGGGGCGGTTCCCAATAGTCACACAGACTTGTTTGATGTCCGCTTTCGGGAAATCGACGTTTGACAGCGAATGGCCGAAATTGGGGCGCAAAGCTGCCATCGCTTGACTGCCGCCAGAACCTCTCAGCTTCACTTCTTTCGGCGACATCGACCTAACGTGCGCGCACTTTGACGCGCCGGAGATCAACGACTTTAAGCAGTTTTTGCGAACATCTCGCAAAAGTGGTTTAGCCAAAAACCGCAGATTTCTCCCAAAAATCCAAATTTTTGGCGGAAAGTCTTTTTTGTCAAAATCGGAGAAGTGGAAATAGTTTATTGTATGTGGAAAGACTTTATTGTCTCACAACAGTGTTGTTGCGAGACAAAAGAGTTCTTCCATTTACACACGTAAAACTGCGGGATTCGGCACCAGCTTTGACAAAATAGTTTTTCCAAAAACTAGAACAGAGTAGGATCATTTCGCCAAAGCAATGCCTGAACGGTCGCGTTTGTGACAAAAAAGATATTCCATTTTCCACCATCGCGACCCGCAGAATTCCTCGTATCTTGCCTTTCACACGCTTCTGTTTTGGCATGTTGAAACCCCGAAGCAGACAGTCTGCTTAAGGCTACGTGGATTGATAGCCCTACGTCAGCAATGTGGTGGGTAGCTGTCATTCACCGCAGGAATTTAAAGTCCTTGCTGCTGAAGCCCGCTTCTGACGCAACCGCCGCCAATGCTCTGCCCGCAGATTGGGCCTTGTCCCAACCTCTAGCGGCGAAGATTTCGGCTACGCCTGTCGGTATCGCTTGGCCTTTACCCCACTCCACGTGTCAACACGCGCCTCTATCCAGGCATCAAGCCGCTTTAGGCAAGACAGAAAGTGTTCTAGCGCTGCCACAAGCTGCGGATGCGCGCCGCGCGCCCCTCCTCTAACATCCTTTCGGACTCGAGGTCGCCAAAGACTTGCTCGTATAGCTCACCGCTATAGTAGACTGACGTTTGCGTCCGCTCTCCCGTAGCCCAAGCCCTTTGAACTGTGCCGTTTGGATGATTTCAGCGTAACAAATCAGTTGCGGTAGCCCGCTTTGTCGACGGTCGGTGCCACGGTCTCATTTACTCAAGTGGCACGGAAGGGGTCGGATTCGTACGTGGCACCCGACGCGGAGCGACGCGCCAAACCGTGTTGGAAACGTCGTCCGCCACCAATAGCACACTGCGCGCCGCATCGTAGGTTACGCCGACCGGGCGTCCGCGTGCCTTACCGTCCTTTAGAAAGCCGGTGATAAGATCGATCGGCTTACCGTTGGGGCGGCCGCCGCTGAACGGCACAAATACGACTTTGTAGCCCGACGGATCGGCCCGGTTCCAGCTGCCGTGCATACCTACGAAGGCGCCTGCGCCGAACCGTTCGCCGAAGCTACCTCCGGCCGTGAAATCGACGCCTAGGGCGGCGACGTGTGAACCGAGCGCATAGTCGGGAGAAATCGCCTTTCGCACCAGATCTGGCCGCTGCGGCTGAATACGGGGGTCGACGTGCTGGCCGTAATAGCTGTAGGGCCAGCCGTAGAATCCGCCGTCGCGAACCGACGTGAGATAGTCCGGCACCAGCTGTGGGCCTAGCTCGTCGCGCTCGTTGACGACCGCCCACAACCGGTCGGACCAAGGATCAAAGGCCAGAGCGGTAGGATTGCGGATTCCCGAGGCAAAGATGCGGCTCGCGCCGCTTTCACGGTCGATCTCCCAGATTACAGCTCGGTCTTCCTCAACATCCATGCCGCGTTCACCGACATTGCTGTTGGAGCCAATTCCGACATAAAGCTTCGAGCCGTCGGGACTGGCAGTCAACGCCTTGGTCCAGTGGTGGTTGACTTTGGCGGGAAGTTTGGTGACCTCGGTGCCCGTTCCTGTGATTTTGGTTGCACCCTCGGTGTAGGCGAAGCTCACCAGACTGCCCTGATTGGCGACATATAGGGTACCGTCGACGAACGCGAGGCCATAAGGTGCGTCGAGTCCTTCGATGAAAGTGGTCTGGAGGTCAGTCTGGCCGTCACCGTCGCTGTCGCGCAGCAGCGTAATACGATCGCCGCCTTCGACTGAGCTCTTACCGCGCTGCTTGATCCAGCCCGCTATCACGTCCTTAGGCCGCAATTTGGGCGCTTTGCCGCCCGATCCTTCTGCCACCAAGATGTCGCCATTGGGCAGCACAAGCGTCTGGCGCGGGATCTTCAAATCCTTGGCAATAGCGCTGACAGTGTAGCCGTCTGGCACGGTCGGCAATTCGTCGCCCCAAGCTTCCGGCGTCGGAATTTTCATCGCCGGGATCAAGGCGTCGCTCTGTTCCGGCAGGTCGGGGCGATCACCCGTCTGGTCGAGGTCGGGATCGCTGGCGACTTGACACGCAGTCAGCGCGAGGCTCAGCGGGATGGCAACAATTGCGAGCCGGTTCATGCGCGTTTCTCCGCCGAGAAGGTTTCGCCATAGGCGAGGAAGGCCGCGACCAAGGCAAGAATGGTGCAGAGCGTTGAGAGCACAAGGCCCATCGGTCCGACCGAATGCCAGCCGTCGCGCGCATGCTGGAAGGCATTGAGCACGCCAAGGACGAACATCGCCGCGACCGCTACGAAATAGATTGTCCCGCGTCCCCTGCTATACCGCGCCCGTCCGACGAACAGGCCAATGAGCGCCCAAGCGCACACCAGGCCCGCGAATACGTCGGCCCCTGCGATCAACCAGGAGGAGAAATTCGTCCACTGGATTTCCGCGGTTCTCCAATAGGTGAGGTCCGACAGAAGCGCGGAAGGATAAAGCGCCACCGGAAATGCAAGCAGGGTCGCATGGAGCGGATTGGCGAAACTTAGTGCACGCGTGACTGTGCGATCCATGGTGTCTCTCCTCTGAATGCCGCGACCTTTTGAGGACTAACCGACGACGGCGGGTAAGGTGCCAAAAATTATGCCCGCCAGCGCGAGACCCAGCGCGCCGAGCGCCATGGGATCGCGCATCCAGCCGGTCCGCCGCGCCCTTACGACTAGGGCGGCAAAGGCGAGCAGCATTGCGGCACCGGCAATCCAGCGGGCGATCGCCTGCTCGGGAAATATCAGAGCCGCACCGTAGCTCACGATGAAATGGGAAGACCAGACGAGAAAGGCGATCAGCACGATACGATAGATCGGAGGCCTATCGATCGGTTCACCAGATTCGATGGCGTCGCGTTCATCCACCCGGAAACGCTCGCGGCAGTACAGTGAAGACTATGCCCTGCAAGGCGCAGAACATCACGAAGCGCGCAACTATGTCCATGGTGACGTTGGTCGGCGTAGTCATGATCCCGCGTGCTTCGCGGAAGGCTAGGTAAATCGCCATGATGACGGAAACAATTACGACCTGGCCTTGCAGCACCGAAAGCATGAACACGGTTGCGCCCATGCCGTTGGCAGTCGGCTTTAGCCCGGTGGCGAGCCAGCCGGTGACGTCAAGATAGAGTGCGCCGACCAGCAGCGCGGCGGCCAGCGCCTCGAGCATCCATGGCAAATCCTCTGCCAGGCGGCCTTCTTTGGTGGCAAGAAAGCGCCGTCCGCCCCACGCCGAGAGCAGCGCCAGCGCCTCGATGCCAAGAATCAGCGCGGTCTCACCCAGCGGCGGCGGCGCACTCCAGACCTCTGGATTGATGCCATAGAGATAGAGATAGGCAAAAACCGCCATGAAGCCGATCATGCCGATGACCACCATGAGCGTGTTCAAGGCCCACCAACCGTGGCTTTGCGGACCGGTGATCGCGATCGGCACCTTGATCCCGCCCCCGATATCGGCGCATTCCTGCTTGATTGGACGATCGGTCTCCCACATCCAGCGCAATGTGCTGACGATCGCGACCAGTCCGCAGAACACCGCAAACGCATAAGCCTGCACTGTCAGCGAGAGGAAGAACAGAGCGGTGAACACCGCCGCCGCCAGTGGCCAGGGCGATGGACCGGGCATTAGCTGAACATATTGCGGCTCGGCCATGACGGTCGATGTGATCAGCGTCTCGCGCTGGCCGGTTGCAGAGTTGGGAAGAAAGTAACGGCCATCTGCTACCTCCCGAGAAATCTCGGGGCGATCCCATAACGGCTCGCGCGAGGTGACAAGCGGGATCGAGCGGGTCGAATAGAGCCCGGTCGGCAACCATTCGAGCGTGCCGCCGCCATAGATGTTGCCGACGTCGTTATCGGTGGTGAAGCGGAAGCGTCGCGCCAGGTCGACGAGGAAAAGCAAAATGCCAGCCGCCATCACGAAAGCGCCCACCGTTGAAACCAGATTAAGCAGGTCGAGGTCGCGGCCCGGCAGATAGGTGTAAACTCGGCGCGGCATCCCCATTAGCCCTGTCAGATGCATTGGGAAGAAGGTGATGTGGAGCCCGGCGAACATGAGGCCGAACACCCACTTCCCCACCCGCTCCGACAGCCTCCGACTGCTGGTCATCCCGTGCCAGTGATAGAAGGCGGCGAACATCGGGAACACCATCCCCCCCATCAGCACGTAATGGAGGTGCGCGACGATGAAGTAAGTATCGTGGGCCTGCCAGTCGAACGGCACCATGCCGACCATCACGCCTGTAAGCCCGCCCATGGTGAAGATCAGCACGCTGCCGACGACGAAGAGAGCAGGCGTCGTCCACTTGATCTTTCCGCTGGCGAGGGTCGCAATCCAGCAGAACACCTGGATACCGGCAGGCAGACTCACCGCCATACTCGCAGCGCTGAAATATCCGGCGGAAACGCGCGGCATGTCGGTGGCGAACATGTGGTGTGCCCAGACTCCGAAGCTGATGAAGCCCGTCGCGACCAGCGCCAGCACGTTAAGGCGATATCCCACCAGCGGCACCCTGGCGACCACGGCCACCATCATGCTCATCAGGCCGGCGGCGGGGATGAAAATGATGTAGACTTCCGGATGGCCAAAGAACCAGAACAGGTGCTGCCAGAGCATCGGATCGCCGCCGCGCAAAGCGTCGAAGAACGGCCAGTTGAAGGCCCGCTCTATTTCCAGCAGCATCGTGCACAGGATTACGCTTGGAAAGGCGACTACGATCATCACCGCGAACACCAGCATGGCCCAGGCGAACATCGGCATCTTGTCGAGTGTCATGCCTGGCGCGCGGGTGCGCAGCACGCCGACGATGATCTCAATCGCCCCAGCAATAGCCGAGATCTCGATGAAACCGATGCCGAGCAACCAGAAATCGGTGTTGATGCCCGGGCTGAAGGCGATACTGGTAAGCGGTGGATACATGAACCACCCGCCATCGGGCGCTAAGCCGACGAACAGCGACAGGAAAAACATCGTGCCGCCGACGAAGTACGCCCAGTAAGCGAAGGCAGACAAGCGAGGGAACGGCAAGTCGCGCGCAGCCAGCATCTGAGGCAACAGCATGATACCGATCGCCTCCACCATCGGCACCGCGAACAGGAACATCATCACCGTTCCGTGCATGGTAAAGAACTGGTTGTAGGTATCGACGCCAAGGAAATCCTGCATCGGTGCGGCGAGCTGCACCCGCATCCCCAGAGCCAGCACGCCCGCCGCGAGGAAAAACCCGAAGGCGGTGACAACATACCAGAAGCCGACATAATTGTTGTTGACCGCAGTCAGACGCGACCATCCCTTCGGCGCGGCCCAGACTCTTTCGAGTTCCTTGACTTCTCTGTCCGGACGTTTTTCGGTCGGGAAGCGCTCGTAAAGAGCGGGATCGAAACCCGTTTCGGACCTCACCGCTGCAGCTCCAGAAATGCGGCGATATGACCCAGTTCCTTCGCGGTCAGCACATCATAACTGGGCATGCGATTGCCCGGCTTGAGGGACTGGCTATCGCCGATCCAGCCCACCATCGTGCCCCGATTATTGGCCAGGATTCCCGCACCTAGGGTTCGGCGCGATCCTACATATGTAAGATCAGGGCCAGCAAGTCCGTTGGCATCAGAGCCTGCGATCCGATGACAAGCCGCGCAGCCGCTATCCATGAACAACCGATAGCCCGCCCGGGGATCGTATTGCTCAAGCAACTCCGCTTTGGTTGGATAGGCATCGGCGTCGCCGGGATATGGTGAAGCTCCCTCAGACGCGGATGCGGGCGACGCTGCCGATTGTGCGGCCCCGGCCCTGCGCCCGGCCAACCATACATTCCATTCCTGGCGATCATGTGCGACGGTGACGAAGCCCATCAGCGCGTGTTGCCCGCCGCAATATTCGGCGCAAACCCCGCCGAACTCCCCTGCCCTGTCCGCCTCGATCCTGAGCAGCGTGCGGCGGCCGGGGATCATATCCTTTTTTCCCGACAGATGCGGCACCCAGAAACTGTGAATCACGTCGGCGCTCTCGAGTTCGAGCACCACCGGCACACCAACCGGGATATGAATCTCGTTGGCATCCTCCATCGAGACGTTGCCGTCCGCGTCGAGATACTGGACCCGGAACCACCACATCTCGCCAGTCACGCGAATCCGCATCTCATCGCCACGGATTGGCTCGGTAAGGCTCGCAGTAAGTGTCAGGCCCCAGATAAGCAGACCGGTTAGCACCACGCCGGGAAACGCAACGCCGCCCAGCCATATAGCGCGCTCGCCGCCCAGCTCCGCTTTCCACCTGTCCGGTCCCTTTATCGCGACATAGAGCGCGGCAACTACGATCGCAGTGACGACCAGCCCCAGCGCGAACAACGACCAAGAAAGTGTAGTCACCTTGGCGGAATAGGGACCCGCCGGATCGAGTACTGGCGGCGGCCATCCCCAGAGCGCGTCAATCATGGTCGATGCCGTAGAGATAAGCAGCGATATCCTCCGCCTCGCTCGCGCTCACCGGCATCGGTGGCATGGTCGAACCGGGCTTCACGCCGGGCGCGTTGCGGATGAAGGCGGCGAGTACGTCGGGCCTGTTGGGCAGCGCCCCCGCAATCAGGCCGACATCGTCAAAACCCTCAAGCGATGGTCCAAGCCGCCCCGCGGGCCAGTCCAGCCCAGGAATTTTGTGGCACGATCCACAGCCCGCGCGCTCAATCGCCGCCAATCCGCGCGCCTTCACATCGTTAGTCGGCTCTCGCCGCGTCTCGACCGGATCCTTACACGCTATAAGCGTGACACTGGCGGAAAGGGCCATGACGATCATGATTGTCCTGTTACGCAGATCCCGATGCTCCGCACTCCTCATCCTTATGGGAACCTGACAAGCCCCAAATTCGTTCCCGCCAGACGATGGATTTCCGCCCGTTTCCGTTGATCGCTGCGATTGGTTCGCTCACCTCGTGCAGCCCCGCGCCGGTCGACGGTCGCTTCGACAATACGGGGGAGCTTATCGCGCTGTCAGGCGGCGACGCCGGTCCGCAGGCGGCATGCCACACCTGCCACGGACTTGATGGTGGCGGAGATGGCGCCTTGGTGCCGCGGATCGCGGGGATCGATGCGGGCTATCTCGTCCGGCAGCTGGGCTTCTATGCTGATGGTCAGCGGCGTCATCCGCAAATGACTTGGCTTGCCAGTCGGCTGGACGAAGTAGACCGGCTGGCGGTCTCGACATTCTATGCCGGGATGCCGATTCCGGACACCGAACGCGTGAACGATGCTGACATCTGCACGTTCGGCGATGCGGCCACGATCTATCACAACGGCATTCCCGATCGCGATCTCGCCTCATGTGCGTCTTGCCATGGCGAGGAGGGCGAAGGCGTCGGCGCCGGCAACCCCTCGCTGGTCGGACAAAGCGCCGCCTACACCGCAGAACAACTGCGTCGCTGGCGCACGGGCGAGCGGTTCGGCGATCCGCTGAAGGTCATGCATGATGCTGCCGGCAAACTGCGAGACAACGAGATCAGCCCACTCGCGGGGTATATTGCGTATGGTCCGGGGCGGTCTCATCGTCCCGGATTTCTGGTAGAATGCCCCTGACCACATCGTCGCGGTCCCAGAAATGGTGCTTGAGCGCTGCCCCCACATGTAGCGGCACGAGCAGGCTCAGACCAACGACGCCGAGTACATGCAGGCTCTCTGCCCAATCGAGGACCTGGAACTGCCAGGCGGGTGATAGGGTGTGGAATGGCATCGGCGGGATTGCGATCACCCCCCCGATTCGGAGCGGCTCGACAGGTTGGATCGCCGACCACATCGCCCAACCGGACAATGGCAACATGGCAAACAGGCCGTAGAACAGATATTGCGTCAGATGGGAGGCTGTCTGTTGCCATTCCGGAGCTTGGGCGTCGTTTATCGGATTAGGAACGAACAGCCGCCAGGCGAAGCGCAGGATGGCGAGTAACAGGATCGACAGGCCCAGCTCGCTATGCAACTCGTAAGTGGCAAGCTTGCTTCCACCGACGGGATAGCGCGACATGAGCCAACCAGAGGCAAGTTGATACAGCACTAGCACGACCATGATCCAATGAAACCATACGCCGACCGGCGAATATTTGCCGATCCTCGTATAGCTTTGAGCCCATCTGCGGACGAGGCGATGCAACTTCATATGGTTGCGGCCCGTGTACCAAGAGAGCGATATACGATTGTCAGCGCGGCAAGGAGATAGACGAGGCTCCCTGGCGCCCACATGACGATGCCGGCGATCTGTTGATCCTCCAGCGGAGACAGGCCCCAGTCCTGCGTGGTTAGCCAATGCGGCGCGTAAAGGGCGCGATGGGCGAATGTGAGTAATGCCCCCAGCGATCCCATCGCGACCAATGTCGCGAGCAGCGCGGTGGTGGCTGCAGGGGCAGGTGCGCGGAACACTTTGGCCCACCATAAAGCGGCGGTAGCAACTATGCTCACCTGCATCGCCCAAAACGTTGCATCGCTACTCATAGCTGCTTCGTAGAACGGCGGCGCGTGCCACAGCCAGAAAGTCAACACATGGATCACGGTCCAGCCTACCAGCGATCCGTGAATCGCCAGACGCTCGAGTCGAAGTGCCGCCACGACAAGTGGGGCGAACACCGACACAAGCACCACATCATGCACGATCCGAACGGCAAACAACGCTGAACCCAGGGCACAAAAAGGGCTAATATAGAGACAGCCAATCAAGCCCACCGCCCCGATTGCAGGACCTACCTGCAACCGATGTCGTTGAGAATAGATCGCCGCGAGGAGTCCGGCAACGAGAAGCATAAGCTCTGGAGCCAGATTCCAGCGCGAGAGCCATTCCGCAGGGAGCGGCGCTTCACCGCAATAGGGCAGCCAATTTGGCAAATCTCACCTCACGCGTTGCATGCATCGGAGAAATGCGCAGTTGTGCCACAGGGTTCCGGAACTTTCCATGTCCATCATGCGCTTGACTCCTGATGCTAGGAGAAGGCGATGGAGCTCAATGACCCCGTTCTGGTTCACTGGTTCGACTGGGACCTCCTCTCGCGTCTTGGCGTTGCAGCATTTATAGGGCTGTTGCTGGGACTCGACCGAGAACTGCGAGGCCATGCCGCAGGTATGCGAACACATGGCTTGATATGCTTTTCCGCCGCCTCGATGACCGTATCGATCGTGGCGCTTTATAACGAACTGGGCGGGCAGCGCATGGACCCCCTGCGCGTCTATGAGGCTGCGGGCGCTTTCATAGGAATTGTCGGTGCCGGGCTAATCGTGTTCAGCAAGGGTCAGGTGCACAACCTCACCACCGCCGCGCATCTGTGGCTCGCGGCGGTAATTGGCATCGCCTGCGGCGCTGCGCAGTGGCCGCTGGTCGCCATCGCTGCCGCGATAAGCCTGATCATGCTTACGATCCTCCGTGTTGTCGAATCCAAAGACAGAGACCGCAAGCTCGGCAAAGTAGCCAACACCGATCAATGCGCCAATCGCTCGACCAGCCGGTGAAACCGATAGCCACTTGAGAGGGCGAAGAAGAACACGCGCGGCTCTAGATGGACGCGTTTTTGCAGCACTATGCGGCAAACGCACCAAAGCGATTAAAGGAGCCTCGCCTATGATGGCGGGTGTAATCGTGTGCGGCGCATGCCACAGATTGCGCCTGCTGCGAACACATGGATGCACCCGACCAGTGCTATTCGCTAAACAAAGGCCTTTGCGCCGCAAGGGTCTTCCACACATGCCCCTCATTTCTCAGTGCCCCGTTATTCATATCTCGATGAACCCTGTAATCACTTGAGGAGAGCTGAGAAGAACACGCGCATCTCTAGATAGAAACTATTTCCGCACGACTAAACGTTCTTTGAACGGGCTCTGTAGAAGGTGCATTTGACCATCGTTAGTGGAAAGATAGGCCGGTTAGCGCAGGTTTCCAAATCTGACAAAACGAAGCAATTTTCGATCCCTAGGAGGCCGCACATGCCCGCGATTACAGTGCCTGCAGAGCTTTCGATGGCGCGCGGCGTATTCACAACGGTTCGGATCGTTGATCTCACCGTACATGCTTGCAAATTGAGTGAACGACTACACGTTTCGCTGGCTGGAATCCGAGGGGTAGTTTGGATCGGCGCGATTGGGCCCCTGCACGTGTTGAACCGGGCAGGTCTGGATCGATTGGATTTTGACGGCCCACTCCATCCCTCAATCGTCGCGCACTTCAACGCCTAGTCATGGCCGCCAGTCGCTAATCTCAGAAAAAATACGGCGCAATGCCCCGGAACATTTTGAATTGGAGGGATTTTAAATAATGGCCTTGGGCCAGTAATTGGGATGATGCTGATGACAGCCGACATAGATCGTAAAATTGCTACCCAATTCGAGGATTTCATTCGAGATCGCGACTTTCCTTGTGTGGGAGCGAAAAGCGCGCTTTCGAAAGGGACGCTAAAGGTTAGCGTCTGCCGGTCAATGACAAGCAATTGGGACGATGTGCGCATACATCGCGAATTGCTGGATTGGTCATTTGATTATCAAAATGATCCGGGACTGTTTCGCTCCCTCGCCTTTATTTTCAAGGAGAACGAGGATCTCGACGAAAGGAGTTTCGAAGCAGCGATGTGGGAGCGCATCCAGTCGCTTGCCGATAAGGACGCTTGGCTTGAGCAGCCCTATGACAATCGTGTCAGTCCTGATCCAAACGATCCGCATTTTTCGCTGAGTTTTGGTGGAGAGGCTTTCTTTGTCGTAGGAATGCATCCGCGCGCTAGCAGGCCCGCCCGCAGATTCGAACGGCCCGCATTGGTGTTCAATCTGCATGATCAATTTGAGCAATTGCGCAAAGAACAGCGATATGAGCGCATCAGGCAAACCATCCTCGAACGTGACAGGGATCTTTCCGGAACGATCAATCCGATGCTTGCCCGCCACGGCGAGAATAGCGAGGCGCGGCAATATTCTGGACGTTTGATCGAAGATGATTGGGCTTGTCCGTTTCGGGACAAGCGCGCCTCAGTGCAGGAGCCGGAATGAAACTGACCCGCATCGAACCTCGATCTGGAACCGCGTTATTATTGGATAAGGGGCAATCACTGACCGTAGTGGATCCTGCGGGATGCCAGGTTGCAGACCTTCTGGCGTTTTCGCGCGACGACGTTAGAGAAGTGCTCTCAAATGGTCGCACTTTCGATTATGAAGAAATGATCCGGTTGAGCGTGGGAAATCGACTCTGGTCCAACCGATCACAACCCATGCTGGAAATCATAGAAGATACGGTGGGACGCCACGATTTCCTGCTAACTCCGTGCAGCAGGGACACGTTTCGTCATTTCTACCCCGATAAGCCGGAGCATCGTGGCTGCTTTGGTAATCTGGCCGAGGCTCTGGCGCCTTGGGGTATTACCGAGGATGATATACCGGTCGCTTTTAATTGCTTCATGAACGTTCCGGTCCGGTCCGATGGGAAAATCTCGGTTGATCCGCCCATTAGTAATCCGGGCGCTAAAATCACGTTTAGGGCCGAGATGGACCTTATCATAGGCCTCACGGCCTGTTCGGCTTACGCCAGCAACGGGGGAGCCTTCAAACCAATAGATTATCGGATCGAGTGAGCGATCGCTTCGTTGCAGCATTACAGCCAACTGAGGAGATCACATCATGACTTCCGACAAAAAGTTCGAAAGGGTGCGGCCCGACCGCCACCCTTCCCATATTCCCGCGACTGACCGTCCCGAACGCAACAGCCAGCTTTATAACGAAGTGCGCAAAGAGGGCGAAGTTGTGCCCGAAGATTATCCAGTGCAAGATAGACGAGATGGTAATGTCGCGACCGGTCATTCAAAGGCTTGATGCGGCATATTTTTCTTCCTGACACGATTGAGTCTCTATTGAGGATCGCTGTCATCGTGCCGGCAATCTATCTTCTGATCATCTTTTTTATCCGGCTTTCGGGCAAGCGATCCACCTCGCAAATGAACAATTTCGACTGGATCGTAACGGTAGCATTGGGTTCAATCACAGCTTCGACGATCTTGCTCAAGGATATTATACTCGCCGAGGGAGCGCTTTCGATCGCTCTTTTGCTGGTGCTCCAATACGGCCTGACATTTTTGGCGCGCAAATCGCCTTTGGTAGCCAGAGCAGTCAAAGCTCCGCCCACGCTGCTCTTCGACCGTGGACGCTTCCTCGATGACGGGATGGCTACCGAACGCATCTCGAGAAAAGAGGTGCTGGCTGCGGTCAGAAAAGCGGGATTTACCGACCTTGATCAAGTCGACTGGATTGCGCTCGAAAATGATGCGTCTTTCTCAGTCATCGCGCACAGCGATAGCCGGACCAATAGGAATGCGATACGCGAGATAGGTGGCGTGCCGGCGGAACGTCGCCATTGATCAGATCGCGGGAAGCTCATCCGCTGACGATTATGCCGCCTTTAGGATGAAGGACCTAGCCTTTCATATAATCTGGACCGGGGGCAAGAAACATAAACGACGCGAGCACCGTCTGACTGCTATTCCCTTGCCGCCAGTTTAAAGTGGGCGGTTTGGGGCGTATTCATGCGGCGGCGCCGTTATAACAACGTGCATAGCCACGATAGCCGAGTTCGTCATTAGCACCGGGTGGAGCAACGATCATCTCCATGCCCGGACTTCCGGCATTCCCCTCTTCGTGGACCGAACGCAGGACCACGACAAGTCCGCCGTCCTCATATCGGTCCTCGGCAGTGGCTTTCAGGGGGATGAGCTTGCCGTTCAGCTTGATGGCTCCGCTCTTGCCTGGCTCAAACAGAAACGAAGGGAATGCGACCTCGGTCAGGATTAGTTCGCACTTGCCCCCATTGCCGCCAAGCGCCTGTATATCTGCATTGCTCATTGTTTCAGGCTTCACAATCGCCGTCTCTACATTGGCGAGGGCGGCTGCAGCCCCCTCGATCGGCGCCGGAGATGGTTCCGGTTCAAGCTGCGCTTTGCGGTCATTCCCGGTGGCGGTATTCTGATTGCAACTGGCCAGAGCCAGGCCCAAACCACCCAGCAGTACGGAGTGCAAGAAGGGACGTTTCATCGGGCAACCTCCTCTGGCATGCGTTCGGTGGTTCGCACGCCATTCTTCTCGATTTCGGCGATGAGATATTTCATCTGCGCAATCTCGCGTCGCTGCGCGACGATGATGTCATGGGCCAGTTTGCGCACCCGCGGATCGCGGATATGGGCACGCTCGCTTGTCATGATCGCGATGGAATGGTGTGGAATCATGGCCCTCATGTACTCGACACCCGTCACCGTCGTCTGACTGCGCACCAGCCACAGCGCGCCAGCGAAAACCAATGCCGCCACGCCCAGAATGATGAAGTTCTTCTTGGGGTTCTTGTACATGCCCCACATGAACAGCAGCATGATCACCATCATGGCCGCGCCCATCACGAATGCCATCCAGAAGCGCGTTTCGCTCCAGAAAACATGGTCGATGCTGAACGTGTTGAGATACATCAGCGCGAACATGACCGCAGTACTGGTCGCGATCATCGCCATGAATTTCCAATAGGGTCCGTCCGGGCTCTTTTCCGGTTGCGCGTCTGCCATCAGGCTGATCCTTTCCTGCGTTCGCGGTGAGTTTGGTTCCCTATCAATGGGCGGAATACGTGAGGGTTCCGCCAAATTTTGTCGTCAGAACGAGAAGACACCCGAAGCAGCTTCGTTCCGTTGATCCTTCAACGCTCTTAGATCACGCATGAAGTCATCCTTCCACGCCGACAGGCTCGACCGGCTGATGGTGGCGTTCAATGCGCGCCAGCGCTCAATCCTTTCGGGCAGCGGCATGTCGATCGCCTGCGCAATGGTCTCGGCGCACTGCTCCTTGTCATAGGGATTGACGAGAATCGCCTCGGTCAACTGCTCGGCCGCACCGGCAAAGCGCGAGAGGATCAGGACACCCGGATCTTCGGGATCCTGCGCCGCGACGAATTCCTTTGCGACAAGGTTCATCCCGTCGCGCAGGGGCGTGACGAGGCAGACATCCGCAGCCCGGTAGATACCGGCCAGCGCATCGCGTCCGTATGACTGGGTATGATATGCTAGCGGCGTCCAATCCAGCTTACCGAACCGGCCGTTGATCCGTCCCGCCTCGGCCACCAGTTCGTCGCCCAGATCCTGATATTCCTCGACAAGGCTTCGACTGGGCTGACCGATCTGCAAGAGGCTGGCAGTTCCGCGGCGTTCAGGAAAACGTTCAAGAAAGCGGCTAAAAGCGGCAAACTTGTGCGGCAGACCCTTGGAGTAATCGATACGATCGACGCCCAGCAGTATCTTCCGTCCAGCATTGCCTTCGCAGACGCGCCTGAAACTTTCCTGCGCTTTCTCCGACCGGCCCAATTCCACCATCTCGGCAGGATTGATGCTGATCGGATAGCTGCGCGCAAGCAAGCGTCTTCCGAACAGGTCCATCAACCCATCTTCGTCCGGCTGAGCGTCCAACTCCGTCTCGAAATAATCGCAAAAGGCCTTGAGGTCCTTCTCTGTCTGGAAGCCGACTAGGTCATAGCCGAATAACGACCAGACCAGATCAGCGTGTTGAGGCAGGCTTATGAAAAGCTCCATTGCCGGCCAGGGTATATGGAGAAAGAAGCCGATGCGATTGTCGACGCCGAGCGCGCGCAATTCGCGCCCCAGTGGAATAAGGTGATAATCCTGAACCCAGATCACATCGTCAGGCTGGACGAATGAGCGAATGGCGTGGGCGAATGTGCGATTCACATCGAGATAGGCATCGCGAAAGGATTGTTCGTAGGCGGTCAGATCGGTGCGATGGTGAAACAGTGGCCAAAGCGTTCTGTTGGCGTAACCGTTGTAATATTCCTCCACATGGCGCCGGGACAGATCAATGCGGGCCACCGTGACTTTGCCGACGGTTTCGAAGTGCGGCGGGCTGTCGCCCTTGTCGATAGCCTTTCCACTCCAGCCCAGCCAGACGCCGCCCTCTTCCTTGAGGGCTCCGCCCATGGCCAGCGCCAACCCGCCCGAACTGGCAGCATTTGACGAATGAATATCTGCGACACGGTTTGAAACGACGATCAATCGGGGCATTTTTCCACCTTTTGCAATCCTAACGAAAGCAACGCGGCTTGGTTTCGAGACTTCCGGGATGAATGTTCAACGCAGTGCCCAAACTGGCCGGTTCCGGTGCCAGCGGGGGACCCGGAAACGTTCGAAGGCGTTAAGTCGCCATGCAACCGGTGATTTTTCGATGGGGCCTGTTCTGCTCCCTTTTCGCAGCGACTGCCGCATGCGCTGATCTTCCGCGCGATCCGGCCGGCACGACGGAAAGGGTCGAAAGGACCGGCAAGCTCATCGTAGGGCAAATTTCAGGCGATAATTTATCGGATCAATCGGCGAAAATTCTGCGCCGTGTCGCGCAGCGCACCCATGCCACCGTGCATATCCGGCAGGGAGCGGGCGAACAATTGCTGACCGATCTTGAGGAAGGGCGGATCGACCTTGTTTATGGCCGCTTCGCCAAATCCTCTCCCTGGTCTGCCAATGTCCATCTCGGCCCCCCGATGGGAAGGCGCAAGATCGTGGGAAAGGATGAGCGCGTGCCTCGCTTCGCTTTTCGCAACGGCGAAAATGGCTGGATCACGATGGTGCAAAGGGAAATACCGTGAACCGTCTGCCTCAAGAAATCCGTAAGCCGTTCCGCCGCGCCAAACGCTTGGAATGGTGGACCTTGTTCTGGATGAGCACGGTCATAGCGGCGATGTTCCTTACAATGGGAGGAAGCCAAGCGATGCGCTCGGCCCTTTTCGAGGACATCCTCAGCCTGGTCCCGGCGATCACCTTCCTGATCGCCGCGCAGTTCGAGCCCAAATCGCCGACAGATAAATATCCTTTTGGATTCGTGCGGGTAAACAGCCTTGCCTTTCTCGTCGCGGCGGTTGCCCTGACTGCAGTCGGCGTCTTCTTGTTGTACGAAAGTGCGATGACCTTGCTGATGGCGGAGCATCCCACCGTCGCCCCGGTCAAGATTGGCGGCCATTCGATCTGGATGGGCTGGTTGATGATTGCGGCCTTGACCTATTCGATCGTGGTTCCAGTAATCATCGGACGATTGAAACTGCCGGTGGCTGAGCAGCTGTATGACAAGGTGTTGCACACCGATGCACTGATGCAAAAGGCTGACTGGCAGACCGGCCTTGCCGGCATTGTAGGCATTCTAGGCATCTATTTCGGTTATTGGTGGGCTGATAGCGCAGCGGCCTTGTTCATTGCCTTTTCGATCCTGCGCGATGGGCTTTCTAATATGGGCAAAGCGGCAGCGGAACTCCTGGATGGAGCGCCACGCGATCTCACCGGCTCGTGCATTTCGCCCGAAGCAGAGCGGCTGAGACAGCGTCTCCAGCGCATTTGGCCAAGCGGTAATGTCCGCCTGCGGGAATCCGGACGCTATCTTGTAGGAACCGTCGAAGGCATTCATCCACCGGACGACTTGCCTGATCTCGAGGAACTTATGGGAGAAGATCCATCATGGCGTCTCGCCCGTTTGTCTTTCTCCCCGCCAGAGATGTTGCGTCGGGAAGACGTTGGCTAGCACATAGCATTTTCGATTCTAGGCCAAATTGATTTTGACGGAGTTGCCAGGTTTAGGCGCTGCTGTGTTGGGCGAGCGAGGAAACAAGCTTGCGGTCAAGTTGCGATCGAAGCCGTCGATGAGCGGTCTGGCGCGCTCTGCCTCACTTGGAGGAAAGTCCTGCGTCTGCGGATTTATCCTCCACGCTGTCAATAAACGTGTAGCTTGCCAAAGCGTTGTCTGTGAGCTCCCCACAGCAAAAAATTGCGCTAAACCTACAAGCGAAAGCGCAAGGCCGATCATAGGGCAGAATACTGTGAGAATTGCGGCGTTAGGATAAGATTCGAAGCTAGGCATCCCTTCCAGATGCGGGCCGTATGCTTGCAACTGGCATTTTTTGATCTCGGTGCGGAAAGATTCGAGAATGCGGCCTTTGCTAGCCGCCTTCCCGAGAACACTGCTTAAGCGGGCCGACAGGTCATCTTGACACCCCCACGGTAATAGTGTAAGCGCTGTCGCGTCCCCACCTTGCGCCGTTGATCTGAAGCGTCGAGTTTCCGCGCCCTGATCTGCGGGAGGGGCGTTGGTGCTATGACGATGTCATGTGACGATACTGGCACTAACGGTGTTCAGCGGTTTGAGGTCTTCACCGGCGCGGGCAAGCGTCGGGACTGGCCGCCGGAGGTGAAGGCCTCGATTGTCGCCGAGAGCTATTCGGGGATGCAGTCGGTGAGCGCGGTCGCGCGCCGTCATGGCCTGGTTCCTTCACAACTCTTCACCTGGCGTCGCCAGTTGCGTGCGCAGATGGAAGAACACGGTCTCATAGTTCCTGAGACTGCAAAGCCGGAGCAGACCTTCGTTCCGGCGGTGATCGATGCGATGCCCGATCCCGATCCGGCACCAAGGAACAAGCCGACACGACGGCGACGCCGCGGCAAGGCCAGTACGGTGGAACTGGAAGTGGACGGGATCACGGTGAAGATCGGGTGCGGAGCGGATGCGGGCACGATTTCGGCAGTGATCACTGCGCTGCGAGAGACGCGATGATCGGGCCCGTTGGTCCATTGGGTACTGGCGCAAAGGTGATGGTCGCAACGCGCCCGGTGGACTTTCGCAAGGGACCGGACTCGCTCGCGGCACTGGTGGCCGCCGAGTATGGCGGCAAGCCCTATTCCGGCGTGATCTATGTGTTCCGGGCCAAGCGAGCCGACCGGATCAAGATGATCTGGTGGGATGGCACGGGCCTGTGTTTGATGGCCAAGAAGATGGAGACGGGCGGCTTCAAGTGGCCCGGCATCCGCGATGGTGTAATGCGCCTTACAGCGGCACAACTGGGCGCTTTGCTGGAGGGCCTGGACTGGCGGCGTGTCCACGGCGGACGTCGCCCGAAGGCACCGCAGATTGCCGCTTGACGGGATACCGCACCACTGATTCAGTGTCTCCATGCTGATAGAAGCGGACCTGCCTGAAGACGTCGAAGCGCTGCGAGCGCTCGTGCTCGAACAGGCCCGTGAGCTCGATACTCTCAAGACATTCCGCGATGAGGTCGAGCGCCTG
>NZ_LYWY01000022.1 GCF_001661915.1 Croceicoccus pelagius
GCCGCTCGTCCTATTACTACGCACCGGTGCCGGAAACGGACGAGACGCTGGCGCTGATGACGGTGATCGACGAGACCTTCATGGAATGCCCATGGTACGGCAGTCGCCAGATGGCGCGGCACCTGCGGCGTGCCGGACACGAGATCGGTCGCAGGCGGGCGCGGCGGCTGATGGCGAAGATGGGGCTGACGCCGATCTACCAGCGGCCACGCACGAGCGATCCGCACCCACAGCACCGGGTCTATCCGTATCTGCTGCGCAAGCTGGCGATCGAGCGGCCCAACCATGTCTGGTGCGCCGACGTGACCTACATCCCGATGCGTCGGGGCTTCCTCTACCTGGTCGCGATCATGGACTGGGCCACACGCAAGGTCTTGGCCTGGCGGCTGTCGAACACGATGGATGCCGGCTTCTGCGTTGCGGCGCTGGAGGAGGCGCTGGCCCGCTACGGCAAGCCCGAGATCTTCAACACCGACCAGGGCAGCCAGTTCACGTCGCAGGCCTTCACCAGCGTGCTGCGCGAGGCCGAGGTCCGCATCAGCATGGACGGCCGGGGGCGGTGGATGGACAACGTCTTCATCGAGCGGCTCTGGCGGTCCCTGAAGTACGAGTGCGTCTACCTCCATGCCTTCGAGACCGGCTCCGAGCTGCGTGCTGGCCTTGGCCGGTGGATCACCTATTACAACACCCAGCGTCCGCACTCGGGCCTAGCCGGACGAACCCCGGTGGAGGCCTATCGGCGGATCGGGCAATCAGATCATGGGGGGCATGCCCCCCATGATCTGATGATCAAGAAGGCGGCATAACGACAACCGGGATTAGCTTAACTCAGCCGCCAAACTGTCCAGGAAGGCGGGACCACCTCAGAGATAAATACTTGGACTTCAGGAGATCCCGCTCCGTGACATGTCCAAAGGCCTTCTTAAATTGACTACCGAGTGCTTCGAGAAAAAATCTGCTCCATTTTGAAGGTAGGTCGCTGAATAAAAATACACGGCCGGCGATGAGAGGATCTACAAGGCTTTTTTCTGCCCGATGATGTATCCTTTCGTCGTGAAGGCGGATCTCTTGATCAAAAGCTCCTTCCTTCAAAACATGAAGGGGGATTCTCAAGCGTTTTGCCAGTCGGGTCCGGTTGACAGTTAATTGATTTCTGTTGAGCTCAGGGTCAGTACGCAGCAAGTCAATTAAGCGGTGGAGGTCATTATCGAGCTGAGCAGGCCTGTAATTTTCGGCCAATATCCGCTCATCAAACTCGTCGAAAAGCGCCTTAATTCTCTCGTAGCGGACTAAGTAGGTTCCGCCCTTAAGGTTAAATGCATCTTGAAACTGCTTACGGTCCAGTTGACCATTGCGTATCCGCAGCGTTTTTTGCTCGTAGTGTTTCTCAAGCCAAAGCCTCATCTCGTCCAAGCGAGCCTCAACCTTGGAGGTACTACCATATTTGGAGTTGAGTTCGTCGACTACGATGCTGGAATGCAGACGATAGGGCTTAACATTGAGAAGTCGGGCGTAATGAGGGTAGTCTAGGCCCTGTTGACAAACTGATTGGTCCAGAGGCGGGCGGCGGCGATATGTATGAAGCCGAGATAGCTTGCTGAGGTTTTGTCGTATCGGGTTGCGAGGCGGCGCGAGCATTTGAGCTTGGCGAAGCACCGCTCAATACGGTTCCGCAAGGCGTAGGTGACGGTGTCGTGCGGGATCGGCTCTTTGCGATTGGCCTTGGCCGGGATCACTGGTGTTCCGCCACGCTCGGTGATCGTTGCCCGGATATGATCGCTGTCATAACCCCGGTCAGCCAGGAACACGCGAGCCGTCGGCAGGTCATCGTCGACCAGAGCATCGAAGCCTTTGAAGTCAGATACTTCACCTCCCGTTACTTCCGCCCGGACAGGGAGGCCGTGAGCGTTGGTAATGAGATGGATCTTGGACGTGAAGCCACCTTTTGAACGGCCAAAACCCTGTCTTTGAGTCCCCCTTTTGCGCCCGCTGCCAAGTGGTGCGCGCGGATCACGGTGCTGTCGATCATCTGGACGCTGTCTGGCGCTGCGCCGCTATCGTTGAGGGCATCGAGCACCAGTTCCCAAAGTCCGGCCAGGGTCCAGCGCCGGAACTGGCGATACACGCTCGACCACTTGCCGAACTCTTCAGGCAGATCACGCCAGGCAGCACCGGTTCGAGCAATCCAGAAAATACCATCGAGAACAAGGCGGTGGTTGGAGGCCGGGCGACCGCCTTGCCCCCGGATCGCTATCAAAAAGGGTTCAAAGAATGCCCACTCGGCATCCTCCATCAGCAACCGCGCCAAGATAACCTCCGCAAAAGCTATCTTGAATCACATCTCGCAGCGATTGTGAATCCAGTTTGTCAACAGGGCCTAG
>NZ_LYWY01000023.1 GCF_001661915.1 Croceicoccus pelagius
GCCGCTCGTCCTATTACTACGCACCGGTGCCGGAAACGGACGAGACGCTGGCGCTGATGACGGTGATCGACGAGACCTTCATGGAATGCCCATGGTACGGCAGTCGCCAGATGGCGCGGCACCTGCGGCGTGCCGGACACGAGATCGGTCGCAGGCGGGCGCGGCGGCTGATGGCGAAGATGGGGCTGACGCCGATCTACCAGCGGCCACGCACGAGCGATCCGCACCCACAGCACCGGGTCTATCCGTATCTGCTGCGCAAGCTGGCGATCGAGCGGCCCAACCATGTCTGGTGCGCCGACGTGACCTACATCCCGATGCGTCGGGGCTTCCTCTACCTGGTCGCGATCATGGACTGGGCCACACGCAAGGTCTTGGCCTGGCGGCTGTCGAACACGATGGATGCCGGCTTCTGCGTTGCGGCGCTGGAGGAGGCGCTGGCCCGCTACGGCAAGCCCGAGATCTTCAACACCGACCAGGGCAGCCAGTTCACGTCGCAGGCCTTCACCAGCGTGCTGCGCGAGGCCGAGGTCCGCATCAGCATGGACGGCCGGGGGCGGTGGATGGACAACGTCTTCATCGAGCGGCTCTGGCGGTCCCTGAAGTACGAGTGCGTCTACCTCCATGCCTTCGAGACCGGCTCCGAGCTGCGTGCTGGCCTTGGCCGGTGGATCACCTATTACAACACCCAGCGTCCGCACTCGGGCCTAGCCGGACGAACCCCGGTGGAGGCCTATCGGCGGATCGGGCAATCAGATCATGGGGGGCATGCCCCCCATGATCTGATGATCAAGAAGGCGGCATAACGACAACCGGGATTAGCTTAACTCAGCCGCCAAACTGTCCAGGAAGGCGGGACCACCTCAACCGGCGACCTTTGCCGGGATGGATGGTATCCATTTTACCTATCGCTACACAGCGCTCGAAGATGAAGTTGAACGAGAGGGTGAAGCTTACGCCGCACTAGAAGATGGAAAGCTCTATCTCGTCGCGTTCGAAGCTCCGTCACTTTACTATTTCGACAAGGACGTGAAAAAGTTTCACGAGGTAGTGCGGACCTTGGAAATTCGAGACTGAACTCGTCAAGCACTAGCAAAACGCGATGGGCTTTTGACCGCAGTTGATTCAAGGTCAATAATAAGCCCGGTTGATCACCGCGGTTGCGTGGCAATCAGAGCGGATTTGGGCCGTTTGCTGGCTGGTCGCTTTTGGCATGTAATGCAGCGAAACAGCCGGCGTTATAGTGACCCTACGCCTCCAGGCGCAGGGTCGGCCCAGACATACCAGTTTGCCTTAGCGTTTTTGCGGTCCTCGCGGCTCTCCAAAAACCACGGATGCTCGTTCGACGTGTGGGACAGAACCTGGTCCATCATTACCTTGAGACCGCGATCATGCGCTGCTTCGAGTAGGGACTGGAAATCTTCCAGACTGCCGAACAGGGGATCGACTGACAGGTAATCGGAGATATCATAGCCGAAATCGCGCATCGGTGACTTGGCGAAAGGCGATATCCAGATCGCATCGACGCCAAGGTCGGCAATATAGTCAAGCCGCTGTTCAATGCCTTTGAGATCGCCGATCCCATTACCGGTGCTATCTTGGAAACTGCGAGGATAGACATGATAGATGATCGCTCCCTGCCACCAGTCAGCGCCTCTCTTCGCCATTAGTCCCTCGCTTTGCTGCATCTTATGGATTCCAACCCGAATGTCTGGAGCCGGTTCCGGATTTCTCTGCAAAACGGAACCGGCGATCGCAGCAGTCAGCCGTTGACGATTACGCCGCCATTGGGATGGAGGACCTGCCCGCTCATGTAGCTTGCGTCTTCGCAGGCTAGGAAAAGAAAGGCGGGCGCCACCTCGTTGGGCTGGCCGGGCCTTCCCATCGGAGTCGATTCTCCGAAATGCTCGAGTTTCTCCTCGTCAGCTCCGCCGCAAGGGTTGAGCGGCGTCCAGATCGGCCCGGGAGCGACCGCATTCACGCGAATGCCGTCACTGATAAGATTTTCGCTCAAGGATCGAGTGAAAGCCGTGATCGCGCCCTTAGTGGAACTATAATCGAGAAGCGCGGCGCTGCCCTGATACATTGTGACACTGGTGCAATTGACGATGCTCGCGCCCTTACAAAGATGGGGGCGGACGGCCTGCGTCAGGAAGAACATGCCAAAGATGTTGGTCTGGAAGGTGCGGCGCAGCTGATCCTCAGTGATATCGACGATGTCGTCATCGGGGTGCTGTTCGCCAGCGTTGTTGACCAGGATGTCGATCTTGCCGAATGCCTCCAGCGTCTTTTCGACAACGGTGGCACAGGCGTCTTTCGAGCCAATGTCCGCCTTGATGCAGACCGCCTCACTGCCTTCCTCTTCGACGATCGAGCGTGTCATCTCTGCGTCGTCGTCTTCTAGAAGATAGACGATCGCGATCTTCGCGCCTTCGCGGGCGTAAAGCGCGGCGACGGCCCTACCGATGCCGCTGTCAGCGCCTGTAACGATAGCGACCTTGTCCTTCAGACGGCCCGAGCCGAGGAAGCGCGGCTGCCATTCAGGCTTGGGTTGCAAGGCACTCTCATGGCCGGGGAGCGGGTCCTCGTGGATCATGTCTAAAGTGTCGGTCATTTTTTCAGCCTCCTTCAACAGTCCAATGGATCGGGCGGGCTGAAAGTTCATATTCTCGTCGTCGAACGAGACCGACGCCCCCTCTTGCGCGATAGCTCGTGAGAATTGGCGAAATTTGGTCGGAACGGACAAAGCCGGTACGCTCGCTCTATGAGCATCCGAGGGAGGAGTATTTTCTTCCACAACGCCCCGAAAAGGAGCTCTATCCCACAATCGTACGTCGTTCAATTTTGAGCTGAGCGGGAACTTCAGCAGCCTTTTTGACGTTACTGGTATCAGCCTGTAATTTCGCGAGATCAGAAAACGCGCGCCCGACGGAAAACCCGACGGAAAACCTGAAAAGTCCAGATGCCCGACATCCAACCATTCGAAGAACAAAGTGCCGAACATTTGCGACTTGTCATCGAGACCGGCCACGTTGGAATTTGGGAACTTGATCTGCAGTCTGGCCGGGCAATCAGGAATCGCGCGCACGACCTTATCTTCGGTTACTCAGAGCCATTACCGGAATGGACTTACGACGGCTTTCTGGATCACGTCGTAGATGATGATCGATCCAGAGTTGACAAACTTCAAAAGGCGGCGATTGCAGGTAGACAGGAATGGAATTTCGAATGCCAGATCGAGACCGCGACAGGCCAAAGGCGCTGGATCAGTGGCGCAGGTCGCCCCCTTGTTGATGCCAAGGGTGCCATCACCAAGCTGATCGGCCAAGTCATCGATATCACGGACACGAAAGAGAACGAGGCGCGGCTTCAGCTCATTACCAACGAACTGAACCACAGGGTTCGCAACATGTTGGCGATGATCAAGGCCATGATCAGTCTTTCGGCTCCCAGAACGAAAAGCGTCGAGGCTTTCGCAAGATCGCTCGAGGGACGGGTTGGCGCTCTGGCGCGAAGCCACCAATTACTGGCCACAGGGGATTTCGCAGAAATGAGTGCCAGCTCGATCTTTCGGACAGAGTTGGCAGCATTCACTGGCCTGGAGAATAGGATCGACATCTGGCTGACGGATGATCCGGTCCTTAAAAACGCGGTCGGCCAAGGATTGTCGCTCATATTCCACGAGCTACTGACAAACGCGATGAAGTACGGAGCTTTGTCGAATGAGACGGGTGCGGTGAAGGTTCAAATAGCAGCTGTTCCTGATGGGACGGAGATCACTTGGACCGAGCGAGCAGGTCCTCCTGTCGCTCGCCAGAATGAAACCGGTTTTGGATCCACGCTCATCAACCAGGCGATGGCCTCCTATGGAACGGTGAGCATGGATTATGCCTCCAACGGTATTGAATGCAGGATTTTCATAGAAAGATCCGGACAATTATGTCCGACCGACTAACCTGACAGCGGACGTCACAATTTCTCCGTACAAGAAACCATGGACTCTTGTTGTTCGTTTTCGCTTTAGGTCCCCCCACTATTACGTAAGCGCTGTTTTCAGCCCACGTCGGCCCAGGGCATGAGTTCGCTGACGCGGTTGGCCGGGTGACCGTTGGCGAGGCTCGAGAGAGTGGCGGTCAACCAGGCGTTCGGATCGATACCGTTCAGTTTGCAGTTTTCGATGAGCGTGGCGATCACCGCCCAGTTGTCGCCGCCTTCGTCGGAACCGGCGAACAGCGCATTTTTGCGATTGAGGGCGAGCGGGCGGATGGAGCGCTCGACGGTGTTGTTGTCGAGATCGATGCGGCCATCATCAAGGAACCGGAGGAGGCCATCCCACCGGGTGAGCGCATAGCGGATCGCTTCACCGAGCCTGCTCTTGGTGCTGACCTGCCGGGCACGGGTGTCGAGATACTGGTGGAGATCGTCCACAATGGGCCTGCTCCGTGCATTGCGGACGGTCTGGCGTTGCCGCGCCGACGATCCCCGCACCTCGTCTTCGATGGCATAGAGTTCGGCGATGCAGCGCAGCACATCTGATGCGACCGGCGAGCTGTCTGCCAGTTCGTAGAATTTGCGTCGCACATGCGCCCAGCAGAACGCGAGGGTCACGTCGCCGCGACGGCGG
>NZ_LYWY01000024.1 GCF_001661915.1 Croceicoccus pelagius
GCCGCTCGTCCTATTACTACGCACCGGTGCCGGAAACGGACGAGACGCTGGCGCTGATGACGGTGATCGACGAGACCTTCATGGAATGCCCATGGTACGGCAGTCGCCAGATGGCGCGGCACCTGCGGCGTGCCGGACACGAGATCGGTCGCAGGCGGGCGCGGCGGCTGATGGCGAAGATGGGGCTGACGCCGATCTACCAGCGGCCACGCACGAGCGATCCGCACCCACAGCACCGGGTCTATCCGTATCTGCTGCGCAAGCTGGCGATCGAGCGGCCCAACCATGTCTGGTGCGCCGACGTGACCTACATCCCGATGCGTCGGGGCTTCCTCTACCTGGTCGCGATCATGGACTGGGCCACACGCAAGGTCTTGGCCTGGCGGCTGTCGAACACGATGGATGCCGGCTTCTGCGTTGCGGCGCTGGAGGAGGCGCTGGCCCGCTACGGCAAGCCCGAGATCTTCAACACCGACCAGGGCAGCCAGTTCACGTCGCAGGCCTTCACCAGCGTGCTGCGCGAGGCCGAGGTCCGCATCAGCATGGACGGCCGGGGGCGGTGGATGGACAACGTCTTCATCGAGCGGCTCTGGCGGTCCCTGAAGTACGAGTGCGTCTACCTCCATGCCTTCGAGACCGGCTCCGAGCTGCGTGCTGGCCTTGGCCGGTGGATCACCTATTACAACACCCAGCGTCCGCACTCGGGCCTAGCCGGACGAACCCCGGTGGAGGCCTATCGGCGGATCGGGCAATCAGATCATGGGGGGCATGCCCCCCATGATCTGATGATCAAGAAGGCGGCATAACGACAACCGGGATTAGCTTAACTCAGCCGCCAAACTGTCCAGGAAGGCGGGACCACCTCAATTTTCGGCTTCTACCACCAAGTGCTACTATTCCGCTCGAACAGGTCTTAACATAGCGGATCGTGTTGTACGGTTTGGTTGTTAGCTCGCGTCAGATCCGTCGCGCTAGAAAAATTGGCGCCGAATTTGTTGCTGAGGCGAGTTAAGATTAGACTGATGGCCTCGACAAGCTCTATGGTCCGCGTGAAAGGATGGACGCGCTTTCTCCGCGCCCGGTGGCTGCGGACCGTCTTGTGTGCTCACCGTTGAAAATGCAGTCATTCAGCCGCCGCGAAATCACGGCTTGGCTTACCGTCATCCTTATCACGCCCGTTGCGCTGGTCTCCGTATTCTTCCTCGTTTCTTCAGAGTTTGAGCGCGATGCCGAATTGTCGCATCTTATCCAGCTATCGTCGACCTTGCGTGGCGACATCGCCGAACTGCTTTCGATACATCAGGATCTCGAGCTTGGGCAGCGCGGCTATTTGCTTACCCGTAACCCGACGTTTCTCGGACCGTATTCTGATGCGCGCAATCGATTGGACGGAATGTTCCTAAAAGTCGAGGACAGCGTCGGCTCTTCGCTCGAACTGGAGCGCCTAAAGACGCTTTCACACGAGAAGTTGACCTTTGTAGATCAAACCATCGGGCTGGCCCGCAACGGGGATGTAGCGCAGGCGATCACCATGGTGTCCGACGGACGCGGCAAGGCGCTAATGGACGAAATTCGCAACCAGATCGCTGCGATAGATGCGGCGGAAATCCGACGCATGGCCGATCGGGCCGACGCGGCAGAGGCATCACGCTCAGAGGTTCGGCGGATCGTGTTCGCGCTATTTGCAGGGCTGGCGATCCTCTTGCTGACAGCTGTGTTCACCAGTCTGCGCGCCACCGGATCGCGCAACGCCGCGACACGCCGCTATCGCGACATCAACGCCCGGCAAGAGGCGATTTTCGAGAATGCGCAGGACGGGATTGTGACGGTCAACCCGTCTGGCTCGATTGAAAATGCCAATCGAGCGGTTGCAGAGATGACGGGCTATGACCCGCAAGATCTGCTCCGCCGTGATATCGGCCTTTTGTTCGAAGTCGCGCCCGACGAGGGCCGGAGCGAAAGCTTCGTACGTCGGCTCGCCCGCCAGCGGCGCGAAGGGCGGGGCGGCATCATCGAACTGTGGGCCCGCCGCGCCGACGGATCGCGCTTTCCCTGCGATGTCGCGGTTAGCGCCGTGCCGTTGGAAAGCGGGCCGATCTATGTCGCCATCGTGCGCGATACGACAGAGCGCAAGCGGGTGGACCAGATGAAGAGCGAGTTTGTCTCGACCGTGAGCCACGAACTGCGCACGCCGCTGACCTCTATCGCCGGATCGCTGGGCCTTCTGTCGGGCGGGGCGGCGGGTAGTCTGCCGGATAAGGCGGCGCGGCTAATCCAGATCGCGCGCGGCAATTGCGAGCGGCTTGTCCGCCTGATCAACGACATTCTCGACATGGAAAAGATCGAGTCCGGCAAGATGGAAATGCGGCTGGAGTCGATGGCGCTCGGCCCGTTCCTGGAGCAGGTCGTGCAGGACAACCAAGGCTATGCCGATGCGCATGGCGTGGCGCTGGAGCTCGTACCTGTGTCGCCCAACGCGTCGGTGATCGGCGATCGCGACAGGCTGATGCAGGTACTGACCAACCTCGTCTCCAACGCCGTGAAGTTCAGCGCCAAGGGGCAGATGGTGCGGATCGTCGTGACCCCGCTGGACCGTCGCTGGCGAATCGATGTGGTCGATGAAGGCAGCGGCATCCCGGCGGAATTCCGCCCGCGCATTTTCGGCAAGTTCGCACAGGCCGACGCCGCCGACAGTCGCCAGAAGGGCGGCACCGGCCTTGGCCTCTCCATCGTCAAGGAAATCGTTATTCGCCACGGCGGTGCGGTATCGTTCACCTCTGCAGAGGGTGAGGGTACGACGTTCCACATCGATTTGCCTGCGCATGGTTGGACTGTGTGGCCCTATGCCCCGCGCACCGGCGCGCCGCGCGTGCTGCATGTCGAGGACGATCCCGACGTCCTCTCCCTGGTCGCGGATTCCTTGCAGGATCGCTATGCGCTGGAAACCGTTCAGACCATCGCGGGCGCACGGGCCGCACTGGCGGAAAGGCATTACGACATCGTCATTCTCGACTACGCCTTGCCGGACGGAAGCGGGAAGGATTTGATCCCGACATTGAACGAACGCCGAACGCCCATCGTGGTGTTCACCGCGCAGGATGACGGCCAGTCCTCCGCCCCGCCGGTCGATGCGGTTTTGGTAAAATCGCGCGCCAGCCTCGTCACGCTGGTCGACACGCTCGACCGCCGCATTGCCGAGCAGATCGCTTCGGGAGAGGCGTGATGGCCAAAGTGCTTTACGTTGATGACGAGGCGGACATTCGCGAGATCGCCTGTCTGTCGCTGGAACTGGACCCGTCGCTGGAGGTGCGCGCTTGCGCGTCCGGTGCAGAGGGGATCGCAGTGGCCACTGCGTGGCAGCCCGACCTGATCCTGTTGGACGTGATGATGCCCGGCATGGATGGGCCGTCCACGCTGTCGCACTTGCGCGATGCGCCCGAAACGGCATCGATCCCGGTGGTGTTCATCACTGCGCGGGTGCAACCGGGCGAGAGCGACAACTACATTGCGCTGGGCGCGGTGGGCGTCTTGGCCAAGCCGTTCGACCCGATGACGCTGGCCGAACAAGTCACCGCGTTCTTGCCATGACCGACCGGATTTTCGATTAAATGTCAGACTATTACTTCAAGCGGTTCGAGGATCGCGTTCCCCCGCCGCCGCTGGAACATTCGCGCCCGGTGGAGATCGCTTGGCAGGTGCTGGCGCTCTGCTCGCTGATCGCGGGGGCGATCTATATCCACTGGCGCTGGACCGCGTCGCTGAACCCCGATGCGCTGTGGTTCGCGATCCCGCTCGCGCTGGCGGAGACTTGTGCCTACCTCGGCCTTGTCCTGTTCACCGCGAACCTCTGGAAAATCAGCGACTATCCGCGCCAGCCCGCCCCGGCGACGATCAACGAATGCATGCGGGAAGAGAAAGGCGCAGATCGTCCGATCTCGGTCGACGTGTTCATCGCAACCTATAATGAGGATGAGGAAATCGTCCGCCTGTCGATCCGCGATGCGATGGCGATCACCTATCCGCACCCCATCGACATCAAGGTCCACGTGCTGGACGACGGCAGCCGCCCGCTGATGGAAACGGTCGCGCGGGCGGAGGGTGCGAATTACATCACCCGCGAAGGCAACGCCGGGTTCAAGGCGGGTAACCTGCGCAACGCGATGGAGCGGACGAGCGCCGATTTCCTCGTCATCTGCGACGCCGATACGCGCCCGTTTCCGACGATCCTGGAAAACACGCTGGGCTATTTCCGCGATACCGATGTCGCCATCGTTCAGACCCCCCAGTGGTTCTACGACCTGCCAGAGGGCGAGCGGCTACGCGACGTCTGGGGCCGCAAGGTGGGCGCGATAGGCCGCGGGCTGGGCGCTGCGACAGAGGCGGTGTTCGGCGAAATCCGCATCGGCGAAGACCCCTTCGCCAACGATCCGGCCTTGTTTTATGACGTCATTCAGCGCCGCCGCAACGGCGCGAACGCGGCGTTCTGCTGCGGGGCGGCATCTGTCCATCGGCGAGAGGCGGTTATGTTCGTGGCCCTGCGCGCCTATGCCGACGCGATCGAAGGCGCATCGCGAGAGAAGCGCACCGCCATCGACAAATTGCTGCGCCGGCGCGACACGCGCGATCCGCTGGCCCGGTGGCAAGCGGCACAGGAGCAGGAGCTGACGCCGTACAAGTTCCACGTGTCGGAGGACATCTATTCGACCATCGTCCTCCACCGCGATAGCGACCGCAATTGGAAGACGGTGCTGCACCCTCAAGTGGAATCGCGGATGCTTTCGCCGCAGGACCTGCTGAGCTGGACGATCCAACGGTTCAAATACGCGGGGGGCAGCCTCGACATCTTTTTTCATGACAACCCAGTCCTGAAACCGGGTCTCTCGCTGGGGCAGCGGGTCATGTATTTGGCTACCTTCTGGTCCTATTTCGCAGCTCTGTGGAACGTGGTGTTCCTGATCGCGCCAATGATCTATCTTTTCACCGCAATCCCTCCGATTTCTGCCTATACCGGCGATTTCTTCGGCCATGCGCTGCCGTTTCTGGTGCTAAATGAACTGGCGTTCATGGTGGGGACTTGGGGGCTATCGGGTTTCAAGGGCAAGGTCACGTACCTGTCCAGTTTCCCGATCTCACTAGGTGCACTGTGGGCCGTGGCACGCGGAAAGAAGATCAGTTTTCCGGTGACGCCGAAGCTGCGGCAGGATGGCAATTTTATCCGCCTCGTCTGGCCGCAGGTTGTGGTGATGATCGTGACGATTGCCGCCATCACATGGGCGGCGGGCGCGTTGGCGATGGGTGTCGCAGGTTACAGCCTTGGCGGGCTGATCGTGAACGGGCTCTGGGGCCTCAACAACATCCTCGCCATGTCGGTGATGGTGCGCGCTGCGTTCTGGAAGCCGCCTGAAGAGCGGGAGCAGGCGATAGAAGGTGTGGTGCCGGCATGAAATTCTCGGAAAAACTGCGCCGCGGGCGTGCGCACCTGCTGATCGTGGCGGTCATGATCGTGACCGCGATCGTCGTCGTGAATCTCGAGGATGAGGCGCTGACCAGCGAGGTCGGGCATCATCCCGACCATGCCGAGCTACGCGGACAATAGCCGCTTGGTCAGAGTCAGCCTGTTGACCCCGCCTTCGCTGTCATAGTCAACGCTGTCGACGCATTTTTGGATGATCATCATCCCGCGCCCGCTCTCGGCAAGAGGGTCTGGCGCGGCGGCATCGGCTGTGAACAAATCGGCTGAGGCAGGCGGGCCGCCGTCGGTCAGCACCAATGTCGCAATCTCGTCGGTCAGCTCGAGTGAAAGCCCAATCTTGTCGCCCGCACCTTCCAACCCGTGCTGTACGATGTTGTTCGCCGCCTCGACAAGTGCGAGGTCCAGCTCCATCGCCGCGCCTTCGTCGATCCCGGCGGCAAGGCAGCGGTCGCGCAGAAAATCCGACAAGTCGCGCACGGCCAGCAGTGTGGCCGGAACGCTTATCTGCGGGTCAGCCGCGAAGGACATCCCGGGCTTCGTCTTCCGATCCGCAGATCGCGAAAAGAGTGTCCAGCCGCGTCAGCTGCAACAGTTTCAGCACTGCGGGACCGGCACCGACCACCGCGATCCGCCCGTCGCCGCCCATCCGCTTCAACAGCGAGACCAGCACGCCTAGGCCTGTGGAATCCATGAACTGCACCGCTGTCAGGTCCAGCAATACGCGTCGTTCGCCTTGCTCGACACGGGTGGTCACTTCGTCCTTAAACCCAGGGGCGACAGCGGCGTCGAGGCGGGGATGCTCGACGTGGATCAGGATAGGATCGCTCATGCCAAAGGCCTATCGCCTAGATCTGGTTCAATGACCAGCAGCGAAATATCGTCTGCCAACATGGGGTTCGAATTGCGCGGCGCCAGTGTCAGTTCCACCATCCTGCCAATGCTGTCGATGGGCTTGCCGCGGCATTCGGTCAAGATTCGCCCGATCCCCTCGGCCCCTAGTTCGCGCCCGTCCCGGTTGCGGAAATCGGACAGACCATCCGAATAGAGCGCCAGTCGCGCGCCCGGCCCGAATGCGAAGCGCGTGGCCGTATAGGCGCTGCCGGCAAACCAGCCGAGCGGGAAGCCCCCCTCGACCTCGACCGTATATTGCTGTTCGCCATCGAACAGGATCGCGGCAGGGTGTCCGGCGCGAACCAGCCAGCCTTCGCCGGCCGCCGGATCGACCAGTCCGGCGAGGACCGTGGCGTAAATCTCGCTCTCGGTTTCGAGTATTTCGCGGTTCAGGCTGGCCAGAGCGGCGGCCAATTCGTCCGGGCTGGTCGGGCGCATCTGTTTCAACCGGTGGTGAAAGTGAAAGCTGTCCAGGCTGGCCTGGACACCATGGCCCTGTACGTCGATCACGAAGAACAGCGTGCGCCCGTTGCCCACGTTCGACGCCCCGATGGAATCGCCGCCCAGCGATGCGGCGGGTTTGTAGACGTGCGCGACCCGAACCCAAGGCAACCGCTCTGGCCGGGGCAAGAGCCGTTCGTGCAAGCTGGCCGCCGCGTCGATGTCGTCCTGCAAAGTCGCAAGCGCATCGCGCATCGTGTGGTGCGCGCTGGCCAGTTCGGCATTCCGGTCCTGAATCAGCCGGTGGAGATGCACTGCGCGCCGTGCACTTGCCACTGCCAGCATCAGTTGCAGCGGATCGACCGGCTTATAGAGAAAATCGTCGACCCCGGCGTCCACCGCGCGGCGGATCACGTGTTCATCTCCGCGCGCGGTCATCATGACAATGTGCAGCGGCTTGTCGGCCCGGTCGCGCCCACGGATCGCGGCGACAAGGTTCAGCCCGTCGCGTCCCGGCATCTGGTAATCGGTGACGACCATGTCGACGCCCGAGGCCACCGTGGCCAGCGCGGCGTCGAAATCGGTCGCGGTTTCGGCATGGCAACCCAGCCGCTCCAGCTCCAGAGCTACATAGTCCGCCATCATCGTATCGTCGTCGACCACAAGCGCGCGGAGGATATCGCCAGCGGCGGGCAAGATTTTCGCGTCCATCGCGTTTGCCGTTAGGGGAGCGTCCATCTTTTGTATATAGAGCGGGACTGCGCGGTGCGGGAGGACCCAAGGCGTGTAACGTGTTGAGCCGCGCGCTCTTTTCGATGGGATTTCCACCAGATGCGTTTTCGTGTTTCGCATGGCCTTGCCGCCCTGTTGTCCGGTGCCGTGGGCCTTGGGTTTTCGGGCGCCGCGATGGGGCAGGACACGCCCGACGAAGGAGTCGCATATGCGGGTGCGACGGTTGGCGACGGGTACAACGCCTATGCCGGTGCCGCCGTGGCGCTGCCCGGCGCGTCGCTGGGCAACGGCCTTGCGATTCGCGGTGGCGTATCGGTGGGTCAGTATCGTTATGACAGCGGTGGCGCGCGGATCGATGCGGATTACAAGTCAGCGGAACTGGCGCTGGTTCATCAGTCGTCTGGCGCATGGGGCTGGGCCAATTTTTCTGCCGGGCCGCGCGTAACCGATACCGATACCGACCCGACCGACCCCGGCAACAAGCGCGAAGCAACTCGCTTTGACGCGGCGGTGACGACCGATGGCGCGGTGGGCAACAACTTGCGGTTGGGTTGGTTCGGGTCTTACGCCGTGGGGGACGAGGCCTATTACACGCAGCTGCGCTTCGGCCCGCTGCTTGATGCCGCATCGCAGACCCGCATCGGCGTAGAAGGCAGCCTTCAGGGCGACGAGACATACAACCGGCATGCCTATGGTGTCTTCGCCTCGACCGCAATCGCGCAAAATATGGAGCTGCGCTTGTCAGGCGGGATCGGCAAGACTGATGATGCCGGCAACGACGGCTATGCCGCCATCGCTATCAGTCGCCTGTTCTGATCTGCCGGCTACCGAGCAGATGAACGATTTTGAAGGCCGGTTCGCTGCTCTTCGCGTCCGGTTCCGGGATAGGTTGTATGAAGAGCGGGACTGGTTTGCGACCTTTGCCGCTGGCGACAGTGCTTTTGATATCGAAGTGGCACGCGACCGAAGCCACAGGCTGTGTGGAATCGCGGGCAGTATGGACTATGGCGCGGTGTCCGACGCTGCATGCGCGCTGGAACGGATCCTGATGCAAAATGGAGCGCAGTCTGACTTTTCAGCCTGCATCTTCGACCTGCTTGCTACGTTGGATGCGGCGTTGGCATAGGGGGCGGAGTGACACTTGAAACAGACACTAATTGCCACCCTTGGCCTAATATTGGCTGCGAGCTAGGCTCAAAGCGCATTCTGCCATGGTCGTCGACATGTTCCGAACTTAGGTAACGATCATTTGTCGGGGGGGTGAAGACCCGCCCATTGCTGCGTTTCGAGCCTGGTTTTCGGTACACCATTACGAGTTAATATTTGCATTTCCCAACGCACCCTGGGGTCCAAGTTGGTCTGAAAACGAATTGCCGAGCACGAAAGTGAATGGGCACAATCATCCCGCGTGCTCGGCAAAGGGACCAGAAGCCCATTGGATCAGAGCTTGGATTGGGCCTTTGGTTATACCCAATCCTAACCGTAGGTCGTTAATAAACCATCTCAGATCAGATAACGAAAGCGGTCGGACGATTGCGTTCACGTAGGCGCGGAAGGGGTCTGCCAAAACGATCTGATGGTCCAATCCTGCCAGGGAGTAGATTTTTGGTACTGAAGCCAAGAAAATTAACCACAGCTTCATGGAGGCATTCGTCAAACCTTATGCCTGCGTATTTATCTGCATCCCACATCACGATGCCGGACATGCGGATGCCGTTGTCAACCTTGAGACTCACGCGATCCATCATCGATAGCCTGCGAGATGGCATTTCGATCATGCATCCGCCTACCGAAACGTCGGAAAGGACTGCCCTGAATGTGCGGCCCGCACTGCGGCAATCAACGCCGTAATCAGACGAAATGCGTTCGTGCCTCCGCTTTATGAGCGTAAGTGTTTTCAATTTATTGGCTCCACGATAGCGCGATTAGCATTCTCATTTGCCTTCGACTCTTTTTCGGAGAAATTGCGGATCGTGTAAAATGACGCGAAATTCTCTATCTGGACCAGAGCAGGCCGAGAGATCATCTTTTGAGGCTCACACAGATCGGTCAACCGTTCGGTGTCATCGAGTTCAAAGTACATCCACGATCCCCCGCAAATTCAAAATTGCCATCTGCAGGCGTTTAGACGACAGATCATTACGCAGAGTTAGCAGCCAAGGTAAATTTGTTTTTAACCATTTGCGGACGGGCAGTTAGCATTTGGTTAACCTGTTAAGGCTATTGCATTATGATTAACCTACGGAATTGATCATGTCGAAGCGCGAGAGCATTAGGCTTCCGGTTAGGCTCTCAGCCTCGTGCAAATTCGGAAATAATCTGTCCCAAAATGTTGTGCTTGTCGATTTAAGTGAAGCCGGTTGCCGCCTCGAGAACGCACCGAGAATATTGCTTCGAGGCGAGCTGATCACGCTTTCATTTGACGAATTCGAGTTTATCGAAGGCAAAGTGCGGTGGCTGACAAAAGGCGGCGCGGCAGGAATTCAGTTTGCTGAACCCATCTATCAAGCAGATTATCATGCCTTACGGCGAGCTAGCGAACTGATCACACTTACGCATGTGCCAGTTGACCTGACCCCCTGATTTTCCTCCAGTCTCGATTAGAGTCCGGCCCTGACAGAAGGACGGACGAGATGAAGAGAACGAGGTTTTCGGAAGAGCAGATCATCGGTGTGCTGAAGGAGGCCGAGGCGGGCGCGAAGACCGCCGACCTGGCCCGGCGGCACGGGGTGTCGGAAGCGACGATCTACAATTGGAAGTCGAAGTATGGCGGGCTGGAGGTCTCCGCGGCTCGGCGGCTGAAGGAGCTCGAGAGCGAGAACGCCAAGCTCAAGCGGCTACTGGCCGATGCCATGCTCGACCAGGCTGCGCTGAAGGATCTTCTTTCAAAAAAGTTCTGACGCCCGCCGCCAAGCGGGAAGCTGTGGCTCATCTCCAAGCCTACCACGGGATGAGCGAACGGCGGGCGTGCCGTGTGATCGATGCCGATCGCAAGAGCGTGCGTTACCGTTCCACGCGGGACGATGACGCCGCGGTTCGTGAGAAGCTGCGTGAGCTGGCCAACCAGCGTCGCCGGTTCGGCTATCGCCGTCTGCACATCCTGCTGCGCCGGGAGGGCGTGATGATCAACCGCAAGAAGACCCAGCGCCTTTATCGCGAGGAAGGGCTGGCGGTCAGGCGACGACGCAGTCGTCGGCGTGCCGTGGGGACCCGAGCGCCTGCTCCGGTGCTGGCCTTGCCGAACCAGCGCTGGAGTCTGGACTTCGTGCACGACCAGATGGCCTCGGGCCGGCGCTTCCGCGTGCTCAACGTGGTCGATGACGTGACCAGGGAGTGCCTGGCGGCGGTGCCGGACACGTCGATCTCGGGCCGCCGTGTCGTGCGCGAGTTGACGGAGCTGATCGCCGAGCGTGGCAAGCCGGGGATGATCGTCAGTGACAACGTCCTATGTGGGGAAGCAGCAGCGGGAGATGGCCAGCAGGTCTCGTTGCGCCGAGTGTGATCGGCGCTGATGTCTTTGTGATCCAGATGGCTTCCATCGTCAAGGAATGCGCTCTCGGCCATAGCAAACACAGGATCCATCGACCGGTCTGGGCGTGGTCCTCACCGTCCTTAAGATGAGATGCGGATGCCAGATGGAAGGCCCGAACATTATCTACAGGGTCGCAGTTGCGCCCTCACGGCTCCACAGAGAGGGGTCCTTCCATCTGGTGTCCGCCCGTTCGAGAAACGGGCGGTACTCGGTTCCCGTCTTGATGACGGCGTGTGCGACGCGCGCCATCTTGGCGGTGAGTGCGGTCATTGCCTTGCGGCGTCGATCGGGGTCGTTGGGATGCCCGGCGACATAGCGCCCGAGCTTATCGCGAAAGCTGTTGTCGCGTTGTCGGATGGCGACCTGGGTTGCCATCCAGAAAGTCCGTCGCAGCCGAGCATTGCCATACTTTGACAGCTTCGTCCGCCCACGGAATGTCCCGGACTGGCAGGTGGCGAGATCGAGCCCGCAAAACTTGAGAAACTGGCGATGATGGTTGAAACGCCGCAAATCGCCAGCTTCGGCCAAGATCGTCAGAGCATTGATCGGCCCGATCCCCGGGATCATGCGCAGCAGCTGGTAATCGCGGTTCTCGCCGAGCATTGCATGGGCGGTTTGCTCAATCTCATTGCGCTGCTGGATCAGGCTTCGGGCCTGTGCGATCACCATACGGAACATCGTGATCGCGACGGAATCCTCGTCGACTGGCAGCGCTATGGATGTGCAGGCAGTCTCGTAAATATCGTTGATCAACCGAGCCTTGGATACCTTCCGGCCGACCAACGTCCAGGCTTCACTGGTAAAACCTTCCCGGCCAACAGCGATTATGCTGCCGGGTGTGGGGAAGTGCTCAAGCAAAGCCAGGAACCAATCAGACCGACTGTTGCCGGCGAAGCGCTCGATCTCCGGAAAATACAGCGGCAGATAGTGCGTGAGGATCCGGTGCCAGGTCTGGGTCTTGGCCTTCGAAATGGCTTCATGGGTCTTCGACATCTCCTGCAAATCGTTGATACCGGCGGCCAGCGGATCAACGTAGCGCTGGGTTGCACCGATCCGCAGCATGTGCAGGATGACCTGGGCATCCTTGGAATCGTTCTTGTCCCAGCCATTGTGAAGCGCTTCGCGTGTCCGGGCCAATGCGACCGACGAAATCAGGCGCAGCTCGAAACCCGCGGAAAGTAGCCTGTGTGCCAGTGTGCGGTGGTAATTGCCGGTAGCTTCAAAACCGACGACAATCGGGCGGCCAATTGCGGAAAGGTCGTCCGCCAATCGATCGTAGTCGGCCTTGGTCGCCATGACAGTCATGCGGCGGCGGCGACCGCCTTCCGGTCGCTCGATCAGGACTTCCTGCCGATGCTTGGACATGTCGATGGCTACCAGCACGGCATCGGCGGGAGTAGAACTACGCTTGGTCATGGTCGGTCAGTCTCCAAAGTGTTGAGTCGACAACTTCACTTTAGAGACCTGCAGGCCAATCATGGCCGCCTTGATGAAGCCGGCGGGCGCTACGCGCCCTTGTCTCCATCAAGGCAAATGCTGCCTGAAAAGAGCAGCTTCCCAATGTGCTATGGCACCGAGCTTACCAGTAATGCCGTGCTGGCATGGTGCGGGGAGATCGGCGTGGAGTGGCATTACATCGCACCGGGCAGACCGATGCAGAACGGCTATGTCGAGAGCTTCAACGGCCGCATGCGCGACGAGCTACTAAACGAGACACTGTTCCTCAGCCTTGCCCATGCCCGCGTCGAGATCGCGGCATGGGTGGAAGACTACAATCGGGAGAGGCCGCACTCATCCCTTGGCTACGCAACACCGGCGGCGTTCGCCGCCCAACTGGATAAGCAATGGCCTGCTTCGCTACGCCCTACGGGCTCCGCTACGCAGCCCATTGCTTCAACCGCGCTCATGCGCAAAACAACCGCCCGGCTCTAATCCCAGCTGGGGGAAAGCTGGGGGTCAGGTCA
>NZ_LYWY01000025.1 GCF_001661915.1 Croceicoccus pelagius
GCCGCTCGTCCTATTACTACGCACCGGTGCCGGAAACGGACGAGACGCTGGCGCTGATGACGGTGATCGACGAGACCTTCATGGAATGCCCATGGTACGGCAGTCGCCAGATGGCGCGGCACCTGCGGCGTGCCGGACACGAGATCGGTCGCAGGCGGGCGCGGCGGCTGATGGCGAAGATGGGGCTGACGCCGATCTACCAGCGGCCACGCACGAGCGATCCGCACCCACAGCACCGGGTCTATCCGTATCTGCTGCGCAAGCTGGCGATCGAGCGGCCCAACCATGTCTGGTGCGCCGACGTGACCTACATCCCGATGCGTCGGGGCTTCCTCTACCTGGTCGCGATCATGGACTGGGCCACACGCAAGGTCTTGGCCTGGCGGCTGTCGAACACGATGGATGCCGGCTTCTGCGTTGCGGCGCTGGAGGAGGCGCTGGCCCGCTACGGCAAGCCCGAGATCTTCAACACCGACCAGGGCAGCCAGTTCACGTCGCAGGCCTTCACCAGCGTGCTGCGCGAGGCCGAGGTCCGCATCAGCATGGACGGCCGGGGGCGGTGGATGGACAACGTCTTCATCGAGCGGCTCTGGCGGTCCCTGAAGTACGAGTGCGTCTACCTCCATGCCTTCGAGACCGGCTCCGAGCTGCGTGCTGGCCTTGGCCGGTGGATCACCTATTACAACACCCAGCGTCCGCACTCGGGCCTAGCCGGACGAACCCCGGTGGAGGCCTATCGGCGGATCGGGCAATCAGATCATGGGGGGCATGCCCCCCATGATCTGATGATCAAGAAGGCGGCATAACGACAACCGGGATTAGCTTAACTCAGCCGCCAAACTGTCCAGGAAGGCGGGACCACCTCAAGTGGGCATCTTCAAATCCAGCACTGAAGCAAAATTCGTCTTAGTCCCGAGCGTCAAAACCGGTCTACCCGTTCTCGTACGGATCTCAATCATGCAACCTTAGTGAGGCTCCGCGTCATAATCAGAACGAGCTGCAAGTCGTCATTGTTTTCACACGTTAGTACGCAGAGATTTCTGTATGAAAGCAAAGGGTCGCCGAAGACAAGGGTATGAACCGCAGCGACCCTCCGTTTCAAGCAGCCGGTCTATCGGGCAAGATGCCGGCTGCCCTAGGCCCTGTTGACAAACTGATTGGTCCAGAGGCGGGCGGCGGCGATATGTATGAAGCCGAGATAGCTTGCTGAGGTTTTGTCGTATCGGGTTGCGAGGCGGCGCGAGCATTTGAGCTTGGCGAAGCACCGCTCAATACGGTTCCGCAAGGCGTAGGTGACGGTGTCGTGCGGGATCGGCTCTTTGCGATTGGCCTTGGCCGGGATCACTGGTGTTCCGCCACGCTCGGTGATCGTTGCCCGGATATGATCGCTGTCATAACCCCGGTCAGCCAGGAACACGCGAGCCGTCGGCAGGTCATCGTCGACCAGAGCATCGAAGCCTTTGAAGTCAGATACTTCACCTCCCGTTACTTCCGCCCGGACAGGGAGGCCGTGAGCGTTGGTAATGAGATGGATCTTGGACGTGAAGCCACCTTTTGAACGGCCAAAACCCTGTCTTTGAGTCCCCCTTTTGCGCCCGCTGCCAAGTGGTGCGCGCGGATCACGGTGCTGTCGATCATCTGGACGCTGTCTGGCGCTGCGCCGCTATCGTTGAGGGCATCGAGCACCAGTTCCCAAAGTCCGGCCAGGGTCCAGCGCCGGAACTGGCGATACACGCTCGACCACTTGCCGAACTCTTCAGGCAGATCACGCCAGGCAGCACCGGTTCGAGCAATCCAGAAAATACCATCGAGAACAAGGCGGTGGTTGGAGGCCGGGCGACCGCCTTGCCCCCGGATCGCTATCAAAAAGGGTTCAAAGAATGCCCACTCGGCATCCTCCATCAGCAACCGCGCCAAGATAACCTCCGCAAAAGCTATCTTGAATCACATCTCGCAGCGATTGTGAATCCAGTTTGTCAACAGGGCCTAG
>NZ_LYWY01000026.1 GCF_001661915.1 Croceicoccus pelagius
GCCGCTCGTCCTATTACTACGCACCGGTGCCGGAAACGGACGAGACGCTGGCGCTGATGACGGTGATCGACGAGACCTTCATGGAATGCCCATGGTACGGCAGTCGCCAGATGGCGCGGCACCTGCGGCGTGCCGGACACGAGATCGGTCGCAGGCGGGCGCGGCGGCTGATGGCGAAGATGGGGCTGACGCCGATCTACCAGCGGCCACGCACGAGCGATCCGCACCCACAGCACCGGGTCTATCCGTATCTGCTGCGCAAGCTGGCGATCGAGCGGCCCAACCATGTCTGGTGCGCCGACGTGACCTACATCCCGATGCGTCGGGGCTTCCTCTACCTGGTCGCGATCATGGACTGGGCCACACGCAAGGTCTTGGCCTGGCGGCTGTCGAACACGATGGATGCCGGCTTCTGCGTTGCGGCGCTGGAGGAGGCGCTGGCCCGCTACGGCAAGCCCGAGATCTTCAACACCGACCAGGGCAGCCAGTTCACGTCGCAGGCCTTCACCAGCGTGCTGCGCGAGGCCGAGGTCCGCATCAGCATGGACGGCCGGGGGCGGTGGATGGACAACGTCTTCATCGAGCGGCTCTGGCGGTCCCTGAAGTACGAGTGCGTCTACCTCCATGCCTTCGAGACCGGCTCCGAGCTGCGTGCTGGCCTTGGCCGGTGGATCACCTATTACAACACCCAGCGTCCGCACTCGGGCCTAGCCGGACGAACCCCGGTGGAGGCCTATCGGCGGATCGGGCAATCAGATCATGGGGGGCATGCCCCCCATGATCTGATGATCAAGAAGGCGGCATAACGACAACCGGGATTAGCTTAACTCAGCCGCCAAACTGTCCAGGAAGGCGGGACCACCTCAGTCTTCTTCGCCATTACGTAGATCTACGCGGCTGCTGTTGTCCTCTGGAGTACGGGCGAAATTCCTCTGCCAGTTACCCCGATGAGCAGCATCCACCGCTACGCGCATCGCCAGCGTGTCGCTGAGCGGCCCACTCACGTAGGCGGTACCGCGCACTTCGCTGAAACGTCCGTAGCTGGCGTCCACCCCAGCTTCCAAAGTATCGGTCGGTTTTGCAGCGACATAGTTGATCGCGCCGCCAGTCGAGTTTTGACCGAAAAGCGTACCCTGCGGCCCCTTAAGCACCTCGACACGCTCAAGGTCGAACATGGAATGCCCAGCCAAGACAGGGAATGGCATTGGCGCTTGATCGAGGGAGATACTAACTGCAGGATATACGGCAAGAGCATCAGCGTTATAGCCAACCCCACGCAGGGTGTAGACGGGCGTACCATGGGTTGAGGGCGCGAGAGCCAAGCTTGGCACAGCTTTTGCCAGTTCGTCGGGCCTCACGATATTACGGGTCTCCAGCATATCGCCAGAGAAGGCTGAGACACTCACACCTACCTTACTGAGGCTTTCACTGCGCTTGTTCGCAGTAACGATAATTTCACCGAAGTCGTCGGCTTGCTGAGCGTTAACGTCATCTTGTGCAAATGCGACACCCGCAAAACCCATGACGGACGCCCCAGCGAGCATGATCGCCAGACGCTTCGACAAATAATATGCCATCTCAATTTCCTTCCCAAGCGATCGACCGTTCAGTAGCTGCGCTCATGACGGTCAATTCGTTATATTTTTGATCAAACGATCAATCTTGCAATCCGCCACTCGACGGCCAAACGAATCAATGCGGCCTCTAACCCCAGATAATTCCTGCGGTTCTCACAGCTTCCATCCAAATTTTCGGACTTGAGCGCATCAGCCACGAACGCATCTTTACTGATCATCCGATCAGTAGCAAGCTTTTTTCTAGCGTGAGGGCGATTGCCGAGAGGCCCGACAATCGCCAGTCACTCTCACTTCACATTGAAGACCGTTTTTTGGCCAAACCCTCTGAGTTCAACCGAACAGCTTGCTAGCCACCTCAGCAACACGGCGCCCCTGATACTGAGCCCCAGCCAGGTCGACTTCGCTGGGCTGACGACTACCGTCGCCACCTGCAATTGTCGTGGCCCCATAAGGCGCGCCGCCAACGACCTGACTATTGTCCATTTGCCCCGCAAAACCGTAATCGAGACCCACGACTGTCATACCAAAGTGCATAAGATTGGTGATGATTGAAAACAGCGTTGTCTCTTGCCCGCCATGCTGGGTGGCGCTGGAAGTGAATGCTGCCCCCACTTTTCCATTGAGCGCGCCGCGAGACCAAAGACCGCCGGCCAGATCAAGAAAGGCAGCCATTTGCGATGACATGCGACCAAACCGAGTGCCTGTGCCAACAATCACGGCGTCATAGTGCTGAAGCTCATCAATCGAGGCGATCGGAGCAACCTGGTCAAGCTTGAAATGCGCCGCCCTAGCAATCTCCTCCGGAACCGTTTCCGCCACCCGCTTAATGTCGACCTCAGCTCCGGCACTGCGAGCGCCTTCAGCGATCGCAGTAGCCATCGCTTCGATATGGCCGTAGCTAGAGTAGTAAAGGACGAGAACCTTAGCCATGGACTTAACCTTTCAAAAATTGCATTATCTATATATTACTTATAACGTGTGTATTTTTACTAATTAAGTGTTGGCTACTTCTAGAGAATATTGGAGTCATTCATAACAAGAGCGAGCACTCAACAGCACCTACCGCATAGCCGTTACTGATCGGCTGATCAATAAAAGATTGAATGTGTTCCGCCAGCAAGTTCGGGCGGGCAGCCTAGCCAAGGAGGGTGAGGCAATGCTGGGCTCGCTCAGTAGACTAAGACCTGAATCAGTGCACAGTTATGGTTAGGGAAGAAGATGCACTGATAGGTGTTGCCGTTAGATGAGGCTTCCAGTAGTTGAGGGTGCATGTCAGAAAAAACTAACCGCGACGGGCTAAAAACTGTGCCTTCGAGTCCGAATAGCAGTACCGCATCCAAAGCTAAGCCCGCGCGCCGCACTCGTCGCCCTGAAGAAGTACGAGGGCGGATAATGGCGGCGGCTCTACATGCCTTTGCTACAGCCGGCTTTGATGGGGCATCAACACGGGCGATCGCCAGCGATGCACAAGTATCGATTTCGCTGCTCGTCTATCATTTTAAAACTAAAGAGGATCTCTGGCGAGCAGTCCTTGAAAACATCGCATCAATGGCGACAATGAAGCAACTCTTAGCGAACGCCACATCTGAAATGTCGGCCGCGAAAAGGCTCATGATCGCCATTCGAGGACTGGTGGAATTGTTTGCCGAAGTCCCCGAACTACACAGGCTCATGACTCTGGAAGCGCATCAACCTTCCGAACGGCTAACTTGGATAATCGAGAATGTGAACCGCAAGCCATTTGACGCAATGTGCGCGCTGATCACCGAAGCACAAGCGGAAGGAGCGGTTCACAAACTTAGCCCAGAGCGATTGAGGTTCGCAATCGTAAGTATGGCCGCGGTCCCATTTTCGGTTTCCGCCGAGTATCAGTTCCTGACCAAGCGCAATCCATTCTCCAAGATTGAAATCGAAGCCACCATCGACATGATCTATAAAATGATCTTCATTCAAGAACCATAAGTCTAAACCGGCTTTAGAGCAGCGACCACCTTACGCGAACTGAACTGCCAACCATAATCCGTTTTCACAAATATATCGTGAAACTCACCTAGCGCGATAGGATCTACCATAGGTGGTGCGCCTTCGCCTTCGTGGTTTAGGCTATATAACGTAAAATAGGTGACTGACGTCGCACTAGTCCCGTAGACCTCGCGGAAGCTCGGTGGACTACAGACATGACGGGTTACCAGAGATGCTGGTCTGCTGGACCAATGTGCCGCAATTTCCCCGCGTCCGTTGGAGACCAGATCGGGACGATCAATTTTACCGTCTTCGGTAAACAGGGCTACCGCTTTATCAAATTCGCGATGATCGACATAGTATGCGTAATCGGCGATCAAGGCCGCGCAGGCGGATCGGATCTCGGCGCATGCATTCAGCGCGTTATTCATGCGATTTCCTTTTCGATATCCGCGGGAAGAGAAATGCCGACCAATTTCTGAAGGATAGGGCGCCAGTCGGACGGCATGCAGTCACCTCGCCAAGCGATATGGCGATCTGGCCGCACCAAGAAGAGGCGCCCCTCAAGCTTTTGGGTAACCGACTCAACTTCCAGCCGCACGATTTTGAATGGCATTCCAATCAACTGTGCCAAAACACCAATATTGCCGATCTCATCCACTCCAATTGCGACCAGCGTGAAGCCGTGTCCAAACAGGTCTGCAATCGACTGACCGCTGTCCAAATAGTAATTAGGGAAGCGGCAGCCAGGTATCGTACTGGGCACGCACCGCTCTGGATCGAAGACCGGCTCTACAGCCTCGCTAACAATGCGTTCAGAACCGCAATAATTGAAACCGTGTTCGATGCCCCAACTTTCGTTTTCCATGTTGCCCAGTGCAGCAATTTTTTCCCCGAGCGCGATTCGCTTCAACGCTGCTTCAGGTGACTCAAGATCGCCTTCCGCTTCGGCTAGGTGGATTTGCTGCCCAATCTGCTGTCGGACAGCCATATGGCGGCCCGCCGCATCCCGATTTCGTAAGGCGACAGGCCGACGCTCGGCTTCATAGCTGTCAAGTAAGGGTGCCGCAGCCCAGCCATTGACGACCGCAGCGAGTTTCCAACCTAGGTCTAGCGCGTCTCCAACACCGGTGTTCATACCGTAACCACCGGTTGGGATGACTTGGTGAGCGGCATCGCCGGCAATGAACACTCGACCAGCACGATAGCGATCGGTTACCGTCATGTGCGGCTTCCACGGATTCGAAACGAGGATCTCGACCTCGATTTCGGCTCCAACAAAGTTCCGCAACAGTTCCCGTGGATCCGAATCTGGAGGGGCGAGAACATGAAGCGTCCAGACGTCATCGCCGTTCTGGGAGATGAGCGTTCCCTTGCCAGTTTGGAGATGGAACACAGGCCCGAAGCGGGTCAGTAGGTCGCTTCGGGCAACACGAAAGTGGATCATATAAAATTCGGCAATGGCATGTTCGCCCTCGACCTCCATGCCTGCAGCATCACGAACACAGCTACCGCCACCATCACATCCGACTAGGTAATCACAACAGATGTCCATGGTAGCCGATCCGTCGGTCGCGACTATGCTGGCGACCACTCCGGCATCCATTTGCTGCAGGCTTTCGAACGCCCAGCCGAACCGGAGGTCGATCAGCGGCGACGCCTCGAGTTGAGCCTTCAGCGCGGGCTCGAGTACCACCTGCGAAACCCGCATCGATGGTTCGGACGTCGTCGTGCCGTCATTAACCACTCTGGCGATTTCTCTGGCGGCATTCGGGCTCGGATAAGCGAACCGATGAAGTACGTGCCCAACCGGCGATGTCGCCCAGACTATATCCAGTGGCTGATCTGAAGGGACGCCCACCGCTCGCAATTCATCGACAATGCCCAACGAGCGAAAGATTTCCATGCTACGGCCGTTGGTGAGATCCATCTTAGGATGGCGGGTTGTGTTCAAGTTTCGCTCAACGACGATGGACGGTACATCGTGCCGCGCAAGTGTGAGCGCCAAAACCATGCCAACTGGACCGGCCCCCACAATCAAGACAGGGTTCTTTGTGTTCATCACGCTGCTCTCCCAATCCGCCCGGCCTATCAACCTTTGGCTACCGTATTTTCGATGTATCCGAGCCCATCTATTTCGACCCGCACCCTATCTCCGACCTCGAGGTATTGAGGAGGAGACATCGCGCCCCCCACCCCGCCCGGCGTTCCAGTGAAGAACACGTCACCAGGCTCGAGGGTCATCGCTTTACTAAGGTGCTCGACTTGCTGCGCCGGAGTGAACAGCAGATGTTGCGTATTCGACTGTTGCCGGACCTCATCGTTGACATAGCTTCGGATCGGCAAGGAAAGCGGATCGATCTCGTCTGCCGTAACGATCCATGGGCCGTAGGGAGCATGAGTGTCGAAGGATTTGCCAATAGAGAACTGGCCCGTTCTAAGTTGCCAATCGCGCACACTAATATCGTTGCCCACGCAATAGCCAAAAATGGCGTCTGAGGCATCACCAGCATTCGCGTAACGGATGCGCTTGCCAACAACGAAAACCAACTCGGCTTCGTAATCGAGCGCCTTTGAAACTCTAGGCAATTCAATGTCCTGGTAGGGTCCCGCCACAGTAGTATTTGCCATCACGAACCAAGTTTGCTCTTCGGGGACAGGTGACCCGCTCTCTTCAATATGATCTCTATAATTGAGGCCAATGCCCCAAATTTTCCCAGGCCGCTCAACTGGTGCTAGAAAAGCTACATCACCGGTCCGACAGTCGGCGCGCCCACGCAATTTCTCCGCCTGACTTCGCAGATCAGCCCAATGCTCGATTAGGTGCGCCATATCGCCGTTAAGGCGCTCGATCCGGTCCGACAGATGGACAACGCAATCGCCTTCAACCACGCCAATTCGGACCCTACCTTCAAACTCGTACCGCGCCAGGCGCATCAACTCTCTCCCGTGAAGCGGCGCCTTCAGCCCGCATATCCATTCCCCACCATTACTGATCTACTGAACAATAGCAAGGAGGATTCTTGTCAGATTACGCAGGCAAATTTGAGCTTTCGCGCTACTATTTTGTTTGCTACTGATCACCTGAGCAGTAAGAGGTGATTGAGATTCGAAAGGCAGAGTTTCGTCACGGCCCCTAAATGACCTCCGCCGCAGGCAAATGAGGCTTTGGGCCGCTGACTGTCGAAGCTTTGCGACATTCGAAGTGCATGGAAATGCACGGTCCCAGCGGCAACAGCCGCACACGACGGGCGGAAGACCCGAGAACGTACACAGAGAGGATTACGCGTTGTCAAAGGTGATCATAAGCTGCGCGGTGACTGGGGCAGTCCACACTCCAACCATGTCCCCACATTTGCCGATCTCGCCCGATCAGATCGCCCGTCAGGCAATTGATGCGGCGGAAGCAGGGGCGGCAGTCTTGCATCTCCATGCCCGCGACCCCGAAACTGGCAGGCCGACCGCCGATCCTGACGTGTTCATGCAGTTTCTGCCAAGAATCAAACAGGGCACTGATGCAATCGTGAACATCACCACCGGTGGCGGACAGGGCATGTCGATGGATGACCGGCTGGCCGCCCCCCTCCGAGCGTCGCCTGAACTTTGCTCACTGAATATGGGTTCAATGAACTTTGGCATGTACCCAATGCTACAGCGCTATCAAACGTTCAAGCATGAGTGGGAGCCGCTTCATCTCGAAGCATCGCGCGACTGGGTGTTTAAGAACACTTTTAAGGACATCGAGGAGATTTTACTAAGGCTGGGGCAAGGGCATGGCACTAAGTTCGAGTTCGAATGCTATGATACCGCTCACTTGTATACGCTGGCACATTTCCTTGACCGGAAGCTCGTCACTCCACCGCTTTTCGTTCAGTCGATCTTCGGCATCCTAGGCGGCACAGGCGCCGATACAGAAAATCTCCTTCATTCGAGAAGGATCGCCGACAAGCTTTTCGGGGACCAATATCATTGGTCGGTCATGGCTGCTGGCCGCCACCAGCTCCCGTTCATAACCATGGGCGCGCTCAACGGCGCGAATGTCCGCGTAGGACTCGAGGATTCTCTCTATGCCGGGAAGGGGCGACTGGCCACCTCGAACGCTGAGCAGGTTCGGTTGATCCGTTCGATCCTTGAGCCCCTCGCAATCGACATCGCTACCCCCGCCGAGGCACGTGAGATGCTGGCCCTAAAGGGCGCCGACAACACTTCCTTTTGATCTGTCGCCCGCCTCTCACACCAACATATGGGGATGCGAGCGCCTCCTTCGATCGGATGTGCAAACGGCGGAACCGACCAATATCTGCGAGTTCATGAACCATGAATAGTTTGAGACGAACAACTGGGCCAACGCGCATTTTATCTGCCGCGCTTCAATCATCGAGAAGAGCATGACTGCAATGTCCGAAAACTCTTCTTTCAATATCGCTGAACGGGTGGAGCACTTTGTCAGGAGTATCGTGACGCCCTACGAGGCTGACGACCGTCGCACCGCCCACGGCCCACAAGAAGAACTTGTTCACGAATTGCGCGCCAAAGCGCGTGAGGCCGGCCTGTTCAATCCGCATATATCTGCTGGAGGTGAGGCGCTCTGTCACCGGGAGATGGTGCCCATATTGCGCGCATCCGGCCTGTCGCCCCTAGGACCGTTGGCTCTCAATACGGCGGCCCCGGATGAAGGCAACGTGCATCTCTTGAGCAAGATCGCGACCGGCTCGCAACGAGTGCGCTTTCTTGAGCCCCTTCTTGCAGGCAAAAGGTCCGCCTTTCTTATGAGTGAGCCGGCATCGGAAGGCGGCGCGGGATCCGATCCGACGATGCTAAAAACCATCGCTCACCGGCACAACGACACGTGGGTAATAAACGGGCGCAAGGCATTCATCACCGGTTTTGCCGGCGCGGAGGCTGCCATCCTGATGGCCCGTACTGATCGGGGTGATGGCAAAATGGCGGCGACAATGTTCCTCGTCAAACTTCCTAATTCTGCAATCCACATCGATAGGGTTCCCGTTACGATCGACAACTCGATGCCTGGCGGGCATGCGACACTTACCATCACTAATTTGATCGTGAGCGATGAGGACATTCTGGGTGCGCCGCATGAAGGATTTGCATATGCGCAGTTACGCTTGGCCCCCGCACGCCTGACCCATTGCATGCGCTGGCTTGGTGCGGCCACCCGCGCGCATGAGATCGCGACGGAATATGCCGTTGGACGAAGGGCTTTCGGCAAGTCCTTAATCGAGCATGAGGGTGTCGGCTTCATGCTAGCCGACAACCGGATCGCGTTGAAACAAAGCGAACTGATGATCGGCTGGTGTGCCGACCTCCTTGATACCGGTGAAAAGGCGAGCATCGAAAGTTCGATGGTAAAAGTCGCAGTGTCGGAAGCCTTGTTCAGTGTTGCCGACCGCTGTGTACAGATCATGGGCGGCACCGGAGTGTCTGCGGACACCGTCGTGGAGCAAATTTTCCGCGAGATCCGTGCGTTCCGAATTTATGATGGACCTACCGAAGTCCATAAATGGTCTATCGCCAGGCAGATCGCACGCGAAAGTGAGCGGCCATGACCGCAAAGACCGAACCAGAAGCTCGGAACCACGCCTTCGCGGACGGAATCGATGTCAACCGCCTCAACGAGTGGCTCCACCGAGAGGTATCCGGCTTTGAAGGGGTAACTCTGCTTGAGCGATTTAGCGGAGGCCAATCCAACCCGACATATAAACTGATTACACCCGATCGCCGATATGTGCTGCGACGGAAGCCTGCCGGTCTGATCGTTAAAGGAGCCCATGCGATCGAACGGGAGGCCCAAATAATGTCGGCGCTTGCTAGTACGAAAGTGCCAGTCCCGCGGGTTTATGCGGTTTGCGACGACAGTTCGATTATCGGCACCCCTTTCTATTTGATGGAAATGGTGGACGGTAGAAATTTCGTCGATCCAGCACTTCCCGGATTAGATCAGAACGCAAGGAATGCCATCTTTGACGCCCAGAACGCGACGATCGCAGAATTGCACTCGATCGATCCAGTTCGGATTGGCCTAGATAATTACGGCCGCCGAGATAAGTATCTTGAGAGACAGATCGCGCGTTGGTCCAGTCAGTACACCAGCGACCATATCGCTCCAAGAAATGCCGATCTCGACTGGCTTGTCGATTGGCTGCCGGCTCACATACCAGCCGACGATGAGACAACTATCGTGCACGGCGATTTCCGCCTTGATAATCTCATCTTCGATCCCCTCGAACCCAAAGTGATCGCCGTCTTAGATTGGGAGTTATCGACACTTGGACACCCCTTGGCCGATTTCGCTTATCACTTGATGACGTACCGGATGCCACGATTGACGATCGCAGGACTCGCGGGCCAGGATTTAGCCAAGCTCGGCATTCCAGCGGAGGCGGACTACGTTTCCAAATATTGCGCTCGCACGGGCCGAAGTTCCATCCCGGATCTACCGTATTATCTGGCCTTCAACCTCTTCCGTTTCGCGGCCATCATCCATGGGATTCATGGACGGCTGATACGCGGCAACGCCGCTTCAGCGCGTGCGGCAAGCTTGGTGCAAGATCTCCCAATCATCGCTCAGCTCGCACGCAAAGAGGCCGCATTAGTATGACCAACCGACAGATTTGGCTTCGATCTACACCCAATTCCGTACCGGCCGAAGAGCATTTCGCCATTCGGGAAACCGAGGTTCCGACGCCTGCCGAAGGACAGTTCCTAATTCGAAACGCCTTCCTGTCCGTCGACCCTGCTATGCGTGGCTGGCTCTTGGACGAAGGGAATTATCTTCCAAGAGTTAGCCCGGGCGACACGATGCGCGCATTCGCGGTCGGAGAAATCATTCAATCCCGAAATCCCGACTTCACACAGGGCGAGTACATCGTTGGCCTGTTTGGTTGGCAGGAATATGCTGTAGCCAGTCCAGAACAAGTTTTACTCCGCGTAACGGAGCGCGACCTCCCACTTTCAACCGCACTTGGCGTACTGGGCCTTAATGGAATTGCCGCCTATTTCGGCCTTCTTGAAATTTGCGCGCCGCGCGCAGGGGAAACTATCGTCATTTCGACAGCGGCAGGGGCAGTGGGTTCCTGCGCAGGCCAGATCGCCAAAGCCTTAGGTTGTAGGACAGTGGCAATCACCGGAGGCGAAGATAAACGTCGCAGGTGCGTCGATGATTTTGGCTTCGAAGTTGCGATCGATTATAAGGCCGAACACAATCTCGAGCATGCACTCGCCCAAGCCTGCCCTAATGGCATCGACTGCTATTTTGACAATACGGCAGGTCCAATCAGCGACGCCGTTCTTGCCAATCTTGCACTTGGCGGCCGGGTCGCAATTTGCGGCACGGCAGCGCTTGCCGCTTGGTCACCGTGGCCTCAAGGGCCAAGGGTTGAGCGCCATTTGCTAACCAAACGGGCCAGCATGAAGGGCTTTATCGCCCTCGATTACAAGGACCGTTTCCCTGAAGCGATAACTCACGTCGCCGAATTCGTTCGTTCCGGTAAGATTCGATACTTTGAAGATATACTGGACGGTCTTGAGGCGGCACCAAGCTCAATTGAGCGCTTATATTCTGGGCGTAACAAAGGAAAACTTGTCATACGCCTTTAATATAGAGACTTATAGACAATTAATTTGTGGGAGATAAAAATGCAAAAGGAATTGCTTGCAGAAAAAGTCGCGATTGTTACCGGTGCCTCAATGGGTCAAGGTGCAGCTGAAGCAAAACTATTTATCGAAGAGGGCGCCAAGGTTATATTGGCGGACATTGATCCTAATGGCGAAGAAATAGCTAAGGAACTAGGAGACAATGCTCTTTTCGTCCACCACGACGTGAGCAAGGAAGATAGTTGGAGTAACCTAGGCCCTGTTGACAAACTGATTGGTCCAGAGGCGGGCGGCGGCGATATGTATGAAGCCGAGATAGCTTGCTGAGGTTTTGTCGTATCGGGTTGCGAGGCGGCGCGAGCATTTGAGCTTGGCGAAGCACCGCTCAATACGGTTCCGCAAGGCGTAGGTGACGGTGTCGTGCGGGATCGGCTCTTTGCGATTGGCCTTGGCCGGGATCACTGGTGTTCCGCCACGCTCGGTGATCGTTGCCCGGATATGATCGCTGTCATAACCCCGGTCAGCCAGGAACACGCGAGCCGTCGGCAGGTCATCGTCGACCAGAGCATCGAAGCCTTTGAAGTCAGATACTTCACCTCCCGTTACTTCCGCCCGGACAGGGAGGCCGTGAGCGTTGGTAATGAGATGGATCTTGGACGTGAAGCCACCTTTTGAACGGCCAAAACCCTGTCTTTGAGTCCCCCTTTTGCGCCCGCTGCCAAGTGGTGCGCGCGGATCACGGTGCTGTCGATCATCTGGACGCTGTCTGGCGCTGCGCCGCTATCGTTGAGGGCATCGAGCACCAGTTCCCAAAGTCCGGCCAGGGTCCAGCGCCGGAACTGGCGATACACGCTCGACCACTTGCCGAACTCTTCAGGCAGATCACGCCAGGCAGCACCGGTTCGAGCAATCCAGAAAATACCATCGAGAACAAGGCGGTGGTTGGAGGCCGGGCGACCGCCTTGCCCCCGGATCGCTATCAAAAAGGGTTCAAAGAATGCCCACTCGGCATCCTCCATCAGCAACCGCGCCAAGATAACCTCCGCAAAAGCTATCTTGAATCACATCTCGCAGCGATTGTGAATCCAGTTTGTCAACAGGGCCTAG
>NZ_LYWY01000027.1 GCF_001661915.1 Croceicoccus pelagius
AACAAGAGGGAGAATGACGCCAATGACAAACCAATCGTTCAATTTCCGGAAGGTCGTCCTGCGCACCAGCGCCTCGGCGATCGTCGGATCAATCGGGCTCGCACCGATGGCGGCGCATGCGCAGGACGCCGCAACAAGTGAGCCTCAGGCTGAGGAGCAACAGACCGGCGGCCTCGAAGAGATCATCGTGACTGCGCGCAAGCGGGCCGAGAACCTGCAGGAAACGCCGGTCGCGATCACCGCGTTGACCGGCGGAATGCTCGAGGAACGCCAGGTCACCAACGTGGCCGAAGTCGCAAAATTCGCGCCGAACGTAAACATCTCGCCGGTCGCCAATCTCTCGGGTTCCAGCGCCACGATCACCTCGTTCATCCGCGGCGTGGGCCAGACCGATTTCAATATCACCGTCGACCCGGGCGTGGGCGTCTATGTCGATGGCGTCTATGTCGCCCGCTCGGTTGGCGCGCTGCTCGACATGGCCGACATTGCGAGCGTCCAGGTCCTGCGCGGGCCGCAGGGCACACTGTTCGGCAAGAACACCATCGGCGGCGCGATCGTCGTCAATTCCGTCGAACCGCAGTACGATTTCGACATGAAGCTCGAAGCGGCGACCGGCCGGTTCAACCGCGCCGATTTCAAGGGCATAATCAACGTGCCGCTGAGCGACACTCTCGCAATGCGCGCGGTTGCTTCCTATGAAACCCGCGACGGCTACCAGAAGCGTTTGTTCGACGGCGGCCGCCAGGGCAACAAGGACAGCTTCGGCGGACGCATTGCGTTCAAGTGGGAGCCGACCGACAAGCTGACCGTCAACCTGAGCGGCGATATCAATATCCGGCGCGAAGAAATGGCTGCGTCGACGCTGGTCGACCTTTTCGAATCGCCCAACCTGCTGCAGGTTGTCGACTTGAATGGCCGAACCGTGGTTTTCCCCAGTTCGACTTATGCCTGGAACAAGTTGCAGGGCGGCGCAGGTTTCTGCGGTGCGGACGGGGAGCTAGCACCGGTCAACGATCCGCGCTGCGCCACCACGCAGTGGATCACCGGCGATATCGATTCAACCTGGTCCGGGGCCAAGAACCAGTCGGATTTCGACCTGTGGGGCACGAACCTGACGCTGGATTATGATTTCGGCGACATCGCCCTGAAGTCGATCAGCTCATATCGCGATCAGAAGGCCACGATCCAGTTCGACTTCGACGGAACGCCACATCCCTACCTCACCCTGACAAACAATATCGACCTGTGGCAGGCCTCGCAGGAACTGCAGTTGACCGGCAGTGTCCTGAATGATCGGGTGAAGTTCGTTCTGGGCGGCTATTATCTGAAGGAAAAGGGCCAGGACAAGAACAACCTGCTGTTCGGCTTCGCTGACTTCTTCAGCGGCGGCAAGATCGACAACGACAGCTATGCTGCCTATCTGCAGGCAACGATCGAGGTGACCGATCGCCTTTCGATCACGCCGGGCATCCGCTATACCGACGAGACCAAGCGGTTCGATCCTTCGTTCCAGACCATCAATGTTGATTACACTGCTCCGCTTGGGCAGGCCGGCATAATCCCTTACCCCGAAGGCGTGTTCATCGCCTTCAGCCAGTGCGTGACCGGCCAGCCAGAGCCCTTGCTGGTGACCGATCCGGCGAGCCCGCTGTTCGGCTTCCCGCTGCCTGGAGGCTGCGAACCAGCCGCCACTAACCCTGGTGGAAACCACACCATGCCGGCGGTCCAGGTTGCCGCCAAGGCCAAGGAATGGACTCCGGCGATTTCGGCTGACTACAAGATCACCGACGATATCCTTGTCTATGCCTCCTATTCCAAGGGTTTCAAGAACGGCGGCTTCACGCAGCGAATCTTCCCGGCTGAACAGGTTGCGCCGTCGTTCAGGCCCGAATTCGTGGAATCATACGAACTCGGCCTCAAGACCGAGCTGCTGGATCGCCGTCTGCGCCTGAACTTCGCCGCGTTCATGTCAAACTACGATGACATCCAGGTCGTCGTCAGCGAAGGCATCGCCCCCCGGGCACGAAACGCCGGTTCCGGCCGCATCAAAGGCTTCGAAGTCGAAGGCGAGGCGAGTCCGACCGATTGGCTAAGCCTGACCTTCGGCGTTGGCTATCTTGATGCCTATTACCGCTCCATTGATCCGTTGGCGTTCCCCGTGAACCTGGACTCGAAGTTCGCCTTCGTGCCGGAATGGACCGGATCGGCCTCGTTCAACGCCGACGTCTATGAAGGCGACATGGGCAGGTTGGCGCTGCGCGGAGACTGGTCGTACCAGAGCGAAACCTTCAAGGATGCGATCAACAGCCCGCAACTGCGCCAGCCTGGCTACAGCGTCTTCGGCGCCAGTGCTTCGTTCACCGAGAAGAGCGAGCACTTCACCGTGACCGCTGGTGTGACCAACCTGACCGACGAACGCTATATCCAGGGCGGTTACGTCGATCCGTTCGTCGCCGGGACAGCGTTGGCAACCTATTCACGCCCGCGTGAATGGTTCCTCAAGCTCGCCTATAAGTACTGACACTTACCACCCCCGGGGGCGGCGGTCCGCCGCCGCCCTCACCCTTCTGGTGGCACCGACCAAGAGCCTGCGAGACACCTCGCCGCCCAAATTTGGTATTGGCAACTTGTCTTGCGGCTAAAGGAGCAATGTCTTGGGCGTTACGATCCCCCCGCTCGAGCGCAGCGATTTCCTGACCGGCCAACCGCTTGTCGACGGCGCCGAGATCTGTGCCGACTCTACCTACGCGGTCACTAACCCGGCAACCGGCAAAACGCTGGCGAATGTCGTCAAGCTGGGCGCTGCCCAGACGCGCCGGGCAATTGAAAGCAATGCCCGCGCTTTCATCGATTGGCGCAAGCGGCCCGCTCAGGAACGCGCGCGCCTGCTGCATGACTGGCTGGCGCTGGTCCGGCTCCATCGCCACGATCTTGGTTTGCTGATGACCGCCGAACAGGGCAAACCGCTGGCCGAAGCGCTGGGCGAGGTCGATTACGCCGCAAGCTTCATCCAGTGGTTCGCCGAAGAGGCGCGCCGTGTCTATGGCGAGGTCATTCCGGCCAGCGCTGACCGGCGGATCGTCGTGATCCGTCAGCCAGTCGGCGTGGTGGGCGCCATTACGCCGTGGAACTTTCCCGCCGCGATGATCACCCGCAAGGTCGCGCCTGCACTGGCGGCGGGCTGCACCGTGACCCTCAAACCGTCCGAACTCACCCCCATGACCGCTTTCGCTCTGGCGAAGCTCGCCCTCGAAGCGGGCATTCCGCCCGGCGTGTTCAACGTGGTCTGCGGGGATGCGCCCGCAATCGGATCAGTCCTGACCAGCCATCCCGATGTTACGAAGTTCACCTTCACCGGTTCGACCGCGATTGGCAAGTTGTTGACCGCACAATGCGCTACCACGCTCAAGCGGGTTTCGATGGAACTGGGCGGCAATGCCCCGCTGCTGGTGTTCGACGATGCCGATCTCGATCAGGCTGTCGAGGGGGCGATTGCCTCGAAATTCCGTAACACCGGACAGACCTGCGTTTGCGCCAACCGGATCCTCGTGCAGAGCGGCATTCATGACCGCTTCGTCGAGGCGCTGGCCGCCAGGGTGTCCGCGTTCCGGGTCGGCAACGGCCTTGAAGGCGCAACCGACCAGGGACCGTTAATCACCGCATCAGCCTTGGCCAAGGTTCAGGGGCATGTCGCCGATGCCGCGGCGCATGGTGCCCAGCTGGTCACCGGCGGCAAGAGACACGAGGCCGGAGAACTGTTCTTCCAACCAACCGTTCTGACCGGAGCGAGCCCGGCGATGCGACTGGCGGACGAGGAGACCTTCGGGCCGGTTGCCCCGGTGTTCCGTTTCGAAACCGAGGCCGAAGCGCTGGCGCTTGCCAACGCCACGCACTCGGGGCTGGCGGCTTATGCCTTCACCCGCGACATTGACCGCGCCTGGCGGGTTTCCGAAGGCCTTGAGACCGGGATGGTCGGCTTGAACAGCGGCATCGTCTCGACCGAGACCGCCCCGTTTGGCGGCATCAAGGAATCGGGACTGGGCCGAGAAGGTTCGCGACACGGTATTGAAGAATTCCTGGAGATGAAGACTATCAGTACTGGGGTCCGGCCCGAGAGTCCGGTGTAAGCGGAATGCGGTCCCAAGGAGTCAAGATTGTTGTTGCTCAATGCGGAATGCATTGTATGATGTCGACAAAAGATCGGGAGATGGAATTCAGCATGCCCTTCGAGGCTAGGCCTTACGCGACCTTGACCGCCCAAAACGCGCAGGAAAGTCTCCTGCCTTGAAGCGCATGGTCGTGGGGATTACCGGCGCAACCGGCTCGGTCTATGGTCTTCGCCTGCTTGAGCTGCTGCGCGAGACGGGCGGTTGGGAAACCCATCTGGTGATGTCTCCGGCGGCGCTGCTCAACATTCGCGAGGAACTGCCCGAAGGCAAGGCTCGGCTCGAAGCGCTGGCCGATGTGGTGCACAACGTCCGCAACGTCGGCGCCTCGATCGCCAGCGGTTCGTTCGTGTGCGAAGGCATGGCGATCGCGCCATGTTCGATGCGCACGCTGGGCGCGGTGGCGCACGCCCTGTCCGACAACCTCATCACCCGCGCGGCCGACGTGATGCTGAAGGAACGGCGCCGCCTGGTGATGATCACCCGCGAAGCGCCGCTCAACCTGGCGCACCTGCGCAACATGACGGCCTGCACCGAAATGGGGGCGGTGATCTTCCCCCCGGTGCCGGCCTTCTATGCGCGGCCGAGCTCGCTGGCCGACGTGGTCGATCACAGCTGCATGCGGGTACTGGATCTGTTCGGGCTTCATGCGAAGTCGGAGAAACGCTGGCAAGGCCTTAGCAAAGAGGCGGCAAGCCTTGTTTCGGGTGCTGGGCAAATGGAAGGGAATTGAGAATGGCGTGGGATGTCAGCCGTCGCACGGTCATGAGCGGTGGCGCCGTGGGTGCTGTCGTTGCCGGTCTGGGAATCGGCCGCAGCGCTTTGGCGCAGCGGCCGCGCAAGATCATCGTCATCGAGGAGACGGAAGTTCCCGAAAGCAGGCTCTTTGCCCAAACTTTCGTCAACTCGGGGCGAGCCGCAAGAGTGATCCGGATCGACCGCTCGCTCAACGGCCTGCTGCATGAACTTGAAGCGATTGAAGGCGTGCTGGTCGGCCTTACTTCCGATCCCGCGGCGATGATCGCCGAGCAGATCCTGGTGGCCGGCGGCGCCCGCCCGCTACTGCAGTGGACCCATCAATACCGCAAGCTGCGCTGGGAACACCAGACTGTTGGCGCGCCGAAGCTGCTTGCGCGGGCCAGCGTCGGCTGGCCCAGCGTTCTTGCCCACCACATGCAGGATGCGCTCGTCGGCGATCGCCAGGATGCCGAACTGCGGTGCCAGTCAGGACATTGCGGCCTCGATGGCAAGAGCCCCGGCATGCTCGTTTCATGGGCATTCGAAGCGGGAGTACAACACTCGTGAGCACGCGCATGCCCCAAGGCGTCGATGCCCCGACCTTTCGCAAGGCACTTGACGAACTGGCCGCGATCGTCGGCAAAGAATGGGTCTTTGTCGATGAGCTTCCGCTGTCGACCTACCGCGATGCCTATTCACCGCTAGCCGATGGCGAGTTGCTGCCCTCGGCTGCTGTGGCACCGGCCAACATGGAACAGATTCAGCAGGCGCTGAAGGTATTCAACGCTTACCAGCTGCCGATCTGGACATTCGGCAACGGCCGCAATTTCGCCTATGGCGGCCCGGCCCCGCGCCAGTCCGGTTATGTCATGTTCGACCTCAAGCGGATGAACCGCATTCTCGAAGTCAACGAGAAATACGGCTATGCGCTGGTCGAACCAGGCGTTTCCTATTATCAGCTTCACCGCCATTTGCGCCAGATCGGCAGCAAGCTTTGGGTTGATCCGGCGGCTCCGGGCTGGGGTGGCGTGATGGGCAACGCGCTCGAACACGGTGCCGGCTACACGCCTTATGGCGATCACTTCATCATGCAATGTGGCATGGAAGTGGTTCTGGCCGATGGCCAGGTCGTCCGCACCGGCCAGGGCGCAATCGAGGGATCGCCGCACTGGCAATCCACCAAGCATGCAGCGGGCCCGCATTTCGACGGCATGTTCACCCAGTCCAACTTCGGCGTAGTGACCAAGATGGGCATCTGGCTGATGCCTGAACCGCCGGGCTACAAGCCGTTCATGATCACCTACGAGCGCGAGGAAGACCTTGCTGCGATCTTCGACGCGGTGCTGCCGCTGAAGATCAACCAGGTGATCCCCAACGCCGCTGTGGCGGTCGACCTCCTGTGGGAAGTCTCCGCCAAGACCACGCGCCGCCATTATTTCGACGGCAAGGGCCCTATCCCGGACTCGATCCGCAAGAAGATCGCTTCGGACCATGACCTGGGCATGTGGAACTTCTATGCCGCGCTGTACGGCCCGCCTCCGATCATCGAGAACAACTGGAAGCTCGTCGAGGAAGCGATGATGAGCATTCCCGGCGCAAAACTGTACCTCAGCCGCGAGAACGATCCCGCCTGGGATTATCGAATTCAGCTCATGCGCGGCGAGCCGAACATGACCGAGTTCAGCATCATGAACTGGATCGGCGGCGGCGGGCATATCAACTTCTCGCCGATCTCGGCACCCGACGGCAAGGAAGCGCTGAGCCAGTACAACCTGATCAAGCAACGCTGCCATGATTACGGTTTCGACTACATCGGCGAGTTTCTCGTGGGGTGGCGCGACATGCACCACATCCTGATGATCATGTACGACCGCGCCGACGAGGTCATGCGCAAGGGAGCCTACGATCTGTTCGCCAAGCTGGTCGACGAAGCGGCGGATGCTGGCTTTGGCGAGTATCGAACGCACCTCGCCTTCATGGACCAGATCGCCAAGACCTATAAGCACAACGATGGGGCGCTGTGGGATTTGCACCATCGCCTCAAGGATGTGCTCGACCCCAACGGCATCCTTTCCCCGGGCAAGCAGGGGATCTGGCCCAAGGCGATGCGCAACCAGGGGTGAGCGTACGACCGCCTGCAAGACGAATACAAGGATCGAGAGACCATGACCCAACTTGAACACTGGATTGGCGGAGGCGCCGTTGCCGCATCGAACGGTGCCTACTTCGACGACCTCAATCCGGTCGACGATTCGGTCTATTCGCGGGTGCCGGCCGGCACCGCCGATGACGTGAACCGCGCGGTCGAAACCGCCTATCAGGCTTATCTGAAACATCGCGATCTGCCCGCACCGGTGCGCGAAGCATGGATCGCGAAAGCCGCCGAAATCATGGAGCGCGATACCGCCAAATTCGCCGACGTGCTGGTCGACGAAATCGGTTCGCCGATCGCCAAGGCCGGGTTCGAAACCCGCTTCGCGGTCAGCTTCCTGCGCGCGGCGATCGGCGTGCCGCGCCGGATTCGGGGGGAAACGATCCCTTCGGACACCCTTGGGCGGTTCAGCATGAGCCTGCGCCAGCCGGTCGGTGTGGTCGCCGGGATTACCCCGTTCAACGTGCCGCTGATCAAGGGGATCAAACAGTCAGCCATGGCCCTGGCCACAGGCAACGCCTTCGTGCTGCTACCCTCGGAATCCGCGCCAATGATCGCCGATCTGCTCGCTAAATTGTGGAAGGAGGCCGGCGTTCCCGACGGCTTGTTCAACGTGGTCTACGGCAATGGCGCGGAGATCGGCGACGTGCTGACCGGCCATCCCAAGGTCGCATCGATAACCTTCACCGGGTCCTCGCGCGTCGGCAAGCACATTGCCGAAATCGCGGCCCGCAACCTCAAGAAGTACACGTTGGAGCTGGGCGGCAAGAGCCCGCTGGTGATCTGCGCCGATGCCGATCTGGACAAGGCGGTCAACGCCGCGCTGTTCAGCATCTTCATGTACCAGGGCCAGGTCTGCATGGGGGCTTCGCGGATCTATGTGGAACGGTCGATCTTCGACCAGTTCGCTGAAGCTTTCGCCGCCGCGACAGGCCGCGCCAAGAGCGGCGAACTGCGCGAGCCGACCACCATGCTGGGGCCGATCATTTCGGAGCGCCAGCGCGACCGCGTCCGCCGCCACATCGACGATGCCCGCGCCAAGGGCGCCGAGGTACTTGCCGGCGGCGAATGGGACGGGAACTGCTGTTCCGCCACGGTGCTGCGTGGAGTCACGTCGGAAATGACGGTCTTCGAAGAAGAGACCTTCGGGCCGGTGACCTCGCTTTATCCGTTCGACACGCTCGAGGAGGCGCTCGAACTCGCCAACAACACCGAATACGGCCTCAGCGCCTCGATCTTCACCCGCGATCTCGACAAGGCGCTGGCCTTTGCCCAGCGGGCCGAAGCGGGGATGGTCCACATCAACGCGCCGACCCTGCACGACGAGCCGCACGTTCCGTTCGGCGGGACCAAGGCATCGGGTTTTGGCCGCGAAGGGACCGAAGCCGATCTCGAAATCATGACCGAATGGAAATGGGTCACGATGCAGTCGGCGACTGCGGGCGCGGGCGGACACTGACAGGCGGGATGCAACGGCAATGAACGATCTTCCCAACCGCGCCCGGTCGATCTCCTCGCTGCGCGATTTCCTCGAACTGCTCGAGGATTCGGGCCAGGCCATCACCTGGAGCGATCCGGTGATGCCCGAACCCGGCGTGCGCAACATTGCGGTTGCCGCCTCGCGCGATGCCAACGGCGCGCCGGCGATCGTGTTCGACAACATCACCGGCTATCCCGGCAAGCGCCTGGCGGTGGGCGTTCATGGTTCGTGGGACAACATCGCCCTGCTGCTGGGCCGACCCAAAGGTACCACCATCCGCGAGCTGTTCTTCGAGATCGCCGGCCGCTGGGGCGATCAGGAAGCGCAGATCAGCTCTGTTCCCGAAGCCCAGGCCCCGGTGCACGAATGCCGGATCGAACAGGACATCAACCTTTACGATGTCCTCCCGGTCTATCGGATCAACGAATATGATGGCGGGTTCTACATCGGCAAGGCCTCGGTCGCCTCGCGCGATCCGCTCGATCCAGACAATTTCGGCAAGCAGAATGTCGGCATCTATCGCCTGCAGATCCAGGGGCCGGACAGTTTCACCCTGATGACGATCCCCTCCCACGACATGGGACGTCAGATCATGGCGGCCGAACGGGAAGGCGTTCCGCTCAAGATTGCGGTCATGCTGGGCAATCATCCCGGCCTTGCGGTGTTTGCTGCCACCCCGATCGGCTACGAGGAATCGGAATATTCCTATGCCTCGGCGATGATGGGCGCGCCGATGCGGCTGACCAAATCGGGCAACGGGATCGACATCCTGGCCGACAGCGAAATCGTGATCGAGGCCGAGCTGCAACTGGGAGAACGCGAGCTGGAAGGGCCGTTCGGCGAATTTCCCGGTTCCTACAGCGGCGTGCGCAAGGCGCCGATCTTCAAGGTCACAGCGGTGTCCCACCGGCGCGATCCAATCTTCGAGAACATCTACATCGGGCGCGGCTGGACCGAGCACGATACCCTGATCGGCCTGCACACCTCCGCCCCGATCTATGCCCAGCTGCGCGAGAGCTTCCCCGAAGTCACCGCGGTCAACGCGCTTTACCAGCACGGACTGACCGGGATCATCTCGGTCAAGAACCGCATGGCCGGCTTTGCCAAGACGGTCGCGCTGCGCGCGCTGAGCACGCCGCACGGCGTGATGTACCTCAAGAACCTGATCATGGTCGATGCCGATGTCGATCCGTTCGATCTCAACCAGGTGATGTGGGCGCTTTCGACCCGCACCCGTGCAGACGATATCATCGTGCTGCCCAACATGCCTGCCGTTCCGATCGATCCTTCGGCAGTGATCCCAGGCAAGGGGCACCGCCTTATCATCGACGCGACCAGCTATCTCCCGCCCGATCCGGTGGGTGAAGCGCACCTTGTCACCCCGCCAACCGGGGACGAGATCGACGCCCTGAGCAAGCGGATCCGCGAAATGCAGCTGGGAGCCCTGTCATGACCACCACCGTCTGCGGGCGCTGCAAATCGAGCGGCGCTGTCACCGATCATCAGGGCAGGCAGGACGGCGAGGTCGTGTGGACGATCCTGCGCTGCCCGACCTGCAACTTTTCCTGGCGCGACAGCGAACCGGCCCGCGCGATCGACCCTGCTGCGCGCTCGGCCGATTTTGCCGTCGATGCCGGCGATCTCCAACGTTATCCCAAGATTCTCCAGCAATAAGGCTCCCAACGCCATGATCGATCAAGCCCGCCAGACGGCCACGCTCGGCACCCTCACCCAGGCACTGGGCAAGGAGACCGTCGATACCAGCCCGCAGACCCTGGCCCGCTATGCTGCCCCGGGGATGGTACCGGCAGGCGTGGTGCTTCCGGCCGATGAAGCCCAGCTCGCCAGGGTGCTGGAAGCCGCGCGCACCAGCGGCGGTGTGGTCCAGACGGTCTGCAACGGCGCCTACGGACTTGAAAAAGCCGTACAGGACAAGGTGATCGTGCTTGACCTGCAGAAGATGAACAAGGTCCTCGAGGTCAATGACGAACTGGCCACCTGCCTGGTCGAACCGGGCGTCACCTTCCGCCAGCTCGATGCCCACATCAAGGAAAAGGGGATTAAGCTGTGGGTCGACTTTCCCGGCAATCCCGATGAAAGCGTGGCCGCCAGTTTCATCAACCGGCGCCCCGGCTACACCCCCTATTCCGATCACTTCCTGATGCAGTGCGGGCTCGAGGTGATGCTGGCTGATGGCAAGATGGTGCGAACCGGCATGGGTGCCATGCCCAAGAGCACCTGCTGGCAGCTGTTCAAGTTCGGCTATGGCCCGTGGGTTGATGGGCTGTTCACCCAGTCCGATTTCGGGGTAGTGACCAAGGTCGGGATGTGGATGATGCCGCAGCCTCCGGCGCACCAGACCTTCATGGTCGCGGTTCCCAAAGAGGACGATCTTGGCCCATTGCTGGATGTGCTCGGGCCACTCAAGCTCAACATGGTGGTGGCCAATGGCGTCGCGGTGGGCAATGCGCTTCACGAAGCGGCCCTGCTCGGCAAGCGCCGCGCCGACTTTGAAGGCCAGGGGCCGATGGCGGCGAGCGCGGTCAAAGCCGCGGGCGAATCACTCGGCCTTGGCTACTGGAACCTCTATGGCTCGCTCTATGGGTTGCCAGACAACGTCGCGATCCTGTGGGACATGGTCAAGGGCGCGTTTTCGTCGATCAGCGGCGCCAGGGTCATCGTCGATGGCAAGGGCGTGGATCCCAAGCTGTGGGCATGGCGGATGGGCTCGATGACCGGCGTCGTGACCGATCCCCCGGCCAGGACCGCGGGCTGGAGCGGCGACATGGCGCTTACGGTCAACCCGGTCAGCCCTGTGGATGGCGAGGAAGCCGTCAAGCTTTATGAACTGTCGCGCGATATCTGTGCCAAGAACGGCTTCGACTTCGTTGGCGAAACCACCGCGATCTGGCGTTCGGCCAACCATCGCCAAGTACTGTCCCATGCCGCCGGGAAGGGCGAGGATGCGGCACGGGCCAAGACTTGCGCCGAAGCCCTGATCGCCGCGCAGGCCGAGGCCGGCTTCGGCCAGATCCTGACCGACCCCGGGCTGGGGGCGGCGGTTGCCAAGACCTATGAAAAGGGTGGCCGCTCGGCCCTGCATGCGCGGGTCAAGCAGGCGCTCGATCCCAACTCGATCTTTGCCTCGGTCTGAGCCGATGCGTCGCCATGCCTGCGGAGGTACAATGAACAAGCTCCTCGTCCTTTCGCTCCTCGCCACTCTTGGCGCCTGTTCGTCCAAGCAAGGCGAAGTGGTCGCGGATGGCGCGGAGAATTATGAGCGTTACTGCGCAGGTTGCCACAACCCCGGCCCGGGCCACGGTGGCACCATGCTGCTGGCCGAAAAAGGTGCTCCGGTGCCTTCGCTCATCGGTCGCAAGGACTTAGATTACGATTACCTACATTCGGTCGTTCGCCAGGGCCTGATCGAAATGCCGCCGTTCCGCCCGACCGAATTGTCGGACACGGAAATCAAGCAGATCTACGATCACATCATGGCGCAGAAGCTTCCCCCCGCGAAGGCTCAACCCGCCAAAAACAAAACACCGTAAACTTAAATCAAAATGGGCGAGAAAGATCAACAGGGTTCCTATGGCTGAACTTGGTGCGACGCCAAAGGAGTATGCGGATAGCCAGTCGCCATATTGAGGACGCACCTTGTGTTGGATAGTCGTCGTTATCTATGGCTACGACGCGCAATTTATCGCTTGATTGCACTGGTGTTCGGTTCCGCTTCGCTGCTCGACAAAAGCGCTTTTGGCCCAGTTTTCCTCGCTGGCCCGGTTGGCCTTATGCTCGGCAGGGTAGCCTTCGGGGGAATTTCAGCTCGCTACAACCGCATGCGGGTATTTGCGTGGATTGTTTCACTTTCGGGATTTGTCCAACTCACAAGGTTCGCGGTAACGCTTGAAGAACTCCTCGCCATTACTGCATCTGAACCGAATGATATCATATGACGAGTGGAATTTATGATCGAGATGGCACGGTTTGATTGGAGCGATCCCTTCAACTTTGACGATCAACTGACTGAAGAAGAACGAATGGTGCGTGATGCGGCTCATGGCTTCGCGCAAGGCGAACTTCAGCCCCGGGTCATCAATGCCTTCCGCGAAGAGCTGGATGCAGCAGAGTTGTTTCCACTCATGGGACAAGCCGGCTTGCTTGGAGCGACGATCCCACAGTCTTATGGCGGTGCTGGAGCTGGCTATGTCTCCTACGGTCTGATCGCGCGCGAGATTGAGCGCGTGGATTCGGGCTATCGTTCAATGGCATCGGTGCAAAGCTCGCTCGTCATGTATCCGATTTTTGCTTTCGGCTCGGAGGAACAGCGGTTTAAATATCTGCCTGGCCTAGCCGCAGGCTCGCTGATCGGCTGCTTCGGCCTGACAGAACCTGATGCGGGATCTGATCCTGCGGGCATGCGCACAATCGCGAAGAGGATTGATGGTGGCTATGTCCTTTCCGGCATCAAAACATGGATTTCGAATGCTCCTTTCGCCGACGTCTTTGTCGTCTGGGCAAAGAGCGAAGCACATGATGGGGCCATTTGCGGCTTCGTGCTTGAAAAGGGCCTGAAGGGGCTTTCCGCTCCCAAGATCAAGGGCAAGCTCAGCCTGCGCGCCTCGACCACCGGCATGATCGTGATGGATGAGGTTGAGGTTGACGAAGAAGCCTTGCTCCCCGGGGTCCAGGGTCTCAAGGGCCCCTTCGATTGCCTAAACCGCGCACGCTATGGGATCAGTTGGGGAGCGCTCGGCGCAGCAGAATATTGCATGCACGCAGCCCGCCAATATGGGCTTGATCGGCACCAGTTTGGAAAGCCGCTTGCCTCCAACCAACTCTATCAAAAGAAGCTCGCCGATATGCAAACAGACATTGCGCTAGGGTTGCAAGCCTCATTGCGTGTCGGCCGCCTAATGGATGAAGGCAGGTTCGCGCCGGAGATGGTCTCTCTCGTCAAGCGTAACAATGTCGGAAAATCGCTTGATATTGCGCGCCATGCCCGAGACATGCACGGCGGTAATGGCATCAGCGATGAATATCAAGTCATGCGGCACATGGTGAATCTGGAAACCGTCAACACCTATGAAGGCACGCACGATGTGCACGCGCTCATCCTTGGTCGAGCACTCACTGGCATTGCCGCATTCTAGGGCAGGCCACCTTCCTTCTTCAGTGTTGCGCTGCCTGGTCGCAGCAACAATCGTTGTGTCGAGTGAGCGGAAACGACGGAGCGTGGTGGCCGCCTCAATAGCTTCGCGGTAGTTTCAGGACATGCTCTGCGATGAATGACAATATGAGATTGGTCGAAACAGGTGCCACCTGATAAAGGCGGGCCTCTCGAAATTTCCGTTCGATGTCGTATTCCTCAGCAAAGCCATATCCGCCATATGTCTGGATGCAGGCGTTGCCCGCTTCGACTGCTACGTCCGCGGCAAGCATTTTTGCCATGTTCGCCTCGGGTCCATGTTCAAGCCCCGCTTCGTAAAGGCGCGCGGCCTCATGGACCATGAGCTCGGCAGCGCGCATATTTGCGTGGGCTCGCGCGATCGGGAAAGAGACGCCCTGATTCATGCCAATGGGGCGATCGAAAACCACCCGTTGATTGGCATAAGCAATGGATTTTCGGGTAAACCATTTTGCATCACCGACGCATTCGGCAGCAATAAGAACTCTTTCCGCATTCATGCCCGAAAGGATGCAATGAAAGCCCTTGCCTTCTTTGCCTAAGAGATTGGCGACCGGGATGCGCATCCTGTCGAAGAAAAGTTCCGTCGTGGCATGGTTCATCATGGTGCGGATAGGCCGGATCGTTAGCGAACCCGCGGTGCGAGCCTGATTCATATCGACGATGAATATGGAAAGACCGTCGGTTTTCTTCGTCACTTGATCGCGCGGCGAAGTCCGCGCTAGCAGCAGCATGAGATCGCTGTGTTCGGCGCGACTGGTCCAGATTTTCTGGCCGCTCACCACAAAATAGTCCCCATCGCGAACTGCCGTCGTCCTTAACGCAGTGGTATCGGAGCCGCTTCCCGGCTCGGTTACGCCGAAAGCCTGCAAGCGCAGTGCGCCGCTTGCGATCGCGGGAAGATAAAGGCGCTTTTGCTCATCCGATCCATGTCTGAGGATGATGGCCATGTTATACATCTGGGCATGGCATGCCGCTCCGTTGCAACCCATCGCTTGAATCGTCTCAAGGATGGCAACTGCAGCCGAAAGGCCCAGACCTGATCCGCCATATTCCTCGGGTATGAGCACCGAAAGATAGCCAGCGCTCGTCAACGCATCCACAAAGGAGGTCGGATATTCGCGATCAGCGTCGAGCTTGCGCCAATATTCACCCGGGAACTTTTCACACAGCCGGCGCACGCCGTCGCGGATTTCGTGAAAGTGTTGAGATTCGAAAGGACTAAGAAACTGCATCGCCCTCATCCTGAGAGATTGTGAAAAACCCTTGATCTGCAACGATGACGTCGCGCTCGAGCACCGATGCCCGAAAAGCGCCATTATTCCAGATTTCGGTTCTGATGGTTTCACCAGGGAACACCGGCGCGGCGAAACGCAGTTGCACTGCGCGCAGGCGCTCGGCCTGGTAGCCAAGTCGCCCGCGGAGGATGGCGTGAACGATGATGCCCATCGTGCCCAAGCCGTGCAATATCGGCATCCTGTACCCGGCGCGCGCCGCGATTGCGGGATCGCTGTGCAGCGGGTTGAGATCTCCATTGAGACGATAGATCAGGGCCTGTTCGGGACCGGTCGTCAGGTCAATGACAAGACCGGCATTGCCTTCCGCCAAGGGTACCGGCGAACTTCGCGGTGCTTCGCCTTCCCCTCCGAACCCGCCGCCGCCGCGAATGAAGATCGTACGTTCAAGACAGGCAAAGCAGGTGCCGCGATCATCGCGGATATTGGTTTCGGTGAATATCAACGCGGCCTTGCCCGCGCCTTTGTCGACAATGTGGGTGACGCGGGTTGTGCTTTCGACTTCGCCAGTTGCCGGAACCGGGCCAAGCAGTACCATGGATTGGCCGGCATGCAGGACGGAAACCGGATCTACACCAGAATCAGGGTGCCCCAGCCAGAACCCGGGACTCGCGAGAACGAGCGCCATGCCGGGCATGGCAACCGGTCCACGAAGGGGATCCACGAATGGCAGCTGCGCGAGGTCGGTAGGATCTCGCCCCATCCCGATCGATAAGGCGTAAAATGCAGCATCGCGTGGAGTGACGGTCTGACGAACCGCAGGAATACGAAAGTTGAGCAATTTTTGCGGATCGATTGTCACTTTCAATTTCCCTGGAAGGTGGTCAAAGGGTGGCGCTGGCAACCATGATCGGACGGCCATCGCGCGCATGGGCGACGAACTGAACACTATTGCCGTTCGCGCGAAGCGCCAAATGCAGTTCCTCGCCGCAGATCGCGGCAGACACCGCTCGGCAATCGAAGCACCGAAGCGCATTGTCGCCGAAGTGCTGCTGGGCGAGTTCCAGCAGCAGTGTCGCCGTCAACGGACCGTGAACGACGAGGCCGCGATACCCCTCGATTTCGCAGGTGTAGGCCCGATCATAATGAATCCGGTGACTGTTGAAGGTCAGCGCCGAAAATCGGAACAGCAAGGTTTCGGAGGGGACCAGCGCGCGGTGCGCAACCCATCGGGATCCGTCGAAGATCATGTCAGACGGCCTTGGCAGCTCTGCGGTGCCCAAAGGCATGGGATCCCGATAAACGATCGCTTGGGTTTCGCGAACGGAGAGTTCGCCTTCGCAGCGGGTTTCTTGTGCTATCTCGACGAAAACAAGCTTGCCGGTCGCCCCTTGCTTTTCGGCGATGGAATTGATCCGCGATCTGCGCTGCACCTTCTGACCGATGAGCAACGGCGAAAGAAATTCGATCTTGCTCGATGCCCACATCCGGCGCGACTGAGGAAGTGGTGGCATGAAGCTGCTTTCGCCGCCGCGCACCGGATGGCCATCCACGCTCAATGCCGCTGTTGGCGCGTCTGGCAGGCAAAGGCACCAATGATAGCCTTGCGGCACGCTGCCATCTGCCGGCGCAACGCGGTCGAAAGTCGCCAGCCACCGTCTTGCGGCAGCGAGTTCCAGATAGTCGTGACGCAATTCTTCACGACCGATCCAGCTTTGCCATTGTTCGTCTGGCTGGGTGGTCATAAATCATCTCCGGTCAGGCCGCGGGCAATCACCTGAGCCTGAATTTCCGCAGCGCCCTCGAAAATGTTGAGGATGCGCGCATCGCAAAGGATGCGACTGATCTCGTATTCAAGGGCATAACCATTGGCGCCGTGGATCTGCAGCGCAGCGTCGGCGTTCGACCAGGCGGCGCGAGCGGCAAGCAACTTTGCCATGCCGGCCTCAATATCGCAGCGCTTTTCCGAATCCCTGGCTCGCGCGGCAGCATAGCAGAGTTCACGCGCCATCACAAAATCGACAAGGCTCATCGCCAGCTTGTCCGACACGCGCGGAAACCCGACGATGGCCCTGCCGAATTGCTTGCGAACCAAGGCATAGTCGAGGCCCAGTTCGAGGGCCCGCCGCGCGACGCCGACTGCCCGCGCGGCGGTCTGGATGCGTGCGCCCTCGAAGGTACGCATGAGCTGCTTGAACCCTTTCCCCTCCTCGCCGCCCAGCAGGGCGTCTGCCGGCGCGGTCATGGCATCGAACTGCAGGGCATATTCGCGCATCCCGCGATAACCGGGGACCTCGATCTCGCTTCCGGTCATGCCAGGGGCTGGGAAACCGTCATCGCTCGTGCCCCGAGGCTTGGGCACCAGCAACATCGACAGCCCGGCGTAACCCCTGGCTTCAGGTAATGTTCGCACGAGCATCGTCATCAGATCTGATCGGCTGGCATGGGTAATCCAGTTTTTCGCCCCGTTGATGACCCAGTGATCGCCGTCGTGCCGTGCGCGGGTTTGAATGGAGCCAAGATCCGATCCGGTGTCGGGTTCGGTGAAGGCTGCTGACGGCAAAACCTCGCCGCTCGCGATCCTGGGTAGCCACCAGGCCTTTTGCGCTTCGGTGCCGTTCAAGCCGATCAGTTCGCCGGCGATTTCGGACCGCGTGCCAAGCGAACCCGCGCCAATCCAGCCGCGCGACAATTCCTCGGTTATGATGCACATCATTAGCTTGCCAAGGCCAAGACCCCCATAGATTTCGGGTATGCAGACTCCGAATGTACCGAGATCGGCCATGGCCTGAATCACTGCCTCGGGGATAAGGTCATTCGCCAGATGCCATCCGTGCGCCTGGGGCACGATGACAGCATTGGTGAAGCGACGGTATTGCTCGCGGATCGTGTCGGCTTCGGCATCATCGAGCGACTCGCTTGGCCATTGCCCCTGAGCCAGGGCTGCGGCCACTTCGCCTCTGGTTGCCGCATAGTCCACGTCGAGCAGGTCCGCGCACCGGTCGAAAAGCGTGCGGGCAGCGCTGCCAAGTCCGAGGTCGCCGGGGCGGAAGATTTCGTTCTGGCCCATCGGCAGGCCGCCACCGATCTGGCCAATGCATTCAGCGAAGGCCAGAATGGCGATCCTGGCGTCAAGATCATTCTTGCTGCCCCTGGCCTCGGACCATTCGAGCACCGCTTCCATCGCAGCCACAAGCGTGGCCACCCAGGCATAGCCGTGCGCGGCCCGCTGCTCCTCATCAATCCTTCCGGACACCAAGCGCGCGCCCAACGCTGCCTTGACCGAGGCGCGATAGTCTCTCGCGGCGTTCAGGGCCTGGCGCAGATCAGCCACCTTCAGGCCGCGCGCTCGAAGATTGCGGCGATGCCTTGTCCGCCGCCGATGCACATCGTCTCAAGACCGTAGCGGCCTTTCGTGCGCACAAGTTCGCGGGTAAGGTTGGCAAGAATACGACCACCGGTTGCACCGATCGGGTGGCCAAGCGATATACCCGAACCATTGACATTGAGGATTTCGTTCCGGCCGTCGTCATCCGACCAGCCCCATCCTTTCAGAACCGCCAGAACTTGCGGTGCGAAGGCTTCGTTCAGCTCAACCAGATCAATATCGCCCCAGCCAAGGCCGCTGCGGGCGAACAAGCGTTGCACTGCAGGAACGGGACCAATTCCCATGCGACTGGGATCACAGCCCGCCGCGGCCGAGCTATGATAAAAGGCGATCGGTTCCACCCCCAGTTCGTCGAGTTTGTCTTCGGCCACCACTAGGCAAGCGGCAGCGGCGTCGTTCTGCTGACTGGCGTTGCCAGCGGTTACGACGCCGCCCTCGATCGCCTTCAGCGCGCCGAGCGAAGCCATCGTCGCGTCGCCGCGATAACCTTCATCGTGTGCGAAGATGACAGGCGCGCCCTTTCTTTGCGGCACCACAACCGGCACGATTTCGTCGTCGAACATTCCATTCGCCCAGGCGGCCGCGGCCCGCTGGTGGCTGCGCACGGCATAGGCATCTGCCTGTTCCCGGCTGATGTCATAATCCCTGGCAAGATTTTCGGCCGTTTCGATCATGCCGGAAATAACACCAAAACGCTCCGTCGGCTGAGACATAAGGCGTCCGCGCGTCAACCTGTCGTGAAGGGTGATATTGCCGGAACGCTTGCCCCTGCGAAGGTCGGTTGAATAATGTTCGACGTTGGACATTGATTCGACCCCGCCGGCGACAACAACGTCGGACATCCCCGTCTGCACCATCATCGCGGCGTTGACGATCGCCTGCAGCCCCGAACCGCAGCGCCGGTCGAGCTGATAGCCGGGGACTTCAAGCGGCAGGTCGGCAGCCAGCCATGACCAGTGGCCGATGGCCGGCGCCTCGCCGTTGCCATATCCCTGACTGAACACGACATCGTCAACCCGGGCGGGATCGATCTTCGTGCGCTCGATCAGGGCCTTGAGGATGACTGCGCCAAGCTCGCCTGCAGTCATCGGCGAAAGAGAGCCGCCAAACTTGCCCACCGCAGTGCGGATCGGCATGACAATGGCTGCGCGACGAAGGGTCATTTCGGGTCTCCACTCGCTATGTTGCCCACAATACCTGCGTCGATCAGGCGGCCGATTTCGGCGGCAGGCAGCGAGAGCAGATCCGCCAGGACTTCTTCGGTATGCTGGCCATTGTACGGCGCGGGACAAGGCTCCCGACGGTGCATTTGAGGAACGGTGGCGAATGTGCCCGCGGCGGGATAGTCGAAGCCGCTGGGATTTGGCACCGTCCCGAAAATCGGATTGTTCGCTACCAGCGCTGGATCGTGAACCGCATCAAGCATCCTGCGATAGGGCGAAAAGACGATTCCCCCCGCATCGAAGGCAGTGGACAGATCGGCGTAATCACGCGAACGGATTGCCCGTTCAAACAAGGGATAGAGCATGTCACGCAAGGTATATCGGAGGCCGTCATCCTGTTCGAAAGAAACACCGCGCTCTTGTTCGATGGCCGCAACATCTTCGGAAAGGCCCAGCGCTACCAGCAAATTGGCCCACTGGCGATGCGTGGCAACGACAATCATTATCCGCACCCCGTCGCGCGTGGTGAAGTCGCGACCGAACAAGCCATAAACTGCATTGCCAAGGCGCGGACGATCCCGGCCCGTATAGAGCATTTCTGCAAGTGCACCGAGGTTGGCGACCGTGCCGATCGCCACGTCTGACAACGGCAGCCGGATCTCGCATCCTTCGCCACTTGTGCTTCGCCACTGCATCGCGGCAAGCATGGCGAATGCTCCGTATGCGCCGGAAATGAGATCCCACGCGGGCAGGACATGATTGACCGGATCGGGGCCGGTTCCAGTCAGCATAGGGTATCCCACGGCATTGTTTATGGTGTAATCGAGCGCGGGCGAGCCATCGGCCCACCCCATTATCCGCAAGGTGACAAGATCCGGACACCCCTGCGCGAGGAGGGCATGGGACAGGAAACCATCCACCGGAAAATTGGTGATGAGCTGGCCGGTTGCCCTCACCAGTTCCTGCACAATTTCACGCCCCTCAGGCTTGCGAAGATCAACCGCGACTGACTTTTTTGCACGATTGAGATTCTCCCAATAGAGCGAGTCGTTCGCCTCCGTCACAGGCCAGCGCCGGTAATCGGGGCCGCCGCCAGTCTGGTCGACACGTATCACCTGTGCGCCAAATTGCGCGCAATAAAGGCCCGCCGTGGGAGAGGCGACGAATGACGATGCCTCAATGATCGATAGGCCATCGAGAAAACTATACATGGCGTTTGATCCGGCCCGCAGGCGAATTGGCCACGCGCCAGGGCGGGGCGGAATGAACCCCCTGGCCGCCCATGGTGCAGCCTGCGGATGAAGTGCAACCCACGAAGGTCAATTCGCCGCCGCAAATTCGCGCAGCATGTGCTTAGCGATCTGGAGTTGCAGGATCTGGGTCGTGCCTTCATAAATCCGATATATGCGCGCATCGCGGAAGAAACGTTCGGCATCGTATTCGGCAAGATAGCCGGCACCGCCGTGGATCTGGACGCAGGCATCAACCACCCGGCCGCACATTTCCGTCGCGAAAACCTTGAACGCCGCTGCTTTGCGCAAGATGTTCTCGCCTGCGTCGGCGCGCCGGGTGACATCGTCCATCATGCATTCGGCGGCATAGATTTCGATCTCGCTCTGGGCGAGCATCTGCTGGATCAACTGGAAGTTGGCAATCGGCTCGCCGAATGCCTTGCGCTCGGTCGCGTATCGGATGGCGCTGTCCAGCGCCCGGCGGGCATAAGCGGTCGCTGCGGCGCCCACCGACATCCTGCCGTTGTCGAGGCTCATCATCGCGAATGCAAAGCCCTTGCCAAGTTCGCCGCCGAGCAAAGCCTCGCTGCCAACGTGGACATCTTCCAGCACGATATCGGCGATATGGCTACCCGACTGGCCCATCTTCCTGTCCGACTTGCAGATCGTCACGCCGGGTATGTCAAGAGGGACGATGAATGCCGATATATGGGCGTTCTTGGGCAGATTTTCCGTGGCCGTCCGCGCCATGATCAGTCCAACCTTCGCAAAGGGCGAGTTGGTAATATATCGCTTGGTGCCATTGAGAAGCCAGCCGTCGGCGGTCGGCACCGCAGTCGTCTGCAGACCCGCCGCATCTGATCCCGAACCGGGTTCGGTCAGGCCGAAAGCGGCGATTTCACCCGCGGCAATGCGCGGCAGCCATGCAGCCTTCTGCGCTTCTGTTCCACCATTCTTGAAGGCTGATGCGAACATGCCGACATTGATCGAGATGATCGAGCGGAATGCCGGCATCGCATAACTTAGCGTGTGCATGGTGCGGATATACTGGCTGATGTTCATGCCGGCGCCGCCATGCTCTTCCGGTATGGTCAATCCAAACAGACCCATGTCGCGCATCGCTTCGAGGACGCTTTCGGGGATGAGGTCGGTTTCAATAATTTTGCGCTCGACAGGAATGAGCCGGTCGCGCACGAAGCGTTCAAGCTGTATCAAGAATTGTTCGAAGACTTCTGCATCCATGCCGGCGTTGCTCATCGGTTACCTGTCAGATTGGATCATAAGGAAAGACATGCGCCGAGACTTCATCGGCGCGCGCGAAGCTGCTGCGAAACGAAGGTACAAGCTCGTGGGCAATTGCCTCCGGCGTCCAGCCTTCGACCTTGGTCATCGACCGGATCGGCCGGGGCTTGCAAAACAGGGCGATTTCATTCTTGCGAACCGCGAAAATCTGGTTCGTCACGTCCTTGGACAGGTCGGATGCCAGATAGGCAACCAAAGGCGCGATCTTGTCTGCCGACATGGATTGCAACCGTTGGACACGTTCGTGTTCGGCAGGGGTTGTCGCGGGAATTGACGAGGTCATGCGGCTCCACGCAAAAGGCGCGATGCAGTTCGAGCGGACGCCAACCCGCGCCATGTCGAGCGCGATAGACTGCGAAAGCGCGACGACGGCCAACTTTGCCGCCGAATAGTTCGCCTGCCCGATGTTGCCGATCAGACCGCTCGTCGAAGTGAAATGAACGAAACTGCCCGCCTTCTGTTCACGAAAATAGGGCGTGGCGGCCTGGGAAACGTTGAAGACACCAGTAAGATTGACCGCGATGACGCTGGTCCAGTCCGCGTGACTCATCTTGTGCCAGATGCTGTCTCGCAGGATGCCTGCATTGTTCACGACCGCATCAATTCGGCCAAATTTCCGTACCGCATCCTCGATAATGCTCTGCGCCTCCGCCGGATCTGCAACATTACCGAAGTTGGCCGCCGCTTTGCCCCCGGCAGCGATGATGTCGTTGGCGGTGTTCTGAGCGAATGCGGTATCGCCGCCGTTGCCCGCCTGCGCCACGCCAGGATCGTTGACGATAATTGCCGCCCCCTGCGCGGCGCAATACAACGCCAGTTGGCGACCTATTCCGCGCCCGGCACCAGTGATCGCGACAACTGATCCATCCAGGCACCGATCCATATCCCGTTCCTCAAATGCAATTAGCCCGACAGGCAGGACTGGCTCAATGCCAGGCCCTGGCAACAAGCTCACCCAGTTCCTCTGCCACTCCGCCAGATGTGCTCGCCAAGGTACAATAGTTGGCAAAGCTTGCCTGGACTGCTGCTTCGGACGACTCGGCACGGGTCAACTGGTCCAGGTCCAGCCCAGCGAGCATTTGGGACTGGACCAGACGTTCACCATGCAACTCTGCCGTCTTCAGCGCCGCATAGGCTGCGGCGTTAATTTCCGACTCAGGCGTACCTTGGCACCACTGCTTCATCCAGCGCCGCACCGAACGGACCGGTTGCACGAAGCGTTCATTCGCAGTTGCTGCCGAGTGCTGCGCGGCCTCGATGTCCGAAACAGCGAGAATGGTGCTACGCGCCCCTGCCAACCAAAGGCAAAGCAACACCGTGTTGACGTCACACCCATGCTGATCCTGCAAGGCAAGGCAGGAAGCTGCCACACCCGGCTTGGCATAAATGTGTAAAGAATAGTCCCATAACGCCGCCGCGTGCTGCTCCACCTGAACTGAAGCTCCATCACCCACTGGCGGCACGACCGGGCCTTGGTCCGACCGTGCCGAAGTAGCCAATCGCGGACCTTGGTGAAAATGCTGACCAGACATGCAACGAGGCCAACCGCCTAGAACGTGCGGGCGCCGAAATGGATTTCCATCATCGGACGCATGACATCCCACCGTTCCAGCTGCGACCAGTGACCCGAACGGTCGAGAACGTAGAGTTCGGCATGCTTGAGATGCTGGATCAGGTAGAGGCTGGTGTCGAGCGGCACCACCCGGTCCTGGCGGCCATGGAAGATCAGCACTTCGTGCGGCATTTTGCCCAGCAGTTCGGGCGGCATGTTGAGCGTCTCAATGCCGTTCTTCATCGAATCGATCATCTTGACCGCGGTCTTCATGATTCCCGGATCGGTGGCGATCTTGTAACGGTTCTCGACGATTTCCTCCATGCCTTCGAACTTCTCGGCATCGTAGGCGAAGCTGTGCATCACCTGGCGATAGCGAGAGTAACGCGGGTCCGAATAGAACGAGAGCAGGCGGATCAATTCCGGGGTGCGCGGGCCGGGCGCCCCGATCGAACCCATCAGCACCACCTTGTCGATCGTGTCGGGCTCCTCGCTCATCATCTGCAGGGTCAGCGCGCCGCCCATCGAATTACCGACAACGTGGGCCTTCTTCACACCGAGCGCCTCAAGCAGGCCAAAGCACTGGTCGACCCGGGTGCCGATCCAGCCCATCACGCTGTCAGGCCACGGATCGGGAATCACCGACTGGCCGAAACCGATCAGGTCGGGCGCGATCACGAAGAAGTTTTCGGCGAGGTCCGGCATCAGGTGATACCAGTTGGATGCGGCATGTGCGCCCGGACCCGCACCGTGAAGCAGCAGAATTGCCGGCTTGGACGGATCGCCCGCCAAGAGGGTGTGCGAGGTCAAGCCCCGGCCCGTGATCTTTTCTTCCCTGATAACACCTTCAGCAGCCATGACATTCTCCCATGTGATCCTGACGAAATATCCGCGCGACTCTTCGCCGGAGTTCACGGTCAAATTTGCCGGAACCTAAGATATCGTTTGACATTGTGCAATGGTTTTTCCCAAAGGATATGCCACGGGAGATTCAAGATGGCAGTGGAGGTATTCAGCGACCTACTGGTCAACGAGCTGGCGCTTGAACTCGACGGCGCCGAACAGACCCGCGAACGGGTCCGGCCGTTCTCGGCGCGCTATCCTGCCATGCGGATCGAGGATGCCTACCGCATCAACCAGGCTTGGGTCGATCTCAAGCGAGAGCGCGGCCGGACCGTCTTTGGTCACAAGATCGGCCTGACCTCGCGCGCGATGCAACAGGCAGCCGGGATCACCGAACCCGATTACGGCACCTTGCTGGATGACATGGTGTTCGAACAGGGCAGCGACGTTCCGGCCGCGCGGTTCATCACGCCCAAGGTCGAGGTCGAGTTGGCCTTTGTGCTCGGGCGCCGCCTGGAAGGAGCACAGACGACGATTTTCGATGTCCTGAGCGCCACCGACTATGTGGTTCCGGCAATCGAAATCATCGACACACGGGTGCATCCCAAGGATGCCGAAACCGGGGCCGCGCGCAAGGTCCTGGACACGATCAGCGACAATGCCGCCAATGCCGGAATCATTGTCGGCGGTCTGCCGGCGAAACCCGACGGGCTCGACCTGCGCCGCATCGGCGCCCTGCTCAGCCGCAACGGGGTGATCGAGGAGACCGGCCTTGCGGCAGGGGTGCTCAACCATCCCGCCAACGGCGTCGCGTGGCTGGTACGGCGGCTCGCGCCCTGGGGGCAAGGGCTCGAAGCCGGAGAAGTCGTGCTCGGCGGATCGTTCACGCGCCCGGTCGAAGCGGCGCCGGGCGATGTCTTCAATGCCGATTTCGGCGAGTTTGGTTCAATCGGGTTCCGGTTCGTTTAGGGGGCGAAAATGCAAACACCCGTCAACCGCTTCAAGGCGGCCTTGCGCGAAGGTCCGGTCCAGCTTGGCTTCTGGTTGGCCCTGGCCCATCCAGACATTGCCGAAATCTGCGCGGGCCATGGCTATGACTGGCTGCTGATCGATGGCGAACATGGCCCGCAGACCCTGCCCGGCATCGTCGCGCAGCTGCGTGCGATCGAGGCGACGCCGCCGTGTTCGGCGATCGTCCGGATTGCCGGCCACGATCCGGTAGCAATCAAGCAGGTTCTCGATCTTGGAGCGCAGACTCTGATGGTTCCGATGGTCGAAACCGCCGAACAGGCCCAGGCCATCGTAACTGCGTCCCGCTATCCGCCTGCAGGCGAACGCGGCCTCGGTGGCGCCCGTGCCGCGCGCTGGGGTGGCTATCCTGCCTATGTCGCAGAAGCCAATGCGCAGGTTTGCATCATCGCCCAGATCGAGACCGCGACCGCCGTCGACAATATTGAGGCGATCGCCGCAGTGGACGGGATCGACGCGCTGTTTCTTGGACCTGCGGACCTGGCCGCGACCGAAGGTTTGCTGGGCGGAAGCAGCTTCGATGCCCTGTTCAAGCTGACCGGCGAGGCGCTGGCGCGTATCGTGGCAACCGGCAAACCGGCTGGGATCCTTTCGCGCGACGAGCGGCTCGTCCAGCAGTTCCTCGATGGCGGTGCCCGCTTCATCGCCAACGGGATCGACAGCTTCACCTTGGCAAAAGGTGCAGGCGACGGGCTTCGCCGCTGGCGCGAACGCATCGCCGCGCTGGGCGGAGACTGACCATGGCGAAACCGTCCTGGCGGGCCGCGGTAACCGGCGATCCGTCCAAACCGCTCGATGGGGTGCGGGTGCTTGAGCTCGCCCGCATTCTGGCCGGCCCCTGGTGCGGGCAATTGCTGGCGGACCTGGGCGCCGAAGTGATCAAGATCGAGCGGCCCGGTGCGGGCGACGACACGCGGCATTGGGGGCCGCCGTTCGTCACCGCAGAAGACGGTACGAGTCTGGGCGCGGCCTATTTCCATTCGACCAATCGCGGCAAGCGCTCCTTCGCGATCGACATCGCCAGCGCGGAAGGCCAGGCCATCATCCGCGAGCTGGCGAACGGGGCCGACATCCTGATCGAAAACTACAAGGTCGGCGGGCTGGCTAAATACGGGCTTGACCATGCCGCGCTGTCCGAACTGAACCCGCGCCTGATTACTTGCTCGATCACCGGGTTCGGGCAGACCGGGCCTTATGCCCACCGCGCGGGCTACGATTTCATCGCCCAGGCCATGGGCGGCATGATGTCGATGACCGGCGAACCCGATCGCGAGCCACAGAAGGCTGGCATCGCGGTGGCCGACCTGTTCACGGGCATGTACAGCACTGTGGCGATTCTCGCCGCGCTCAACCGCCGGGACCGCACCGGCAGCGGCGCCCATATCGACATGGCGCTGCTCGATACCCAGGTGGCGGTCATGGCCAATCAGGCGATGAACTGGATGACTTCGGGCAAGGTCCCGCGCCGGTTCGGCAACGGTCATGCCAATCTGGCACCCTATCAAGCCTTCCCCACGCTTGACGGGCCCTTGGTGATTGCGGCGGGCAATGACAGCCAGTTCGCCAGCCTTTGCCGCATCCTCGAATGCTCGCTGCATGACGATCCGCGCTTCACCACCAACCCCGCACGGCTTGCGAACAGGTCCGAACTTATCGAAACCGTGGAGACGCTTACGGCCCGATGGAACCGGCAGGAACTGTTCAACGCGCTGGAGGACGCGGGCGTACCCGCCGGACCGATCAACGAGCTCGACGAAGTGTTCGCTGATCCGCATGTCGTTGCAAGGGGTCTGGCGGTAACCCCGGAAGGCTACAAGGGTGTCGCTAGCCCGATCGTGATAGACGGTGTGAGAATGGTTTCGGACCGACCGGCACCGGGCATACCTCAGCCCTTCAAGGTCGAATAAGTCCGGCGATCAGCCTTTCGTCCGTACCGCCACACTCGCTGCGAACAGTCTGCCCCCCTCGCTGAACAGTACCAGTAGAATAGTCACAGTCGCCACGCCAACGAGCGAATAGGCCAAAGGCAGTGGCGAACCGTCGTAGGCCTGACCGATCAAGGCACCCAGCCCAGCACCAAGTACCAACCGAAAGAAGGTCTGGACCGAGGCGGCAGCGCCAGCGAGCTTACCGAACGGCTGCAGTGAAATTGCGGTGAAATTGATGAATACCGTGATCAGCAGGCACATGTTCGCGGACATCAGCAAGACAAATTGCAACAAGGTCTCGCCCGGGCGCGATGCCAGATAGACCTGGCAGACCGAGACGATGAGGTAGCAGAGGATCGCGGCATGCCCAAGCCGCCGGGTTCCGAAACGGTGTACGATCGCAGAATTGGCAATGCTGGCCAGCATCATCGAGCCCGCCATCAAGCCAAAGATTACCGAATAGGCCCCGCCGGCCCCGAAATGTTCGCCGATCAATTGCTGCGAGCTGTTGATGAAGCCGAAGTGAGCGCCGAAAATCAGGGCCATGCCAATGACGTAACCGATCGACCGGCGGTTTGTCAGAACGAGGCGGATGTTACCGAACAATTCTCTGGCACCATGGGACTGCCGCCGGGAAAGCGGCAGCGTTTCTTCCATGCGGTAGAAATACCATGCTGACACTCCCATCGACAGCACGCCGATGACAATGAAGACGGCACGCCAGCCGAGCGTAGTAAAGATCACATAACCCAAACTTGGGGCAAGGGTCGGGACTGCCATAAACAGCATCGCGACAAAGGCTTGCAGCTTGGCCATGTCTTCGCCTTGATAGCGGTCGCGAATGATCGCCATAGGAAGGACGGTCAGGGCGGACGAGGCACAGCCAAGCAGCGCGCGGGCCGCCAGCAGGACGGAAAAGTCAGCCACGAAAGCACAAAGCAGATTGATCAGGGCGAACAGGCCCATGCAAACCAGCAGGACCGGCTTCCTCCCAAGCCGGTCGGAGATCGTCCCCGGGACGAGCGAAAACAGGCCGGAGCAGATCAGGAAGGTGCCGATGACCCATTGCCGCTGGTTTGAACCGCTTGCCCCCAGATCGTTTGCCATGACACCTAAGACCGGAAGCAAAGTTGTAAACCCAAGTGACTGCAATGCCTGGATCATCGCCATCATGGCGATGAACTCCCGTTTGCCGATTGGCTCTTTATGGGTCAGCGACAATCTTTATACCTTCCGGATGGTCGGGCCTGGCAGCGCCCCCGCCATGAAGCCGGTCCACCAATATGGAGGCCAGTCCACTTCTGATGGAAAACCGCAGGAGCTATCCTTGCCAGCCGATCGCACGACTCGCTGCTATGGCCGCCGAACGGATCTTTTCGATCTTCGGCTTCGAATAAAAATGCTTTTCCTGAACTCGCGAGAGAACGCTCATCGTTGCAACAAGCCTGTTCCCGGAACCAAGCACAGGTACACTCAAGGCAGAGAGACCAGGCACAACTGTACCCTGTGTGGTCGCGTATCCCATCTCGCGCGCTTGGACTATCTGCCTTTCCAGTTCGTCGTCGGAAACCACCAGCCCGCTGGCGCGCTCCTGGGCGATGACGGGCCGAGTCAAAGCTCGTGAACAATGGGTCAAATACAGGATGCCGGTGGACGAAGCCTGCAAGGGCAAAACAGAGCCGACGTGCAAACTGGTAAACAGGGGCAGACCGCCATCGATCCAGCGAATCACCGTTGGCCCATAATTGCCCCAGACCGACAGCAACCCAGTCGTTTGCAGTTCTTCCAGCACGCTCGCCAGATTATCGCCAGCGATCCGTACCGGCTCCACCCGCGCCAGCGCGGCCATGCCAATACGAACTGAAAACTCACCTAGTGCATAGCGGCCATTCTGGACCTTCTGCTCGACCACGCCTGTATTGACAAAAGACAGCAGGTAACGGTGTGCCTGGCTGCGTGACAGACCCGATTTCTCGGCAACATCACGCAGATGTGCGCCATCCCTTGGGCAATCCATCAAGGCCCTGAGGACGCGAACACCAATTTCCACGGACTGGATAGCCTTGCGCGGCGAATCATTCGCGCTCAAATCTTTGGGAGGCAAGCGCTCGGTAGCCTGATGTTCCATTTCATCACCTTTAGCTGAAAGCTGGCTAGCCTTGCGTGCATTCATTCGGTACTCCCATTACCAGCATTGCCCGGCCCGAAGTCCCCTTGCATGACGGGAAAAGAGTTGCATATTGTCCAACGAATAGTGTAGGCGGCAAAATTGTTCAAGAGCATAACCTCGGTCAAATACGACAAAGAGGCCAAGCGTCAACCCAACTAGGCGCTTCTAAGCCAGTGAGAGGAAAGGAACCCGGGTAATGGCTGCAATCGCGTTTCCCAGATCGTCCGAAGAGCATTTCGAACAGCTGCGAAAGGCGCCCGTTCTCGCCCTGCCGACGGCTCTCCTGTTTGTCATTTCCATGGCAGGGATCGCAACGACCTGGTACCTGGCGCTGAACTCGATGCTTCCGCTTTGGGTCGGCGCAATCGCCAACGGACTGATCACCTATCTGCTCTTCAGCGTGATCCACGACGCCGCGCACAAGTCCTTGTCGAGTGTTTCCTGGATCAATGAAACGATCGGTGCGATCGGCCTTTTCTTCCTCTTCCCCTACGCCCCGATGGTACTGCTGCGCTGGGTCCACAACAAGCACCACACGCATACCAACGGCCCCAAAGACCCCGACCGGTTCGAGCATGAATCGCCCTGGTGGCAGGTTCCATTCCGCTGGACCTTCTTTGACGGTGCCTACATCTGGTATTTCATCAAGCATGGTCAGAACGTGCGCAAGAAACATGGCACCGAACTGGTCGTATTCTACTCGCTGCTCGCTCTGCTGTTCGTTGCGGCAATTTACTTCGGCTTCGGCTGGGAACTGTTCATGCTGTGGTTCGTGCCGTCACGGATCACGCTGTTCATCATCGCCATCGTCTTCGTCATCCTGCCACATCATCCCGCGATCATCGCGCAAGACGAAGACCCTTACATGGCGACAACCATGCGGTTCGGCTGGGAATGGTTGCTCAACCCGCTGCTGGTTTATCAGAATTACCACCTGATCCACCACCTCTGGCCGGAAATCCCGTTCTACCGGATGCACAAGGCCTATTACCTCAAATATGATGAAATCAACGCCAACCGCATCCCGCGCCAGAAGGCCTTCGCCCTGAAGCCCGAAAACTACGAAGAACACTTCGCCGTTCGCCGGGAACTCGACCAGGCGCAAGGCAAGGCAAGGCCTGCCTAACGAAATAACGGCCGGACCGTTCGGTATGGTCCGGCCGTACCTCCAGACCGGGAAACGCACTGATGGCCAAGCAACTTCACCTCGGCGCGTTCATGCGTCCGGTCAGCATTCACACCGGGGCATGGCGTTATCCCGGGGCGATCCGCGACGCGAACTTCAGCCTCAAAGCGATCCAGCGCTTCATCCGCAGCCTGGAAGCTGCCAAGTTCGATTATTTCTTCATGGCTGATCACCTCGGCGTGCTCAACCTGCCACGCCAGGCGCTGATGCGCAGCCACACTGTGACCTCGTTCGAGCCATTCACGTTGCTTTCCGCACTGGCCGGGGTGACTGAGCGAATCGGCCTCGTCGCAACGGCCTCGACCACTTACGAAGAGCCGTTCCATGTCGCGCGCCGCTTTGCCTCTCTCGATCACATCAGCGGCGGGCGGACCGGCTGGAACGTGGTGACCACTTCGAATCCGGACAGCAGCCGCAACTTCGGCCTAGAGACCCAGCCAGATCACGCCGCGCGCTATCACCGCGCCCGCGAGTTTCATGACGTGGTGACCGGGCTGTGGGACAGTTTCGCCGACGATGCCTTCGTTATGGACGCAGCAAAGGGCATCTATTTCGACCCCGCCCGGATGCGTGCGCTGAACCACAAGGGCGAGCATTTCTCGGTCACCGGGCCGCTTAACATCGCCCGTCCGGTTCAAGGCTGGCCGGTCATCTTCCAGGCCGGTGCCTCGGACCCGGGCCGCCAGCTCGCTGCCGAAACCGCCGAAGCCGTATTTGCTGCGGAATCGACGCTGGAAGGCAGCAAAGCCTATTACGACGACGTCAAAGGGCGGGCGGCGACGGTAGGACGCAATCCCAATCACATCAAGATCATGCCGGCCGTATTCCTGGTTGTTGGAGACACCGTCGAGGAAGCCCACGCGAAGCGCGCGAAACTGGACAGCCTGGTCCACTACGACAGCGGCATCCATTCACTGTCCGGCATGCTGGGTCACGACGTATCGAGCTTCGATCCCGATGGCCCCCTGCCCGACATCCCCGAATCCAACGCCAGCAAAAGTTCGCGGCGGTTCATGATCGAACTGGCTCAGGCGGAGAATCTGACGATCCGGCAACTCGCCGCCAAGGCCGGCAGCTATGGCGGGCTGGCCTTTGTCGGCACCGCCAAGACCATCGCCGATGAAATGCAGCACTGGCTTGAGCAGGGCGCCTGCGACGGCTTCACCACCATGTTCCCTTATCTGCCCGAAGGTCTGGAAGACTTCACCGGCAAGGTCGTGCCGGAACTGCAGGCGCGCGGCCTCTTCCGCACCGAATACGAAGGCGAAACGCTGCGCGACCATCTAGGCCTGCCGCGCCCGGACAACCGCTTCTTCGCCTAATGCGGTGAGCCGGTTTGTCATCATCGGCGCCGGGGCAATCGGCAGTTTCCTGAGCACGCGGTTGCACAACGCCGGGCATGAAGTTCTGCTGATCGCCCGAGGAGCGCGGCTCGAGGTCTTGCGAAACACGGGCGTGCTGCTGTCCGAAGGCGGGGCCGAGCGGCAAGTGCGTGTGCCGGTGTCCGCAGCATGCGATCCCGCAACGCCGCCGGATCATGCCATCCTGGCAACCAAGACGTTTCAGATCGAATCCGCGCTTGCCCTGCTCGAACCACTGCGCGGAAGCCGCTTCACGCTGCTGACGGTGCAGAATGGGGTCGAAGCACCCGGCATCGCCCAGGCCGCCCTGCCCCGCGCTGTCGTGCTTGGCGCACGCATGCACGGCTTCTTCGAGCTTGAAGACGGGATCGTGCGCCACACCGGCGTCCCCGCCACGCTGCTGGCCGGCCCGGTCGCCGATCGCGCAACCGACCCGGCTGCCGGACAGGCCTCGGCAATCCTTGCGGGCGACCTTATAGCCGCTGGGGTCCCCACCACTCTGACAGGCGACATGCGCCCAGCGTTGTGGGACAAGTTCCTGATGGCCGCGACGATCGGCGCGGTGGCCCCGGCGTTCGGCCTGAAGGTCGGTCAGGTGCTGGGCCATCCCCAGGCCAGCGCGCTTTTGCGCGAGGCCATGGCCGAGGTCGAACGGATCGCAGCGGCGTTGGGCATCGAATTGCCGCCCGATTGCATATACGAGAAGCTGGACTTCATCGGCCGCTTTCCACCCGACGTCACCAGTTCGCTGCAGCGCGATCTCGAAAGCGGCAGACCTTCGGAATTCGCTCACCTCACCGGCGCGATTCCTCGTTTCGCCCGGCAGGCAGGGCTGCCCTGCCCTGCGGCAGACGATGTTATTGCGCGGTTGCGCGCCCGTGGACTACGCCTTGACTGATCCGGCGGTTTCCCGCTCAACCGCGCGCACGGCAAACCAAGCGCCCGCGACAATCACTGCGTGCGCTACCAAGGTCGTCAACCCGACCCACAAAGCCTCACCGCTCCAGACAATGCTATAGATGTCCCAGGCCGAACCGACCAACTCGGTCAGCACGATCACCGGGACGAGCGCGCGGTAATGCATCGGGTCGCGAGCACCCCATAGTGCCACGACGCCGATCGCGGCCAACTGGACGCCGACGATCAGCCATGCGTCGAGCAACAGGCCGAACATCGGCGTCCCCTGCCCCAGCGCGATCCCAGGGTAGATCAACGGCAGCGCCCCGCCGTAGACCGGAGGCCAGAGCAGCACGAGATTGCAGAGATACCAGATCCCCACGGCGATCAGGAAAATGCGCAGAACCTTCATGGCGGCCTCCTCAGGCGATCGCGAAGATATCCGATGTGGCGCAGGCGATGCGCGCATCCTTGTGCGGCGCATAGTCTGGATCGTTCATGAAGGCGTCGATCGCCTCCATCGAAGGAAACCGGATCACCACGACATAGTCAGGTGCGGCTCCCTCGCCCTCATAACGGACGAACTCGTGCGAACGGCAGACCATTTCCCCGCCGTGCCGTCCGACCAGCGCCGGAACCGCGGCCATATAGTCTGCCACCCAGGCTTCGTCGTGCGACTTGATCGATCCGATGAAATAAGCAGCCATCACTCTGTTTCCTTTCGTCATGGCCAGGATCGCCAGCCTTCAGGCTAGAATCCCAGCAACTTGGTGCGGATTGCCTCTGCAAATCCGGCGGTTGTCCCGTTTCCGCCAAGATCGGGGGTCTTTTCAATATCAGGAGCAATGAGCGAGGCTTCGAGCGCGCGCATCACCAGCGCGGCGGCTTCGTCTTCGCCCAAGTGCTCCAACATCATGGCACCCGACCAGATCTGGCCGATCGGATTGGCGATGCCCTGCCCGGCGATGTCCGGGGCAGACCCGTGGACCGGCTCGAACATCGAAGGGAACCGCCGTTCGGGGTTGAGGTTAGCAGAAGGAGCCACAGCGATGGTGCCAGTGATTCCCGGCCCCAGATCGGAAAGGATATCACCAAAAAGGTTCGAACCAACCACCACATTGAACCGTTCGGGCGATATCACAAAGCGTGCGGCGAGAATATCGACATGATACTGATCGGCGGCAACATCGGGGTATTCGGCGCCGATCGCGGCAAAGCGCTCGTCCCAGAACGGCATCGAATGATAGAGTCCATTGGACTTCGTCGCGCTGGTCACATGCCTGCGCCCGCTCCGCCGAGCGAAGTCGAAGGCATAGCGCAGGATGCGGTCGGTGCCCCGGCGGGTGAAGATCGCCTGCTGGACGACGATTTCGTTCTCGCCGGTCCCGGTCCGACCGCCGATCTGGGAATATTCGCCTTCCGAGTTTTCGCGCACCACCCAGAAATCGATGTCGCCAGGAGCCTTGTCGCGCAGGGGCGAAGCGATGCCCGGCAGCAGCCGCACCGGACGCAGATTGACGTACTGCTCGAACTCGCGCCGGATCGGCAGCAGCAGCCCCCACAGCGAGATATGATCGGGTACCCCGGGAAAGCCGACCGCGCCGAGGAACACCGCATCATGATCGCGCAACCGGTCTAGCCCGTCATCGGGCATCATCTTGCCGGTTTTGAGGTAGGTCTGGCAGCTCCAGTCGAAGTGCCGGAATTCGAGCACGAAACCGCACTTGGCCGCTGCCGCCGTCAGCACCTCGATTGCGGCAGGCACCACCTCGCGGCCAATTCCATCTCCCGGAATGCTGGCGATAGAATAACGCCTCATGGTCAATCTTTCACTACAGATAGCTGTTCAAAGTCTTGAGCACCCGATAGGCGCTGAGGAAGGCTGGCGCAGGAACCTGCAGTTGCTCCGCTGCCGCCGCGAGCGGCCCCAGGACCTCGTCAACTTCCATCCGCCGGCCCGCTACGAGATCGTCATGCATCGAGGTGCGGACGGGACGGTTTTCCGGCTTGAATCTGGTGCCCATCGCCATGACACCGGACACTGCCTCTTCAAAGCCTTCACGGTCAATCTCGACCAATCTGGATACAGGCGCGAAATAGTTCTGCGGTTCGTAGCCAAGTGCCTTGTAGATCGCCAGCAGATCCTTGACGACGTGGACATAGTGTTCGGCGCCTTCGCGAACCGCCACACCATCCACAAAATCGAGCTTTGGAAGCGCGCCCAGCGTACTGGCGCTCCACGACGATGCTCCACCGACCTGAACCACTTTTTCCCAATGGACATGGACGATATCGGGAGTTGAGCGCGAACCCATGCCCGCAGCGTCGAGCGCTTCGGCCATGATCCGCGTGCGCTCGCTCTCCCCGCCTTCCAGCTCGCCGAAATAGGCGGTGACGGGAACCGCCATGTGATTGAGCGCCTTGCCCGGTTCGAGCAGGGTCGCCCCGTCCATGATCGAGCCGCCGATCACCTTGTCCTTGCCAAACGCGGCCTGGAGTTTGCCTTCCTTGCCCACGCCGTTCTGCAAAGTCAGCGCGCAAGCGGTGCGATCGACCAACACCTGCGCATCGTCCAGCGCCTGATCGGTACCCTTGGCCTTGGTCAGCAGGATGTAATAGTCGATGTCGCCTTCAACCTCCTCGGGCGTTTCGACCGCGAAGAGGTTTTCGCGCTGGACGAATTGCGCCCGCACACCCGAAATACTCAGGCCATCCCGGCGGATCGCCTCGACATGGGGCTTGCGCGCAATCAGCGTGACCTTGTGGCCGCCGCGCGCCAGGAATCCGCCGATGACCGAGCCTAGCCCGCCGGCGCCGTGGAAACAGAAATGCAATTGCTTGGACATGCTTTGGGATTCCCGTTGGTTCGGTTCAGGCAATGCCCAGTTCGACCAGCTTGGCCCTGATCTGCTCTTTCTTTTCCGGCGTCACATCAGCCACCGGCGGCAGGATCGGGCCAGCCTTGAGGCCAATCGCTTCGTACCAGGCCTTCACATTGGCAAGTGCGCTGGCATAGGTCGCGGTGCGGGCGATATCCCACAGGAAGTTGTCGTGATAGAATTCGCGGACTTCGCTGAGCTGATCGGAAGCGGCCCGCGCTTCCTCCCATTTTCCTTCATGCGCCAGGCGGATGTATTCCTTGGCGAAATGGCGCTTCTTGCCGTACAGCATGTAGGACAATTCACCCCAGCAAACGGTGCCGCCAAGACGCAGATCGTCGAGGAAGAAGTATTCGAATGGCTCCATCGTGTTGAAGCCTTCAGGCATTAGCTGGCGGATCTTGATTGTCTCGGCACGGCTCATGGCACCTTGTTTGACGCCGATCACGGTTTCGATATCGGCCAGGCGGCGCATCAGGTCCCAGCTCAGCACGGTGCCCGAAACCGGGGTCCGGTAGAGGCAGACGGCCAGATCGGTGTGGTCGGTCAGGAACTTGAACCAGGAATAGATTTCGTCGTCGCGCTTGAGCTGCACAACCGGGTTGATCACCTCAGCCCCGTTATACCCGAGCTTCTCGACGAACTGCATCTTCTCGATCGCGGTATAGACGCTTGGATCGAGCACGATGGTCCACAGATCGAGCCGCCCGGCATTCGCCTCGGCAACGATCTCGTGATAGCGAAACCAGTCTGACGCTGAGACGTTCCAGCATTCGGCGATGAACCCGCCGACGGCCAAGCCATCTACGCCCATTTCGACATATTTATCGATGTTGTAGCGGATACCGTCCACATCGAACTTGTAATCGGCGGTCATCGGGGTGATCGGACACTGATAGAAGCCCCTTACGGTCTTTGTTGCCCAGGCCTTGGCATCCTTACGATCATATTCCATTTTAGGTGCACCTCATCTCGATTTGGTTCAGAATTTCAGCTTGCATCGTCCGTTCATAGAGGCGCCAGCGCCGCCTGGGCCGCAGCCAGTCGGGCAATCGGCACCCGGAAAGGCGATGCGCTGACATAGTCCAACCCGATCTCCTCACAGAAGGCGATCGTGGCCGGATCGCCGCCGTGCTCGCCGCAGATCCCCAGTTTTAGGTCGGGCCGGGTTTCGCGCCCTTTGCGCGATGCCATTTCGATCAGCTTGCCGACCCCTTCGATATCGAGGGTGACGAACGGGTCCTTGGCGATAATGCCTTTTTCCACATAAGCACCCAGGAAACGCGCCGCATCGTCGCGGCTGATCCCCAGCGTAGTCTGGGTCAGATCATTGGTTCCGAACGAGAAGAATTCCCCGCTTGCAGCGATTTCGTCGGCAACCAGGGCTGCCCGCGGCAGCTCGATCATGGTGCCAACGCTAAAGGCGATCCGCTCGCCTTTTTCGGCGAACACGACTTCAGCGACCCTGTACAGGGTATCCTTCAGTGATTCCAGTTCATGCGGCAATCCGACCAGCGGGATCATGATTTCGGGACAGACCGCCATGCCCGCCTCGCCCGCGACTTCGAGCGCAGCCTCGAAAATCGCGCGAGCCTGCATTTCGTATATTTCGGGATAAACCACGCCCAGTCGGCAGCCTCGATGCCCCAGCATGGGGTTGGTTTCCGTCAATTCGATTGCGCGATGCCGAACCTGCTCCACGTCAATACCCATCGCTCGCGAAAGCTCGGTGAGTTCGCTATCCGTATGCGGCAGAAACTCGTGCAGCGGCGGATCGAGGAGGCGGATGGTGACTGGCAAGCCTTCCATGATCTCGAAGATCCGGCGGAAGTCGGCGCGCTGTTCGGGCAATAGCTGGTCGAGCGCGGAGCGTCGTTCCTTTTCGCTGTCGGCCAGGATCATCTGCCGCATGGCGAGGATCCGGCTTTCATCGAAGAACATGTGCTCGGTTCGGCAAAGCCCGACCCCTTCGGCCCCGAACCGGCGGGCCATTTCGCAATCGAGCGGGGTTTCCGCGTTGGTCCGAATCTTCAGGCGGCGATGCTTGTCAGCCCATGCCATCACCGTTGCGAAATCGCCCGAAAGATTGGGCAGGATCGTCGGCAGTTCGCCCAGGAACACTTCGCCGGTCGAACCGTCGATCGTGATGAATGCGCCCTCTTCGAGCCGCTGGCCGCCGATCTCGGCGACCCGCGCGACCGGGTCGATCTTGAGACTGGCGCTGCCCGCCACGCATGGCCGGCCCATACCCCGCGCGACCACGGCCGCGTGGCTGGTCATGCCGCCGCGCGCCGTCAGGATGCCGGTTGCGACGTGCATGCCATGGATGTCGTCAGGCGACGTTTCATGCCTGACGAGGATGACCTTCTCTCCCAATTCGGCCCACCGTGCCGCTGTTTCCGCATCGAATACCACACCTCCCGAGGCTGCCCCGGGCGAGGCAGGCAAACCCTTTCCGAGCAGCACCCGCGGGGCATTCGGATCGAGCGAGGGGTGAAGCAACTGGTCGAGCGAGGCCGGGTCGAGGCGGAGCAGCGCGGTCACTTCGTCGACCAGGCTCTCTTCGACCATGTCGACGGCAATCTTGAGCGCGGCCTTGGCGGTGCGCTTGCCCGAACGGGTCTGAAGGAGGTAGAGCTTGCCGCGTTCGACTGTGAATTCGATGTCCTGCATGTCGCGATAGTGGCGCTCCAGCAGTTCGAACACCTCAGCAAGTTGGGTATAGGCCTTCGGCATCGCTTCCTGCATTGAGGGAAGCCGCGCACCTGCGGCTTCGCGGGCAGCCCTGGTCAGATACTGGGGCGTGCGGATGCCGGCGACAACATCCTCACCCTGGGCGTTGGCCAGCCATTCGCCGTAGTAAGCCTTCTCGCCGGTTGCAGGGTTGCGGGTAAAGGCGACGCCGGTAGCGCTAGTCTCGCCAAGATTTCCGAACACCATGGCCTGGACGTTAACCGCCGTGCCCCAATCTCCGGGGATATCGTTCAGGCGCCGGTAGACCTTGGCTCGCGGTGAGTCCCATGAGCGGAACACCGCCTCGATTGCCGTCCAGAGTTGTTCCTGTACATCCTGAGGAAAGGCCGCGCCGTGATGGGCAAGCACGAGATCCTTGAAGGTCGCGATCACGCCGCGCAGATCCTCCACTCGAAGATCGATATCCTCATCGACGCCGCGATCTTCCTTGATGCGGTCAAGGGCTGCCTCGAATACACCATGCTCGATTTCGAGCACGACACTGGAATACATCTGGATGAAGCGGCGATAACTGTCGAGCGCGAACCGCTCATCCCCGGAGGTCTGGCCCAGGCCGGTTACGGTCGCATCATTGATGCCAAGGTTCAGGATCGTGTCCATCATCCCCGGCATGGATACCCGCGCGCCCGAACGCACCGAGACCAGCAGGGGATCGCGAGGATTGCCGAACGTCTTGCCCGTCGCCCGTTCGACCAGCCCCAAAGCAGCCGAAACCTCATCGCGGATGCGATCAAGTGACGCTCTGCCGTGGTCAAGATAAGCGAGGCATTCGCCGGTGGCAATAGTGAAGCCCGGCGGGACCGGAAGGCCGATTTGCGCCATTTCTGCAAGATTTGCGCCCTTCCCGCCAAGGACGCGTTTGTCCAGCACGAGCGCGCCTTCGGGTCCAATGCCCGAACCAAAGGAAAATACGCTCTTCATTTCAGCTGGAAGTCCTGGTGACCGCCCCGTGGGCCTACATTTTGAGAATAGCCTTGATCGCCTTGCCGGTCTTTTCGGTATCCTCGACGGCCTGGTTGATCTGGTCGAGATCATAGAAGGTGCAGAGCTTCTCGAACGGGAACAGCCCGGCTTCCTGCATCGCAATCAGTTGCGGGATGAAGACCTGCGGGGTGCTCGATCCTTCGACTACGCCGCGCAACTTGCGGCCAAACAGCATGTTGTTCATGTCTAGCGAAAATTCGGTGCCCAGCTTCGCCCCGCCGACCACTGCGGTTTCACCCATGTTGTGCGTGCTGTCCACCGCCGAGCGCAGCACCGCTGGAATGGCGGTGGTATCCATGGCATAGTCGGCGCCGCCACCGGTCATCGCGACGATCGCTTCCTGAGCGTTGACCGTGTTGGCGTCGATCACATCGGTGGCGCCCAGTTCGCGCGCCAGTTCCAAGCGGTCTGCGTTGCGGTCAACCGCGATGATCTTGAGGCAGCCCGAGGCCTTGGCGGCCATCACTGCGCTGAGGCCGACCGACCCGACCCCGAAGATCGCGATCGAGGAGCCAGGTTCGGGACAAAGCGCATTGAGGATGCTGCCCGCCCCGGTCTGGATACCGCAGCCCAGTGGGCCCAAAAGTTCGATCTGTGCGTCGTCGGCAACCTTGACGCAGTTGTTTTCCGACGCGATCGAATAGGTCGCGAACGAGGATTGCCCGAAGAAGCAGGCGTTGACCTCTTGGCCGTTGCGGGTAATCGGCGTCGAACCATCCAGGCGGCGGCCCATGAAATTGAGCGGGAACAGGCTCGGACAATAGGCCTGATGCCCCTTGAGGCACGATGGACAGGTGCCGCAATAGCTGAAGGAGAGCACGACCTTGTCGCCTGGCTTGACAGTGGTGACGCCACGTCCGACCTTTTCGACAACGCCCGAACCTTCATGGCCCAGCACCGCCGGCAGCGGCGTCGGGTAATATTGATCGCGAACCGTCAGGTCGGTATGACACATGCCAGCTGCGGCAACCTTGACCAGCACTTCGCCGTCGCGCGGATCCTCGATAGAGACGTTATCCAGAACGAATTCGCCGCCTTGACGCTCGATAATTGCCGCGTATGCGTCCATTCTTGCTCTCCCGTTTCCTGATTTCCAGTTGATTGAATTTGCTTATACAAAGAAATAGAGATTCTTGTCCTGCACGACGCGCGCGTCGATATTCAGCTTTCTGCTGAATACCTTGAAGCCGCTGTCTGTTTTCCGCAGCTTGTCTTCGCGTCCCAGCGTGTGCACGTAAACTTCGCTCTGTCGGCGATTGCGGTGCACCAGAACATTAGAGAAGACCTCGAATTCAAACGGTGCAATTTCGAATGCTTCGACATTGGTGACGAAATAGCGGATACGTGATGGCGGATCTTCCATCCATACCTGACCCGTCAGCAACCGGTCGACCCGCTGCTGCAGCTCGGCATAGTCATCGTTGTAGATTGCGGCATCCCCCGGGGTTGGATCCGGGCGGCGGTCACGTGCGAACCGCTGTTCGTAAACTGGCATCCAGTAATGGATATCTTCGGCGATTACAGTATCGAACCATTCGCGATATTGCTGGTTCTGCAACATCCGCACCTCGGCGGAATAGTGACTGACGATGGCATGATGCAGTTCCATGCCTACGGGCTTGCGTGTTTCGGTCATCTTGCGGTCCAGATTGCTGTCGGGATCAGTCTTGCGGCTCGGCTTGCTTCGCCGACAGACGTTCAGGCCAGAAATTACGGTTGGTCCACATTGCATCCCAGGTATCGTCATTGGCCCGGATGGCGGCCCAATCTGGCGCATCGAGCATTTCTTGCCAGAAACGATAAAAGCCTCGATACGAAGTTTCGCCGATGAAGCTGACCCCGACAATTCCTGGATAGACGGGGTGCGGCCCTTCGCGGTCCTTGCCCATGCTCGAATTCATCCACCCCTTGCGGGTGATGATACCGTTGTTGTTGTAGGTGGCCGACGACATGTTTTCGCCATCGTCGCTTTCGAGCGTTCCCGCCGTACCAAATGAACGGATCGCTTCGCGCTGGATCGACCGCTTAGTTTCGGTGTCGGCATTCTTCGGCACCATGGTATAGGTCCAGACCTCGATTTCATGCGGCCCGCGCGGATGCCAGATCTTGAAGGTGTTGGTTCCGTAGAGGAACGAACAGTTTGGGAAGATCGACGTATTCCAGTGACCGACATAAAGCCGTTCGCGCTCCGGCCCGAATTTTTCGCGAATTCCGCCCCGCGTCTCCTCGAGATATTTGACGTACCCGTCGCGCTTGACGTGGATCGCAGTCGCCGCGTTATCGATCAGGCCAAACCCGTGGCCATGCCGCATGGTGAATTGCAGACCAAGGTCGTCAAACGGCATGTCGGCGCGATTGCCCGATAGGCCAGCCAGCTCGCCCCCGATCATCTGGAGAGCGGCGGCATGCGTCCAGCCCACGTGATACCCATCGCCGACGAAGTTCTCGGTCGGGACTTTCCAATTGCAGGCGAGGGTGCTCTTCAACGGCGGCCCGAGCAGTTCCAGACCACCGTCCGGACCATCCCAGATCGTATCGAGGTACCAGCAGAAGTCCCCCAAATAGTCCTCAAGCGAGGGCGCTTCGGGATCATGGCAGCCGAAGATGAAGCCCTTGTAAGTTTCGACCCGGATCGGCGCGAGCCCCAGCTTGGATTTGTCGAGATCGCTGTGATAGCACCGCTCTTCCATCGGAACATCGACGAGCGAACCATCCTGACCGAAAACCCAACCATGATAATTGCACACGAACGCCTTGGCGCTGCCGCTGTCGGCATGACAGATCTGGTTGCCGCGGTGAGTGCAGGAATTGATGAACGCCTTCAGTGAACCGTCCGGCTGCCGCGACAAGATGACACGGTCTTCTGCCATGTACGTAGTAATGAAGTCGCCCGGTTTGGGAACTAGCGAATCATGTCCGAGCATGAGCCAGCATCGCGAGAATATCCGCTCCAGCTCCAGCTGATAGACATCTTGATCCCAGAACACCCGGCGAGACTGGCTCGCACCGATGTTGTCGACGAGTGCCGACGATCCTTTCATAACATCGCTCCCATGCATTTTTGTCTGAGTACTGCATAGTCGATTCGCACTATACATGCAACGCGATGCACCATATGCAATGCACTTGTGGGATGCAAGCCGTATCTTTCGGTCCCCGGTGCCGGGTGAGAGTGCAATGTCGACAGTCGATCACGTCCGACGTTTCAGGCACGGAATTGTGTCCAGTTTTTGGCACACTCCGACGCTGCTGCTGTGCCTGGCAAGTTTCTTTTGGGCATTGAACCCGATTGTCGGTCGGGCGATTCGAGACGACCTGACCCCAGTGACGATAGGCTTCTGGCGATGGCTTATCGCCGCGGCATGTGTCCTGCCATTCGCCTGGCCGCATCTTCGCGATGACCTTCCGGCTATTCGCCGGTCCTGGCCCTTCCTGGGATTGCTGGGGTTCTTTGGTGTCGGGGTCTTTTCCTTGCTCGTCTACAGTAGTCTCCAGCTGACTACGGCAACAAACAATCTGCTGCTCCAATCCACCATGCCGATCATGACGCTGGTCATGCCGGCAGTGATTTTCCGCGAACGCGTGGCCTTGCTCCATTTTGCCTGCGCCGGACTGTCGATCTTGGGCGTCGCATGGTTCATGACCAAGGGGCAATTGGCGAACCTGCGCCTCGAGGCGCTCAACACTGGCGATCTGCTAGCGTTGGCCGCGGTGTTTCTCTACGCCGCCTATGCGACGTCCTTGCGCAAGGCACCCCAGCTGCATCACCTGAGCCTGCTGGTGGTGTTGTTTGCGGCGGGTATCGTCTCGCTTGCCATCCCCTACGCATTGCACCTGTTGCTCGAAGGCCCGTCCGCTCTCTCGCTAACCTCGGCAAGTGCGCTGGTGTTCATTGGCATCTTTCCTTCACTCGTTTCCTATGCCTTGTTCAACCGGGCGGTTGCCCTCATTGGATCGATGCGGGCCGGCATCTACATGAACCTTCCGGCGGTGTTTGGCGTATTGATGGCTGTACCGCTCCTGGGAGAGAGGTTTGAGCAATATCATGTACTTGGATCGCTGATCATAATCGCGTCGATCCTGTTGTCGAGGAAAGTCAAAAAATGAGTTCAACCGGAAACCCATCGTCGCAGGGCGCAATACGCCGCCTTGAGAGGGCACAGCAACAATACGCCGCCTTGAGAGGGCACAGCAAGAAGCCAGCGAGAACGCAGCCGAATTCTGGGGGCGGGCAGCCCAAGCCATCGACTGGTTCACGCCCCCGAATGTGGCATTTGATGATATTGAGGGATGGTTCCCGGACGGCAAGCTGAACACCTGCCATAATTGTCTCGACCGGCATGCGGCAGCAGGTCGCGGCGGATCCACTGCGCTGATTTACGACAGCCCGGTCACCAAGACGATCAAGCGGTACAGCTATTCCGAACTTCTCGAACAAACGGGTCGGGTGGCAGCAATGCTCAAGAACCTGGGAGTGGCGCAAGGAGATCGGGTGGTCATCTACATGCCGATGGTCCCGGAGACCGTCTTTGCCATGCTCGCCTGCGCCCGGCTCGGTGTGGTTCATTCGGTGGTGTTCGGCGGCTTTTCGCCACTCGAACTCGCCAAACGCATCGACGATGCCACGCCGAAACTTGTCTTGACCGCTTCTTGTGGGATCGAAGGCGGACGAACGATCGCTTACAAGCCATTGGTGGACGAGGCGATCGCGCTGACCTCTCACCCGGTCCAGAACGTCGTGCTCCTCCAGCGCGAACAGGTTGCCGCCACGCTAAACCCGTACCGCGATATCGATTGGATGGAACTTCGTACACGCACCATTGGCGATGAAATACCGCCCTGCGCTCCGGTAGCGGCAACCGATCCGCTGTATGTACTCTACACTTCGGGAACAACTGGCCTGCCCAAAGGCGTGGTGCGCGAGAATGGCGGAAATGCTGTGGCGCTGGCCTGGTCCATGGAAAATATCTATGGTATCGAAGTCGGCGACACGTTCTGGGCGGCTTCCGATGTCGGCTGGGTGGTCGGTCACAGCTATATTGTCTATGGACCCTTGCTCGTCGGAGCGACAACCGTCCTGTTCGAAGGCAAGCCGGTCGGAACACCCGACCCCGGGACATTCTGGCGGATCATCGCCCGTCACCACGTGAAGTCGTTCTTCACCGCGCCGACCGCAATCCGCGCCATCCGCAAGGAAGACCCTGACGGAAGGTTGCTCGGGCAGATCGGCACCGGACGATGCCAGGCAATCTTTCTGGCTGGCGAACGCGCCGATCCCGATACGATAGACTGGCTTGAACAGAACAGCGGCCTGCCCGTGATCGACCATTGGTGGCAAACAGAGCTGGGCTGGCCCGCCATCGCCACCTGCATTGGCCTGGGTGATCGACGCCGCAAGCGCGGCAGCGCCGGCTTGGCGGTGCCGGGCTATGAGTTCGCGATCCTGGACGATCACGGAAAGCCCGTTGCCGAAGGCGACAGCGGCAATGTCGTCATTCGTGCGCCGCTAGCGCCTGGGGCCTTCCGGACCCTTTGGAACAACAAGGCGGGCTATGAGAAGAATTTTGCGACTTTTCCCGGTTTCTATGAAACGGGCGATGCCGGCTATCGCGACCTCGACGGCTTTCTCCACATCATGGGGCGCACCGACGACATCATCAATGTCGCTGGTCACCGGCTTTCGACCGGTCAGATGGAACAGATCGTCGCGAGCCAGGACGGCGTTGCCGAATGTGCTGTAATTGGCGCCGATGATCCGATCAAAGGCATGATTCCGATTGCCTTTGTCTCTGCCCGCACCGGGCACGACGGCGACGAGGCTCTGGCAAGCCGCACAGTTGAAGCCGTGCGCGACGAGCTCGGCGCGCTGGCGGCTCTGAAGAAAGTCCATGTTGTGCCGCAATTGCCCAAAACCCGTTCCGGCAAGATTCTGCGCAACTTGCTGCGCAAGATCGTCAACAGCGAGCCTTTTGAAATTCCTCCCACAATTGAGGACACTTCTGTTCCCGCGGCAATTGCCACGTTAGTGGAGGCCAAGTCGGCGAAATGACTATCGCGGCAGCTCGTTTCGCGATTCAATGCCCCATTGACATGCCGCCCGATTTCGTCGGTCGCGGGGCGAGCCAGATGAGGGCCGTGGCCATTAAAAGCATGGCGGAGGTTGCCCAAAAAACGTGAATGACCGCCAGCGTGGTCGCCTCCATTTCGACCATATTGCTTATCACCTGCCGGAACTGTGAATAGCCCCGAGTTGTCTAGACGCCCTCGGTGCTCATCATCTGCTGCCGTTCGAACTCTACGGGTGACAGCATCCCGTTCCTCACATGCTTGCGTATCGGGTTGTAGAACATCTCGATGTAATCGAACACATCCTGCCTGGCCTCGTCTCGTGAGCGATAGGTCCGTCGCCGGATGCGTTCACGCTTGAGCAGGTTGAAGAAGCTCTCGACCACCGCGTTGTCATGGCAGTTGCCACGCCGGCTCATCGAGTGCTCCAGGTTGTGCGCCTTCAGGAACGAGGCCCAGTCCATGCTGGTAAACTGCGATCCTTGATCCGAGTGGATCAGCACGGTGTTCTTCGGCTTCCTGCGCCACACCGCCATCAGCAGTGCCTGCAGGACCAGATCGGTGATCTGGCGGTTCTGCATCGACCAGCCCACCACTCGGCGGGAGTAAAGGTCGATCACCACCGCCAGATAGGCAAAGCCCTCCTGCGTCCTGATGTAGGTGATGTCGGTCACCCATGTCTTGTCGGGTGCCGCGACATCGAACTGGCGGGCCAGCGTATTGTCGACCACCCTGGATGGCTTGCCACCATAGCTGCCCGGCCTGCGCTTGTAGCCGATCCTCGCTTTAATACCCGCCAGACTGGCGAGACGCGCCACGCGGTTCGGGCAGCAAGTCTCGCCCTGATCGAGCAGGTCGTCATGCAGCTTGCGATAGCCATAGACCTTGCCGCTGTCTTCCCATGCCTGCCGGAGCAGCTCGGTCTGCCGAGCATCTTCCTTCGCCCGTCTGCTCAACGGGTTCTTCAACCAGGCGTAGAAGCCGCTGGGCTGGATGCGCAGACACCGGCACATCGCGCGCACCGGGAACAGCGTGCGATGCTCGGCAACGAACGCGTATCTCACTTTGCATCCCTGGCGGAACGAAGTGGCCAAAGGTCAAATACGCGGTGGCTTTTTTTAGGATGTCGCGCTCCTCGGTCACCCGGTAGCCGCGCTCGGTGATCTGGGCCACCGCATCACGCTTGAACTCGTCGCTGAAATTAGCTTTCCCCATCGTCGCCTCCTGTCCTCAAATTTAGGAAAGAAGGCGTCCACAAATCTAGGGGCTATTCAAC
>NZ_LYWY01000028.1 GCF_001661915.1 Croceicoccus pelagius
CCGCTCAGGTTGACGGTCAGCTTGTCGGTCGGCTCCCACTTGAACGCAATGCGTCCGCCGAAGCTGTCCTTGTTGCCCTGGCGGCCGCCGTCGAACAAACGCTTCTGGTAGCCGTCGCGGGTTTCATAGGAAGCAACCGCGCGCATTGCGAGAGTGTCGCTCAGCGGCACGTTGATTATGCCCTTGAAATCGGCGCGGTTGAACCGGCCGGTCGCCGCTTCGAGCTTCATGTCGAAATCGTACTGCGGTTCGACGGAATTGACGACGATCGCGCCGCCGATGGTGTTCTTGCCGAACAGTGTGCCCTGCGGCCCGCGCAGGACCTGGACGCTCGCAATGTCGGCCATGTCGAGCAGCGCGCCAACCGAGCGGGCGACATAGACGCCATCGACATAGACGCCCACGCCCGGGTCGACGGTGATATTGAAATCGGTCTGGCCCACGCCGCGGATGAACGAGGTGATCGTGGCGCTGGAACCCGAGAGATTGGCGACCGGCGAGATGTTTACGTTCGGCGCGAATTTTGCGACTTCGGCCACGTTGGTGACCTGGCGTTCCTCGAGCATTCCGCCGGTCAACGCGGTGATCGCGACCGGCGTTTCCTGCAGGTTCTCGGCCCGCTTGCGCGCAGTCACGATGATCTCTTCGAGGCCGCCGGTCTGTTGCTCCTCAGCCTGAGGCTCACTTGTTGCGGCGTCCTGCGCATGCGCCGCCATCGGTGCGAGCCCGATTGATCCGACGATCGCCGAGGCGCTGGTGCGCAGGACGACCTTCCGGAAATTGAACGATTGGTTTGTCATTGGCGTCATTCTCCCTCTTGTTATGTCACTTTACAACTTGGTCTCGATTGAAATTCCAATCTTACGAGGCTGCTCGTAGAACCCGTCGGTGCTGAGTGCGCCGGGCCGGACCGTCTGCAGCACCTTCTCGTTGGTGAGGTTGGTGACCCACAACCCGATCTTGAATCGCTCGCTCTCGGGCGTCCAACTGACCGACCCGTTGATGAGCGTGTAGGACGGTTGCGAGAAGAGGTTCGCGAAGTCGTAATAGACCCGTGAGCTCCAGGACAGGTTACCTGCGAAAGTGATGCGACCGTTACCGATATCGTGTCCCCAATCGAACCCGACATTGCCCGACCATTCGGGGGCCCGGGTCATGACATTGTCCGAAGCGTCGAATGTCACCACGTCGTTGCCGCCGTCGGCGCGCGGAAAGAAGCCCTGGGCATCGGGGAAATCCTGATAACGGGCGTGGGTATACGCTACCGCGCTCCGCAGCGTCAGGTCTGCTACGGGACGGACGAAAACCTCGAACTCGCCGCCGTAGATTTCCGCGTTGGCGGCGTTTTGCAGGATGTAACTAGGACCGATGGCGTCTTTCGCCTGTAGCTGGAGATCCTGGTAATCGTAGTAGTAAATCGACAGGTTCGTCCGCAACCAGTCGAGCGGATCGGATTTGATGCCGAACTCTGCGGCGCTGATATTCTCGGGATCGACCGCCGTCGCGCTCGCTGCGGCCATATTGAACACCCCGCTCTTGAACGCGGTGCTGTAAGTGGCGTAAACGCTGGTGTTATCGGTGATCTCGTAGCGAACGCCGAGTTTGTAGTTGAACTTGTTGAAGGTCTCTTCGGCGTCGTTGACGACGACGTTTCCATTGATCCGCTGCGTGAAGTTACGCGTTTCGGTAGTGTACCGTGCGCCAACGGTGAAAAATAATCCGGGCGTTACTTCGTAAGTCCCTTCGCCAAAGCCCGCGAAGGAGCGGCCTTCGAGCTCGGGTTCCAGCGTTGGACCTGCAAGAGGGAGCGTGGGATTTGCGGCGGTCCACGGCTGAAGGAAGGAATTCCCGCCGAATTGGTAGAAGTAGCCGCCCAGGAGCCACTGGAAAGGACCGGGATTAGCCGAGTTCAGCTTGATTTCCTGGCTGATCGATTCGACATTGAAATCCGCTAGGAAATTACCGAGCTGCAGGTTGGACGCGTCGGAATCGGTGTCCTGCTTCCAGCGCAGCAGCATGTATCCGGTTGTCGTGTCCAGTGCGACCGAGCCGAGATCGAGCTTCGTATGCAGCGCTGCGGAATAGCGCTTGAGGTCCAACGTCGGATCCTTCGTAAGCGATGCCTGCCAGGCATCGGTCGGTAGGATCACGCCGGGAAAGCGGCGACCCGCCGTATTTCCGTCCAACGGTTGTGGGGAGTTGGTGGTGCTTTCCTGGTTGAAGTACTCGCCCGTCAGGACAACCTTGAAATTGTCGGTCGGCTCGAACAGCAGTTTGCTGCGCAAGTCGATCACACGCTGATTGCCGAGCGTTCCTCCCCGAACCAGATCGTCGATATATCCGTCGTTCTTCCGGAACAAGGCGGCGAAGTCGGCGGCGGCGTTTTCGCTCAAGGGGCCAGTGAAATAGACGCGGGCATCATAGTCGCCCGCGTCGCGGCGCATCCGCCCCACCCGCAGCGATGCCTTGCCTCGAAAATCGAAGCTGGGATCGGGGGTGATGACATTGATCAGACCGCCGGTGGCATTGCGTCCGAAGGTTGTACCCTGCGGGCCGCGCAACACCTCGACGCGTTCGACCTCGACCAGATCGATCCAGTTGGCGGCGGATTCAGGCTGATAGACGCCATCGACATAGGTAGCGATGTTGGGCTCGTCGCCGATCGAAATCCCCGTCGAACCGACACCGCGCACGACCGGCTGGAACACGCCCATGTTGCGGCTGCCGATGAAGCCGGGAACAACCTGCGTCAGTGAGCGGACTGTCGACACGTCGGCCGCGGCAAGTGTATCGCCGGTCACCGCAGTAACCGCAATCGGCACATCCTGCAGCTTCGCCTCGCGCCGGGTGGCTGTCACCACGATATCGCCCAAGCCTGTTTCTGCTTCTTGCGATGCCTCCGGTCCGGTTGAGGAGTTCTGTTCTTGCGCGGTGTTGACACTCTGGGCCAAGGCCGTCTGCGGGGTCAATGCAGTCGCGCAAAGCAGGGTAATTGAATGAGCTTTCAGCCACGCCATTTCAGCACTCCCATCTTAGTTTATGTATTTATTTAGTAAGGTAATCAGAAAGAAAATCTATTCGATCGTTGCCCCAGAATATTTGGTCGTCGACAAACATCATTGGGGCACCGAACACGCCGCGCTGGATCGCCTGGCTCCGGGCCTTGCGATATTCGTTCTGTCCGATCGGAGAATCGACGAATGCCAGCAGCGCATCGGCATCGAGGCCTGCCGCTGTCGCGCAAGCGGCGAGTTCGCCGCGGTCACGCGGATCGATGCCCTGGCCCCAGATCCGGCGATACGCGTCGGTCACGAACTGTTCAGCCCTGCCGTGCTTTCGGGCGTACAGGACCGCGCAATTCCAGTGTGCGCAGTCGAAGCTGGCCGGAAAGTTGAGGGGCACGCCATAGCGATCCGCCCAACGTTCGAGATCGGCTTTCATCACCTTGATCTTGGGCAGGACCTCGCGGTTCGAGGGTCCATAGTTGCCGGCGGCAATCTTGGCTTCGGGTATGTCGATCGGCCAGTAGTCGACCTCGCACCCCGCCGCCCGGGCGATTTCCGGCAGCTTCAGCTGCGCAAGGTAGCTGAACGGGCTGATGAAATCGAAGTAGAAGTCGATCGTGCGGGTCATGCGGGCTCAAGGTCGAATCCGACCATCTCCCGATAGTTGTCCCAGAAGCCGATGATCGCGCCCTCGGTGACGAGATGGTCGGCATCCTCCGCTCGGCCGCCACCCATCGCGATGTAGGACGTCGCGCTTGCCTCGCCGACGATGGCGTCCTGGACAATTTCCACCGCTTCGCCGTCTTCCATCGAAATGAGCCCGGCGGGGCCGATCAGGTTGGCTTGCTTGAGCCGGATGGCCTGCATTTCCGCATCGTCGTCCTGGTAGCCGAAATGGGTCCAGACGAGCTCGAATTCATCCGGCCCGTAGGTCACCGTCTGGCGCACCGCGAGCGTGTTCTGGATCTGCTGAAGGACCAGATTGGGGTAGACCGCAAGGATCACCAGCGTGACGTTATCCGCGAACTCCTGCCGACCTTTCAGCAGCGACATGTCCTGCAGCTTGAATTCGGTGTCGAAGGTGCGCGAATCGCCATAGGCCTGCTTGTCGGCGGCATCGTCGTTGCTGGCCGCGATCGAATAGAGCAGCGAGTGGCGTTTGTTGGCATCCATCAATGCCTCACCTGTCTGGGTCGAGCGATAGAGACCAAACGTGTTGTGGAACAGGTGCAGCAGGCTGGCGTGGTAGGGATCGCGGGTGTTCTCGGCGTAGAGCTTCCAGTTCCCGCGGATCCGCTGGCGCTGGTCGCCCAGCACGGTGATCGGCTTGCACATGATCCGCTCGATCTGCTCAACCACGATCGGACCGAGGAAATCGCGGCAGGATTCGACAGTTTCGGAGAAAGAGGCAAACACCAGACCGCCAACGGTTTCGGTGCGCAGCTGGCGAAGATTGTGCTGGGACATGTCGAAATCGCCCGGCATCCCGCCCTGTCCCTTAAGGCCGCGGCGGAAGGGAACCCCGATCAGGTCCCCCTTCAGATCGTAGGCCCATTGGTGGTAGACGCATTCCAGGCTTGCGCGGTTGCCGCGCATTTCGCGGCAGACCAGGGCACCGCGATGGGCGCAGCGATTGACCACGACATGCAACGAGCCGTCGCTGTCGCGCGTGAGGATCACCGGTGTTTCGCCCACGAAGGTCGATTTGAAATCACCCGCCTGCGGAACTTCAGCCTCAAGTCCGACGAAGGACCAGCAGTTACCCTTGAAAATGTTCTCCTGTTCGCGATCGTAGTACTGGCGATCGGTGAAAACGCGGTACGGAACCCGGCATCCTGCAGTGGACGGGGCTTGATCGAAGGCGTCTGTTTGCTGGCGAATGGACATAATTGGGTGCTTTCAACTTTGCAGCTAGATCGGGCGGACCATCATCGTATCGATGAGGTGGGTGTCGAAGATCGCGGTCTTGGAAAGGAAGCGCGGGGCAGCCCCGGAAACGTCGATTTCATCGACATATTTTCCGGAATTGTAGATCGACGTCTGACCGTCGTTGCGCGTCATCAGGACCACATAGTTGGTCTGTGCGGTGACGATCTGCCCGCTCGTCGACTTCACGCGGGTCGGACCGAGAATATGCCGGTAGCTGTGCGCGGGAAAAATGTTGGCGCGGCGCAAAGACACGATGCGATCGACCAGCATGCCGCGGCTGTCGCAGAACACCGCGGCCAGATTCAGCGAACGATTGTGGTTCTCCGCAGAGATCACACTGTATCGACAATTTTCCTCGAACAGGTCGGGCCATTCTTCCAACCGGTCGTCATCGATCAGTTCCGCGTGAAGCGCATTGACCTGCGCAGCGGCATGCTGTAACTGCATCTGCTCAAGGGTGGGAAGGCCCATCATGCCGCCCCTTCGGGCTTCGTGATGCAGACCCAGCCATCCTCGATTTCGACCGGATATGAGACGATCGCCACCTGGCAGGGAAAGGCATTGGCCGCCCCCGTCTTGATGTCGAACGAGCCGCCGTGAAACGGACATTCGATGACATCGCCGTCCTGGTACCCGTCGGTAAGCATGGCATTGCCGTGGGTGCAGAGATTGTCGGTAACGAAGATCTCGCCATCGACATTGTATACAGCGAGCGCAGGCATCCCTTCGGCGAAGGCCGCGACCGGCTCACCGTCCTTCACGTCGGCGACTTCACAAAGGCGTAAGTTTTTCGACATGGTCGATCTGTTTCCCTGTCAAGAACTGATTCAAATTGAGATTGTCAGAGCAGCGGAATGTCCATCCCGTATCCGGCTGCCTCGTTCCCGTGCCCGAAGATGTCGCGGGTGTAGTATTCCTGCTGGCTCGGCGCCTGGCGCGCACCCCAGCCAAATTCCCACAGCCAACCCGACGGGTTAGCGCAGTAAAAAGTCAAGGCCTGGTCGTTGGCGTGCTTGCCCAGCTGGAGCGCGACGTCGATCTTCTTCTCACGCACAATGTCATGGGCCATCCCGAGATCGTCGAGATCGGTGTATTCGAACATCAGGTGGTTGATGCGCTTTTCCATCGGTCCGAGGCCGAAGGCTACCGAGTGCTGGCGCTCGTTGCAGTGCATGAAATAGGGCTGGGCGACCATGCCGTTGGGCAGGTGGAGAAGGTATTCAACCGACCCGCGCAGGCCGAGCAGTTCATAGAACTGGGCCGCCGCCTCGACATCGTCCTGGCGCAGGATGCAGTGCCCGATCCCTTGCGAGCCGGTCAGGAACTTGCCGAACATCGGGCGTCCGGGATGAAACGGCTTGTGCGTATCGACCTGGGGGCCGAAGAAAATCTCGGTCGGGTTGCCGCCCGGATCGGCCAGCTTGAGCAGCCCGAGAACCCGGCGTTCGCGCGCCTCGGCTTCGGTGCCCACGGTGAAGGGGATTTTCGCCGCGCTCAGCTTTTCCTGCATCGCGGCGAATTCCTGCGGCCCGGCCACGCGCCAGCCCATGTAGGCCAGGTCATCGCTGCCATCAGCGTGCAGGACGATGCGGTGATGCCAAAGGTCCATCCGCAGATAGAGCCGGTCCCCTTCGCCTTCATCGACGACTTCCATGCCGGCGACTTCGGCGGCGTAAGCGCGCCAGGCAGCGAGATCGGAAACGGTAAGACCAAGATAGCCGAGTTCGGTGACGACCGACATAGTTCAAATTCTCCCAATTCACCCCAAAGCGGGGACATTTTGCGTTTTTCTGGTTGCGATTTTCTGGCCGCCTTGCTTCGATTCGAGCCGCCAGTTTCAGCCAATTCTGCGTAATCACCTACCAGTTTCTGCACAATCACCTACCAGAACGTTTTTCATTGTGCAATACGTTGCACGAAATGATGGGATGCGGTAGTAGCCTTGTGCGATCTGCGGTTGATTCGCGGAGGTATGGGGTACCCGACGCACAGAACGGGAGAGGATTGATGGAACTCACTGAGAAAATCGGCTGCAGGATTGCCGACTTGCAGGGCTTGAAAGAGCGCATGCGCGCTTGGCTCAAGAAGGATCACGAGCGCGGGATCTTCCAGCTGGACCGCGCCGCTTTCACCGAAGCTGCGCTGTTTGAGCTCGAGATGAAGTACATCTTCGAGCGCAACTGGGTCTATCTGGCGCATGAGAGCCAGATCGCTAAACCTAACGATTTCATCACGACCAAGATCGGGCGCGTTCCTATCCTGGTCACCCGTGACAAGACGGGAGAGGTCCGAGCCTTCGTCAATGCGTGTTCGCACCGTGGCGCGCGCATTTGCCGCGAGCGGGCCGGGAACAAGCGCAACCACATGTGCCCGTTCCATGGTTGGACGTTCTCGTCCGGGGGCGACCTGTTGGACGTCACCGATGAGAGCATCGGGGGCTATCCGGAGGCATTCAATCGCGCTGATTTCGGGCTTCAGCCGGTCGCCCGGGTGGAAAGCTACCGTGGCTTCATTTTTGGCAGCCTCTCCGCCGATGTCGTCCCGCTGGTCGATCACCTCGCCGGCGCGCGGGATTTCATCGATATCTTGGTGGACCAGTCGAAGTCCGGCGCAATGGAAGTTTTGCCCGGAACCAACCGCTACCGCTATCACGGCAACTGGAAGATGCAGGTCGAGAACGGGCTCGACGGCTATCACGTCATGACCACGCACGCCAACTACTTCATGACGGTTCAGCGCCGCGTCGAAGGCGTTTCGAAGAACGAAACCAAGGCGATTAGCTTCGACGGCTTCACCGCGCGCGATGGCGGGTCGTTCTCGTTCCACAACGGGCACACTGTGTTGTGGGCCGACTATGCCAACTTCATGGATCGCCCCAATTTCGAGATCCTCGACTGGCTCGAAGAGTCCTACGGCGCCGAAAAGGCCAAGTGGATGAACAAGCGCATCCGCAACCTGCAGCTGTTTCCCAACGTCTTCCTGATGGACCAGACCAGCACGCAGATCCGCATCATCCAGCCGCTGGCGGTGGATGAGACCGAAGTCAGCACGGTGTGCATCGCCCCGGTCGGCGAAAGCGCCGAGGCGCGGGCCCTGCGGCTGCGTCAGTATGAGGATTTCTTCAATTCGACCGGCATGGCGACCCCGGACGACCTGACCGAATTCAACAACTGCCAGACCGGCTTTGGCGCCGGCGAAGGCCGCTACAACGAGATGTCGCGCGGTTCGACGCGCTGGGACACCGGCCCGGGCAAGTTCGGCGAGCCGCTCGATTTGAATGTGGTGCTGAGCAGCCCGGCGGTTGCCGACGAAGGCCTCTATGTGGCGATCCATGACGAGTGGCTCACGCTCATGGAAAAGGCCATCGACAGCGAGTGCAGCGAGCTTGCCGCCTTCCTTGAGCGTTCGCTGGAGAAGGCATGATGACCGCATTCCATTCGCGCTGGCTGGCGGTTTCCCGCTTCATCGGTCAGGAAGCCATGGCGCTTGACGACAAGGACTGGGATGCCTGGCTGGCGCTCTATCACGAAGATGCGGAATACTGGGTTCCAGCCTGGGACGATCACGAACGGCCGACTGCGGATCCGCAGAACGAAGTCTCGCTGATCTACTATCCCAACCGGGGCGGGCTTGAGGATCGGGTGTTTCGGATCAGGACCCGGCGCTCGGCGGCGAGCACGCCGCAGCCACGCACGGTTCACCAGTTCTCCCTGCTGTCTGCTGAGGAGAGCGATGGCCAGGTGCATGCGCGGACGTCTTGGACCACGGTTTCGGTGCTGGAAGGAAAAGTCGCCACTCTCAGCGGGTGGGCCTTCTATGACCTCGAACCTCGGGATGATACGTTCGTGATCCGCCGCAAGAAGACGGTTGTCGTCACCGACCTGTTCCAAGAAATAGCCGATGTCTACAGCCTCTGAGCGGGGGCGCCCCGTCGTCGGGACGATGATCGGCGATCCCGCCGGGATCGGACCGGAAGTGGCGGTCGGGGCGCTGGCCGACGGTGCCGTCCACGCGGATTCGATCCCCGTGCTGGTCGGGTCTGCTGCGGCGGTAGAGCGGGCGCTCGATTTCACTGGCATCAAGGCACGGCTGCGGGTGATGCGCAGCTTCGAAAAACCCAGCGACGATCCCGCGATCATCGACGTTATCGATACCGGCGCGCTGCCCGATGGCGTTCTGCCCCTGGGCGAGGACACCGAGGCCGCCGGGCACGCCACCGCGCAATGGCTGGATGAGCTCGACGCGTTGGCCCGCGACGGTTCTTTCGCCGCCACGATCATGGGGCCGATCAGCACTGGTTCGCTTAAACTGGCCAAGAAGCTCGACAGGGTCATCAGCCCGACCCCGGGCGAAAGCTATCTGGTGCTGCTGACCGGGCCGCTCAGGGTTGCGCACCTGACCGACCACATGTCGCTGCGGCAAGTGATCGACGTTATTTCAGCCGATCTCGTCGCCACGGCGGTGGGGCAACTGCACGAGGCCATGCAATCGTGGGGCATCGCCCAACCGCGGATCGCGGTTGCCGGTCTCAACCCACATGCCATGGGCGACGAGGATCGCCTTGAGATCGCACCCGGGGTCGAAGCGGCGCGGGCCAGGGGCATCGATGTCGAAGGGCCGATCGCGCCCGATTCGGTCTTCCGCCAGTGCATCGAGGGCCGTTACGACATGGTCCTCGCGATGTTCCACGATCAGGGCCACATCGCTGTCAAGACCTGGGGCTTTTCGGGCAACAGCGTGATCATCATGGGGCCGCCGTACCTGCACATGTCGGTGGCCCATGGCACCGCCTACGACATCGTCGGTACCGGCAGAGCCGATGCCGCGATGATGCTGAGCGCGATGCGCATTTGCGGACGACTCGCTTCGGGCCGCGGTTTCGAACAAGCTTAGGAGGAAAGAACATGAACGCCAAAACCATGCCTGTCGCTGCGGGGTCGGAGCCGAATGCGGTCGATTACGCAGTCTATCACAGCCAGGCGATCTTCACTGCCGAACAGGAAAACATCTTTCGCGGACAGACCTGGTGCTACCTCGGCCTCGAAGCCGAGCTGGCCAACAGCGGCGATTTCCGTTCGACCCATGTCGGCAATACTCCGGTGGTGGTGACGCGGGCAACCGATGGCACCATCCATGCCTGGGTAAATCGCTGCGCCCACAAGGGCGCAACCGTGTGCCGCTCGCTGCGCGGTAATCAGGCCGACGGGGCGTTCGTATGCGTCTATCACCAGTGGGCCTACGACGCGACCGGTGCGCTTGTCGGCGTGCCGTTCCGGCGGGGGATGAAAGGCGTGGGCGGGTACCAGGCCGATTTCGATCCAGCCGAGCATTCGCTGGAAAGGCTGCGAGTGGAATCCTTTGCAGGCATGGTGTTCGGCACATTCAGTCCGGCCATTGCCCCGCTTGAAGACTTTCTCGGTCCGGTGATGCGCAAGTATATTTCTCGCGTCTTCCAGCGCCCGGTGAAGGTGCTGGGTTATGCGCGGCAGTTCATGGCCGGCAACTGGAAGCTCTATTCGGAAAACAGTCGTGACAGCTATCACGGGGCACTGCTTCACCTGTTCTATCCGACCTTCGGCATATACCGTCAGAGCCAGGAAAGTGCAGGCGAGCTTTCGGAAGAAGGCTTCCACAACGTGTTCACGGTGTCGAAGCCCAAGGGCGATGTCGACTACGGCTCGTTCGGTGACGAGGCCAACCGCGAGATGCAGGGTGAGGCCAAGTTGCAGGACGAGCGCCTGCTGGCATTCCGCCCGGAGATCGCTGATGATGTCGGACTGCACATCCAGTCGATCTTCCCGTCTGTCGTTGTCCAGCAGATCCAGAACACCCTCGCCACCAGGCAGATCGTGCCCCACGGGACCGACAGGACCGAGCTGGTCTGGACCTATTTCGGTTACGCCGACGACGACGAGGAAACGACCCGCCACCGGCTGCGCAACCTTAATTTGGTTGGGCCATCCGGGCTGATCTCGATGGAAGACGGAGAAGCGGTGGAGCTGTGCCAGCAGGGGACGATCGGCGCCGAAGGCAAACGCAGCTTCGTCGAAATGGGCGGCGACGACGTGCGCCAGTATTACGCGCCGATGGGCATGGATGAAAATTCGGTGCGGGGGTTCTGGAAGGGCTATCTCGGGCTGATGGGCAATGCCCTGGCCGATCTCGCAGCGGAGGGCCGGGCATGAGCGCTGCAGCCGAAGTAGCGCAAGTCGCGCAAAGTGCGATCGACGATTTCAACGCGGCTTACGGGCTTTGCCTTGATGATGACCGGCTCGAGCAATGGCCCAACCTGTTCGTTGACGATTGCCTGTACCAGGTGATCGCGCGAGAGAATGTCGATAACGGCTTGCCAGCGGCGGTGATGTATTGCGACAGCAGGGCGATGCTGGTCGATCGGGTGGTCGCGCTGCGCAAGGCAAACGTCTTCCCCGAACATTTCAACCGGCACCTGATTGGGCGTGCGGTAATCACCGGCGTGGAAGGCGACCAGGTTTCTGCTGAAGCCAGCTATGTCGTCTTCCAGACCCGTAATGATGGTGAAACGCGCATCTACAATGCCGGCAAATATGTCGATCGGTTCGATCTTAGCGGTGGAACCGTTCGACTGAAAAGCCGGACCTGCATCTATGACACGCTGCGCATCGCCACGCTGTTGGCGACCCCGATCTGAGCCAATCCCCAATTTCCTGTTTTCCCCAGAAGGAGACTATCCATGAAGCTGTTCATTAGCCCTGGTGCCTGTTCGCTCGCTCCGCATATCGCCCTGCGCGAAACCGGCGCCACTTTCGATGCGGTGAAGGTCGATCTGGCGACCCGCAAGGTCGAGACCGGAGACGATTTCCTGACGGTCAACCCGTCGGGCAAGGTTCCGGCGCTGACCCTCGACAGCGGCGAAACCCTGACCGAAAATCCCGCGATCCTGCTTTACATCGCCGACCAGAAGCCGGAAGCCGGCCTGGCGCCGCGCGACGGCACCATGGACCGGTACCGCCTGCTCAGCCGGCTGAGCTTCCTGGGTTCGGAGTTTCACAAGGCCTTCGTGCCCCTGTTTACGCCCGGCACCAGCGATGAAGCCAAGGCAGCCGCTACGACCGCAGTCAAGAATCACTTGACCGCGCTCGATAAGGATCTTGCCGGCAAAGAGCACTATGTGGGCGCCGATTTTAGCGTGGCCGACATCTACCTGTTCGTGATGCTGGGCTGGCCTGCCCATGTCGGGATCGACATGAGCGCCTATCCCGCGCTGGGCGCCTATTGCGGTCGGATTGCGCAGCGGCCTGCGGTTGGGGCGGCACTCAAGGCTGAAGGTCTCATCTGATCGAAGAGCGCGGGGCGGCGGCGATTGCCGTCGCCCACGTCGTTCTTCATTTGCAAATGCGTTTCAAATAGTGCAATGGATGAGGCTGCTGGCGACAGAGACGGCGATTCGGCGTTCAGGTCCAGCCGAATGCAAAATCATCGAGGCGGGAAAGGATCGGAGGGTAGAATGGCAGACGCGACTTTGGACACGACCCGTCCGGAAATTGGCAAGTCGCTGGTTGTCGGCGGAAGCTCGACCAATTACCACGACGTCGGCGAAGGCGACCCGGTGCTGCTGGTCCACGGATCGGGCCCCGGTGTGACAGCCTGGGCCAACTGGCGGCTGAATATGCCGATCCTCGCCGAGGATTTCCGGGTCATCGCGCCCGACATGTTCGGCTTCGGCTATTCGGACAGCAAGGGCCGGATCGAGGACAAGCAGGTCTGGGTCGATCAGCTCGCCGGCTTTCTCGACGGGCTGGGAATCGACAAGGTTTCGATCGTCGGCAATTCTTTCGGTGGCGGGATCACACTGGCGTTCATGATTGCCCACCCCGATCGGGTCGAGCGCGCCGTTCTCATGGGACCTGCAGGGCTCAACTTTCCGATTACCCCTGCGCTCGACAAGGTCTGGGGCTATGAACCCTCGGTCGAAGCGATGCGCGAATCGCTCAAGTACCTTGCCTGGGATCACAGCCGCCTGACCGAGGATCTGATTCAGTCGCGCTATGTCGCCAGCGCCCGGCCCGAAGCACATGAACCCTATCATGCAACGTTCGGCGGCGCCGACCGCCAGGCCAACGTGGCGATGCTCGCCAGCCGCGAAGAAGACATCGCCGCGATTGAGCACGAAACCCTGATTTTGCACGGTATTGCCGATCAGGTAATCCCGCTGGATTCGACCGTGCGCCTCGCCACGTTGTTGAAGCGGGCCGACCTCCACCTTTTTGCCGAATGTGGCCACTGGGTCCAGATCGAGCGGATGGCGAGTTTCAATCGGACTGTCGCAGAGTTCTTTAAAAGTGGCCTCAAGGCCTGATCGGAGAGGAGTAAACGTCATGGCTCTAACAGGTGTCATTCGTCCTGGTTACGTGCAGCTCAGGGTTCTCGACCTGGACGAAGCCATTTCCCATTATCGGGATCGCATCGGCCTGAATCTTGTCAGCCGTGACGGCGACCGCGCTTTCTTCCAGGCCTTCGACGAGTTCGATCGTCATAGCATCATCCTGCGCGAGGCCGATCATCCCGGCATGGACGTCATGGGCTTCAAGGTCGCCAAGGATTCAGATCTCGATCACTTCGCGGAACGCCTGCTCGATTTCGGTGTGCATGTCGATGTGGTCCCGGCTGGCGAAGATCCAGGGGTTGGCCGCAAGATCAGGTTCAATACGCCCACACAGCATGTGTTCGAACTTTACGCCGAAATGGAACTTTCGGCCACCGGTCCGGCGACCAAGAACCCGGATGTTTGGGTGGTTGAGCCACGCGGGATGCGCGCTACCCGCTTCGATCACTGCGCGCTGAACGGCGTGGACATTGCCGCCTCGGCGAAGATCTTTGTCGATGCGCTCGATTTCTCGGTGACCGAGGAATTGGTCGATGAGGGCAGCGGCACCCGCCTAGGCATTTTCTTGAGCTGCAGCAACAAGGCGCATGACGTCGCCTTCCTCCACTATCCCGAAGACGGCAAGATCCACCATACGTCGTTCAATCTGGAATCGTGGCACGACGTCGGTCACGCAGCCGACATTATCAGCCGCTACGACATTTCGCTCGATATCGGGCCGACGCGTCACGGGATCACCCGCGGCCAGACGATCTATTTCTTCGATCCCTCGGGCAATCGCAACGAAACCTTCAGCGGCGGTTACATCTATTATCCCGACAATCCGCAGCGCATGTGGCAGGCAGAGAGCGCCGGCAAGGCGATCTTCTACTACGAGAAGGCGCTCAACGACCGCTTCATGCAGGTGAACACCTGATCATGGACGGGGTGGTTTCGGTCCGGACGGTAGGCCACGAACTGGCGCTCAAGGCAGCGGCTGCCGCCGTCGCTACGGGTGCGGCGGCGGGCTGTCCGGTCGTTGCCGCGGTGGTCGGTGCCGGGGGAGATCTGGTCGCGTTCGTCCGCGCCAGCGGCTCCCCTTCGCCATCCGCAAAGATCGCGCAAGATAAAGCTTACAGCGCCGCCAGCTTCCGCGTCCCGACGCCGGATCTCTATGCGATGGTTTCCGGCAATCCGGCCCTGCGCGACGGAATCGTCGCGCAGCCGGGATTAGCAATGTTCGGCGGCGGCCTGCCGATCGAAATCGCCGGTGTATTCGTCGGTGCGATCGGTGTTTCCGGCGGGAGCGAAGCGATGGACGTCGAATACGCCAACGCCGGTCTCGCTGCGATCGGCGCAAGGCAATTCTGACGCACCATGGCCTCCGGCCAACTTAGGTATTATGCTCCAATGACCTCAACTTCCTCCTCACCGGTCACCGAAACTATCCTGAACTTCATTGACGGTTCCTATCGCAAAGGTAGCGAGGGTAAGTCGTTTCCCAACGTCAATCCGGCCACCGGTTCGCAGATCGGGCTTGTCCACGAAGCAAGCCAGGCCGACGTCGCAGACGCCGTGGCTGCGGCCAAGGCAGCGCTTACCGGGCCATGGGGCAAGATGACCACGGCCGAGCGGGTCAAGCTGATCGCCGCCGTGGCGACCGAGATCGAACGCCGAGCGGATGATTTCCTGGCTGCCGAAGTGGCCGACACCGGCAAGCCGCGCCACGTTGCCTCGCACATCGACATTCCGCGCGGGGCCGCCAACTTCCGCATGTTCGCGGATGTCGTCTCGACAATGCCGGGCGAAAGCTTCAACACATCGACCCCCGATGGCGGCCAGGCGCTCAACTATACCGTGCGCAAGCCCAAGGGTGTGGTCGCGGTGGTCTGCCCGTGGAACTTCCCGCTGCTGCTGATGACCTGGAAGGTTGGCCCGGCGCTGGCCTGCGGCAATACCGTGGTGGTCAAGCCGTCCGAGGAAACGCCTCGGACCGCTGCCCTGCTGGGCGAAGTAATGAACGCGGTGGGCATGCCCAAGGGTGTCTACAACGTCGTCCACGGATTCGGTCCGGGTTCGGCCGGCGAATTCCTCACGTCCAACCCCGATGTCGATGCCATCACCTTCACCGGCGAGACCGGCACCGGACAGGCGATCATGCAGAAGGCCGCGATCGGCGTTCGCGACATTTCGTTCGAACTCGGTGGCAAGAACCCGGCGATTGTGTTCGCCGATGCCGACCTCGACAAGGCGGTCGAGGGTCTGTCGCGCTCGGTCTTCCTGAACACCGGGCAGGTCTGCCTCGGAACCGAGCGGGTCTATGTCGAACGACCGATCTTCGACGCCTTCGTGGCGCGGATGGCGGCGGCGGCGCAGGGCTTCAAGCCGGGCGTGACCGGTGATCGCGCCTATCTCGGCCCGCTGATCAGCGCCGAGCACCGCGAGAAAGTGCTGGGTTACTATCGCCGTGCGGTCGAGGACGGGGCCACCGTGGTCACCGGCGGCGGCGTTCCCGAAATCTCGGGTGCGGAAGCCGGTGGCTTCTTCGTGGAACCGACGCTGTGGATCGACGTCGCCCACGGCGATACCGTGATGCGCGAGGAAATCTTCGGACCGTGCTGCGGTATCGTGCCGTTCGACAGCGAGGACGAGGTGATCGCACTTGCAAACGATACGGTTTACGGCCTGTGCGCCTCGATCTGGACCGAAAACATGTCCCGCGGACACCGCGTGGCGGCGGCGATGGACGTGGGGGTGTGCTGGGTCAATTCCTGGTTCCTGCGCGATCTGCGCACGGCTTTCGGCGGGTCCGGCCATTCCGGCATCGGCCGGGAAGGCGGGGTGCACAGCCTCGAATTCTACACCGAGATCACCAACATTTGCGTGAAGCTGTAAGACGATGACAATTGACTCCAAGACTATCGAACAAGCGGCCTTGGCCCTGCGCGGCGCGGCCGAAACGGGGAAGCCTGTCAGCCCGATCCGCGACCTGATTTCGGCTGGTGGCGTCGAAGCCGCCTATGCCGTGCAGGAAGCCAACACCAAGCACTACCTCGCCAATGGACGGCGCCTGGTCGGCCGCAAGATCGGGTTGACCTCGATCGCGGTCCAGCGCCAGCTTGGGGTGGATCAGCCCGACTATGGGATGCTGTTCGCTGACATGGACGTGCCGGAAGGCATCCCGGTGTCGCTCGACCAGGTGATCCAGCCCAAGGTTGAGGCCGAGATTGCGATCGTCGTTGGGCGGGATTTGCCCCACCCCGACATGACGACCGCCGAAATGATTCGCGCGGTCGAATATGTCGTTCCGGCAATCGAGATCGTGGACAGCCGCGTCGCAAACTGGGACATCAAGATCTGGGACACGATCGCCGATAATGCCTCGAGCGGGCTGTTCGTGCTCGGCGCGGTGCCGCGCAAGCTCGACGGGCTCGATCTGCGCAGCTGCGGCATGGTCATGGAAGCCAAGGGTGAGCCGATTTCGGTCGGTGCCGGGATCGCCTGTCTGGGCAGCCCGATCACCGCATCGCTGTGGCTGGCGCGGGTGATGGCCAAAGCGGGGCGTCCGTTACTCGAAGGCGATGTAATCCTGTCGGGCGCGCTCGGGCCGATGGCCGGGGTTGCACGCGGCGATGTGGTCGAAGCCCGGATCAACGGACTCGGAACGGTCCGCGCCGCGTTCGCCGCTGACTGAATTCAAATTGGAGGCTGGTCAAATGGCCAAGATGAAGTGCGCAATTATCGGCTCCGGCAATATCGGGACCGACCTGATGATCAAGCTGCTCAAGGGTTCGGATACACTGGAGCTAGCGGCGGTTGTCGGGATCGATCCGGCCTCCGAAGGGCTGGCGATGGCCAGCGAACGCGGCGTCCCGACGACCCACGAAGGAATCGAGGGCCTGTGCCGGATGCCGCAATATGCCGATATCGGCATCGCCTTCGATGCGACCTCGGCCTATGCGCACAAGGCGCACGACGAAATCCTCGCCCGTGACGGCAAGCTGATGGTCGACCTTACCCCGGCCGCGATCGGCCCGGCGACCATTCCCCCGGTCAACCCGGCGGTCGATGCCGCGGTGCGCAACATCAACATGGTGACCTGTGGCGGGCAGGCGACGATCCCGATCGTCGCGGCGGTCTCGCAGGTCGCCAAGGTGCACTACGCCGAAATCGTCGCGTCGGTTTCGTCGCGCTCCGCCGGTCCCGGCACCCGTGCCAACATTGATGAGTTCACCCGCACAACGGCGCGGGCGATCGAAACTGTCGGCGGCGCGGCCAAGGGCCGGGCTGTGATCATCCTTAATCCCGCCGAACCGCCGATGATCATGCGTGATACGATCTTCACGCTGTCGGAAATGGTCGATGAGGACAAGGTGCGCGATTCGGTTCTGGCTATGATTGCAAGGGTGCAGTCGTACGTGCCGGGCTACCGGCTCAAGCAGGAAGTACAGTTCGAACGCTTCGGTTCGAACCGGCCGCTCAATATCCCCGGCTACGGTGAATTCGAAGGACTCAAGACCAGCGTGTTCCTCGAGGTCGAGGGCGCGGGCGATTATCTGCCCAACTATTCCGGCAACCTCGACATCATGACCGCTGCCGCCAAGGCGGCAGGCGAGAGCCTGGCCAAGACTCATATGGAAAAGACTGCAGCATGACCTTTGATCCAACATCTGATCGGCTCTACATCCAGGACGTGACCTTGCGCGACGGGATGCACGCCATCCTGCATATGTATGGCACCGACAGCGTCCGCACGATCGCTAAGGCGCTTGACGAGGCAGGGGTGGATGCGATCGAGGTCTCGCACGGCGATGGCCTGAACGGTTCGACCTTCAATTACGGATTTGGCGCCCATACCGACTGGGACTGGATCGAGGCTGCCGCCGACGTAATCAAGAACGCGGTGCTGACAACGCTTCTGGTGCCCGGTATCGGCACCGCCGAAGAACTCAAGCGGGCCTATTCGATGGGAGTGCGCTCGGTCAGGGTCGCGACCCACTGCACCGAGGCCGACGTCGGCAAGCAGCACATCGGCATCGCGCGCGATCTGGGCATGGACGTATCGGGCTTCCTGATGATGAGCCACATGATCGAGCCCGAGGCGCTCGCCCAGCAGGCGCTGCTGATGGAAAGCTATGGCGCGCATTGCGTCTATGTCACCGACAGCGGCGGGGCGCTCGACATGGATGGCGTGATTGCACGTCTCCAAGCCTATGACCGGGTGCTCAAACCTGAAACTCAACGCGGCATCCACGCGCACCACAACCTGTCGCTGGGCGTGGCCAACTCGATCGTCGCCGCTCAGGCCGGCGCGGTGCGGATCGACGCCAGCCTTGCCGGGATGGGCGCGGGCGCCGGCAACGCGCCGCTCGAGGTGTTCATCGCCGCGGCCAACCGCAAGGGCTGGAAGCACGGCTGCGACGTGATGGCGCTGATGGACGCGGCGGACGACATCATACGCCCGCTTCAGGACCGTCCGGTGAGGGTCGATCGCGAGACGCTCAGCCTGGGCTATGCAGGCGTCTATTCAAGCTTCCTGCGCCATGCGGAAAAGGCAGCGGAACAGTACGGAATCGATACCCGCGAGATCCTCGTCGAATTGGGCAACCGCCGGATGGTCGGAGGCCAGGAAGACATGATCATCGACGTTGCACTTGATCTGATCAAAGCCAAGGCGAACTGAGATGGACAGGCTTGCACGCTACGCCGAAACCCTCGACACCGCTGCTCGCGAGGCGAATGCTACGCCGCAGATCACGCCTGTAGATACGGAGTTCTCCGTTACCGAGGCGTACCAGGTGCAGAAGCTCTCGGTCGATCGACGCCTGTCGCGCGGCGAGCGACGCATCGGCGTGAAGATGGGGCTGACCAGCCGGGCCAAGATGCAGCAGGTCGGTGTCGATGAGGTGGCTTGGGGGCGGCTGACCGATGCCATGCTGATCGAGGAGGGCTCGGCCATGTCGCGCGCTCGCTACGTCCATCCCCGGGTTGAACCCGAAGTGGCTTTCCTGATGAAGGCACCTCTGGTCGGCAAGGTGACGGCCGCCGCAGCACTGGCGGCGGTCGAGGCGATCGCCCCTGCAATGGAGATCATCGACAGCCGATACGAGAATTTCAAGTTCGCGCTGGAAGACGTGATCGCCGACAACACTTCCTCGTCGGGGCTGGTGATCGGATCCTGGCACGATCCCCGGATCGATTTTTCGAATCTGGGCGTGATCCTCGAAATCGATGGCGAAGTGGTACAGGTCGGGTCGACCGCGGCGATCCTTGGCCACCCCATCCGTTCGCTGGTTGCTGCGGCCCGGCTGGTTGCCGAATCGGGCGAACAGATCAACGCCGGTGACATCGTCATGGCGGGGGGCATTACCGCAGCGCCCAACCTGGCACCGGGTCAGACTGTGCGGACGACAGTGCAGAATCTCGGCGCGGTCATGTTCCAGGTGGAAGACTGACATGCCGATCATTGAGGTCAACCTGCTCGAAGGGCGTCCGCCCGAAGCCAAGGAACGACTGATCCAGGCGCTGACCGACGCGGCCATCGACGCGATTGGAGCGCCGCGGGAATCGGTTCGGGTAATCCTGCGTGAAATGGCGCCGGCCCATTTCGCGGTAGGCGGGCAGAGTCTTGCAGCCAAGGCCGCCGGTGCGAAGCAAGTCAAGGTCGAAGAAGATTGGTCGGATGACAGCTGATTCACATCAAATCACATTGGTCGGTGGCGGACAGTTCCCTTGCCGGGGGGATGAACGCGTACTGACCGCGATGGAACGTAGAGGGGCTGACCACATAAGCATTGGATGTCGCGGTGGTGGTTGCGGAGTTTGCCGAGTTCGCGTCGTCGAAGGCAAGTACCGGACAGGGAAGATGAGCGCCGCCAAAGTTTCCGCGGCAGACCTGCGCCAAGGTTATGCGCTCGCCTGTCGGCTCTACCCATTGGATAACCTACTGATCGAAGTTTCATGAATTGAAGGGAGAATCGTGATGGCTACGCAGTTGAAAAGTACAGAAAACGAATACGGCATAAAGTCCGAGTACGGCCATTATATCGGCGGCGAGTGGATTGCCGGGGACAGCGGCAAGACCATCGATCTGCTCAATCCCTCGACCGGCAAGGTGCTGACCAAGATTCAGGCCGGCAACGCCAAGGATATCGAACGCGCGATTGCCGCCGCCAAGGCGGCGTTTCCCAAATGGTCGCAGAGCCTGCCCGGGGAGCGCCAGGAGATCCTGATCGAGGTTGCGCGTCGTCTGAAGGCACGCCATTCGCACTATGCCACCCTCGAAACGCTCAACAACGGCAAGCCGATGCGCGAATCGATGTATTTCGATATGCCGCAGGCGATCGGGCAGTTTGAGCTGTTCGCCGGTGCCGCCTATGGCCTGCATGGCCAGACGCTCGATTATCCCGACGCGATCGGCATCGTCCACCGCGAACCGCTCGGCGTCTGCGCGCAGATTATCCCATGGAACGTGCCGATGTTGATGATGGCGTGCAAGATCGCGCCCGCGCTGGCCTCGGGCAACACTGTCGTTCTGAAGCCGGCCGAAACGGTCTGCCTTTCGGTGATTGAATTCTTCGTGGAAATGGCTGATCTGTTGCCGCCGGGTGTGATCAATGTCGTCACCGGCTATGGCGCGGACGTGGGCGAGGCGCTGGTCACCAGCCCCGATGTCGCCAAGGTGGCCTTCACCGGGTCAGTAGCGACTGCGCGCCGGATTATCCAGTACGCCTCGGCCAACATCATCCCGCAGACGCTCGAACTCGGCGGCAAGTCTGCACATATCGTTTGCGGCGATGCCGACATCGACGCGGCGGTGGAAAGCGCGACCATGTCGACCGTGCTCAACAAGGGCGAAGTGTGCCTGGCCGGTTCGCGCCTGTTCCTGCACCAGTCGATCCAGGACGAGTTCCTGGCCAAGTTCAAGACCGCGCTGGAAGGGATCCGACAGGGGGATCCGCTCGACATGGCGACCCAGCTGGGTGCCCAGGCATCGAAGATGCAATTCGACAAGGTTGAAAGCTACCTGCGCCTCGCGACCGAGGAAGGGGCCGAAGTCCTGACCGGCGGCAGCCGCTCGGAAGCCACCAATCTGGCGGATGGCAACTTCATCAAGCCGACGGTGTTCACCAACGTCAAGAACACCATGCGTATCGCGCAGGAAGAGATCTTCGGTCCGGTCACCAGTGTCATTACCTGGAACGACGAAGCCGACATGATGCAGCAGGCCAATGCCACCACCTACGGCCTGGCCGGCGGCGTGTGGACCAAGGATCTTGCCCGCGCCCACCGGATCGCGCGCCAGCTCGAAACCGGCACGGTCTGGATCAACCGCTACTACAACCTGAAGGCCAACATGCCGCTGGGCGGTTACAAGCAGAGCGGCTTCGGGCGTGAATTCAGCCATGAAGTGCTGAACCACTACACCCAGACAAAGTCGGTCGTGGTCAACCTTCAGGAAGGCCGCACCGGAATGTTCGATCAGTGATCGGGAACCCGCGATCTTCGGGAGGAACGATGTGACTGCAAGGCTTGAAGGACAAGTGGCGCTGCTGACCGGCGGCGCCACCGGGATCGGTGAGGCGGTCGTCGCGCGCTTTATCGAAGAAGGTGCCAAGGTTGGCGTCCTGGTCAGGGATGCCGCCCAGGCCGACTTGGTGCGTAAGCGGCATGGCGCGGCAGTTGTCGTGGTTGAGGGTGATGTCCGAAACTACGCCGACAACGAACGGGCGGTCGCGGCGACCGTGGATGCCTTCGGCAAGCTCGACGTGTTTGTCGGCAATGTCGGCATCTGGGATTACATGACCCCGCTAGCGGACATGGATCCGGACAAGCTCTCCGAAACGCTGGACGAGATCTTTGGGGTCAACGTCAAGGGCTACTTCTTTGGTGCCCGAGCCGCGATCCCTGAACTCAGGAAGACCAAGGGCAGCATCATCTTCACGGCCTCGACCTCGAGCTTCTATACCGGCGGCGGTGGCACGCCCTATGTGGCATCGAAGCACGCGGTCCTTGGTCTGATCCGCCAGCTGGCATGGGAACTTACCCCCGATGTCAGGGTCAACGGCGTGGCTCCGGGCGGCACCCGGACACCCCTCGGCGGCACCAAGGCGGGCGGAACGGCCGATGTCCACATGGAGGACATGGAAGGGCTCGACGCGATGATTGCCGGGATGACGCCGCTCGCGCGGATCGCCGAACCGGATGATCACACAGGGCTCTATGTCTTGCTCGCCTCGCGTCGGGACTCGGCCTACATGACAGGAACGGTTTTGCTCAGCGATGGTGGCATGGGCATTGGCAAACGCCCCGGAAGCTGAAGCGGCTTAGATCTCTCCACCCTTGGCGGGTGCTCGATTCGTCGAGCGCCCGTCTTTTTTTTTACGTGCGATTGCTGCGATCAAGAAAGCGGTCGGCCGAAATGACCGAACGTGAGAGGCCGGCGGCGAGCAATTGCGCTTCGGCAAAGTCGATCATCGCCGGTGGGCCACACAGATAGGCTTCGTGCGCCGCCAGGTCTGCAACGTCCGCAATCTGCTCGGTGATCAGCCCACGCGCTCCTGCCCAGTCGCTGTCTGGCTCTTCATCCGACAAGGCCGGGAAGAATTCGAAAGGGGCCATCCAGCGTTGACGAAGGGCCGCAATTTTGTCGAGGGCATAGAGATTGGACTGACGGCGCGCACCGTACAGCAGGTGCACCGCCCGGTCTGCGCCCCGGTCAAGCGCCTGCTCCAGAATCGAGATTATCGGCGCTAGACCACTACCCCCTGCGATGCAAAGAATGGGGGCAGTGCTGTCCTTGAGGGCGAATTGCCCATAGGGGGCGGTAACCTTCAGCTCCATTCCGGTGCGATCGGTGCAGAACAGCCAGTCGGTAAATGCGCCGCCCGGAACGTGCCGGATGTGAAAATGCAGTTGCTGGGTGGGTTCGCCAACCGTCGCGAAGGCGAAAGAATAACTGCGTGCACCTTCGATGCCGGGAGCGGTCAGATCAGCGTATTGTCCGGGAGTGAAGGCCAGTGGCCGATCCAGTTCGATGGTCAGCCCGATGATATCCTCGCACAGCCGTTGTGCAGCGACGATGGTGCCGCGATATGTAGCAATGGCGATCCCTTGCGAGAGTGGCGCATCAACCGCGATTGTCAGATCCGAGCGCGGAATGGCCTGGCAGGCGAGGCGAAAGCCGCTGCGCAGTTCGTCGCCCTCAAGTGCAAGGGCCGACGGGCTCAATTCGCCGATCTTGCCAGACACGAGCTTGAACTTGCAGGTACCGCACGAGCCGACCTTGCAATCGTGCGGCATGGCCAAACCCGCGTCCAGCATCGCTTCAAGAAGTGTCTTGCCCGCCGGTATGTCTAGCGTGGTCGGCGATCCTTCCACGGTTACGGTGTTCATCTTGGATTTGCGCAGGAAAGAAAACATTGTCGGGTTTGTCCGAAATGGGCGGGCGGAATCCGCAGTTGCGGATTGTCGCCCGAATGAGGGTGGACGATTGGCCTGGCGTTCAAGTGCTGGCCAGCCAGCGCGGCCAACCAGCCTGTGCGTTGGCCTGATCCGCCAGCTTGCGTTCGCCGGGGGTGGCGAAACGTTCGTCCCAGTCCTTGAGGCGCGGTTGCGCGATGAAGCGGAACCAGACCGGCGGGATCAGTCCGGCGGCGAAGCACAGGAACAGTGAGGGCATCTGCGGTGCCTGCGGTTCGGGCTTCAGCGCATAGAAGGGGATATGCCCGTCAAGGTGATGGTTGATGTGGTTTGTGATTTCCGCACCGATCGGCCGGACGATCGCTCCGAGATGGTTCCAGGCGTGATGGAGCTCGATCGGCGCCCCTTCGACCCGGATCAGGCCATAGTGCTGGAAATAATTGAACCCTTCCACGAACATCTTTGCCAAAAGCATGGCACCGATGGCAGTCAACGCAGCGGCAAGCCCCGCCGTCAGACCCACATAGGCGACAATGCCGCCCGAAAGCAGCGGAAACAACCACATCACATTCCGCCAACCGAGCCGAGGATGGCCCAGCTTGCCGAGGATTTCGACCGTCTTCTCCCATGAGTCCTTGTAAGAACCCCAGGTCGCCTGGAACACGAAGCTGTAGATGGTCTGCCCGCGCCGAGGGGTATCGCTTTCCTTTGCCGTGTCGAGATGTACGTGGTGGGTGACGATATGGGCGATATCGCGATTGGGGTCGCCGTAGAATGCACTCAGACACTTGGCGACATAGCGGGCGAACCAGTGGCGGCGGTGCATCAGCTCGTGCGCTACCGGCAGGGTCGGCACCGCCGAGAGCCAGCCCAGGCTGAGCAGCGATCCGGCCAGTTGCCAGCTTGAATTGTCGGCGCCGGTGATCGGGTTGATCGCGGTCGCAACCGATCGGGCAAAGGCCCAGACGAGCAGGATCATCAGGGGCAGTTGCAGGTACATCGCGATGTCACCGAGCATGGCGGCGCCCTTCGCGCGGACTTTGTGATCGGGCGGCAGCAGCAGGTCCAGAGCCATTAGAACCGGGAATGTAGCCGCGCCCAGCCAGACGTAGCTACCGCCGAGCATGAATCCGATAACGCCCGCCAAGGTCATGACTGGGATGAGAAAATAGCGTAGTCCGTCCTTCGGATTTCTCCCGAGTTATTTTGCTCTGGCCTTGACCGTCGAGGCAAGGGTGAGGGCGGCGGCGGTGCGCCGCCCTCGGGTATAGGGTCTTAGTATTTGTAGGCGAGCTTCAGGAACCACTCGCGCGGACGCGAGAAGCTTGCGGTGGCGGCGCCGCCGATGTCGAGATCGACGTACCCGCCTTGGATGTATCGTTTATCGGTCAAGTTGGTGACGCCGCCAGTCACGGTGAAGTGATCGCTCTTCTCGGTGAACGAAACACTGGCGCCGAACACGCTATATGCTGGCTGAAACAATTGCGGGCTATTTACCGCATCCTTAAAGGTGTCGCTTTGATACGACCAGTCACCACGAAGCGTCAGTTTGCCGGCTTGCCCTTCATAGACATCCGCATTGATAGCTGCCGAAGCTGCCCATTTGGGTACGAAAGCAAATTTCGAATCCGTGGTGACGGGGGCGGCTGATAAGTCGATGTCGGTGTAATAGGCATCCAGATAACCTACACCAAAGGTCAACTGAACCTGATCGATTGGAGCCGCTTCGCCCTCGACCTCAAATCCCTTGATCCGGCCGGCACCGGCGTTGCGAACCTTCGGAGCGATCCCTTCGTTCACAGTGATCTGCATGTCGCTGTAATCGGAAAGGAACGCCGCGATGTTCAGGCGCAGGCGCCGGTTGAACAGTTCGTTCTTCAGGCCGATTTCGTAGGATTCGACGAATTCCGGCGTGAACGAGGGGGTCGCGATTTCAGCCGGGAAGATGCGCTGGCTGAACCCGCCGTTCTTGAAGCCTTTCGAATAGGACGCATAGATCAGCGAATTGTCGGTTATCTTGTAGTCCGCCGAGATCGCCGGGGTCCACTCCTTGGCCTTGGCCGAAACCTCGATGGCCGGCATCGTGTGGTTGCCGCCCGGGTTGGTCGCCGAAGGCGTGCAGTTCGGTAGCGGGAAACCGGCCAGCGGGCCTGACGGGAACAGGTTGGCCGCCGGGTTTGCCTGTCCGACGAGGCACTGGCTGAACGCGACGAATGCGCCCTGCGGATAGACCGATGCCAGCACTGGATCGAGTTGCGAGCGGTCGTTGAAGATCGTCTGCACAGACGGGTCGAACCGCTTGGTCTCGTTAGTGTAGCGGATGCCCGGCGTGATCGAGAACCGGTCGGTCAAATTGAAGGTGGCCTTCAGGTATGAGGCATAGCTGTCGTTGTCGATGTCGCCGCCACTAAAGAACTGGGCAAACCCGAATTCCATCGGGGTGTAGTCAGTGCCCTTTTCCTTGAGATAATAGCCGCCCAGAACGAACTTCACCCGGCCAGCCATCAGGCTTCCGGTAAACTGCAGTTCCTGCGAGGCCTGCCACACATCGATATCGCTCGCGATCCGCAGGATCGTATGCGGAGTGCCGTCGAAATCGTATTCCATGTGCGAAGTCTGGTCGCGGTAGGCCGAAATCGACTTCAGGCTGAAATCGCCGAAATCGTAATCGAGCGTGAGGTTGGTGCCCCATAGATCGAAGTCCGACCGGTTGACGCCGCCAGCCCAGGTGGTGTCGATGTCGCCAGTGATCCAGCGGGTGCTGGCGCAGGCCGGGTTGCCGGTCGGCGCAAGGGTACCCGGAACGCCAAACCCGCCCCAAGGTGCTCCGCAGCTGCCATCGGTGACGCGGATCTTGTTCCAAAAATACATCGAGCTGGGCGCGGCGATCTGGCGGTTGGTGCCCCCAGGGGGGCGCTGTTGGGAATCTCCACAAAACGCAACGGAACCGGCTGGTCTCGCAGTTCGATCAATGAGATAGCCGTTTGTTCCTCGCGCCGGATATTGATATCCCCGCTCAGGTTGACGGTCAGCTTGTCGGTCGGCTCCCACTTGAACGCAATGCGTCCGCCGAAGCTGTCCTTGTTGCCCTGGCGGCCGCCGTCGAACAAACGCTTCTGGTAGCCGTCGCGGGTTTCATAGGAAGCAACCGCGCGCATTGCGAGAGTGTCGCTCAGCGGCACGTTGATTATGCCCTTGAAATCGGCGCGGTTGAACCGGCCGGTCGCCGCTTCGAGCTTCATGTCGAAATCGTACTGCGGTTCGACGGAATTGACGACGATCGCGCCGCCGATGGTGTTCTTGCCGAACAGTGTGCCCTGCGGCCCGCGCAGGACCTGGACGCTCGCAATGTCGGCCATGTCGAGCAGCGCGCCAACCGAGCGGGCGACATAGACGCCATCGACATAGACGCCCACGCCCGGGTCGACGGTGATATTGAAATCGGTCTGGCCCACGCCGCGGATGAACGAGGTGATCGTGGCGCTGGAACCCGAGAGATTGGCGACCGGCGAGATGTTTACGTTCGGCGCGAATTTTGCGACTTCGGCCACGTTGGTGACCTGGCGTTCCTCGAGCATTCCGCCGGTCAACGCGGTGATCGCGACCGGCGTTTCCTGCAGGTTCTCGGCCCGCTTGCGCGCAGTCACGATGATCTCTTCGAGGCCGCCGGTCTGTTGCTCCTCAGCCTGAGGCTCACTTGTTGCGGCGTCCTGCGCATGCGCCGCCATCGGTGCGAGCCCGATTGATCCGACGATCGCCGAGGCGCTGGTGCGCAGGACGACCTTCCGGAAATTGAACGATTGGTTTGTCATTGGCGTCATTCTCCCTCTTGTT
>NZ_LYWY01000029.1 GCF_001661915.1 Croceicoccus pelagius
CCGCTCAGGTTGACGGTCAGCTTGTCGGTCGGCTCCCACTTGAACGCAATGCGTCCGCCGAAGCTGTCCTTGTTGCCCTGGCGGCCGCCGTCGAACAAACGCTTCTGGTAGCCGTCGCGGGTTTCATAGGAAGCAACCGCGCGCATTGCGAGAGTGTCGCTCAGCGGCACGTTGATTATGCCCTTGAAATCGGCGCGGTTGAACCGGCCGGTCGCCGCTTCGAGCTTCATGTCGAAATCGTACTGCGGTTCGACGGAATTGACGACGATCGCGCCGCCGATGGTGTTCTTGCCGAACAGTGTGCCCTGCGGCCCGCGCAGGACCTGGACGCTCGCAATGTCGGCCATGTCGAGCAGCGCGCCAACCGAGCGGGCGACATAGACGCCATCGACATAGACGCCCACGCCCGGGTCGACGGTGATATTGAAATCGGTCTGGCCCACGCCGCGGATGAACGAGGTGATCGTGGCGCTGGAACCCGAGAGATTGGCGACCGGCGAGATGTTTACGTTCGGCGCGAATTTTGCGACTTCGGCCACGTTGGTGACCTGGCGTTCCTCGAGCATTCCGCCGGTCAACGCGGTGATCGCGACCGGCGTTTCCTGCAGGTTCTCGGCCCGCTTGCGCGCAGTCACGATGATCTCTTCGAGGCCGCCGGTCTGTTGCTCCTCAGCCTGAGGCTCACTTGTTGCGGCGTCCTGCGCATGCGCCGCCATCGGTGCGAGCCCGATTGATCCGACGATCGCCGAGGCGCTGGTGCGCAGGACGACCTTCCGGAAATTGAACGATTGGTTTGTCATTGGCGTCATTCTCCCTCTTGTTGATGTATTTTTATTTATAAGCGTGGATAGACTAAACGTAGATATTCAGATTCTTGCTCAGCATCACGTTGTGCTTGAGGATCGCACGGCGTTTGACCAGTTGAAAGCTGTTGCCGACCTGGCGCCAGATATCGATACGGTTGCCGATCAGCGAATCCTCGTCGCGTTCGTTGCGATTGCGATAGGCATAGAAGTCCGAATAGACCCGGAACTCGTCGGCGTTTTCGGTAAGCTCCACCTCGACGTTGGTGATGATATGGGTGCAGCGCGTCGCCGGATCCTCCGACCAGGCCGTTCCGGTCTCGAGCCGCGAAAGCCGCTTGAGGATTTCGGGCTTGCTGTCGTTGTAATAGGCCATCCGGGTCAGGTCGGTCACCTGATCGGTCTTGTCCCGGCGGTAGCGGGTTTCGATTCCCGGCATGTGGTAATGCAGGTCTTCCGCCAGCATCTCTGCCCAGTCGGCATAGTTCTCGGTGTCGAGCAGGCGCGCTTCGCGATAAAGCGTCTGGGCCAGCGCGTGGGTCAGTTCGAGCGATGCGGCAGTGCCTTGGCGTGTGCGCTCGAGGGTTGCGGTGTCGGTCATGGTTGTGATTCCTCTCAGAGCGCGAACAGGCCGGGCAGGTCGCGGGTTTCGGCCACGTTGCCAAGCCTCGGTTCGGGGCGTGTCGGCATCTTACCGAACTCGTCATGGGTCATCATGTCGAGCCAGCGCTGGTAGAAGCCGCGCTGGTTGGCGTCGTTGTACTGGCCGCGATAGACGATGCCCGGCAGGGTATCATGTTCGATCTGGCGGCCGATGCCGCAGCGATAGTGCAGGCGCTCGTGCCTGGTGACGACTCCGCGGTTGACGGTGGTGCAGTTTTCCCAGTTCTCCCCGTCATCCATCTCGAAGGTGCCACCGGGGCCGAAGGTCTGCATGACGCCCTTGGTGACTTCTTCCTTGATGTCATCAGGCATGTTCTTGTTGACGATCACCCAGGTCTTCAATTCGAACTGCATCGGTCCCTTGGGCTGCCATTGGCGGAAGGTGGAGATGCCGGGCAGGAACGAGACATTGGGGAAGATTGAGGCCGAGGCGACCGAGCCGAAGATCTTGGAGCGCATCTCGCCCAGGCGTTCAGCCATCTTGGGGCGGATCTTGTTGTAATAGTCCATGACCTTTGGACGGCCGAGCAGGACGAGATCGCCAACGCCCTCGGTGCCGAATTCCCAGCCGTGACCGTTCACGCTGGCATGATAGGAGTATTCCATGTCGATCGGCGGGAAGGGCATGCCATCGTTCATCGAACGGCAGCCGGAATCGTGCGTCCAGCCAGCGTGGTAAGCATCGCCGATGAAGTTCTCGACCCCGAACTTCCAGTTCGCGCTCATCACCGATTTGATGCAGCCGCCAATGAATTCGGTGCCGCCTTCCTCGTTGTCGAGGATCATGTCGAGATACCAGCGGAAATCGCCCAACCATGCCTCCAGGCTCGGCGCATCGCCGTTGAAGGTGGCGAACACCAGGCCCTTGTAGCTGCTGACCTTGGCGACGTTCTTGAGGCCATGGTTCTTGAAGTCGATATCGCCATTGTCGTAGCAATATTCCTCGTGCATGCCTTTGAGGTCGCCTGCGGTGTCAAAGGCCCAGCCGTGGTAATTGCAGACGAACCGACGAGTGTTGCCGGCATCGGCGAAGCAGACCTTGTTGCCGCGGTGCGGGCAGGAATTGAGCATGACCCGGATCGAACCATCGGCCTGACGCGCGACGATCACCGCGTCTTCGCCCATATGGGTGGTCAGGAAATCTCCGGCCTTGGGGATCTGGCTTTCGTGGGCGACGAACAGCCACGACCGGGCGAAGATCCGGTAAAGCTCTTCCTCATAAATATCGGCGTCGGAAAAGATCCGCCGGTCGAGCCAGCCTTCCTTGAGGTCCATGTAGCGTGAATAATCCGGCTCGCGGCCGATCCGTTCGAAGCGCATGGTTTAACCTCCCAATTGTGATGTTTGAAATTGCAGTTCAGAAGAAGGCGTTGAGATTGCTGTCGGGCAGCACGGAATGGTCGAGCACGATGTCGCGCGCCGCGAGCAGCCAGGCCTGGCCTTCGCCGCGCCACAGGTCGGTGCGCGCGGCGGTGAGCACGCGGGTGGTGCCGTCGATCCGGTTGCGGTGCATGATCAGCACCGAATGGACCCGCACCTCGTTCTCCGCAGGTCTGGCCACTACCTCGACGTTGGAGATGGCGCGGCGAATGAAGTTGGGCGGGTCTTCGGCCCAAACGAAGCCGGATTTCAAGCGATCCACCCGCAGCTTGAGACGGCCAAGATCCTCGTTGAAGATCACGCCCGGGCCGACCGGCAAGGGGGGCGAACGATCCGCACGAAACCGGCGGCTCTTCAATTCCATGCGATAGCAGATGTCTTCGTTCAGCATGGCCAGCCAGCCGTCGAAGTCTTCATTGTCGAGCAGCCGCGCCTCGCAGTGGAGCGCCTGGGTGACCGCGACGATTACCTCGACCGGGGGAGGCGACAGGGGCCGGTCAAGCATGTTCGGCCTCCTGCGCTGTCAGCGAGTTGATGTTGTAGGTGGGCACCTCGGCCCAGGTTTCCGCCATCATGTGCTCTTGCCAGCGGCGGTAGAAATAACGCTGGTTGTGTTCGCTCACCAGGCCGGCGGCGATGTCGCCCGGAAAGCCTTCGCGTTTCCCGGAACGCCCCAGGGCCATATTGGTATAGACATCCATCTGCGCCGTGCGCCAGCCGCGCGATTGTTCAGTGCAGGCGGCAAGGTTGTCGCCGTCGTCGTTGTCGAACAGTCCGGCCAGGCCGACGGTCAGGCACTGGTTCTCGAGGATTTGTGTCTTGACCGCCTCGAGCATGTCGTTTTCGGCCATCGCCCAGGTCCACTGCTCGATCTGCCCGGGGCCCTTGGGATGATAGACCCGAAACCAGTTGAGGCCGGGCAGCAGTTGCAGGTTGGGGAAGATGGTAATGTTGACCTGCGCTCCCCAGACCTGCTTGCCACGCACCTCGCCCAAGCGGTCGATCACCGTCTGGCGGTTGGCTTCCAGGTATTCGAGGATCGGTTTGGGATCGGGATAGAAGGCGTAGCCCGAAACACCGTCGAGCGCGCTCAGCACCATGTGGCCGTTCATGCCGGCTACTGAGAGCCCGCCATCAAGATCGACGCCCGAATTGCCGACGTTGAGCCCCGTGAGGTCCATGGACTGCACGGCTGACATCGCGCCGGCATGGGCCCAGCCAAGGTGATAGCCATCGCCGCAGACGTTCTCGACCGGCAGCTTCCAGTTGGTGCCTAGCACCATCTTCTGGGTTTCGCCGAGCAGCGCTGATCCGCCCGGCATGGCATCCAGCCAGACATCGAGGAAAACTTTGCGTCGCCTAGATAGTCTTCGAGGCTGGGCGAATTTGCGTCCCAGCAGCCGAAGACAAGACCCTTGTATTCGGACACTTTAGTCACGGGAACCAGCCCGAACTTGCTGCGGTCTAGCTTACCAAAATAGGCCTCGTTTTCCAGCGGAACCCCGGCGAGCGCCCCATCGGGGGCAAACGACCAGCCGTGGTAGTTGCAGGTAAACGCCCTTGCGTTGCCGCGGTCGGCGCGGCAGACGCGGTTCCCGCGGTGGGTGCAACTGTTCAGGAACGCCTTGATCGACCCGTCCTTCTGGCGAATGACGATGACATCGTCTTCGCCCATGAACGTGCGGAAATAATCGCCTGTTTTGGGAATCTGGCTTGTATGGACTAGAAACAGCCAGCAGCGTCCAAAGATCCGTTCCAGTTCTCACCCGAGATGGGCCGCATCTGGCGCGATGGCGAGCGTTGCGTCTTGCTAAGCAATTCTGCCCTTGCCGGGCTTCGGGGACACATGGTTTCCCAGTTAGGACTGGACGCGGCCAGCAAGTTCTTCTGGGAGCTCGGCTTTGCCGAAGGTGCGCGGTGTGCAGTCGGCGCGAAGGAACTACGACCCGATCGAGACTTTCTCGATGCATTTGCCGTAGGACCCCAGGCCCATGCTTTGACCGGTTTTGGCTGGACCCAGATCGAAGCGCTCGAAAACGACAAGTCCCGCGGACACTTCGAAGGACGGTTCCTGGTCCACGATTCAATCGAAGCCGCCATTCACCTCAACGCCGAAGGCCGCGCCACCGATCCGGTCTGCTGGATGCAGACTGGCTTTGCCAGCGGTTTTGCCACTGCATTTGCCGGCCAGCCGATCATCATGCGCGAACTGGAGTGTGCCGGTATGGGCGATGCGGCATGTCTGCTGCATGCCAAGCCAGCCATGGAATGGTCACACCTTGACAGCCCGGAAAAATCGGCCTTGCCGCTGGAACCGCCGGTCCTGGATTCCGGCGAAAACAGCATGGCCGTTGGCGTATCGGCTGGCTTCATTGCCGTGAAGACGATGATCGAGCGATCGGCGCCAAGCGACGCAACCTTGTTATTCACGGGAGAAACCGGGGTCGGCAAGGAGGTGCTGGCGAAATTCGCGCATCGCTTGAGCCGGCGGAAGGAAGCTCCTTTTGTCGCGCTCAATTGCGCCGCCATTCCTGAAGGGTTGATCGAATCCGAGCTTTTTGGCGTGGCCAAAGGCGCTTTCACCGGGGCCGTGGCTGCGCGACCGGGTCGCTTCGAACTTGCCCATGGTGGGACGCTCTTCCTCGATGAGATATCCACTCTCTCGCCTCTGGCCCAAAGCAAGATCCTGCGTGTGATCCAGGAAGGCGAATTCGAGCGTGTCGGCGACACGCGAACCATTAAGGTGGATGTTCGCCTGATGGCCGCTGCCAACGCCGATCTGACTCAGTCGATGCGCGATGGCCTGTTTCGCGCCGACCTGTTCTACCAGATTTCGACCTTGCCGATTTGGGTGCCGCCGCTGCGCCAGCGCCGCGAAGACATACCCGGGCTGATCGAGCATTTCCGTTTTCGTTTCTCGCGTCGTCACCAACGCGCGGTAGCTGGGTTCACCACGAGGGCGATCAATGCCTTGCTGGTCTACGATTACCCCGGCAACGTGCGCGAACTCGAGCGAATGGTGGAGCGGGCGGTGTTGCTCGCCGATGATGGGCAGGCGATCGACCTCCGGCATCTGTTTCTGGGTAACGATTTACCCGATCTAAAGCCGGCCATGGGATTGGCTAGTGACGGCAAGATTATGCCTGTTACCGATATCCATGATCGTTCGGAGTTGATTCGCCAGGTGCTCGATTTGATTGTCGAGGGTGGCGAAACTCTGTCGAACGTGGAGGGCCTCGTCATCCGGGAGGCGGTGGAAGCCTCGGGCGGAAATTTTGCGCGAGCCGCCCGTACTTTGGGGCTGTCGCGTCGTCAGTTGGCGTTGAGAATGGAAAAGATCGGACCCACTGGCCGGACATAGCGCAATCACACATTTGCAACGCATTACATAATGTGCAAAGATATGGAAGGAAGGTGGTCGAATGACAGCCGGCTGTTCCGGTATGCTTTCAAAGTTGGGAGAATTGCATGAAATCGATAGCCGTGGTCGGAGCAAATCTTGCGGGTGGCCGCGCGGTGGAGTCCTTGCGCCAGGCTGGCTTTGATGGCCGGATCACCCTGATCGGCGAGGAACCCTGGCGTCCCTACGAGCGCCCGCCGCTGTCCAAGGAAGTGTTGTGGGATCCGGCCAACGTACCGGACAACTTCTTCCTCCACGATGAAGCATGGTACGCGGACAACCGTATCGACATGCGGCTCGGGGTGCGGGCAGAAGCGCTCGATCTGACCGCAGGCGGCGTCCGCCTGGGCGGAGGCGAACTGGTCCAGGCAGATCGCATACTCCTCGCGACCGGCGGCTCGGCGCGCAAGCTCAACATGGAGGGCACCGATGCCGCCAACGTGCATTATTTGCGCACCCGCGACGATGCCACGCGAATGGCGGCGGATCTCAAGGATGGGGCCCGCATCGTCATAATCGGCATGGGCGTGATCGGCGCGGAAGTGGCGGCCAGCGCGATCAAGTTGGGCTGCCGGGTGACGGCGATCGAGCCGTTCGCGGCGCCGATGATCCGGGCGCTCGGGCCGCAGTTCGGGCAATGGCTGGGCGAGGAACATCGCCAGCGCGGCGTCGATACCCGCTTCGGACGCGGCGTGAACGCGATGAGAGTCCTAGATGGTCGGGTGACTCAGGTCGAACTCGACGACGGGTCGCTGGTGGATTGCGATGCCGTTGTGGTCGGGGTCGGCATCGTGCCGGAAACCAGCCTTGCCAAGGACGCAGGCATCGTCACCAATAACGGCATTATCGTCGATAGGCAGTGCCGCACCAGCAATGAGAATGTCTTTGCCGCCGGCGACGTCGCCGAACAGGACAGCTTCTTCGGCGGTCATATCCGCCAGGAAACCTACCAGAACGCTGCCGACCAGGCCCAGGCAGCAGCGCTCGCGATGCTCGGGCAGGACGTCGATTACTGCAAGCCGGCTTGGTACTGGAGCGATCAGTTCGATCTCAACATCCAGTTCTGCGGCCATATCCCGGCGCAAGCCGAGGTAACCCTGCGCGGAGACATGGCAAGCAACCAGTTTACCGCATTCTTCCGGTCAGGCGAGACGATCGAGGGCATCCTGACTGTCAACCGCGCCCCGGACATGGGCATCGGCAAACGGCTGATAGAGCGCCGGGCCAAGGCGTCGGCCGGGCAGCTGGCCGATGCCGATGTGTCGCTCCGCGAAATCCTCAAGCAGGCTGGTTAGGCTCGCAAGGCGGGCGGGATCAGCCGATCCCGCCACCTGCGACGTAGAGCGTCTGGCCGGTGATGTAGGACGCCTCGTCAGCGGCGAGAAAGCAGATTGCGGCGGCCAGTTCCTCGGGCTCGCCGAAGCGGCCCAGCGGGGTATCGCGCAAGGTCTGCTCCATCACTTCGCCAAAGCCCTTGCGGTCCGCGTCGGAGGGCGGGGCAGGATTGCGTGGGGTGACACGGGTCACGTTGACCCCGCCGGGAGCCACGCAATTTACCCTGATGCCACAATCCTCCAATTCCAGAGACAACGCAGCGGTCAGCGCCGCCACGCCGCCTTTCGCAGCCGCGTAGGGCACGCGATTGACCCCGCGCGTTGCCACCGAGCCGATGTTGACAATCGCGCCGCGACCTGCCGCGCGCATGTGGGGCAGCACTGCATGGCAGCACCACAGCGTCGGCCACAGCGATCGATTAATCTCGGCGACGATTTCTTCGGTGGTGTATTCCCAATAGGGCTTGGCCCATATCGTACCACCTACATTATGGACGGCCACGTCGATCCGCCCGAATTTATCGCTTACAGCGTTATACAGGGCAGCGGCTCCAGCCTGTTGCTCAAGGTCGTGGATGGCGGGGTGCGCGTCGACAGATTCGGCCATAAGTCGCGCAACCGCATCCAGTGTCGCCTGTTCTGCACGATCGGCAACCACGACCGTGGCCCCTTCTCGCCCTAGGCGCTGGGCGGTAGCAAAGCCGATCCCCTGGGCTGCTCCTGTGACAACTGCGATCTTGCCTGCAAATCTGCCGTTCGCGTCTGTCATCCCTGATTTCTCCCAACCCACACCGCATCCGGCCGGACGCGTGCAATCCTAGTGGCATTCGGCCTCATAAATCCGTATTCCACCCTTGCCAAGTCAATAGGCAATGCGTTACACATTGGCTAATGTTTGAAGAGTATTTGGGAGATGTTTTGTGGCGCGTGAACTGCTGACTGCTGCTGATGTGAGGGGTGCCTGGGCGATCGTGCCGACGCCGGCCAAGGAAGGTGCTTCCGACTGGCGTGCCACCGATACTGTTAATGTCGACGAAGCAGCCCGCATGGTCAACGGCCTGATTGAGGCCGGGGTCGACGGCATTCTCAGTATGGGGACGCTGGGCGAGGCCGCGACCATGACACTTGACGAAAAGCTCGTCTTTATGAAGACTATCGTCGATGCCGCCGCGGGCCGGGTGCCGGTGTTTGTCGGCACAACCTGCATCAACACCCGCGACACCATCGCGCTGACCCGCCAGGCAGTCGATATCGGCGCGACCGGGACGATGCTGGGCGTACCGATGTGGTGCGCGCCGAGCGTCGATGTCGCGGTCCAGTTCTACAAGGATGTCGCTGAGGCGGTGCCCGATATCAATATTGCAATCTATGCCAATCCCGAAGCATTCAAGTTCGATTTCCCGCGCCATTTCTGGGGTCAGGTCGCCGAAATTCCGCAGGTTGTCACTGCCAAGTACATCGGCGTCGGCACACTGCTGCCCGATCTGGCCGCGATCAAGGGGCGGATCAAGCTGCTGCCGATCGATTTTGATTACTATGGCGCGGCGCGGATGGACGATTCGGTCGATGCCTTCTGGACCAGCGGCGCGGTCTGCCATCCTCTCGTCAGTACGACATTGCGGGATCTCGTCGCCCAGGCCCGCGCCACCGGCGACTGGAGCAAGGCCAAGACATTCATGGGGCGGCTCGCGCCCACGGCAGCAACGCTGTTTCCCAACGGCAGCTTCAAGGAATTCTCCACCTACAACATTCCGCTGGAAAAGGCGCGGATGACCGCCGGTGGATGGATGAACGCCGGACCTTGCCGTCCGCCCTATCACCTGTGTCCCGAAAACTATCTCGAAGGTGCGCGTAATTCGGGCAGGATGTGGGCCGAACTGGGCAAGGCGCTCGAGGCGGAGCGTTGAAATGAGCTGAATTGCTGCAATCAAACCTGTGGGGAAACGAGGATGGCTGAAACAACACTGACCTGGCCCAAGAACTATAATGAAGTTCCCAAGGCGGCCTTTACTCGGGCGGATCTCTACGCTGACGAGATCAGGCGGATTTTTCACGGCCCGGAATGGCACCCGATTGCGCATGAAAGCGAATTGCCCAATCCCGGTGATTTCAAGACGATGCGGCTGGCCGGAATCCCGCTTCTGATCTCTCGCGACGAGGCCGGCGTGGTGCGGGTGTTTTACAACGCCTGCTCGCACCGCAGCAACCAGCTCGAAACCGCAGTGATGGGCAACAAGACCGAGTTTGAGTGCCCCTATCACCGCTGGCTGTTCAACGCCAAGGGGAACTTGGTCGGCTGCCCCAACCCGCGCGAATTCCTGCCCGGCTTCGACAAGGCCGATTACCCCTTGGAGCAACCGCGTTTCGAACTTTTCTATGGTCTGATCTTCGTCACGTTTTCGGCCGAGACTGAGCCACTTGACGAGTTCCTCGGCGAAGCCGGCGAAACACTGCGCGAACTGATGGCGGGCGACGGTCGCCTCAAACTGCTGGGTTACCAGAAGGTTCGCTACGACAGCAACTGGAAGGGTTACAACGACAACGACGGCTACCATGCCCCGCTGCTCCACGCGGCATTCAAGATGCTCAATTGGCAGGGCGGCAAGGGGCGGCAGTATACCGCCACCAAACGCGGCCATGTCTGCTTCGAATCGGCACTCTCCGTGGCGAGCGGCCCCAGCGTTCTGAAAGACAAGGATCTGATTTCCTTCAAGGGGCAGGATCCATCGGTCGGGTCGCGGATCGTCCAGCTGTTCCCCACCTTCGTCTCGACCAAGCACCTCGATGTCATCAATCTGCGCTTTGCCAACCCGGTCGACGCAGAGACTACAGAAGTTCACTACGCCTATTTCGCCCACCAGGACGACGATGCGGACATGGTTCGCCACCGCTTGCGGCAGAGTTCCAACCTGTTGGGTCCCTGCGGGCTGATCAGTATGGAAGACGCCTCGATCTTCCACCGGATCCACATCGGCAGTCACACGCCGGGCAACGCTATCTTCCAGAAAGGCGTGCGTGATCCGGGCAAGCTGGAATCGGAGTTTCTGCAGAACGATGAAAGCGGCAATCTGCCCCGCTGGGAATATTACCGCTCGGCGATGGGTTTCGAGAGGGCAGAGGCATGACGGCCACCACTCCCGAGCTGGAAAAAGCGATCGACCGATTGCTGCTGGCCGATGCCAACGCGCTTGACAGCAAGGACATGCCGGGCTGGCTGGCGAACTATGCCGAGGAAGAACAAGCATCCTATTATTGCCGCGCGGTCGAAAATAGCGAGCACAACCTCGAGCTCGGATTCATGTTCGACGATTGCCGGGCACGGCTCGAAGATCGCGTCACCTATGTGAACGAGATCTGGGCCGGCACCTTTCAGGACTACCGCACCCGTCATTTCGTCCAGCGCGTCAGCCATCGCCAGGTCGATGCCCGAACGGTGGAAGTGGTTTCGAATTTCTCGGTGTTCATGACGCCGATGGATGCCGGCGTCACCCAAGTCCTGGCCGCCGGCCGCTATCTCGATACAATGCGACTGTCAGACGATGGTGGCGCCAAGTTGCTGTCCCGCCGCGCCGAGCTCGATACATCGGTTCTCCCCCGTTATCTGGTCTACCCGATTTGAGTTGCTACACTCTGTCTTCAGCCCGAAAATGCGCTTAAACCAACGGGGGTAAGGATAGATGATCATCGACGCGCATGCCCATCTGGTTGCTCCGGCATCGCTTTATGTGCACAGAAGCAGTCTGATTGTTTCGGGGGGCAATACGGAGAGAGCAATAGTGTCCGTCGTCAGAACATTTGGCGCAACTCGCGGCGTAGATTAGCGGAGTGCGGGCCTCGTCTGGGGGTTTCTTTGGTTCCGTCGGGCAGGATGCCGAGCGCGATGTAGACCGCCTTGTTGCGAACGAAGCCTTCGTCGCGAACCTTCACGCGGATCGCGTCGAAGAACACCAGAGGATAGCAATCATCGAGCGGCCGGCCCTGCCATTCGGTCACCGTTTCCAGCACGGCGTCGGTGATCGTGGAGATCAGATCCGGCGCACGTTAATGCCGTACAGCTCTTCCAGGTGCCCCCGGATCTCACGCACCGTCATGCCGCGTGCGTACATCGAGATGATCTTCGTATCGAAGTCCGGGAAGTGGCGCTGATACTCGGCGATCAGCTTGGGATCGAATGTACCCGAACGGTCGCGCGGAATATCCAGCGTCACTTTCGACGTGCCGGTCAGCATCGTCTTCTTCGAGCTGCCGTTGCGCCGATTGGCGACGCCGGCCTCCGCTTCCGATTCGAGATGATCGTCCAGTTCTGCCGTCAGCATCCGTTCCGACAGTGCCTTCTTCAACTCGTCAATCAGTCCGTCCCGGGCGAATAACTCTTGCGGGTCACGTCCGTCCAGCTGGTCCAGTAACTCCTTGTCGATTGCCATATCGATGGTCCTTTCCATTCCATCTATATGACCTCGCGCACAAAATTACTGACAGTCCCCGACCGGAACGCCGGCACGCTTGCCGCTGTTCACCTCGGCCTTCTTCACCCACTCCAGCAGCGTGTGACCCGAGCAGTCAATCATGGCCGCTATGGATGTGATCGCTGCCCAACGGGAGGGATGCTCGCTCTCTTGATCCAGCGCCAGGCGAACAGCCCGTTCACGCACCTCAGGTGAAAACTTGTTCGTTGTCTTGCTCATCGTAGACCCTTCCTCTCAGGAGTTAGGGCCTCCGGCAATCCCGGGGCGGTTCAAGAACGTATGGCCCGCCCCGTCTGCAAGGACTATTTTGAGGCTGGCAACTGACTGGTCTGCATCAACGTATACGGCATATCAGCGTTGCGCTGTCGCCAAGATGGAGCTTCGCACGCTCTGAACCTCATAATGGGGGTGGCAGCAAAGTGCCGTTCTTGGTACCAGGCTTTCAGGGCGTCGATTTACCGTCAGGCCATCTTCAAAATTCCTCCCGCAGACATCGTGGTCACACAACCGGTCGAGGACCGGTGACCAGGATACTCAGATCGGCATTGCAGCACGGTCGATCGACAACGTGTCTCCGCGACGCAGTGTGACCCAAGCGATCCGGGCCAGCTTGTTGGCCAGTGCCACCGTCACCGTGTTGTAGTGGCATCTGGCAAGCAGGCCGAGCAGCCAGCTCCCCAGCGGCGTCTCGCTCTTGGCAAGCGATGGCAGTGCAGCTCTTGCACCATGGATCAAAAGGGTTCGCAGGTACCTGTTTCCGCGTTTGCTTATTCCTCGAATCTTCGGTTTCCCGCCTGTCGTGTATTGCTTCGGTACCAAGCCCAGCCAAGCGCTGAGATCACGGCTCCGTTCAAAGGTCGACGCATCTCCGACTGCGGCTGCCAGGGCTGTCGCATTGAGCGAACCGATCCCTGGGATCGTCAAAAGCCTGCGCGCCAGTTCATCGGTTCGGGTGAGTTCTAGAAACTCCATATCAAGCGCCGCGATCCTGTCGTCCAGCGTCTTCCACTCCTCGCGTGTTTCCATCATGAACCGACGGATCCGACCCTCGGGAAGACGATCCGTATCGGCTAGCATCGCATCGAGTGCCCTCTCGAACTTCTGGCGGCCTTGGGGCGCTACGATCCCGCGTTCCATTAGGATCGCTCGCGCCTGATTTATCAGGTTCGTACGCGCTCCCACGAGCTGCGACCGCACGCGATGGAGCGACTGAACATCGAGCTGATCCTGGGTCTTCATCTCGACGAACCGCATGGTCGGTCGCGTTGCGGCTTCCGCGATCGCCTCTGCGTCGCGATCATCGTTCTTTTGCGCCTTTACGTAGGGACGGACATATTCCGGCGACATCAACCAGACGGTATGGCCTTGAGCCGCCAGCAACCGACCCAGATGATGCGCCCCGCAACAGGCCTCCATCGCGATCACGCATGGCGCCAGCTTCGCTGTGAAGCCTGGAATTGTGGACGGGCGCATGCGTCTGCTCAGCACGACTTTGCCAGTCGTATCAAGCCCGGCAGCACTGCAGCTGTTCTTGCCCAGATCGACTCCAAGTGTACAAATAGTCATGGCTCGCTCCTTTCCTTTTCACCAACAACCGCATCCTATCAGATGCTGGAAAAGGGGCGGGCCATTCCATAATTGGTGGCGGGAAACGAGAATGAAGATAGTGTATATCGATCGCTCGATGTCGGCGTTCAGGAGCCCAACTCGTTTTCGCGGGACATGTTCCGCAAAGGTCATGACAAAGCTGACGCAGGTTTATCCCGATGCGGAAATTGTCTACCGCGACCTCGCCGCTGATCCGCTTCCGCATCTTCGCGCGCATACGCTTCCGGCTATTTTCGGGCAGGCTGAAAGCGAAGACTGAGACACGGCGACCGAGCCTGGTCTGAGCAAGGAAGCTCTTGCGCAGTTCATGGATGCCGACGTTGAATAGCCCCTAGATTTGTGGACGCCTTCTTTCCTAAATTTGAGGACAGGAGGCGACGATGGGGAAAGCTAATTTCAGCGACGAGTTCAAGCGTGATGCGGTGGCCCAGATCACCGAGCGCGGCTACCGGGTGACCGAGGAGCGCGACATCCTAAAAAAAGCCACCGCGTATTTGACCTTTGGCCACTTCGTTCCGCCAGGGATGCAAAGTGAGATACGCGTTCGTTGCCGAGCATCGCACGCTGTTCCCGGTGCGCGCGATGTGCCGGTGTCTGCGCATCCAGCCCAGCGGCTTCTACGCCTGGTTGAAGAACCCGTTGAGCAGACGGGCGAAGGAAGATGCTCGGCAGACCGAGCTGCTCCGGCAGGCATGGGAAGACAGCGGCAAGGTCTATGGCTATCGCAAGCTGCATGACGACCTGCTCGATCAGGGCGAGACTTGCTGCCCGAACCGCGTGGCGCGTCTCGCCAGTCTGGCGGGTATTAAAGCGAGGATCGGCTACAAGCGCAGGCCGGGCAGCTATGGTGGCAAGCCATCCAGGGTGGTCGACAATACGCTGGCCCGCCAGTTCGATGTCGCGGCACCCGACAAGACATGGGTGACCGACATCACCTACATCAGGACGCAGGAGGGCTTTGCCTATCTGGCGGTGGTGATCGACCTTTACTCCCGCCGAGTGGTGGGCTGGTCGATGCAGAACCGCCAGAT
>NZ_LYWY01000002.1 GCF_001661915.1 Croceicoccus pelagius
CAGGCGCTCGACCTCATCGCGGAATGTCTTGAGAGTATCGAGCTCACGGGCCTGTTCGAGCACGAGCGCTCGCAGCGCTTCGACGTCTTCAGGCAGGTCCGCTTCTATCAGCATGGAGACACTGAATCAGTGGTGCGGTATCCCGTCAAGCGGCAATCTGCGGTGCCTTCGGGCGACGTCCGCCGTGGACACGCCGCCAGTCCAGGCCCTCCAGCAAAGCGCCCAGTTGTGCCGCTGTAAGGCGCATTACACCATCGCGGATGCCGGGCCACTTGAAGCCGCCCGTCTCCATCTTCTTGGCCATCAAACACAGGCCCGTGCCATCCCACCAGATCATCTTGATCCGGTCGGCTCGCTTGGCCCGGAACACATAGATCACGCCGGAATAGGGCTTGCCGCCATACTCGGCGGCCACCAGTGCCGCGAGCGAGTCCGGTCCCTTGCGAAAGTCCACCGGGCGCGTTGCGACCATCACCTTTGCGCCAGTACCCAATGGACCAACGGGCCCGATCATCGCGTCTCTCGCAGCGCAGTGATCACTGCCGAAATCGTGCCCGCATCCGCTCCGCACCCGATCTTCACCGTGATCCCGTCCACTTCCAGTTCCACCGTACTGGCCTTGCCGCGGCGTCGCCGTCGTGTCGGCTTGTTCCTTGGTGCCGGATCGGGATCGGGCATCGCATCGATCACCGCCGGAACGAAGGTCTGCTCCGGCTTTGCAGTCTCAGGAACTATGAGACCGTGTTCTTCCATCTGCGCACGCAACTGGCGACGCCAGGTGAAGAGTTGTGAAGGAACCAGGCCATGACGGCGCGCGACCGCGCTCACCGACTGCATCCCCGAATAGCTCTCGGCGACAATCGAGGCCTTCACCTCCGGCGGCCAGTCCCGACGCTTGCCCGCGCCGGTGAAGACCTCAAACCGCTGAACACCGTTAGTGCCAGTATCGTCACATGACATCGTCATAGCACCAACGCCCCTCCCGCAGATCAGGGCGCGGAAACTCGACGCTTCAGATCAACGGCGCAAGGTGGGGACGCGACAGCGCTTACCGACATTCCCGACGATAAGTTCGTGATGACAACGTGGCACGCGGATGAGCCAATTTCAGAAGCGCTATGGTTTGCCGGAAACTGTGCCTCGCATCCGGACGTAGAACTAAAGCAAACTGTCCTCCTTCACATCGCCGATGAAGCAAAGCGGGACGAGATGTTCGCGATTTATGCGGCAAGCCAAATTGAGGATTGAACTTAATGTCCGCAATCGGGTCGTTAGCAGACCGGCGGCTTTTGGCTAACGGAAGCAGAAGAGCTGCCATTCAAGCGCCAGAGCACTGCACAAAGACACACCCAGATCCTTGGCATGATCCGGTTGCCGCCGCGAGCTACGCTTTGCAAAGCCAATCTCTTCTTACCTGTATTCCGCGACCCCCCCCTGCCCGAAGTCACCGACATAGCCCTCGACTTCCATCGTCTGGCAAGAGGTGAGCGCCGCCGGCCCAATGCGCGCAGCCTTTATCTGCGGCATCGGCAGGTCTTCGCGCATCACGACCTCGGCCTGAAGCCCTTCTCGGACATGTTTCGCCCATTCGTGGCAGCAGCCGCAGCCCGGATCCCGGTACATGACATACAGCGCGGCCTAGGCGGCGCCGCTGCACCCTGCAGCAAACAGCGCCAGCGCGCCCGCCAGACTGCGGGCCGTACTAAGCTTGAAAGCAATCATACTATTTTCCCTTGGGACATTTGCGCGATCATAGCGCCTTGCGATTGCCGGTACATGACCGACATCAATCATCCTCGGCAGATCCGAAAGTCATCGCCGTTCTTTCGCCCGACATGCTGGCGATGATCGGGCATTCGGGCCTGTCGTCACCATGACAGGTTCGGGCAAGGTGGACGAGGCTCGCACGCATGGCGGCCAGCGCCTTGACCTTGCGGCCCAGTTCGTCGGCCTTGGCCAGCGCCAGCGCTTTTACCTCTGCACTGGCGCGATGTTCGTCGCTCCACAGTTCGAGCAGTTCGCCGATCTCATCGATCGAAAAACCGAGGTCGCGGGCATTGGCAATGAACCGGAGGCGGTTGACGTCGACATCCGAATAATCGCGATAGCCGCTATCGCGGCGCAGCGGTGCGGGGATCAGGCCGATCTTTTCGTAATGGCGGATCATCCGCTGCGACACGCCGGTGCGCTGCGCTGCATCGCCGATGTTCACAGCCTTGCCGCCTTCAGCCGCAGCGAATTGCCGATCACGCTGACAGACGAAAGCGACATCGCCGCCGCCGCGATCACAGGGGACAGCAATATGCCGAAATGCGGATAGAGCACGCCCGCCGCCACCGGCACGCCCAGCGCATTATAGCCAAAGGCAAAGACGAGGTTCTGCCGAATGTTCGACATGACCTTGCGGCTTAACATACGGGCGCGGGCGATGCCGGTCAGCTCGCCACCCAGCAGCGTGATCCCCGCGCTTTCAATGGCGACATCGGTGCCCGATCCCATGGCGATGCCGACGTCCGCTGCGGCCAGCGCCGGGGCGTCGTTCACACCGTCGCCCGCCATGGCGACAACATGCCCCTCTGCGCGAAGCCGTTCGACCACCGCGCTCTTACGGTCGGGCAGGACATCGGCCTCGACCTCGTCGATGCCCAGCGACCGTGCCACCGCCTCTGCCGTGGTGCGGTTGTCGCCGGTCAGCATCAGCACGCGGATACCCTCTGCGCGCAGAGCCTTGATCGCGGCAGGCGTCGTCGCCTTGACAGCATCGGCGATGGCGATGACTGCGGCGACCTTGCCATCGACGGCCATCAATATGGCGCTGGCGCCATCCTGCCTGAGGTGATCGGCGTCAGGCGCGACCGCATCGGGATCGACGCCGCTTCCCCGCAGGAAGGTCGCATTACCGAGCAGGACCTGCCTGCCATCGACCGTGGCGCTCGCGCCCTTGCCGCTGGGGGAATCGAAGTCGCTGGCTTTGGGCGCAGCAATGCCGCGCCGCGCCGCTTCGGCCATAATCGCCTGCGCTAGCGGATGCTCGGACGCCTGCTCGACCCCTGCGGCAAGGCGGAGCGTCTCCTCCTCCGGCAGATCGCCCAACGTCACAATGCGTGTGACAGAAGGCTTGCCCTCGGTCAGCGTGCCGGTCTTGTCGACTACCAGCGTATCGACCTTCTCCATCCGTTCCAGCGCCTCAGCATTCTTGACGAGGATTCCTTCCTCTGCCCCGCGCCCCACGCCGACCATGATCGACATCGGCGTCGCAAGGCCAAGCGCGCAGGGGCAGGCGATGATCAGCACCGCCACCGCCGCGACCAGCGCATGGGCGAGGCGCGGTTCCGGCCCCCACAGGCTCCACGCCGCAAAGGCGAGCAGCGCCACGAAAAGGATTAGCGGCACGAACCAGCCGGCCACTTTGTCCGCCACGCGCTGGATCGGCGCGCGCGAGCGCTGGGCCTGTGCCACCATCTGCACGATGCGCGCCAGAAGCGTTTCACTGCCCAGCTTTTCCGCGACCATCACCAAGGAACCGGTGGTGTTGATCGTGCCGCCGATCACAGGATCGCCCGGCTGTTTGGAAACCGGCATGGATTCGCCGGTCACCATGGACTCGTCGATGGCTGAGCTTCCCTCGGCCACCGTACCGTCGACCGGGATTTTCTCGCCTGGCCGGATGCGTAGGCGATCGCCAACCTGCAGTTCGTCCAGCGCGACTTCCTCGTCGCCGTCGGCGCCGATCCGGCGCGCCGTGCGCGGCGCGAGTCCGAGCAGCGCCTTCAACGCGCCAGAGGTCCGTTCGCGGGCACGCAGTTCGAGAACCTGGCCCAATAGGACCAGCACGGTAATGACCGCCGCCGCTTCGAAATAGACCGCAACCGTACCGTCGGCGCTGCGGAAAGCATGCGGAAACAGGCCAGGCGCAAGTGTCGCCACTATGGAATAGGACCACGCCACCCCGGTCCCCAGCGCGATCAGCGTGAACATGTTGAGATTGCGCGTGACGACCGATGCCGCCGCCCGCGTAAAGAACGGCCAGCCCGCCCACAGCACCACCGGCGTCGCCAACGCCAGCTGCACCCAGACCGATACATCCATCGGCACCAGATGGTGGATCGCTGGAAACACGTGCCCGCCCATTTCCAGCAGGAACACCGGGAGGGCGAGCGCCATGCCGATCCAGAACCGCCGCGTCATGTCGACCAGTTCCTTGTTCGGACCGGCATCGGGATCGACCATCTCGGGCTCTAGAGCCATTCCGCAGATTGGGCACGATCCCGGATGATCCTGCCGCACCTCGGGGTGCATCGGGCAGGTCCAGATCGCGCCTTCGACGGGCTCTTTGTCCGCCGGGTTCAGCCAGCGGTCCGGATCTTCGACAAAGCGCGCGGTGCAGCGGGAGCTGCAGAAATGATAGTTGTGCCCGTCATGCGTGACATGATGCGCGGTCGCCTGCGGATCGACCTGCAACCCGCATACGGGATCAGTAACCTGCGTGCTGCCCGCCGCGGCATGATCGTGATGACAGTGCTGATGCTTTTCCATCGGCTTATCTCCTTGCCGATGGGTCATATAAGGCCTGACATCATGTCAGGGTCAAGAGGGCAAGCTATTTGCCGATTGGATCACGCTCGTCGCTCACCTGTGCAACCTGGGCTGGTTGCGGACTGACAGCTTTGATGAGAAATCCCGTCAATGGGAACATTGCGCTCGGCGAACACGGGACAGAAGCAACGGCGCCTTTACTTGGGGCTACAGCAGCTTCAAAAACCCGGACACGGCCGTCTCGGTTGCAAGTTCAAGACTAAGCAACGTACCGACGGCTCAGTCTTGACCACTTGAAAAACCCGCGGTTCTGATCGAAGTGCGATCGGTGAACGTTCTCGTCTCCATACTATTCAGGTTTCTTGCCTTCGTCGCTTTTGCCGTGACGGTGGTGGCGCCGGTGCAGGCGAGTGCTCTCGATCGCGCTCACACGCACGCCCGAACCACGATGGAGGCAAGCGACAGGCTGGAAGTGCGCAAGGCGATCCTGCCTGCACTGCACAGCCCGCTTCGCGCCGAACAGCCGAAGACATCGGGCGGCGGTGGCCTGCCGGTGCGCTATTCCGTCGTCTCGGCACACTTTTTCGCCAGCAGCGAAGAACGCCGCACCATTCGCGCCGCAAATGATGGCGGGCCGGTGCAGTCGCCATGCCGGGCGAACACCGCGCGGGGGCCGCCGCACACCTGATCGGGCGGGTCCGCACTTGCGGACCTCGATAACAACTCCTGATCAGGTGAAAACATGGAACAAGACGTTACGTGCGCCGATGCGCGCGAAGTCGCCCGTGCGCGGGCGCAAGAAATACTGCTTCGATACCCCGACCTTCGGGCAGAGGAGCTTGCATGGCTGCTCGACTGGTTCGATCGCAAGGCCTCGGCAATGGACGTGGCCATGCTCGCGTCAGAGGACCAAGTGGCCGTGCAATATGCGCGCTTCAAGGCGGATCACCTCAGCAAGTTCGGCATGAAGGACTTGCGCAATGCGGCTTTGTTCGTGGCCGTATTTGTCGGAATCCCCGTGGCCTCGTTCATGCTCTGGGCGGGCGGCGCAGGCTGACACGAGATGCGGCGCGTTCGATCTCGGACGCGCCGCATCACATTTTGCAGCTGCCATCGCGCAGGCACAAGTTAGAACTCCGACTGGATGCGTCGGAGTTTATATGGCTCTCATCAGCACCGGGATGGAATATGCTCTCCATTGCCTGCTGTTCATTGCGGACGGGTATGGAGAGGACGTCAGGCGGGTAGCAAGGACCTGCCCGAATTGTAGGGCATTCCTGCAGAACGCACCGCCAAGCTGTCCACCTGCCTGCAGAAGGCCGGCCTGATCGAGACGGCCTAGGAAGTGCGCGGCGGGATTGCGCTTGCGCGTCCCGCTCGCGACATCGCGGTGCACGACGCCGTCATCGCGATCGACGGTGACAAGCCAATCTTCGAATGCCGCGAGATCAGGGCAAACTGCGCGCTGTTCGACGGCGAAGCGCCCGATTGGGTCGCCTCGGGCCTGTGCGGAATTCATGCCGTCATGCGTGAGGTGGAAGAAGCCATGCGCGCCAGGTTGCGCGATGTCACGCTAGCCGACCTTGCAGGCTCGGTCGGCCGGAAAGCACCCCAATAATTTGCCGAGGAAGTGGCGGGATGGCTGACCTCCCGTGTCGATGGTCGGCGCCAGACAGCCAAGTAACCGAAACAATGAAGCTTCTTCGCTTAGATGCGAACCCCAAGGGCTCGATATCGAGCTCCCATATGCTGGCCGATGAATTCGTCGCGCAGATCGTCGCGGCCTGTCCTGCGCTGGAGATCGAAAGCATCGACCTCGCCGCGCAGCAGCCTGCTCACGTGACCGCGGAATTTGCCAAGGCCACCTACACGCAGGCAAGCGAACGTACGCAGGTGATGAAGGACACCCTGAACGAATCGGACGCCCTGTGCGAGCGCGTGCTAGCTTGCCCTTCCCTCGAAAACTCAATGTTCAAGCAGGTGCGTTTGCTTTGACAAGGCCATCCGGTGGACCGCCCTGATGGAGCAGGCCAGTCGCGCCCTTTCAGGCGCGACTGGTGATCAGAACTTCACGCCAACGGTCGCGCCGTAGGTGCGCGGTTCAAGCGCCATGCCGAACGACCAAAGGCCCGCCACGGTGAATGCGTGGGTCGTCGTCTTCTCGTTCAGCAGGTTGCGGCCGAACACGCGGAAGTATGCCTCGGTGGCGCCCAGGTCGAAGTTGAAGCTCATGCTTGCATCGACGAGATCCTGCGTAGTCGTGCGCACGCGCGGATCGTTGCCGTTGACGATCACCATCGTGACATCGCCGCTTCCGTCGGTGATCGGCGTCAGCGAAGCGGCCGAGATCTGCTCGTCATAGGGGCTGATGTGGCGCCATCCGACATTGGTGACGACCGAACCGAAGCTGGTCGGCACGTCGTAGTTGGCATTCAGCGACGCGGTGAACTTGGGCGCATAGATCAGCCTGTTGTCCGAGTAGTCGAACGGCACGATCTCGGTGCCGAAGACTCCGTCCGTCACGAAATTGCGAAAGCGCGATTTCATGTAAGCAGCCGAGGCCGTGAGCGTGAATCCGGGGAAGAGACGCGCGGTGCTGTCCATCTCTATGCCCTTGATCAGTGCGCCGCCCGGAACGTTGCCGGTGATCGTCTGATTGCCCGTCGGACCGCCCGGCAGGGTCAGATTCTGCTGCATGTCCTTGTAGTCGGAAACGAACCCGGCGAGATTGAGATCGAGGTTGCCGTCGAGAAACGTGAGCTTCGCACCCACTTCGTAAGCGTCGACCGTTTCCGGCTGGAACGGCGTACTGGCGGTTTCGGCGGTTGCCGCACGCGGGCTGAACCCGCCGGAACGGTAGCCGCGCGACCAGCTAGCATAAAGCATCGTGTCGGGATTGGGACGATAGTCGACCCCAAGCTTCGGCGTGAATTTGCTGAAGTTCGCGTCGCCCGAACCGATCAGGCCGTCAGTGGCGAAACGGTTGGTCAGTTTCTTGTTGTCGTGCGACCAGCGGCCGCCGAACGACAGACGCCAATCTTCGGCAAATGCCCAGTTGAAGTCCCCGAACACGGCATAGCTTTCGGTCTTGCCGTTCACGATCTGCTCGTTCTCGTCGAATTCCGTCGGCGGAACGTCGGGGGCGAACCCGAACACGCGCGACCATTGTGTCAGGTCGTACTTCGAGGTGAAGTAATAGCCGCCGACGACGTAGTCGAGCCCTTCGAACAGGTTGCCGCCCGCGCGCAGTTCCTGGCTCCACTGCGTGTACTTCTGGCGACGGTCGACATAGTACAGGTCAACCGAGGAACCGTCGAAGTCCTGCGTCTGCTTCTCTTTGCTGTGGCGCCAGCCAGTGATCGAGGTCAGCGTAACGTTGCCGGTGTCGTAGTTCATGGTCAGCGTGGCATTTGGCGCGTCGTACTTGCTGATCGCTGCCTGTCCGAACGTGGTGTAGAGATCCGTCGTCGTGTTGCGATTGCACTCTTCAGCCGGTTCGAACGCGCAGAACACTTCGCTGCTGTTGGCGAGGTTGGACACGACCGGTTCGAACGACTGCACGACGTTTTCGATCGTGAACTGGGCATCGAAGCCGGACCCTGCAGGTTCGAACAGCACGCTCGCCCCGTAGTTGTCACCCTTGCTGCCGCCGTCCCGCGTGTCGCGAGTTGCGTTGTAATAGAAGCCGTCGGATTCGTTATGGAAATACCAGGCCTTGATCCCCCAGGTATCCCCGTCGCCGTAGTTAAGGATGCCCTTGGCGGCCCAGGTATTCCAGCGGCCATAGGTGAACTCGGCCTTCACGCCAGGTTCCATGGTCGGCTTGGCACGGGTGATATTGATGACGCCACCGATCGTATTCGCGCCGAACAGCGTGCCTTGCGGACCGCGCAGCACTTCGATCTGGGCGATGTCGAAGGCGTCCTGCAACTGGCCGGTGTTCGTGCCGATGGTCACGCCATCGACGACGACGCCGACTGTCGGGGTCTGCGACTTTTCGATGTCGGCGTAGGTCAGGCCGCGGATCGAGATGTTGGCCGCCTGCGCGCCGGAGTTCTGCTGCGTGATGAGCAGACCGGGGGCCGCACCCTGCAGGTCGCCGATATTCACGGTGCCCTTCGCTTCCAGCATCGCGGCGTTCACCGCGGTGATCGCGACCGGCGTGTCTTGAAGTGTTTCATCGCGCCGGCGGGCCGAAACGATGATTTCGTTCAGATTGTTGACCGAAGTATCATCGTTATTCGTGTCGGCATCATCCTGCGCCAGCGCGGGCGCGCCTGTCGCCAGAGTGGTAGTTGCCAATACGGTCAGCGTAAAAGCGCGCAGACGAACATTCTTGCTCACTTGCAATCCTCCCCTTTTCAAGCGGGGTTCTTGGCCCCATCTCGCCATCGCTTTATGTGTCCTCACCGTCCGCCACACTAACTGCCAATAGTCATAGGTATTGGTCGGTGCTGTCAGTCTAACCGCAACTCGTCTCAGAATGACGCGGCGATCCCTGGAAGCAGCAGGTCTTAGCCCACGAGCTTCTGCCACTCGGCCAAAGCGGCCGAGCGGCGGGTCTTATAGGTCTGTCGATCGACGAGGTGGCGTTCGGAATTGAAGTGGTTGTGAAAAGAGGCATGAACCGAGGCGAATTTCTGGAGGGACTTCATTCGCCGAAATCGCTGCATCGCTCGCTCTCTTCGTCGGAATGGCAGGTGTGAATTCTCGGCGCGATTGTTGAACCACCTTCCCATCTCGCGGCGTTCAAGATTTCCAAGTTCCCGCATAGCAGCAGGGTACGAACGCATCCCATCCGTGACGATTGTCTCAGCTCTTCCGTGCCGCTTCAGCGCCTTCTTCATGAACTCCAGAGCCGCAGCCTTGTCCCGTCTCTTCGTGACGAAGCTCTCCAGCACTTCACCTTCGTGATCGACGGCGCGCCAGAGGTAATGTCGCTCACCGTTGATCTTCACGAAGACCTCGTCGAGGTGCCAGCGCCAATGCCTTGAGCCCTTCATTCGGCTGACACGTTGCATAGGAATATCCGCGGCGAACATCGGACCGAACCGGTTCCACCACATCCGAACCGTCTCATGGCAAAT
>NZ_LYWY01000030.1 GCF_001661915.1 Croceicoccus pelagius
GAGGGCGTAGCCCGAGCGGGGGTCGCCAACACCCGGATTGTCATTTCTGTCAGGGGTTGGGGCGTGCTTTTCGTGCCTGGCTCTGGGCCAGACGATAGCTCTCGCCATTCATTTCCAGGATGCTGACGTGGTGGGTAAGCCGGTCGAGAAGCGCGCCGGTCAGGCGCTCGGAACCGAACGTTTCGGTCCATTCGTCGAACGGCAGGTTGCTGGTGATCAGCGTCGAGCCACGCTCGTAACGCTGCGAGATCAGTTCGAACAGCAGTTCCGCGCCGGTCTTTGACAGGGGAACGAACCCCAGCTCGTCGATGATGAGGAGCTTGTATCCGGCCATCTGCTTTTGCAGGCGCAGCAGGCGGCGTTCGTCGCGTGCTTCCATCATTTCGCTGACCAGCGCGGACGCGGTGGTAAAACCGACTGTCAGACCCTTCTGGCAGGCCGCGAGGCCCAGGCCGATCGCGACATGGGTCTTGCCGGTTCCTGACGGGCCAAGGGCGATGACGTTCTCGCGCCGGATGATCCATTCGCAGCGCGCCAGTTCGAGCACCTGCATCTTGTTGAGCTTCGGGATGGCGGTAAAATCGAAGCTGTCGAGGCTCTTGGCCGCCGGGAACCGCGCGGCCTTGATCCGGCGCTCGACCATCCGCCGTTCCCGGTCGATCAGTTCCAGTTCGACAAGCCGGGCAAGATAGCGGACATGATCCACGCCCTCTGCCGCGCATTGCCGGGCCAGCTTGTCATGCTCACGCAGGAACGTCGGCAGCTTGAGCGTCTTGAGGTGATTGGTGAGCAGCAGTTCGGGAGCCGGGCTGCTCATGCCGCGTCCTTCGTCTCGCCCGACAACAGCCGCATGTACGAGCGCGCCGATGTCGTCTCCACCCTCGTCCTGGGCAGGTAGGGATAGATCGCCATATCCAGTCTGGGCACCCGGCGTTCAACCCGGCACAATACAAGGTGCTTCACCGCATCGAAGCCGATCGCGCCCATATCAAGGGCCTGCTTCACCGCGGCATGCAGATCGGCAAGCGTGAAGCTTTCCAGCAGGCGCAGCACCTGCACATACTCGCGCCGGCCATGCTTGCCCCCATGACGGTTCAGGCGCGCTTCCATCAGCCGGCGCAGCGTCACAAACGCCTCGGGCAGGTTCCAGCCTTGCAAGGGCGCGGCCTGATCGAGGGCATTGATCTTCTGTTCGATCAGGGGAAGGTAATGGACCGGATCGAAGGTCACGTCTTCGCGGCTATAGCTGCGGGGATGACGGGCAATGACCTCGCCCCGGCAGCCGATCACCACCTCGCCGACATAGCCCCTGATCCATACTTCCTGGTGGCCGAAGCGTACCGGTACCGAGTAATCATTGGTCCGGTAGCGCACCAGCGCCTGCGACGAGACCTGGCCGCTGGTCTGGTCACAGGCCTCGAACGGCGATGCCGGAAGGTCCTGCATCGCCGCCAGATCGCGTTGCAGTCTCTCGCCGATCGTCTCGTTCTCGCCGCGCAGCCGATCGTTCTGCCGTTTGCGGCATTGCTCCTCGAGCCACAGGTTGAACGCCTCCCATGTCGCGAACCGGGGGATCGGGACCATGAAGTTGCGGCGGGCATAGCCGACCAGACCTTCCACGCTGCCCTTGTCGTTCCCCTTGCCAGGGCGGCCGTAACGATCGCGGATCAGGTAGTGCGACAGAAAGGCGCTGAACAGCCTCGCGCGCCGCCGCGTGCTGTCAGGAAGGATCTTAGAGACCAGGCAGCGATCGTTGTCGTAGACGATCGAGAGCGGTACCGCGCCGAAGAACGCGAAGGCATGAACGTGGCCGTCCATCCACGCCTCGGCAACGGCCGCCGGATAGGCCCGCACGTAGCAGGCATCGCTGTGCGGCAGATCGAGCACGAAGAAGTGCGCCTTCTGCTCCACACCGCCGATCTCAACCAGAGCCTCGCCGAAATCAGCCTGTGCGTGGCCGGGGGCGTGCGCCAACGGCACGAACATCTCCCGGCTGCGCTGAACCCGCTCCCGGATGTAATCCTTGATGATCGTGTAACCGCCGGTGAAGCCATGCTCTGCGCGAAGGCGGTCGAACACACGCTTCGCCGTATGGCGCTGCTTGCGCGGAACCGACCGGTCCCCTTCCAGCCAGCCATCGATGATCGGTATGAACGCTTCCAGCTTCGGTCGCCGCACCGGGGCGCTGCGACGGTAACCGGGCGGCACCGAATACGACAGCATCTTGCGAACCGTGTCGCGCGATATGTTGAAATGCTTCGCTGCCTCGCGCTGGCTCATCCCTTCAGAACACGCCAGACGAACCCTCAGGTAAAGTTCCACGGTGTAAATCCCTCATCCCTCCTCGCCAGCTTCGCGAAAAGGGAAAAGTGGACGACTTTTACGCCGCCCGCAGCAGCACTGCGCCGCCGCTACCGTGGCCTAATTTTGCACCGCCGTTCTCACCTAGTAATATTGGCGGCAATTCGCGGCAGTTGGCCTGCTGCCAGGCCAACAAGGTGGACCGAACCCTCAACGTTTCGGCGATCTCGTCACGCCCTTCGATCAAAGCGCGCTTCCGTCCTTCGGCGATATCGAAGGGCAGCTCGATACCGCCGCCGTAGGTCACCGTCTGACCAATCAGATCGACCCGTACCCGCGCCCGCCCAGCATCTGCCACTGTTTCTCGAAGCGCAGATATTTCAGGAACGGCAAGAACGATCGGCAAAATGCCATTCTTGAAGCAGTTGTTGTAAAAGATTTCGGCAAAGCTTTCGGCTATGATGCAACGAATTCCGAAATCCAGCAGGGCCCATGGCGCATGCTCCCTGCTCGAGCCGCACCCGAAGTTTGCCCCTGCCACGAGAATGCCCGCATTGGCCCATGGCACACGGTTGAGAACGAAGTCGGGATTGAGTGAACCGTCGGCACGATATCGCATTCTCGCAAACAGGGCACGGCCGAGACCCTTGCGCTCGACGGTCTTCAGAAACTCTCCGGGAAGTATCTTGTCGGTGTCGATATTGTCGATCGGTATGGGAGCCGCAGTCGCTTCAAGGCGTTCGAAACGAGTCATCGCTCAAGCTTTCTGGGATCAGCGATCTTGCCCGACAGCGCACTTGCGGCCGCGACCGCGGGCGAGACAAGATGGGTACGTCCGCCGGTGCCCTGGCGGCCTTCGAAATTGCGGTTCGAGGTGGAGGCACACCGTTCGCCAGGCGCCAGTCGATCCGGATTCATGCCAAGGCACATCGAGCAGCCAGCTTCCCGCCACTCAAACCCCGCCTCCAGGAAAACGAGATCGAGTCCCAGATCTTCTGCCTGCAGGCGGACCTGGCCGGAACCCGGTACGATCAGGGCGCGCACGCCGCTGGCGACCTTTTTTCCACGCACGATTTCCGCTGCTGCGGCCAAGTCCTCCAGCCGCCCATTCGTACAGCTGCCAATGAAAACAACGTCTATCGGGAGGCCCTCGATTGCCTGTCCCGGCGCGAGACCCATGTAATCGAGCATCGCGTGTAGTTGCGGCTTCTGCTGTTCTGGAAAGTCTTCAGGATCGGGAACCACACCATTGATAGGTACGACCGCATCAGGGCTTGTTCCCCATGTGACCATGGGCGCCACATCGCGGGCGTCGATGATGACGGTCTTGTCGAATTTCGCCGAAGCGTCAGATCGCAGCGCACCCCATCTTTCGACTGCTGCGTCGAATTCTTCACCTTGCGCAACATTCGGGCGGCCATGCAACCAATCAAAAGTCTTTCGGTCCGGCGCAATCATGCCTGCGCGAGCACCTGCTTCGATGGTGAGATTACATAACGTCATTCGCCCGGCCATATCGAGCGCTTCGACAGCAGCTCCGGCATATTCGATGACGTATCCGGTGCCGCCTGCGGTCCCGAGTGTACCGATCACATGAAGAGCAAGATCCTTTGCCGAGGCACCCGCGCATAGGGCGTTGTCGATCCGAACAAGCATCGTTTTTGACGGCCTCTGACGCAGGGTTTGCGTAGCAAGTACGTGCTCAACTTCACTGGTTCCGATCCCGAATGCCAAAGCGCCAAATGCTCCATGGGTCGATGTATGGCTGTCTCCACAAACGATAGTCATGCCGGGTTGGGTCAGGCCAAGCTCCGGTCCGACGACATGCACGATGCCCTGCCGCGCGCTGCGTAAGGGAATGTAGGGGACTTTAAACTGCTCGACATTGCGCTCCAGCGTTTCGACCTGGAGCCGGCTGGCCGGGTCTTCAATCGGTCCGTCACGGTTATCGGTGGGCACATTGTGGTCAGCCACTGCGATCGTCAGCTCAGGATGTGCGACGGTCCGGTCTTGCATGCGCAAGCCCTCGAATGCCTGGGGGCTAGTAACTTCGTTCACGAGGTGCCGGTCGATGTGAAGAAGCCACGTCCCGTCGTCCATCTCCAGAATGGCATGAGCATCCCAGATTTTTTCGTACATCGTCCGGGGCGGCATCACACCGCCTCCGTCAATTTTGCGCGCAGGGCATTGCGCACTCGCCCACCGGTTGCCGCGCCCGGTATGCGCTCGGCCTGCAATGATGCAGTCAACAGGCGATCAAGATCAATCCCGGTTTCGACCCCCATCGCATCTAGCGTCCAGACGAGATCCTCGGTTGCAACATTTCCGGTTGCTCCCGGAGCGAATGGACAGCCGCCGAGGCCGGCGAACGCTGAATCGATCACCGTCACACCTTCCCCCATAGCCGCGAGTGCATTCGCCACCCCCAGTCCATATGTATCGTGACCATGGAAAGCCCATCCGCCGACTTGCGGGATTTCGGAGACCGCGCGGGCAAACAATGCAGAGACCCTGTCTGGGGTGACCCGCCCGGTCGTGTCGCAAAGGGCGATTTCGGCTGCAGGTGTAATCTCCGACAATCGCGCGAGGATTTGCAGAACCGCGTCCTGTGCTACCGGCCCGTCAAAGGGACAGTCGAAGGATGTGGCCAAATTGATCCTGACCTTCACTTCGGACGGCAATTCGCTGACCAGCAGCGCAAACTCCTCGACCGATTCTTCTGGAGTACGACGCACATTGCTCTGGTTGTGCGCCGGCGATGCGGACATCACGAAGGCAATATGCCCGGCACCGGCCTGGAGCGCCCGCTCGGCTTGACGTCCGGTAGGAACCAGCATCTGGACATCAAGATCGGCGTATCTGGCGCAGTGCGCGAGAATTTCGGGCGCGTCGGCCATCTGCGGAACCGCGCTGGTACTGACAAAAGCCCCCGCCTCCATCCGCCTGAGGCCTGCTGCATAGAGGCGATCGATGAATTCGAACTTTTGCTCGGTCGGAATGAAGTCCTTGATCGGTTGGAAACCGTCACGAGGTCCGACCTCGACAATCTGGATTTTACGCATTGTCACTTGAGCACTCCGCTCTGCTGTAATTGCGCGATCTTCCCGGCATCGTAGCCAAGCAGTTCGCGCACGATCCGCACGCCGTCGGCACCGGTCTCGGGGCCGGTATTGCGCACGCTCCCAGGTGCGCCGGGAAAATGCGGCACGATTCCCGGGTGCAGGACATCGCCGAACCGGGGATCAGCGACCTCCCGTACCATTCCGCGCGCACGGTATTGTTCGTCAGTCGCGATATCTTCCGCAGTGTACACTTTTGACGAAGGTATGCCCGCCGATTCCAGCGCATCGAGCAGCTGCTGCGTATCGAGCGACTGCGACCACCGTGTAATGATCCGATCGAGTTCCCATGCGTTCGCGACCCGTTCGGCATTGCCCGCGAAGCGTTCGTGCCCAATCAAATCCCTGCGGTCCATCAGTTCTGCAAGGGCCGCGAACAACGGCTCCGAGTTCGCCGCGATCAGGACGAACTCGCCCTGCTTAGACGGATATGCGTTGGAGGGTGCCGCCGTGGCGATGGCCCCTCCGGTCGGCTGCTTTATCCGCCCAAGCGCGCCAAATTCAGGGAGCATCCCCTCCATCAGGCTCAAAACGCTCTCCGTCAGCGCGACATCGACGGTCTGATACCGTTGATCACTCCCCCTGCGCTCGCGCCGCCACAGCGCTGAGACGATGCCCAGCGCTGCATAAAGACCGGCGAGCGAGTCGCCGACGCTGATGCCTACCCGGACTGGCGGAAGATCGGATGTACCGGGCGGGTGGTCGGTCAGATAGCGCAGCCCCCCAACGGCCTCGCCAATGACGCCGAACGCGGCACGATCCTTACCGGGACCCGTTTGCCCATACCCAGAGATATGGGCGACGATAAGATCGCGATTGCCTTCACGCAGAACATCCGGACCCAGACCCATTTTCGTGAGCTGACCGGGGCGGAAATTCTCGACCACGACATCGCATTTCTGCGCAAGATCGATAGCGATCCTTCGACCTTCCTCGGACTTTAGATCGAGAGCGATGCTTTGCTTGTTGCGACCGTGGACCGACCACCAGAGGGATTTGCCATCGACCTGGGCACCCCACTGCCGGACCGGGTCGCCACGCAGAGGTTCGATCTTTACGACCTCAGCCCCGAGATCGGCTAGCAAGCGGGTACAGAACGGCGCGGCCACGAAGTGGCCGATCTCAAGCACTCTGACCCCGTCAAGAACGCCTGGCAGGGTTGCGGACTCGCTCACGAGGCAGCGTCCTGCGCTTCCCTCGTCAGACGGTCGTAGCGCTCGACGCGGGCGGGATCGACCACTAGCGGGCGTTCATAGGAAGGATCGCTTGTATCGCGGCTCGCCTGCTGCCCCGTTTCGGCCACAGCAAATTCATGAGGCGCGATGCAGTCGAAGTTTGGGGCTCCCTCCGGCGTCTTGCTTCCTTCGATCGTATTGATCGATGGTGCGACCCAGTCGACGATATACTTGCGATGCGCGATGGCCCATTTGCCTTCGCGCTTCTCCATCCGGTCGATGTAGCGACCGCCGATTGAACTGAACGGGGCGCCTGTCGTGTTCATTGCCGAGTAGGAGAGATAGGTTTCGCAATGGGCGGTTTCACCGTCAATTTCCACATGATGATTACCGATCATGTGCTGGGTCGCGCTCTGATATTGGCCGTGCAGGTTCTTGACCCAGTCCCAGAACGCGTCGGGTGGCCCGACAAAACTGCCGTGATCGTCCATCGCATCGGGGTGATAAGCCGACATAACCATGTCCCGATCAAGTCGATCGCACCCGCGGCAATAGCGCACCACGACGTCATAGATTTCCTGGCGATCCATGAGATAGGTCAGCTTCGCTTCCATCTCTTCTATCGTCATGCTCATATACCACTCTCCATGTTCCAGCCGGCCGCGTGTCTGATCCGATCAAGCAATCGGTGCAGCTTCACGGCGTCGGCAAAATCCGGCACGCTGGCGGCACCGGTCCTCAGGTCTTTGGAAACTGCGTGATAGGCATGCGCCACGCTATCGGCGTGACTGTCCTCCGCAGTCGTGCACTGGCGATAGATCGGGGGAATTTGGAGCGGCCGCAGCTCTTCCTCGCCCTGCCCGCCGCTTATATCAAGATGACCGTATTGCAGATGACCGCTGCCGGACTCGATCAGGAGCGCTCCGGAATCACCGGAAATTTCCCAACGCAGATTGCCTGCAGGAGACTCTCGGCCGGTATAGTGCAGCGAAGCGACCGCGCCCGATTGAAGGGTGCCCGATACGACCACCTCATCCGGTCCATTGGCTGCGATTGTCTCCCCGGTGTCGGTGAGTTTTACCTGAGGAAACTGCACCGCCATTGTCGCGTCGAGTTCCGCGAATTCGCCAAGAACCCACGTTAAACCGTCGATCATATGGCCGAAGGGGATCGTGAAGAGAGTAGCCCCGAGACTGTCATCGAGCGTGTAGGCAAGCGAAGCGAGCGCTTGGCCGCTCCAGGGAAACCCGCCGGAGCCCGTCACTCGGGTCGAAATGACCCTGCCGACATATCCTTCCTCCACGAGATCGCGGATATAGCGCAAGGCCGGAGAGCTGCGGGCCTGCAAGCCGACGAAGTGCCGCACGCCTGACTTGCGCGCAGCGTCCAGCATCTCCTCCGCCTCAGCCGTGTTGCGGCCTAGCGGCCATTCGCAATAGACATCCTTTCGGCAATTAAGCGCCTTCTGAACTAGACCACGGTGCTCCGGCACTTTCACGGCCACGACCACCAGCTCGACATCTCCGCTTGAGGCCAGGACCAGCGCATCGCTAGTCGCCATCGAGACTGCGTGCGCCTTTGCGGCAGCTTCAGCGGATTTGCCCGAACTCGCCGAGAGAGCAACAACGTCGAATTTGGCGGGCATCGAGCGCAGTGCGGGAAGATGAGCCAGGCTCGCCCACCCTCCGTTTGCGCTCAATCCGATAATGCCGACGCCGCAGCTATGCGGCGCAGCACCTTCGGCGGCTGGCTCCTCGTCAGCCATTCAACCCGCCTGCTTCGCACCGAGCGTGAACTGCACGTGCAGGCTTTCGAGAGCATGGACCTGGAAATTCGCCATCCACTGCGGCGCAGGGTGCTTTTCGGACAGTCGCAGATCCTTCAGGCGCTCCAGCAGGCGCCGGATCGCAACCCTCATTTCCATGCGCGCAAGCTGGTTGCCGACGCAAAAATGGATACCGCGGCCGAAGGCGAGGTGATTGCGGACACCTTTACGATCAATGTCGATGGTTTCGGGGCACTCCCATTTGGCCTTGTCGTAGTTCCCCGCGAGATAGCTCACCGCGATGATCGTATCCTTCGGGACCGGGAAACCGCCAATTTCCGTGTCTTGAGTGGTGTAGCGGTACTGCTGAGGCACAGGGGCATGCGCACGCAGCATCTCTTCGATGACGGCTGGAACAGCCTTTTCCTCGGTCATCACGCGCTCTTTCAGGGCGGGGTCCTTAAGGATCATCCACATTGCGCTTGTGATGCCGGTCGTGGTCGTTTCGTTTCCGGCCACAAGGATAAGTTGCGCTACCATCAATAGCTGCCCCATGGTGAGGCGTTCGCCATCGACATCGGCATGGACCAGCCGTGAAATCAGATTGTCGCTGGGATTGGCCTCATAGTAACGCGCCCGCTCGGCGAGGTAATTCTGCATGTCGATCATGCGATCAGTCAGCATGAGCTCGCGATCCGGCGGGCAGTTCGGATCGTTGCGATCCACCCAGGCGTTCGACCAGAGTTTAAATTGCTCGTAGTCCTTGCGATCGACCCCCAGCTGATCCGAGATAATATACATCGGGAGATGGACTGCGAAACCGGCGCTGAGGTCAGTTTCGCCATCCTCGATGAAGCCGTCGATCAGGTCATCGATGATCGCCAGCGCATAGGGTTCGAGCTGCTTGGTGTAGCTTGGCGTGAAGACCTTATCGACAAGCGCGCGATGTAGCGTGTGCTCGGGCGGGTCGGCGAATGCCAGAACATGCTCTTCCGGCCATCCCCGCTCCTTGTATCGCCGGGCGACTTCTTCGGAAACCGAGGTTTTCCGGTTGATCATGATTGGCGTGCGGCTGGAAAAAATATCCGGATTGCTGTTGACGAAATTGATGTCCTCATAGCGACTTACCCAGACCATGCCGGTGCCCTCGTCGCGATAGACCGGAGCCTCCTCGAGCAGGCGGTTGAGGTGCGGAATAGGGCAGCGCTGCACCTCAGGGGACGCCCAGGTCCCAAAATCCTTCGCTGAAGATGTCATATTCCGCTCCTCTTGCTCGGCCGCCGAATTTCAAATCGCCACTTAGGATAATGGCGGGTTCGGTCGTGCTTTGGAGCAAGAGCTAACAGACCATGCCAATCACTTCAGTCACCGAAGGGCGGGACAAGATCGGGGCATCTTCTAAAGCGGCGCAGACCGATAGATGTCGAGAATGACGTCGTCGATTTCGCGATCGGAAGAGTTCTTTGCCAGGTTCAGCATGTATCTTGCATCATCGCCAATGGGATAGCGCGTCGAAGGCGGATTTTCGCGCAAGGCCTCGATTACCCCTGCCGCGGCCGCCTCCGGCGACGAGTATGTACCGTTGGCGAGCGCTTCATCGGCGCGATACTTCATCTGACGGTAGAGATCGCCATATCGTTCCGCCTGATTGGCTGACAGGTTGGCAATCGTGTGGCCGAGGTCCTCCTGGGTTCGCCGCATCATTGGCGTGTCGAGCGCACCCGGCTGGATCAGCACGATCTCGACCCCCCAGCCCTGAGCTTCCTGACGCAGGACATCGGTAAGGCCCTCAAGAGCGAATTTCGACGCGACATAGGCGGCCATAACCGGGGTCGCCACCTTGCCGGAATAAGAACCAGTCAGGACCAGCCTGCCCCTCGTTTTGCGAAGATGCGGTATGGTCGCCTGGTAGATGGCGAGCGCTGCGCTACAGTTGATCTCGATTGTGCGTCGAAATTCTTCGATGGCGACCATTTCAGCGGGAGCGCATGGCGCAACCGCAGAGCAGACAACAACCGCATCAACCCGTGACAGCCGACTGGAAAGAGCCGCAATCCTTTCCTTCACCGCGACGGCATCGGAAAGATCGAGAGCCTCGACAGCCTCGCAGGAAGGGCAATCCGCAAGAAAGGGATCGATAGCAGCCCGGCGCGACACTGTAGCTGTGAGCGCATAGCCGGTATCAAGCAGCGCCCGCGCAACTGCCCTTCCCATCCCGCCATTCGCACCTATCAGCAATGCTGCAGGCTTGGCACTCACAGGCCTTCCCTGACCAGGGCAAGCGTTTCATGATCCTCGACTGCCGTCGAGACACGCAGCAAAGCTACTGCCAGCGTATCCCAGCCATAGCTGAGCGGTGGGCAGGTGAGCCAGCCAATATAGAGGGTCCACAGCGCTGCACGGCGATGCTCGCGCCACAGCATGTCCATATCGGGCGGACTGACAAGGCCATTGGCGACAAGACAATCTCGATAATGCTCCAGCAAGTCTCGCTCGTGCACACGGCGCTGGGAGACTGAGAGGGACGTGTTGATGATGTATGTGACATCGTGCAGGGCAAATCCCTTCACGCACAGCTGCCAGTCATGCAGTCCTACCGTGCCATCGGGCATCAGATAGGTGTTCCCGATGTGCAAGTCACCGTGCAGCAAGGTTTGGGGCAGCTTCGATTGATGCAGCTTGTTTGCGCACATGCCCGCGAAAAGTTCACGTTCGCTGGTGCCCAAGCGCTCGAGAATTTCCCGCTTGAACTTGTGCTGCTGCAGTTCGCTTGCGATGCCCTTTTCCGGAATCACGCTGCGCATATGAGTTTCGACGCGCCCGGACAGGTGCGTCTCGACCCAGGCAAGATCATCCTGGAATCGCTCGCTTTCCCAGAATTGCGCATGCAGCCGTGCGACAGTGGAGAGGATCCGTTTGACGTGGTCGAGCGCAATATCGTCCTGATTGCTCGGGAATCGCGCACCCCTTCTGGTGACGTCTTCCATCGCCAGGATGTATCGTCCGGTGGCCTCGTCGAAGTACCCTCCCAGCGCGAGCGGCGCTTCCAGCGAGAGTTCGGGACGAATGCGATTGTAGAAATCGACCTCGTTGTCGAACAACCCGGTGAGATTGCAAAACCACGCATCCGTTCCCTCGACGCGCGGATCGAACGACAGCTTTAGGACTATGTCCTTCGGGAGCTCGCACGCGGGGTCGGAATAGGCCAATCGGGCGGTGGCCCGGGACGAGGTGGAAACATCGCCCTCGCCGTACTCGTGTGCCCGGACGATTTCGACAGCGGTGACCAGTGCCTCGGGGTAGCGCCGGCGTACGATCCCGGTCATGAGTTCTGGCGTGATATCGAAAGGAGAAAGAGGAATGTCCATCGTTATTCAAAAAGGTCTGCAAGCAGGTCGAGGCTTGTCGCCAACAGGTCGTAGCGGCTTTTTTCAAAATCCTTCGCTTCGCCAGGCTGAAGCGGGGTGTCATAGGTCAGCGTTCGGACGACGAGAGTGGTATCGTCGGCCGTCACCGGATGGAGTTTCATCGCTCCCCTGACATTGTAAACCGGCAATGGCAGCTCGCCGACAACATCGTATTCCTGATAGAACCTTCGATCATCCTGTGTCGTAAGAATTTCATCGAAGAACGAACCATCGCCATAAGTCACCCGGCGCTTGGTCCCGATCGTCAGCCCGGTGCCACCGGTGACGGCGATTTCAGGATTGTGTTCGATCCAGCGAGAATGGGATTCGAAGTCTCGAATAGCACCCCACACTTTCGCTACCGGAGCCTTGATCACCCTGCTTGCGGTTACCCTTGGCATTGTATCATGTCCTTGATTCTTGGCACTTCAGATTGCGGTCATCCCGCCGTCAACGACAAGCGACGAGCCTGTGATGAACGAAGCCTCGTCGCTTGCGAGAAACGATACGACGGCAGCAATTTCTTCGGGTCGGGCAAAGCGTTTCAAGGCGTGCTTGTCCGCCCAGGCTTTGTAAGTGCCTTCGTCCATGAAAGATTCAGCCAAGGGGGTGAGTACTCCACCCGGACAAATCGCATTGATTCTGATTCCGTGCGCGCCGTATTCCAGTGCCGCGCCGCGCGTCAGGCCGAGCATACCCGCCTTGGCGGCGGAATAGACCGACAGGTTCTCGAAGCCGATGAGCGCGCCGACCGAAGACATGTTGATGATCGACCCCGAACCCTCTGCCACCATGGATGGCAGGACCGCTTTCATCGTCGACCAGCATGATCGCAAGTTCACGTCCATGACACGCTGGTAATTCTCTTGATGGCCATCGGCGAGGAGAGCGAGTTGGCCGTCGATGCCGGCGTTGTTGACCAGAATATCGATCCGGCTCCACCGATCGAGCGCTGAACGGACGAACAGATCGACTTGCGTGTCATCGGCAACGTCTGCGATTTCGGCGACGGAAGAATCGCCGAGCTCGAGCGAAAGAGCCTGAACCTGTTCTGAAACGTCGACGCAGACAACTCTTGCGCCTTCGGCGGCCAACCGCCTGGCGGAGGCTTCACCGATGCCGCTCGCAGCGCCGGTTACGATCGCAACCCGTCCTGTAAGGCGTCCTGCAACTGACATCATCCAGTGGTCCAGCCTCCGTCAACAGCGTAGGCGCTGCCGGTTACGAAACTGGCCCCTTCGGACAAAAGGAACGCTATCACCGAAGCTACTTCTTCCGGCTTTCCGGGCCGGGGAATCGGCAATGCCTGCGCAAACTGGAGGATGGGCGCGAAGGCGTCGTCATCACCGTCTGGGCGGACCATCGGCGTATCGATCAAACCTGGATGCACCGAGTTTACCCGGATCCCGTCAGCGGCCAGGTCCAGAGCCGCGACCTTCGTCATCCCCGTTACGGCAAATTTGCTACCCACGTAACCAATCGCACCAGGCGCTGCTTTTAGCCCGGCAACCGATGACACGTTAACGATCGAACCGCCGCCTGCCTTGCGCATTGATGGGGTCACCGCTTTCATTCCAAGAAAGCAGGCGAGCTGATTGACTTCAAATATCCTGCGGAACGATTGCTCGTCGACCTGGTCCAGCGGAGCTGGCGCGGCGGCAATCCCGGCGCAGTTGACCAAACCGGTCACCGGACCCGCAACGCTTTCGATTTTCGAGACGATGTCCCGCCAATCGCCTTCTTGGGTGACGTCATGTGGGAAAAACGTCGCCCGTTCTTCGAGCTCCAACGCGAGTTCGGCGCCCTGCGCTTCCGAAAGGTCGGTAATTGCTACCGTAGCGCCGGCCTCTATTGCCGCTCGAACAGTCGCGGCTCCGATCCCGCTCGCCCCGCCGGTGACAATGATGTTCCGGTCCGCAAGGTCCTGCATATCCTTACCTTTTCCGCTGATGCATATCCGACCGGGGGCGGGGTACGAACCTCGCACCCCGTCGAGCCCCTGTCGTCAATTCAATATCGGAAGCTGAAGGATGCGCCGAAGGTCCGGGGTTCACCCGTAAAGCGAACAGCACCGTCTCCGGCAGAAGCGACCGAGTTCCAGTAGTACTCGTCGGTCAAATTGCGACCGTAGATGCTTAGTCTCCAACCATTGTCGGAGATTAGCCCAACGCGGGCATCAAGTAGCGTGTAGGACGGCATCGCAAAATTTGCGGGCTCGCCAAGATCGGCGAAGGTGTTATCGCGATAAGTGACGCTACCTCCGATGAACGGTCGCACACTTCCGCTGGTCTGGAACTCGTACTCGGCATCGACATTTGCCGACCATGGCGGAGCGTAGTTAAATTCCTTGCCAGTGAAGTCTAGAGGTTGGCCGGCGAAATCGAACCCGACGTAGTTGCCAACCTCAGTCTTAATGTAAGTCGCGCCGCCCCTGATCGTCAAACCATCGACCGGCTCTGCCGTTATGTCGAACTCGAAGCCATCCACCGTCGACTCAGGAATATTGACGAGCGTGGCGGTAACCAGTGCACCCTGAAGAACCGGCAGGAACGAGAAAAACTGCTTGTCCTTGTAATCGTAGTGAAAAGCAGCGGCGTTGAGTTGAACGCGACCATCTGCAAGCGTCAGCTTCGCGCCCGCTTCATAGGACGTCAACTCCTCTTGCGTGACCGGCTGAATGACCGAATTGAACAGGTTGATGATGACAGGATATGTGCCGGCTTTATAGCCACGGCTTACCGATCCATAGAGCAGCACCTGATCCGATGGCTCGTAGCTAATAACTCCGCGCCAGGCGATGTTGTCCTCTTTCTGAGTCTGATCGGCAAACACCGGCAGGAAGGAGAAGTTCGGCGGACCATCATCGATAGTGATGCACCCGCCTGGAACGTACGCCGCAGCCAGGGCAGGGTTGATCCCTGCTACGATGAACTGGCTGATACCTCGCACTCCGGGATTCCCACCTTGATCGAAAGTGCAACCAAAGATCGACTGTTCGGTATCGGTGTAGCGGGCACCGGCGCTCAGGGTGAGACCATCGACAATCTCGAAGTCGACATTGCCAAATACCGCCAGTGCTTTCTGGGTCAGATCGTAGCGCCATTCGGCAGGTGAATTGGGGGGAAACCCGGTGTAGCCGACATAGTCGTTGGCGACGCCTTCGGTGATGTCGTCATCGGCGTAGCTACCGCCAACGACAAACCGCACCCGTCCATCTGCAAAGTCGCCGGCGAGCCGGATCTCCTGGTTGATCGACTCGATATCAGCCTTCGATACGGCCGGCTGCATCGGAACGGCCGTGCCGTCCTGATCATGCGGGGACCGAAAGCGCGTATCTATGTAGTTCGTAATCGACGTGAATGTCAGACTATCGGTTATCTCATATTCTGCTCTCAGGATCGCCTGAACGGTATGACTATCCGCCCGCGTGTCGAGACCTCGGTCGAAATCCGCATCGCGGGCATCATTAGGTTCGTTGCCAATATAGGATAGGAACGGACCTGCTGCAGGCGCGGCCGGATTGACGGGCGTGAACAGAAACGCCTGCGCCTGCTGCTGCTCACTCTTGTCGTAGGAGGCATTGAGATTGAGCGCCACCGACAAACGATCAGTCGGTGTCCAGTCGAGTAGCAGCCTGCCTGCCACCTTATTCTGATCGCCGTTCTTCTCATCGTTGAGGAAATAGCCGCGCTGCCAGCCCCCAAACTGAGTAGTTTGCGCCGCCACTCGCGCTCGCAGCGTGTCGCTCAGCGGCCCGCTGACGTATGCCTCGGCGTTCGTTTCACCCCAGGTGTTGACATCGACCCGGAAACCCGCCTCGAGGGAAGATGTGGGTTTCGCCGCGATGACGTTAATCGATCCGCCGGTCGCATTCTGCCCAAAAAGGGTTCCCTGAGGTCCTTTCAAGACCTCGACACGCTCGACATCGAGAAACATTGCTTGTCCCATGATTGGGTAAGGAATGGATGCCTCGTCGATGTAGGAACTGACAGTCGGAGGGGCGGAAGCCTGGAAGGAGTTGAAGTTTACGCCGCGCAGCGAAAACACCGGCGGCCCGAACACCGAGGTGGATGCAGTAAAGCCGGGAACGATGGCACCCAGGTCGGTGGCATCGACGACACCGGAAGCCTGAAGTGTTTCTGCGGTAGCGGCCACGACCGAAACCGGCACGTCGCTCAGCTTCTCTTCGCGCTTCTGCGCGGTAACGATTATCTCAAGACCGGTGCCGCTCTCGCTCGCCTGGTCGTCAGCCACGTCCTGAGCGAATGCGCTGACCGGAAAAGTGAACAGAGAACCCGCAAGTACCGTCCAAGCCACCGATACATAAAACTTTTGCTTCATACATCCTCCCTCTCTCGGTTCCGGTGTCCCGGATTTATCTGACAGCAGTGTAGGATCATGTGGTGAACCGGTATGTCCCTATGATAGGTGACAATCCAAACAGGCTACTGGGAGACAGATTCTTTCAAGGGTATCGAGGCATCCGCCAGCCTGACCGGATCGATTTTGGTTCTCGACTCGATCAGTTTTCGAGCCTGGACGTAGTCCTTCGTGTTGTTGACGCAATCGATGGCCACGACCCGGCCATCTTTGCAATAGACAAGCGAGAACTTTGCTTCGGCAACCGATCCTCGCACTACGGCTTGATCATATTCGACCGAGAGACCGGCAGTCTGCAAACGGCAATCGTATTGATTGGACCAGAACCACGGGAGCGCATCATATGTCACGTCTTGTCCGCAGAGCACTTTCGCAACAGTGTTCGCCATGTCGCTCGCGTTCTGCACCGATTCAACTCTGAAGTGCCTACCCCCGGCCCAGGCATTGGCATAGCAGGCACAATCGCCGATGGAGAATATGCCGGCCACGCTCGTCCTACATTGCTTGTCAACGTCGATCCCGTTCTCTCCTGTGGCTCCGGTCCGCTTGACCGGTTCGACCGACGGAATAATTCCGATACCCACGATCACCATGTCGGCGGGGATATGGATTCCATCGGTCAACTCCACTCCCGAAACTTTGAAACCATCGCCGACGAGACGCTTCACACCCACGCCGAGCCGCAGATCGACGCCCTGCTTTGTATGCATGGATTGCACGAAATCGCTGATGGTTTCACCCGCCACGCGGGACAGCACCCGCGGCAATGCTTCGACAAGGACGACTTCGCGTCCAATTTTGCGAAGTACGGCAGCTGCTTCGAGACCGACATAGCCGCCGCCAATGACGACAATGCGATGGGCGCCAGAGCGCAGACTGGCTACAATGCGATCGACATCGGCGCGGCTCCGAACGCCATGTACCCCTTGGAGATGGGCTCCTGGGCAGCTCAGCATTCGCGGTTCGCCCCCCGCAGCCCAGACAAGCGACCCGTAAGCGAATCGTCTGTCGTCCTCCGAAATGGCGACATGGGATTCAGCGTCGATCGACACAATGTTGCAGCCCAGTTCGATCTCGATTTTCTTGCTGTCCCAGAACTCAGCCGGTCGGATCAACAGGCGTTCAAAAGGCTTATCGCCAGCGAGATATTCCTTCGATAGCGGTGGCCGTTCGTATGGCGGTTCAGTGTCACGGCTCACCATAAGGATCGAGCCTTCAAAGCCAAACTGGCGGAGACTAATGGCTGCCTGGGCACCGCCATGCCCCGTCCCGACTATTACAACGTCATACATTTTCATGGCAATCTCCGCCCAGCCAGCAGTTGGGATTTGTGCGAAGACAAACCCTCGGCTAGTCTTTTCAATCCTCTTGAGCGATTGTGATTTTCAGCCCGTCCAAGTCTTCAGTGAGTGGGATCTGGCAGGACAGCCGCGACTGGTTGTCTCGATGTTCGGAACTCTCCAGAATGTCGTCCTCGTCATCGCTCATATCGGGAAGTCTGGGTAGCCAGCTCTCATCCACGTGAACATGACAAGTAGCACACGAACAGCACCCTCCACAGAGAGCGAGGAGTTCATCGACACCGGAATCCCGGAGCGCTTCCATCAGTGAACCGTCAGGCGCTGTCGAAATGGCCTGAGTGCTTCCATCTCTCAGTGTTGCTAGAATACTGATCATACTAGGCATCCCAATGTTTCTTCAGAGTTCGAAAGCGTTAGAATCACTTCGTCCACCGCCAGGCTGTCGCCCTGCTTCGCGTTGATTTTGCTCACCGTCGCAGCCTTCTCGGCGCGGAGGATGTTCTCCATCTTCATCGCCTCGACGGTCGCGAGTGGTTGGCCGGGCTGGACGCGGTCGCCCTCGCCCACGTGCAGCGCGACCAGCAGGCCGGGCATCGGGCAGATGAGGTACTTCGACAGGTCCGGCGGCACTTTCTCGAGCATGTGCGCGGCGAGCGGCGCGACAAATGCGGGCAGAACCCGAACCTGGTGCTTGGCGCCGCGCGTGGTCATCCGATAGCCGGTTTGCGTGCGGGCGAGCTGGATGCCGTAGGTATCGATTGGGTCCGTATCGTCGTCAGCATCGGCTTCGTAGAGCTCGACCGAGACGAACCTTTCGCCGGGCGTATACTCCAGCGCAATCGCGACCGGATGGCCGTCGACCGTGATGGCGTGCTCCTCCAGCACGACTTCGTGATTCTCGTTGGCTATCCGCACCTGCCAGTCGCCTGGTGCCGCTCTCTCGTCGCCCAGCTGGCCGTCGATCCGCCGCGCGCGGTCGGCGTCGGCGGTGGCAATGGCGCCCGCCACCGCGGCGAGCACGCCGATCGTGCGCGTGTGGGCCTCGGCGCCGTGGAAGCCGTCGGGATATTCCTCGGCGATGAAGCCGGTAGTCAGTTCGCCCGAACGAAAACGCGGGTGCTGCATGATAGCACTGACGAAATCGACGTTATGGCCCAGCCCCTCGATCTCGAACGCGTCGAGCGCGGCAATCTGGAGGTCCGCCGCCTCGTCGCGCGTGGGCGCCCAGGCAACCAGCTTGGCGATCATCGGGTCGTAGAACATCGACACCTCGCCGCCTTCGTAGACCCCGTCGTCGACGCGCACGCCGTCGACGCCGCGGCGGCCGTTGGCGCTGCCGTCGTCGGTCCAGCCCTCCACTGGAGGCTGATAGCGCACGAGCCGCCCGGTGCTCGGCAGGAACCCACGATAGGGGTCTTCGGCATATACGCGGTTCTCGATCGACCATCCGTCGATGCCGATGTCGTCCTGGCCGAACGGGATCTTCTCACCAGCGGCAATGCGGATCATCTGCTCGACCAGATCGATGCCGGTGATCGCTTCGGTGACCGGGTGCTCGACCTGCAGCCGGGTATTCATCTCGAGGAAGTAGAAGCTTTCTCCCGTCGGGTCCGCGCCGCTGACGATCAGTTCGACCGTGCCGGCGCTGTAGTAGCCCACCGCTCGGGCCAAAGCGACGCACTGTTCGCCCATCGCCTTGCGCATCGCGGGGGTGACGAAGGGCGACGGCGCTTCCTCCACCACCTTCTGGTGGCGGCGCTGGATGCTGCACTCGCGCTCGTTGAGGTAGACGATGTTGCCGCGTTGGTCGCCGAGGATCTGGATCTCGATATGGCGCGGATTGAGAATGAACTTCTCGATGAAGACGCGGTCGTCGCCGAAGGAGTTAAGCCCCTCGCGCTTCACGCTCTCGAAGCCTTCGCGAACGTCGGTTTCGGTATAGGCGAGCCGCATCCCCTTGCCACCGCCGCCCGCGCTGGCCTTCATCATCACCGGATAGCCGATCTCGTTGGAGATGCGGACCGCGTGCTCGGTGTCCTCAATCTCGCCGACGAAACCGGGGACGACGTTGACCCCCGCCTCCTTCGCAAGCTTCTTCGATTCGATCTTGTCGCCCATCGCGGCGATCGCGCCGACCGGCGGGCCGATGAAGGCGATGCCTTCCTTCGCCAGCGCCTCGGCAAAGGTGGTGCGTTCGGAGAGGAAGCCATAGCCGGGATGCACCGCCTCGGCGCCGGTCTGCTTGCACGCGGCGATGATCTTGTTCGCGATCAGGTAGCTTTCGGCGGCAGGCGACGGCCCGATGTGCACGGCTTCGTCTGCCATCCGCACAAAGGGGCTACGCGCATCGGCATCCGAATAGACCGCGACCGTCGCAATACCCATGCGGCGCGCGGTCTTGATGACCCGGCACGCGATTTCACCACGGTTGGCGATCAGGATTTTGGAGAACATTAGTTTGGAGCCTCGTCCAGATCCTCGCCTGCAGGTGGCATATTGTGGCCGAGCAGGCGAAGCACGTCCGCCGCGCATTCGACCACGTTGCTGCCCGGGCCGTAAATGCCCTGCACCCCGGCATCGCGCAGGAAATCGTAGTCCTTCTGCGGAATCACGCCGCCGGCGATCACCTTGATGTCGGGGCGGCCCGCTTCCTTCAGCAAGCCGATCAGTTCGGGGATCAGCGTCTTGTGGCCCGCCGCGAGGCTGCTCGCGCCGATGGCGTCGACATCGTTCTCCAGCGCCATGTCGCGGGTCTCCGCGGGCGTCTGGAACAGCGGGCCCGAGACGACATCGAAGCCCATGTCGGCAAAGGCACTGGCGATAACGTTGGCGCCGCGGTCGTGCCCGTCCTGCCCCATCTTGGCGACCATCAGCCGGGGCGCCCGCCCCCGCCGCCGCTCGACCGCCTTCACACCCTCCACCACCTGCGCGTAGCGATCGTCTTCGGCATAGGCCCTGGAATGGACGCCGCGCACGGGCGTCGGCACGGTGTCGTAGCGGCCATAGGCATCTTCCATCGCCTGGCTGATCTCGCCCAGCGTCGCATCGTGCCGGGCAGCCTCGACCGCCAGCCCGAGGAGATTGCCCTGCCTCTGCGCCGCTCCGCGCGCCAGCGCGTCGCCCAGCAGGGAACATTGAATACTTGCATCGCTGAGAGGGCCGTTTCGTTTCCTTCTGCGAGGCCAAGGCGTCCGCCATCCGGGTATGCGAAACGCACCGCGCCAGAACCGGGGCTGCCTAGCGCACGCCTGGGCTGATCGAAAGAAGCCAAGCTGGTTTTGTCGAGGTCAAGGAAGGAGCGGTGCAGCGCCAGAATTCCGGCATCATTGCGCACGGCCGCCACCATCGCGGGTAGAAACCGGACCGCACCCTTTGGCCCCAGCGGCATACGTGGGTGGAAACGCAGCTCCGGCGAAAAAATCGTGATGCCTCTGGACACGAGGTACTTCTCGGCGGGGCTGCCAATGATGGTCGACGCCTCACGCCAGAGCCTCAGCGCATTGCGATTGGCGACTTCCTGGCGCGGTTCGGTCACGATCGGATCACTCGTGCCATCGAAAAGGTCCGCAATTCGTATTCCGAGCCCGGCCATGGCTTTTATCACCGCCTCGTTCGCGCAGCCGGCAAAGCAATGAACGAGGATTGCACGCTTTCCGAGCGTGATGCTTAGCGAAGGAGTGCGGTCGTCGTGGGCCGGGCAGCAGCACATTCCGCGCGAACGCGACCAAACACCGCCCAACTGCTCCACTATCTTGCGCCCGCGGGTTTCCAATTGCCCGCCTTGGAATTGGGATGATCGGTGTTGGTGCATGGGGGCATCTCCATCGTAACTTGCCTCCCCCCGCGCAGCCTCCGCTCTGCGTCGCTGAGGTTTCATTTTCCTACATCATATGTTCTATATATGTTCTTTCCCGATTCGACCATTAAAGGATTCGGGCATGAGATTGAAATGGGCAGTAGCTGCAGCGGCAACGGTAGGATTTGGGCTCGCGCTCCCCGCTCACGCGCAGGAACTTGAGCCCACTCAGATGACCGTTGCCTCGGAGTTGACGACCGATGGCTTCCGCGTTGCAGAAGGGACTGATGGCTTCCTTCTCGTCGAACACGGCATTTGGAGAAAGCCTCCAACGGCCACGTCCGACCCGCCGGCTACCGATGAGGGTCGAACCTATCTGCCCTATCGATATTCAAAGCCCCAAGGCAGCGCGCCATCGGGCTTCCGTCGGGCAAGCTACCTTCCTCATGTTTACGCTGCTGAGGCTCAATACTCGCTACCAAGCGGCCTTCTCGACGCACTTGTATGGACGGAATCGCGGTACAATCCTCTGGCGATCAGCAAGGCCGGGGCCGCAGGTTTGGGGCAATTGATGCCAGGGACAGCGCGGGACCTTGGCGTTTCAAATCGCTTCGATCCCAAGGCGAACATCTTGGGTGCGGCCCGATACCTACGCCAGATGCTGGACAAGTTCGGGGTAGTTCATCTGGCCCTCGCTGCCTACAACGCAGGTCCAGGTGCCGTCGAGCGCGCAGGCGGTATTCCTCGCAATGGCGAGACGCCGGCCTATGTGGGCGAAGTGCTGCGCCATTGGCGTTTTTGAACGGGGGGTGTTGTGAGCGCGGGTCGAATACGCGTCTCGGGAATTTTGACCCGCGGTAGACGCGGGATGTTCCTGACCACGACAGACGAAGTCGTCTGGATCATCGAGAGCGAAGAACCCGAATGCGAATTCGTCGGATCAGCGGTGATTGTCGAGGGGGTTGTCGTAGGTCGAGATCGTTTGCGCCCAGACTGGATTGGGCCGGTCTGATCGAAGTCATCGTTATCAGGCTGCGCGCTTCCCTGCCTTCTTGATGTCGATCACCTTCTCGCCGCTCAGATAGTCAGCCCAGTCCTGCATCATCCGGCGCCGGGGAGCCAGGTATTCAGCGGCATTGTAAGCTCCACGCACGTCGTTTTTCTCCGAATGCGCGAGCTGTAGTTCGACCCAATCCTCATGGTATTTCCTGATCCACATGGGCGGCTTGCCGAACTCGACCAACTGCTCATTGGCCCAGGTGCTCGCCAAGCCCCGGAAGCCGTGTACGGTTTGGCGACTGTGGTATCCGAGGCGATAGAGCGCGTAGATCATTGTGTTCTCTGAAAGCGGCTTGTTCGGGCCGTTACCCGGGAAGAGAAACTCGCCAGGCGCTGCTGCTATCATAGATTTCGCGATGTGCGTTGCCTGCTGCGAGAGGGGCACCAAATGCTCTCGTCCCATCTTCATTCGCTCGGCCGGTATGCGCCAGACAGGTGATTTGCCGCCCAGGTCTTCGAACTCAGATTTGGCGGCGAAGCGGAGCTCCTTCGTTCGAACCCAAGTCAGGAGCGCAAAGAGAACTGCGTCACGGGTGATCGCGGACCGCCGTTCGCCCTCTTCCCGGTAGGCATGCAGCTTCTCGATGAATGCGGGCAATTCGTTGAGCGGCAGCCGGCTCATATGCTTCACTCTTGGTCGCGGCTTTAGCGCCCCGCGCAAATGTGTCGTCGGATCGTTCGTTGCCAAGCCACACGCGATCGCAAACTGGAAGACTTGCCCCACTCCTTGCTTTGCACGGCGGCTGATATCGAGCGCGCCTCTTGCTTCGATCTTGCGGATCATTGCCAAGACATCGGGCGCCGTAATCTCATGGACGAGTTTCTCGCCGATGGCTGGAAAGACATCCCTTTCCATGCGCGACCAGACGCGGTCGGCATGCGCGGCATTCAACGCGCTCTTTCGATTTTCATGCCAGCGCTTTGCGACCTCGAAAAAGGTGGCTCCTTCCTGCGAGATCACTTCCCCCTTGGATTTCATTGGATCCTTGCCCTCGGCTAGCAACGCCTTTGCGGCTGTGCGCTTGTCGCGCGCTGCAGCTATCCCAAGGTCTGGGTAGGCGCCGAACGAGAGTAACTTCTCCTTGCCAGCGAAGCGGTACTTCATCCGCCACAACTTTGACCCGTTTGGCTGGACGAACAGAAACAATCCCTCCCCGTCGGCCATCTTGTAGGCGCGCTCGCGTGGCTTGGAATTTCGGGCCTGAATCTCCGTGAGAGGCATTGGGGGTATCGCTCCTTTCCGATACTCCGCGAAAATACCCCCAAACTACCCCCACACCAAATCTGGCTGCATGTGGAAGACCATGGGCGCATGCGGACGCGAATCACCCGCAACCCTCTGCTTTTCTTTCGATTTTTGGAAAAATGCGGAAGCTAGTGGATGCTTCCGGATCAAGGAATGGTAGCGGAGGAGGGACTTGAACCCCCGACACGCGGATTATGATTCCGCTGCTCTAACCAGCTGAGCTACTCCGCCCCGTAAGGCATCGAGCGCGCCTTGGCGCTCGGCAGGCGCGCCTCTTAGGCGCAGGTTTTAAAGGCGTCAACACCCCTTGTTTTATGCCTTGCGCGGGAACCGCCCGATAGCCAGATAGTCACCCCTAGACATGGCTGATCTTTCCCGAATTATCGCCGCGGACAAACCGCTGGTGCTGTCTTCGCTTGCCCGCGGCGCATTGCCGCTGGTCATGGCCGATCTTGCGCGCGCTGCGGCGCATGGCAAGGCCCCTGCCCGAGCCGTGTTCATCGCGCCCGACGAGCAGGCGATGACCGCGATCGCGGATGCTGCACCGTTCTTCGCGCCCGACCTCGAAGTGATCGAATTTCCGGCGTGGGACTGTCTTCCCTACGACCGCGCGAGTCCGGCCCTTTCGGTCAGCGCCCGGCGTCTGGCCGCGCTTCAGGCGTTGCAGCGCAAGGATCGCGGGCCGCAGCTTCTGGTCACGACGATCAACGCCCTCTTGCAGCGCGTGCTGACCCCGTTCCGTATCCGCGAGGCAACGCGAATGCTCGAACCGGGTGTCGAGATCGGGCATGAAAGCCTGATCGGCTTGCTCCAGCGGCAGGGCTATTCCCGTTCTGACACGGCCATCGATTCAGGCGAGTTCGCGGTGCGCGGCTCGATCTTCGACATTGTGCCGGCGGGCCTCAAATACACCAACGACAAGGGCGAGCAGGTCCAAGCAGGCTTGCGGCTCGATTTCTTCGGCGACGAGCTGGAATCGATGCGCCTTTACGATCCCAACACCCAGCGCACGACCGGCGTGGTGGAGCAGCACCTGCTCCTGCCCGCGAGCGAGGCTCTCCTGGACGAGGAATCCATCAAGCGGTTCCGAAGCCGCTATCGCGAGCGCTGGGGCGCGACGGCGACGGGCGATCCGCTCTACCAGGCCGTAAGCGATGGTCGCCGCCTTGCCGGCATGGAGCACTGGCTCCCGTTGTTCGAGGAAAAGCTCAGCACGCTGTTCGAACATCTCGGCAAGGACGACGTCACTGTCATCGACGGCAGCACGCTTCGCGCGGCGGACCAGCGACTTGACGAGATCGTCGACTACCACCGCGCCCGCGCCGAAAGCGCACGCACCAGCCCCGGCGCCTATCGCCCGCTGGCGGCCGAGGCGCTCTACCTCTCGCGCGAGGAATTCGACGAACGGCTGGAAGGCTGGCCCGTCCACCGAACCTCGATCTTTGCCGAGCCGGTGGCTGAGCGCACCGTCGATTTCGGCTTCACCTCGGCCCGCGATTTCACGCCCGAACGCACGCGCGGCGACAATGTCTACGAGGTCGCGGCAAAGCACCTGGAAGCTCAGGCCAAGGCAGGCCGAAGGGCGATCCTCGCCTGCTATTCGGAAGGCGCGCGCAAGCGTATCGTCAGCCAACTTGGCGAGGCAGGCAAAGTCGTGCCGGCCACCGCGGACAGCTGGCAGGAAGCCCTTGGCCTTGCCGCGAAGAAAAAGCCGGTTGCAGTTGTGCTGCCGCTCGAATCGGGCTTCGCGAACGACGATCTGGAACTGATCACAGAGCGTGATTTCCTCGGCGACAGGCTCGTCCGCCGCAAGAAGCGCAAGAAAGACGCCGACGCCTTCCTGGCGGAGCTTCAGGCTCTGCAGCCCGGCGATCATATCGTCCATATCGACCACGGTGTCGGCAAATATCTCGGCCTCGAATCGATCCCCGTCGGCAAGAGCCCGCACGACTGCGTCGCGCTGGAATATCACGGGGGGGACAAGCTCTACGTTCCGGTCGAGAACCTCGATGTCCTGTCCCGCTATGGCAGCGGCGAGGAAACGGTCCCGCTCGACCGGCTGGGCGGAGAGGCATGGCAGAAGCGCAAATCGCGGCTGAAGGAGCGGATCCGCGAGATCGCGCATGAACTGCTCGCAACCGCAGCCAAGCGCGCGTTGCAGAAGGCGCCGGTGATCGAGGCCGATCCGCAGAGCTACGATCCGTTTGTCGACCGCTTCCCTTGGAACGAGACCGACGATCAGGAGCGCGCGATCGAGGATGTCATGGGCGATCTTGCCGACGGCAAGGCGATGGATCGTCTCGTTTGCGGCGACGTCGGTTTCGGCAAGACCGAGGTCGCCCTGCGCGCCGCATTCGTCGCGGCGATGAGCGGGCGGCAGGTCGTGATGATCGCGCCGACCACGCTACTGGCGCGCCAGCACTACGCGAACTTCATGGAACGGTTTGGCGGCTTCCCGCTGAACATTGGTCGCCTCTCCCGGCTCGTCCCGGCCAAGGAGGCGGCCGCCACCCGCGAAGGGCTTGAAAACGGCACCATCGACATCGTCGTCGGCACCCACGCCATCCTTTCGAAGAGCGTGAAGTTCAAACGCTTGGGCCTCGTCATCGTGGACGAGGAGCAGCGCTTTGGCGTCAACCACAAGGAAAAGCTCAAGGCCCTGCGCGCCAACGTCCACGTCCTGACGCTGACCGCTACGCCGATCCCGCGCACCTTGCAGATGGCGATGTCGGGCCTGCGCGAACTGTCGGTCATCCAGACCCCGCCGGTCGACCGTCTTGCCGTCCGCACCTATGTCATGGAGTGGGACGACATGGTGATCCGCGAGGCATTGCTGCGCGAACATCATCGCGGCGGGCAGAGCTTCATCGTCGTGCCGCGCATCGCCGACATGGCACAGATTGAAGACTGGCTGCGCGAAACCGTGCCTGAAGTGAAATACGTCTCCGCCCACGGTCAGATGGCCGCCGGCGAAGTCGAAGAGCGGATGAGCGCCTTCTACGAAAAGAAGTACGACGTCCTACTTTCGACCACGATCGTCGAATCGGGCCTAGACATCCCTAGCGCGAATACGATCATCATTCACCGCGCCGACCGCTTCGGCCTTGCCCAGCTTTACCAGCTGCGCGGGCGCGTAGGGCGTTCGAAACTGCGCGCCTACGCCTATCTGACGACCGGGGCGGACAACCAGCTTTCCGAAGTCGCGGAAAAGCGGCTGAAGGTGCTGGGCGACCTTGATACACTGGGCGCAGGCTTCCAGCTTGCCAGCCACGATCTGGACATTCGCGGTGCGGGCAACCTTCTGGGCGACGAACAGTCGGGCCATATCCGCGAAGTCGGGTTCGAGCTTTACCAGTCGATGTTGGAAGACGCGATCATCGCGGCCAAGGCAGGCGAAATGGGGCTTGAGGAAGATCGCCGAGGCCTCAGCCCGCAGATCACCGTCGACGCGCCGATCATGATCCCCGAAGACTATGTCCCCGACCTTGCCGTTCGCATGGCGCTCTATCGCCGCCTGAACGAGGCCAGGGACAAGGACGAGATCGAGGCGCTGGCTGCCGAGATGATCGACCGTTTCGGCCCCCTGCCCGATCCGACCGAGAACCTCGCGAAGCTCATCGAGATCAAGCAGCAGGCTTGCGAGGCGAACATCGCCAAGATCGACCTTGGCGCGCGCGGAGCGCTGGTCACGTTCTACAAGGATGAGTTCCCCGATCCGATGGGTCTCATCTCCTACGTCGAACGCCTGAAGGGCACGGCACGCCTGCGGCCTGACAACAAGCTGGTGATCGAGCGGAACTGGGGCGATCCGAAATCGCGCCTTAACGGCCTGTTCCAGTTGACCAAGGGCCTGTCGGGTATCGTACGCCGCGCCGCCAAAACGAAGGAACCGGCCTGAGCGTTTGCCAGAACCGTTGCAATGCATGGGTCCGGCCCATAGTCGTGGTGCCGGGCCTTTGACGGGGGAGTCGCAAGTGGCGAAGTACGAGAAGCTGGCGCTGGCCGCATCGCCGACCGAAAAGGCGCAGAAGGCCGCGAAAAGCCTGCGCAACTGGTTCGACTTCGTCAGCATGGACGAAGCCGACGCGGTCGTGGTGCTGGGCGGCGATGGCTACATGCTGCAAACGCTTCACCAGATGATCGACGACGCGCGCATCCTGCCCGCCTATGGCATGAATCTGGGCACGGTCGGCTTCCTCATGAACAAGCGTGAGGCGAGCCGGTCGCCGATCCTCGACCGCGTGAACAGGGCGCGGTCCTTCGACGTGTCGCCGCTGGCCATGACCGCCGTGACCCAGTCGGGCGAAACGCACCGGATCTGCGCGATCAACGAAGTCTCCCTGCTGCGTGAAACGCGCCAGACCGCGAAGCTGGAGATCAAGGTCGGCAACAAGGTCCGCATCCCCGAACTGATGTGCGACGGCGTGCTGGTGGCGACGCCGGCAGGCTCCACCGCTTACAATTTCAGCGCGAACGGCCCGATCCTGCCGCTGGGCTGCGGGCTGCTGGCCCTCACCCCAATTTCTGCCTTCCGTCCGAGGCGCTGGCGGGGGGCGATCCTGCCCGATCACCTGCCGATCGAGATCCGAAGCCTCGAATGGGAAAAACGCCCCGTCTCTGCCGTGGCGGACCAGCGCGAAATCCGCGATGTCGCGAGCATTCACGTCGAGGTCGCGCACGAGCGTGATCTGACCCTTCTTTTCGACCGCGGGCACAGCCTTGACGAGCGGATCGTTGGCGAACAGTTCGCGGTTTGAAAAAAGGTGAAATTTGCAGGTCGAACGGGGTTGCCAAACTCTTTTACGCCCCATATAGGCGCACCCCTGCCCAGCAAGCAGCGCCCTTTTAAAGGGCTGCTCCCCGATAGCTCAGCGGTAGAGTAGGTGACTGTTAATCACTTGGTCGTTGGTTCGAATCCAACTCGGGGAGCCATTTTCTTCTACATTGCCGGATCCGGCAGGGCCTAGCCCTCGCCTTGCCATGCTTTGGCCGCATTGCTGCGATCGGTAGCATTGCATGTCCGACAGACCGTTGGCGCGGACCGGATACGACCGCCATCCCCATGCGTTGATTAAGCAAAGACCGGCGGAAGTCGCCAGTTATCAACGAATTGGAGAACCATCATGGGTGAACTTACGGAAAAGGTTAAGGGCAACGTCAACGAAGCGATCGGCAACGTTAAGCAGGAGAGCGGCAACCCTGAAACGCGCGCAGAAGGCCGCGAGCAGGAAGCCAAGGGCGAAGCCCAGCAGTTCAAGGGCGAAGTCGAAGGCAAGCTCGGCAACGACATCTGATCGGCTGTTGAGTCGCATTAAAAAGGCCCCGGAAGGTTCGTCCTTTCGGGGCCTTTTTCGTGTGCGTCGGTGCCCGCGTCTATTTGGCGCCCGTGACCTCGCGGTAACTTTGACCCGAAACGACAGCCTCATCCCTGAATGCGGCGAAACTGGCATCGTCCATGATCCTGACCTCGTGATCGAGATCGAGGCAATCGGCAAGGTTCCTCAGGTCCTTGCGCGCCTGGCTTACGGCAAGTGCGGCATGGCTCTCGTTGAAGGCGAGGATCAGCGACTTGCCGACAATGCGCAGGCGCGTCGCCTGAAGCGATGCGCGAGATTGCAGGCCCAATCTGCGGCACAAACGGATTGCGAGCCCCCAGACCCGCGCCTCGGCAAGCTTCTCATCAGGTGCCAGTTCGGCAAGCATCGGCGGCCATTCGCACTCACCCGCATTAGCAAGCACCGTCATCGCCATCATCGCCCGACCGGTGTCATCGATATCGAGCCAGCGCTTGTAAAGCGCCCAATCGACCGCCTGTTTCAACCTGAGATTTGGTTCGACCTGTAGAGACGCCAGCGCCAGCATCGTGGCTGCGAGGCGAAGGCGTTCGCTGGAACTGCGCGTCGGTGCAATGGCATCCATCGTCCACGCCGCGATGCGCGTTGCAAGCGTGGGCGGTGTGCCGTTTTGGCCGGCGAAAAGCGAGATACCCGCAAGCAGTGGATCGCGTCCGCGCTCCGCATCGGTCAACCGCTGGTAGAGCAGCCCTTCACGCAGACCCCATGCCGAGAACACGAGGTTGTCCGGCTTCAGTATCTTGAGTAGGCAGACGAGCAGAGCTGCCGCATAGGGCAGAATCTGCGAACGCATCGCGGAGACGCGCGGGATCACCCTCAACTCTTCCGGCGCAGCCTTTGCCGTGCGCTTTGCGAGCTTCATGGCGGTGCCGGCATCGATCTGAAGGCCGTGCGGGTCCGACAGGGGATGCCCCTGAAGACGCATCGCAAGGATCGCCATCGTCCGCCACGTTCCGCCGACAAGGTAGAGATTGCCGCCAACCGCGTCCTGCCATCCGGTCTTCTTCAGCGCCTTGCCGACGCGCGACTGGAACTTCTCGTCCCCGCTATCGCGCAGGGCCGCAAGGCGAAGAGTGCCGAGCGGAGCGGTACCGCCCTCGCCCGGTCCTTGTGGCGAGATCGAGATCAGTTCGAGACTGCCTCCGCCAAGATCGGCGACCACGCCGCTTTTGCCCGGGAAGGCGCCCAACACACCCAGGGCACTGGTGCGGGCCTCTTCCTCGCCGCTGATGACGCGGACGGTAAAACCCATCTCTTCCAGCTTGGCGATAAATTCGGGACCGTTTTCCGCCTCGCGCACGGCAGCAGTCGCGACGGTTTCGACATCGTCGATGCGCAGGTCTTTCAGGATGAGCGCAAAGCGACCCAGCCCTTCAAGTGCAAGTTCAACCGCTTCGTCGGCCATGCGACCGGTTTCGGACAGTTCACGCCCGAGCCGGGCCGTGACTTTTTCGTTGGCAAGGATCTGCGGTGCACGGGGCGATCCGCCGTAAACCACCATACGGACGGTGTTCGAACCGATATCGATGATCGCACGCTTGCTGTCGTCGGTCGTCCACGAATTTTCAATCCGGCGACGGTAGGAGCTTTTCGATCCCCTCACGCAGTCGCGCCTCGGCGAAGGGCGAGACGCGGAATCTGATCCTCGGCAAGCGCCTGACCTCTGCCTGACAACGACGGATTGGTCATGAAATAACGGTGCAGGTTGAACGACCGTTCTTGCGTATCCGCGCGGACATATTGCCCGTCAGCTTGCAGTACCCAGCTGCGTTCTGTGTCGAGAAGGTTTGCTACCAGCACTTGTCCCAGAACCTGATCATGCACCGTTCGGTTCCTGATCGGTACCATCGCCTCGACCCTGCGGTCCAGATTGCGGCTCATCGCGTCGGCCGAGGTAATGAAAAGCCGGTTGCGCGGGCTGGGCATGCGATAGCCGTTGGCAAAGGCCCAGATGCGGCTGTGTTCGAGGAAACGGCCGATGATCGACTTGACCTCTATCGTTTCCGAAATGCCCGGAATGCCGGGCTTGAGACAGCAGATACCTCGCACGACAAGCCGGATCGGAACACCCGCCATGCTCGCTTCATAAAGCTTGTCGATCACACCCTTGTCGGTCAGCGAATTGACCTTGGCCCAAATGCCCGAAGGCCTCCCGTTCTGCTGGTTTGCGATCTCGCGGTCGATATTCTCGTAAATCGTATCGCGCATGTGGATCGGGCTCATCGCGAGGCCCTCCATGCGGCGCGGTTCGACATAGCCGGTGACGAAATTGAAAAGGCGCGCGGCATCACGACACAAACGCGGATCTGCGGTGAAATAAGACAGGTCGGTATAGATGCGCGCGGTAACCGGGTGATAGTTGCCCGTTCCGAAATGGCAGTAGGTGCGATACCCATCACCCTCGCGCCGCACGACCATCGAAACCTTTGCATGTGTCTTCCAGTCGACGAAGCCGTAGATGACCTGCACGCCAGCCCGTTCGAGCTGGCTTGCCCAAAGGATGTTCTGCTCTTCGTCGAAGCGCGCCTTCAATTCGACGACCGCAGTCACCGATTTACCCGCCTCTGCCGCGGCGATCAGCGCGTTGATGATCGAGGACTGCTTGCCCGCGCGGTAAAGCGTCTGCTTGATTGCAACGACGTCGGGGTCTTTCGCTGCCTGCCGCACGAAATCGACCACCACTTCGAAACTTTCGTAAGGGTGGTGGATGACGATGTCCTTTTCGCCGATCGCGGCGAAGCAGTCCCCGTCATGCTCCATGATACGTTCGGGATAGCGCGGGCTGTACGGCTCGAATTTCAGGTCGGGCCTGTCTTCATCGACGATGCTGGCCAGCCCTTCGACGCCGACGATACCGTCGGTCTTGATGACTATCGCGTTCTCAAGGCCCAGTTGTTCGCGCAGCAGTTGCTCGGCATCGTGATCGAAGTCCGACTCCAACTCCAGCATGATGACCTGCCCGCGGCGGCGACGCTGGATGGCGCTGCGGAAGTAGCGGACGAGATCTTCGGCCTCTTCCTCGATCTCGATATCGGAATCTCGGATGACACGGAAAGCACCGTCGCCATTCACACGGAAACCGGGGAAGATCAGGTCGGCATAACGGCAGATCAGCCGCTCGACCGGAATATACGTCGCCTCGTCACCCGGCACGCGGATGAAGCGCGATACGGCTGCGGGCACGAGGATCATCTCGACCACGCCCTGCCCGTCCTGAAGCCGCGTCAGGTTGAACAGTAACCCCATGCCCTGATTGGCGACGAACGGAAACGGATGCGCAGGGTCAATCGCTTGCGGCGTGAGAACGGGAAGGACATGCTTTTCAAAATAGTCCTTCAGCCAGGCACGCGATGCGGCATCAAGGCGGCTTTCATCGCAGACGTGCAGGCCCGCATCCGACAGAAGCCCGCGCAATTCGCGCCAGATCGACTGCTGCCTGGTTTCCAGTTCGCGGATCGCCCGGCGGATCGAGGCGAGCTGCTGCGACGGCGTGCGTCCGTCGATGCTCATCTTCGTGATGCCACGCTGCATCTGCCCGGCAAGGCCCGCAACACGGATCATCACGAATTCGTCAAGATTGCTGCCCGAGATCGAGAGGAAGCGAAGACGTTCGAGCAGCGGATATGTTTCACGCGTCGCCTCGGCCAGAACGCGGCGGTTGAACGAAAGCCAGCTCAGTTCACGGTTCGTATAGAGCGCCTCTGCCGGCATGGAGGCCAGCGAGGCGGCGTTGTCCCGGGGAGGAGAAGTTCGGTCGTTCATCGGCCCTGTCTGCGGCATTGAAGCCTTCGGCTAGGAAGTCTGGGGTATCGGCGGGTCGATGACGGCGGCAGGTTACAAACGTGTTACGCGTGATCCCAACGCCGGTCGAACCGAAACTACCCGGTCCCTTTGCCAATCACAGGACATCATGAGCGCCAAGGCGTGATCCCGCAAGTGCGAGATGGACGCGCGGCATCATCCAAAAGGCTACGTCAGCCGGAGTCTAGAAAGAAGAAGGGCCGGACTGGTCGCCCAGTCCGGCCCCGGAAACGAGGAACGGTTAGTGTCCATGTAGGGCCGGTAACCGAAACCGTGGGGGTGGCTTCGGATGCCGGCCTCTATCGCTACACCCGCTTCCTTCAGTCGGCCTTGGCCATCCGTGTGTCCAGATACGGACGATCAAGCGACGCAAGAGCTTGCCTTGCAAGCACGCGGGAATCAACCCACTGGCCATCCGCGGTTTCGAGTTCGTAGCGTTCTGCGAAAGCGGCCTTCTCATAGGCGGCACGTGCATCGAGCACGCGGCCTTCTGCAGCATAGGCAGCACCGAGATTGATCAGGCGGGCCGCATCGTCGGTGCCTTCCAGCTTCTCGATCGCAACTTCGTGCTTGCCCTGCATCATGGCGTCATAGGCGACATCTACCGAGTCGGCGGCAGCAGGTGCGCCGGCGGCGAGGACGGTCGCGAGAATGAAAGTCGCAGCCATTTTCTACTCCCAATGTTCGTTATCTTGTCCCGAGGATGCGACGGGATACCACGTACTGCAATTAAAATGTCACATTGTCATTGAACTGTAACATTCGCAGACCCGCAGGATTCCGCGGTTCCTGACACGGCCCGGACACACGCCGGTCATATTCGCAGCCGCGAAAAACTTCTCGACTGCAATCGAACTGTCACACCGGGGCAAACAAACTGTCATTTGCGACGCCTAGGCGAGGCCCTGCGAAACGCATTCGCGCAAACTCGATTCTCGGTACTTGAGGGGACCGCTCGCCGTGACAAAACTTCACCGCAATCTCGTTATTGGCTGCAGCATGCTGGCACTTGCCGGCTGCGGTGGCGACGAAATCGTTTCGCCCGGCACGGGCGGCGACATCATCATCAACAACCCGACTCCGACGCCGACCAGCACGCCGACGCCGACCCCGACTTCGGGCACGGTAACTCCGGCTGGCGGTTGCCCGACGATCAGCGCCTCGGGCGGCCTGACCGACGACGGCACGATCACCGGTGACACTGGCACGTACCGCGTCTGCGTCCTGCCCGCGACGATCGATGCGGACACCAACCTGCCCTTTATCAAGGGCCTGCTTTACGCGATGGACGGCCGCGTCGATGTCGGCACCGACGGCGGCGCAGTCGCTTCGTCGGCAGACACCGACGTCACGCTCAGCATCGAACCGGGCGTCGTCCTGTTCGCCGGTAACGCCACCACGCCGAACGGCGAAAGCTACCTCGTCGTCAACCGCGGCAACCAGATCAACGCCGTCGGCACCGCCGACATGCCGATCATCTTCACCAGCCGTGACAACGTACTCGGCATCGCGACCGAAGCTTCGATCGGTCAGTGGGGCGGTGTCGTCCTTCTCGGTCGTGCGCCGGTTTCGGACTGCCGCAGCGGCGTGTTCAACGACGGTTCTGCCGCATTCGACCAGGCCTCGTGCGAACAGGAACTAGAAGGCGCGGCGCTCACCACGCTGTTCGGCGGCGACGATGCCGACGACAGCTCGGGCACGATGCAGTATTTCCAGATCCGTTATTCGGGCTTCACGCTTACCGGCGGTAGCGAGCTTCAGTCGCTGACCACCGGCGGCATCGGCGGTGGCACGACCATCGACCACTGGCAGAGCTTCAACAGCTCGGACGACGGCATGGAATTCTTCGGCGGTACCGTGAACATGAAGTACGTCGTGGCCGTCGGCGCAGACGACGACTCGATCGACGTCGACACCGGCGCCCAGGCCGACATGCAGTACGTGCTGGTCGCCCAGCGCACTGCCGGCGGTGACCACATCATCGAACTCGACTCGCCTGATGGTGACTACGACTTCGACGCCCTGCCCCGCACGAACCTGCGCATCTCGAACGCAACGTTTATCGAACGTAGCACGGCCAACTCGCGCGCCTTGCGCCTGCGCGGCGGCGCGGACTTCAGCCTCGTCAACTCGGTTATCGACACCGACACCGAGGCCTGCCTGCGCATCGACGAAGATCCGACCATCAATGCCGCCGTTGGCGATGGTGCGCCATTCTTCGCCGCCGTAGTCGCCGACTGCGACCAGAACGATGCCTTCCAGGGCGGCTCGGGCGTGACGGCTCAGCAGGTCGCAGACCTGTTCAACAACAGCTCGCAGACCGACAGCAACTTCACGATCGAACTCGTGAGCGGCTTCATCAACTCGGATGCGATCAACGCGACGGGCTTCTACTACAACCCGACCCAGCTTTCGTCATTCTTCGACGATGCCGGTTACATCGGCGCCGTCAAGGACGCGTCGGACGACTGGTACGCCGGCTGGACCTGCGACTCGGCAGTCCTGACCTTCGGCGACAACACCGGGGCCTGCACCACGCTGCCGGTCTACTAAGACCCATGGGATCCTCGGGGAGAAAGCCGGGCCCCATGCGGCACCGGTTTTCTCCCCTTCCCTGCATTTTACGGCCGGGCGACCGGCACCAGATTTTCGGACCATTGAGGGGGTTCCACACCATGTCCACCGGCCAGCGCCTTGCGGGGCTGCTTATGCTGACCACCGCGCTCTCATTCCCGGTTTGCGGGTTCGCGCAAGACATTGGCGTTCCGCCGGGCGACGACCCGAGCACCGAAGCCGCCGAACAGGAAATGCTCGAACAGGTGGACCCCGCTCAGGACGAGCTGGGTGAAGAAACCTACGACGAAGGCCCCGACGTCTCCATCCCGGGCGGCGCGATCATCGTGACCGGTCGCCGCAACCGCGATCCTGTCCGGGCCTCTACGCAAGTCGTATCGGTCCTCTCGGCCGAAGACATCGCGCGCACCGGCGAAGGCGACATCGCAGGTGCCCTTAGCCGCGTGACAGGCCTGACCGTGGTCGGCTCGGGCCGCGTCTATGTCCGCGGCCTTGGCGATCGCTATTCACTCGCCATGCTGAACGGCCTCCCGCTGCCGAGCCCGGAACCGCTCAGCCGCGTCGTTCCGCTCGACATCTTCCCGACCAACGTCATCGCATCCTCGCTGGTGCAGAAGACCTACTCGGCCAACTTCCCCGGTGAATTTGGCGGCGGTGTCATCAACCTGACGACCCGCGCAATTCCCGACGAATCCTTCCTCAAGATCTCGGCATCGGCCGGTGGCGACAACCGTACGCTGGGTCAGGAGGGGCTTACCTACTACGGTTCCGACCTCGACTGGGTCGGTTTCGACAACGGCAACCGCGACGTGCCGTCGAACCTGCAGGCTTTCATCGACAGCGGCGAACGTCTTCAGAACGTCTCGACCGACGTGCAGGAAGGCATCGCGGCGCAGCTCTTCCCGCTCAACCTCGCAACCGTGACGAAGGACGGCAACCTGCCGCCCAACTTCTCGGGTTCGGTCACGGCGGGCACATCGATGGACGTCGGCAGCGACGGTGTTCTGGGCGTCGTGGCGACGGTCGGCCTCAAGAACAGCTGGCGCAACCGTTCGGTGCTGTCGCAGCAGGCCACGACCGACCTGTCGGAAATCACCGACGAGATGACGACGTTCATCACCGACAACCGCGTGCTTCTGAACGCGCTGCTCGGCGTCGGGCTCGACATCGGCGATCACACGCTGCGCTGGACCAACCTCTACATCCGCGACTCCCTGAAACAGGCATCGCTGGGCGTGGGCTATGCGTATGAGGACGACTACGACCTCGTTGAGCAGAACACCGCCTGGTACGAACGACAGCTGATCGACAGCCAGTTCGTGGGCGAGTTCGAGTTCGGCCGCTTCTCGCTCGACCTTCGTGGCGGCTATGCCCAGACGGACCGCGAGGCGCCGTACAACCTCACTTTCAACTACGTGAAGACGAACCTCGATACGCCGACGGGTGACTACTACGTCGCCAACGTCACCAATCAGATCAACAACGTCGACCCGATCACCTCGGCTTTTGACGACCTCACCGAAAAGCTCTGGTTCGGCGGCATTGATGCCAGCTACGAGCTGCTCGACAATCTCACCGGCACTGTCGGCTATGCGTACTCGGACACGAGCCGCTATTCGACCCGCCGCGAGTTCCAGCTGCAGATGGCGACCGACCCGAACACGGTCGGCCTCGGCCTGACGCAGGAAGTGCTGACTGCGCTTTCGCTGCGTCGTCCGGGCGACCTGATCAACGGTGCGAGCCTTGCAGGCTTTGCCGTTGGCCTTTCGGAAACCACCAACTTCCCGGCCTTCGACGCAGGTCTGGAAATCCATGCGGGTTACGGCAAGATCAGCTACCTGCCGGTCGATACCGTCACGGTCGATCTAGGCGTGCGCTACGAAGACGCGACCCAGACGGTCGCTCTCGACCAGTCGGTCTTCAACACGCCGATCGTCGGCGCGAACGAGACCTATATCGCAAACGACTACTTCCTGCCGGCCGCAACCGTAACGTGGGAAGCGAGCGACCAGCTTCAGTTCCGCGTGTCAGGGTCAAAGACCATCGCCCGCCCGCAATTCCGCGAACTGGTCGAGCAGACCTACTTCGATCCGGACAACAACCGCCAGTATCGCGGCAACCCCTTCCTGTCTGACAGCGAACTGCTGAACCTGGAAGCACGCGCCGAATACTACATCGCCGGGCAGGATCACATCAGCCTCGCCGGCTTCTACAAGAAGATCGACAACCCGATCGAGGCCATCGTGCTCTCGCTGCCGGGTGGCGGACGCTACACCACCTTCGCCAACGTTCCTCAGGCCGAGCTTTACGGCGCCGAACTCGAGGTCCAGTACAGTGTCGACCTGTTCGACATGGGCGGCTGGTTCATGAACAAGCAGTTCGTTACGATCGCCAACTATACCTACACCAAGTCGGAACTCAGCTATTCGGACGGCGATACCACGCTGATCCCGGGCAGCGAGACGCTGGTGTCGAATTTTGTCGATCCGGGCGATCCGATGACCGGCCAGTCCGACCACATCGCGAACCTGCAGCTTGGCCTTGAGGATACCGAGGAACTGTCGCAGTTCACGTTCCTGCTGAGCTATGCAAGCAAGCGCGTGACCCGCCGCGACTTCCAGCGTCCCGACATCATCGAAAACCCCGGCCTGACCGTGGACTTCGTTGCTCGCCAGGGTGCCGACTTCATGGGCGTTCCGGTCGAACTCGAGTTCGAGGCGCGCAACATCTTCGGACGCGACAATTTCGAATACCAGGCGAACGACCAGTACCGCATCGAGAACAACACTTATGCGGTCGGCACCAGCTTCTCGCTGGGCGTTTCGATGGAATTCTGACGAACCACCCTGCCCCTTTGCAGGACATCACTGTACCCGGGTTTTCGTTTCCCAGTGAAAGCCCGGGTCTTTTTTGCCGTCCTTCCCTGCGTCTGGCGGGATTGGCGCAAAGCGGCGAAAAAGCGTATGATGCCGTCCTCTGAGAGAGGAATGGCACATGGCACACGATCATAAGCTGATCCTGGCCAGCCGGGTTGAGCATACGCCCGTCTTCAACGAAGACGGCTGGCTGGTCGGGCATATCAAGGACCTGTCGATCGACCGGGAAACCGGACAGGTCGAACATGCAATCATGTCGTTCGGTGGCTTCCTGGGCGTGGGAAACCGCCTCCACCCGCTACCCTGGTCGATCCTGCGCTACGATGCGGGCCAGAAAGGCTTCATCGTGCCGCTCAGCCGGCAGGAGCTGGAGGACGCACCGCACTACGACGCAAGCGAACTGGAAGAGTTCGGAGGAGCGACGCCGGACGTGAAGCTGGCAAAGGTCTTCGACTACTACGGCCAGTTCGCCGCCCCGCCGATCTGACCCTTCAGGCGCCCGAGGGGCTGTCCAGAACGTAACCCATGGCGCGGACGGTGCGCAGAATATCCCCTGCGCCCACGTTCTTCAGCGCACGGCGCAGGCGGCCGATCCACACGTCCACGGTACGCTCGTCGATAGGCGGGTCGAGCTTGCCCAGCCCCTCGATCAGTTCGAGACGGGTCAGCACGCGGTCTGGGTTCTCGACAAAGAAGCGCAGCAAGCGAAATTCGTTAGGGCGCAGCGCGATCGCCTTGTCCTTCCAGCGCGCCTGAAGCGCCATAAGGTCAATCACGAGATCGCCTAGCCTGATCTGCTGCGTCACGTGCCGCGGGCGTCCACGGTCCTGCAAGGCGAAGACGCGGTCGAGCACTATGGTCCGATCCAGCGGACCGACGAGATAATCGTCGGCCCCTGCGCGCAGGGCACGGCGACGATCCTCTGCATCGTCTTCCTCAAGCACCATCGTGATGTGCGAATTCTCGGTGCGCGGATCGGCCCGAAGCCGGCGGCACAACTCGAGGCCCGAACACTCGTCCATGACCCAGTCGACGAAAGCCCACATCTGCCCGTCGACCAGACGGCGCGGGCCGTTGCAATCGAGCTTGTCGAACGTGAAGCGTACGCCGTCGTGATCGAACGGCTCGAGAATCTCGCCGATCGGATCGCTCAGGAAGATGTTGACGACGTCCACGCATGGCCCCCGGAAACTGTCAATTCCAAGGGCAGATGCCGCGCTTCTATGACGCAATCGTGACTATGGCGCGATCCGTGTCACGCAAGGCCGATTTTCATGAAAAAAGCCGGGTTGGTGGTGTTCCGACCCGGCTTTTCGTTTGGTTCTTCAGGCGGCTGCGCCGTGGCAGTGCTTGTACTTGTTGCCCGATCCGCAGGGGCAAGGCGCATTGCGCGAAATGTCCATGTCTTTCCATGGGTTCTCGCTCTCGGCACCGCCGGGACCGGCCTGTGCGAACGTCGAACCGGCCAGCGCACCGAACAGCGCCGCACGCTGGGAAGAACCATCGCCATCGTTCGAGTTGTCGAGGCCGGTCAGCGGGTCGATATGGCCCGTCATCAGGTCGGGGTTAGTCAGGAAGTCGGGCAGTTCGGGCAGCGGAGCAGGTTCGGGCTCTGCCATGCGCAGTTGGCTGGTCAGCAGGATCTTGGTCACGTCCTCACGGATCTGTTCCAGCATACGCTCGAACAGGCCGAAGGCTTCCTGCTTGTACTCGTTGATCGGCGTCTTCTGCGCATAGGCGCGCAGGAACACCACCTGGCGCAGCGCGTCGAGCGTGGCGAGGTGTTCTTTCCAGTGATAGTCGAGCCGGTCGAGCAAGACCGACTTTTCGACCTGACGCCAGATCGAGGGGTCGGTCTCGGCGAGCTTCGCATCCATTTTGGCATCAGCCATCGCGGCCAGGCGCTGCTCGATATCTTCCGGCTCGATCCCGTCCTCTTCCATCCAGGCGTCGATGGGGGCCGGCTCACCGAAGATTTCCTCGATCTTTTCCTTCAGGCCATCGACGTCCCACTGTTCGGGATAGGATCCCGGAGGGCACGCCGAACCGACGAGCGCATTGACGGTGTCGTTGCGCATGTCGACGACGACATCGTCGACCGTCTCGGAATCCATGATGTCTTCGCGCTGTTCGTAGATAACCTTGCGTTGGTCGTTCATCACGTTGTCGTATTCGACGACCTGCTTGCGAATGTCGTAGTTGCGTGCCTCGACCTTCTTCTGAGCGGTCTCGATGGCCTTCGACAGCCACTTGGACCCGATCGCCTCGCCATCCTCGAGGTTCGAGTTCATCATCTTGGCAAAAAGCGTGTCGGGACCGAAGATCCGCAGCAGGTCATCTTCGAGGCAGAGGTAGAAACGCGAAAGGCCCGGGTCGCCCTGCCGGCCTGCACGGCCGCGCAGCTGGTTGTCGATGCGGCGGCTTTCATGACGCTCGGTGCCGAGCACGAAGAGACCGCCCGCGTCGAGCACGCGCTGACGCTCGGCAGCGACTTCTTCCTTGATCTTCGCCACGGCGGCATCGCGCTCGGGCCCTTCGGGCATCTCGGACAGTTCGTCCTCGACCCGGAAATCAACGTTACCGCCCAGCTGGATGTCGGTCCCGCGGCCCGCCATGTTGGTCGCAATCGTCACCGCGCCGATGCGTCCGGCCTGCGCGACGATATGCGCTTCCCTCTCGTGCATGCGGGCGTTGAGGACGTTGTGCGTGACGCCTTCCTCTTCGAGAAACTTGGACAGCAGTTCCGACTTCTCGATCGAGACCGTACCGACGAGGACCGGCTGGCCCTTCTCGTTATGATCACGGATCGACTTCGCGATGGCACGGAACTTGTCGTGGGTGTTCTTGAAGAACTGGTCTTCCTCGTCGATGCGCTGGATCGGGACGTTGGTCGGGATTTCGACAACATTCAGCTTGTAGATGTCGAAGAATTCCGCCGCCTCGGTCGCAGCTGTGCCGGTCATACCCGAAAGCTTGGGGTACATGCGGAAGTAGTTCTGGAACGTGATCGAGGCCATCGTCTGGTTCTCGGGCTCGATCTTCACGCCTTCCTTGGCCTCGACGGCCTGGTGCAGGCCGTTGGACCAGCGACGACCGTCCATCATGCGGCCGGTAAACTCGTCGATGATGACGACCTTGTCGTCCTTCACGATATAGTCGGTGTCGCGCTTGAACATGTGCACGGCCTTCAGGGCCTGGTCGATGTGGTGGACGACCTGCGTGTTCTCGTAGTCGTAGAGGTTCTCTGTCTCGAGATAGCCTTCGTCGAACAGGATCTTCTCGACCTTCTCGGTACCGTCCTCGGTCAGAGTAATGTTCTTGGTCTTCTCGTCCTTCTCGAAATCCTCTTCGTCCAGACGCTTTACGACCTTGTCGATCGCGACATAAAGTTCGGACTTGTCCTCGGTCGGGCCGGAGATGATGAGCGGGGTGCGCGCCTCGTCGATCAGGATCGAGTCGACCTCGTCGACGATCGCGTAGTTGAACGGGCGGTGGACCTGCTGGTCGCGCGACTGCTTCATGTTGTCGCGCAGGTAGTCGAAGCCAAGTTCGTTGTTGGTCGAATAAGTGATGTCGCAGGCGTAGGACGCGCGGCGGTCCTGTTCATGCATGTTGGGCACGATCACGCCGACTGTCAGGCCCAGCCAGCGATAGAGCTGCCCCATCCATTCCGCGTCGCGGCGGGCGAGGTAGTCGTTGACGGTGACGACATGGACGCCCTTGCCCGACAGACCGTTGAGATAGGTCGCGAGGGTCGCGACAAGCGTCTTGCCCTCGCCCGTACGCATTTCCGCGATTTCACCGCGATGAAGCGCGATACCGCCAATCATCTGCACGTCGAAGTGGCGCATCCCGAAGACGCGCTTCGAAGCTTCGCGCACAACGGCAAAAGCCTCGGGAAGAAGCTGGTCAAGCGTCTCGCCGGCATCAAGGCGTTGGCGGAACAGGACGGTCTGGTTCTGGAGATCCTCGTCGCTCATCGCCTCGTAAGTGGGTTCAAGCGAATTGATCTGGGCGACGGTCTTACCCATCGACTTGACGTAACGGTCGTTGGAGGAACCGAAGAGGTTTTTGGCAATCGATCCGAACATGGCTCGAGGTTTCCTTAGATCTTGGCCGGCGGCGGGCGCGGGCCGTGCTATGTGCTGGATAGGCGCGCGCGGTTGCAGCACGCCGGGAAATGGCATGAAAAAGCGCGCAGGACCGATCGCCTGCCGCTTAGGAAATGCTATTCGAGCGGCCGGTCGGCCAGCATGATCACCGGCACCATAACCGTGCGCGGACGGCTGCTCGCAGGGGCGCCAAGATCGCGGTTGCGCCTGGCCCTGCTCGTGCTCGGGTCGGTTTCCTCCGCGTTACGGCGGATGGCCTCGATCCCCGTAGCGGGGCGGTCTACGCGCGAGATTTCCGCGCGCCCGGCCTCGTAATGCAGGCGTGCATGCGCGGGCGAAACCAGCGCGGCAAGCCCCAGCATCAGGGCGATATAGGCAAGAAACCGTTTCATGCGGGCTGCAAGATAAGGTCGCCGCACCCCAAAATCCACCCGCAATGCCGCAAAATCCGCAAGAGATGCACGAAGCTTCGTGCGATGCCCGCTTGTCGCGGCACAAGGGCGGCGCTAACCCGCGCGGGATATGGACACCTCGCCGCTCGCCCGCCCCTTCCCCGCCATGCCGCCGATCGAGGGGGCCGTGCCACGCGTCGCCCGCGCCCGGTACAAGACCTGGGACCGCTGCGACCTGACATATGTCGAACTGGCCGAGGGAACGAGCGTCGCGGGCGTCTTCACCAGGAACGTCTGCTGTTCGAGCGAGGTGGAGCTGGGCCGCGAGCAGGTAAAGCTTGGACGCGCCCGTGCGCTGGTTGTCAACGCGGGCAATTCGAATGCCTTTACCGGCTATCGCGGACGCGAGGCGGTGGAGCAGATCATGGCGCAAGTCGCGGCCCATCTCGGCTGCGAACCCAGCGATGTCTTCGTGTCATCCACCGGCGTTATCGGCGTGCCCCTACCCAAGGACAAGGCGCAGGAAGGCGTCGCCAATGCGCTGGCTGCCGAACCGTGCACATGGGAAGCGGTGGCCGAAACCATCGGCACGACCGACACTTTCGCCAAGGGCGCGACTGCCAGCGCCATGATCGGCGGCACCCGCATCGAAATCAGTGCCGTCATCAAGGGCAGCGGCATGATCGCGCCCGACATGGCGACGATGCTGGGCTATATCTTCACCGATGCGAATGTCTCTCCGGCGTTCCTGCAACAGTGCCTGTCCGCCGCGAACGAGGCCACGTTCTCATGCATCACGGTCGATAGCGATACCTCGACCAGCGACACCGTGCTGGCCTTCGCCACGGGCAAGGCGGGCAACGAAGAACTGACCGGCCCAGACAGCCCCGGTGCAGATGCCTTTGCCGCCGCAATCCATGACGTTTGCCGCCAGCTCTCGCAACTCGTCGTGCGCGATGGCGAAGGCGCGCAGAAGTTCATCGAGATTGCCGTGTCCGGCGCTGTCTCTGACGAAAGCGCCCGCCGCGTCGGGCTCGCCATTGCGAACTCGCCGCTGGTGAAGACCGCCATCGCAGGCGAGGACGCCAACTGGGGCCGCGTCGTCATGGCGGTCGGCAAGGCCGGCGAACCGGCGGACCGCGACAAGCTTTCAATCGGCTTCGGCGGGGTATGGGCGGCGAAGAACGGGCTGCCGCTGGCCGATTACGACGAGGCTCCGGTGGCAGCGCACCTCAAGGGGCAGGATATCCGCATGGATGTGGACCTGGGCCTTGGCGACGGCACGGCGACCGTCTGGACCTGCGACCTGACGCACGGATACATCTCGATCAACGCGGACTACCGCACGTGACCGACAGCCTGACCCGGCAGGTCCACGCGCTGATGCGCGAAGTGGCCGACAGCGTCGTCATGCCGCGTTATCAGGCCCTTGCCAGTCACGAGATCATCGAGAAGGAACCGGGTGACCTTGTCACGGTAGCCGACCGTGAGAGCGAGATTCGGCTGTCAGAAGGCCTCGCCCGCATCCTGCCCGAAGCGGCCATCGTCGGCGAAGAGGCCTGTCATGCTGATCCCTCTCTGATCGAGCGGCTTGGTGACAGCCTGTGTTGGATCATCGACCCCATCGACGGCACGCGCAATTTCGCCGCCGGAAAGCCGCCGTTCGGTCTGATGATCGCGCTGGCTGAAAACGGTGAAACTCAGGCCGGGTGGATCTGGGATCCGATCCAGAAGCGCCTATGCCACGCGCGCCTTGGCGAAGGCGCCTTTATCGATGGCGCGCGCGTGAGCGCCCGCACGACCGGCCAGAACCCGCCCGTCGCGGCGATCTCGATGGTGTTCATGGACGACGCGCAGCGCGAACGCGTGAAGGCATCGATCGCGCCATTCTACGAATTGGCCGACATTCCCTATTGCGCCGCCGAACAGTACCCGCGGCTGGCACTGGGCGTGAACGATCTGTCGATTTTCGAAAGAACCCTTGCCTGGGACCACGCGGCAGGAGCGCTGTGGCTGAACGAGGCAGGCGGCAAGGTCGCCCGTCCCGACGGTTCGCCTTACCGGACCGACGAATGGGACCGCAAAGGCATGATCGGCGCGGCCAGCCCGGCCCTGTGGGACGAACTGGCCGAGCGCCTTAACGCTTAGAGTTCGCCTTCGAGCCAGGCCTTGAGCGCGCCCTTGGGCGCCGCGCCGAGCTTGTTCGCGACCGGTTCGCCGTTCTTGAACAGGACCATCAGCGGGATCGACTGAACGCCCATCTTGGCGGCGATGTCGGTGTTTTCCATGATGTCGACCTTGGCGATCGTGACCTTGTCGGCCAGTTCGTCGCTGATCTCCTCCAGCGCGGGCGCGATCATCTTGCACGGACCGCACCAGTCCGCCCAGAAATCGACGAGCACGGGCTTGTCGGAATCCAGAACGTCGCTCTGGAAGCTGGCGTCGGTTACGGCTTTGGTCGGCATGGGGTAATTCTCCGATAAATATCTTGGCCCCAAGATAGGAGCCGTGCGGCCAAGCGCAATCCGCGAATGGCCAAGCTTTTCTAGCCCCCGCGTAACCGTGCCTTTTCGGGGTCGAGAAATTCGTCGGGCAGGACGAAGAGGTGCGGGGCATGGGTGTAGAGCAGCGCCGCCTCGATCCGCCGCCCCGGATGGATCGCCTCCAGCGCGCAGACATAGGCCGCCATCTGGCGGATATAGGCGACCGGCACGTCGTCCAGCGTCGCGGGCGGACGGCGCGCGGTCTTGAAATCTACGATCCGGATCGGCGCATCCCCTTCGGGCAGGCAAAGCCGGTCGATGGTACCCGCCACGACCTGCCCGCCGACGACCGCAGCAAGCGGAACTTCAGCCAGGGCGTCAGGGCCGAACACGTCGGCGAAGTGCGGGTCGGTGAGCGTTGCAAGCGCCGCCGCAACCATCTCGGCGCGCAGGTCCTCTGGCAAATCGCTGGCCTGACGCGCCAACCACTTGCCCGCCGCAGCCTCGCGCGCGGCGACGTCCAGTTCCGGCAGCCGTTCCAGCAACCGGTGGATCAGCACGCCGCGCCTGGCCGCATCGATACCCGTTCCGGGCGGCAGGGGTGGATCAGGCGCTTCGTGCTCACCCAGCGAAGAAGGCGCAAGCGGACGCGGCGGGCGCGGTTCTTCCCCCACCGACCGCGTCAACCATGCAGGCACAAGCGGCAGCAGCGACTGCGCGGCACCCTTCGGCATTCCCGGCCGCGCCTCTGCCTCGACGCCCCAGTGCTTCGATGCACCCCAGACCGGGTTCTCCACCCAGTCCTCGTCGAACAACTGCTCCAGCGCGGCGTACCAGCTTTTCTCCGGTATTTCCTTGCGCCGCGTCGAAAGCGCGCCAGCCACGAACAGCGCCTCTTCCGCGCGCGTCATCGCGACATAGAGCAGGCGCCAGTGTTCCTCGTCCTCGGCCTGCTTCGCCGCGTCCTGCGCCTCGGCAATTCGGCCCAGCCTCTCTTCCTTGCGAAGTCCGGGCAGCGGCAAAGCGCGCGTCGCAAAGCCCAGCGCGGCATCGCCCGGCTCTTCCAGTTCCAGCGTGCGCGGCGGGGACATGTCGGGATCGTCCGCCGCATCGGCGAGGATGACTATCGGAGCCTGCAAACCCTTCGAGCCGTGGACCGTCATCACGCGGACCAGCCCGCCCTGCTGCTCGGCCTCGCGCTTCAACTCGCCGTCGCCTGCATCGAACCAGCGGATGAAGCCCGCAAGGCTCGGCACGTTGCTGGCCGAGAAGGCGAGGGCTGCATTCAGCAGTTCGTCAATCGGGTCGTTCGCCTCCTTGCCCAGCCGCGCGACAAGCCGCTTGCGCCCCTGCCACGGGCCGACGAGCATCCAATGGAGCAACGCCTGTGGCGGCGTGAAGTCGGCTTTCTGCAAAAGGTCCAGCAACATCGCCACGGCCCTGCGCGGCACGGCATCAGTCGCGCTTCGCAGGTGATCCCACAGCCTGCCGTTTTTGCGATAGCCGTGCTCCAGCAGGTCATCCTGGCTCCACCCGATCAGCGGTGAAGTCAGCAGGCAGGCGAGCGCGAGATCGTCATTGGGCTGCGCGGCAAAGCGAACCGCCGCCATCAGGTCGCGCACGGCCAGCGGCGCGCCGAGCCGCAAGCGGTCCACGCCCGCAACCGGCACACCCTTGGCATGAAGCCGCGCGACGATAAGGCCCGCGAGCTCCTTGCGTTTGCGCACCAGGATCATGATGTCGCCCGCCTGCGCATTGCGCGCGCCGCCCTTGGCGAGCGGATAACCGGCCCTCAGCCAAGTGCGAACCTGTTCGGCGATGTTCTCGGCCACCTTGCGATCGGGGCGCGAAAGCCAGGAATGTTCGTCCTCTGGTTCCTCGTCCTCGCCCGGATCGACGCCGACCGCACGCCAGAGCACGACTTGCCCGGGTCGCTGTTCGCCGACATGCGGTTCGGGATCATCCTTGAGCCCGAGGTTCACCGGACCAATCGAGCCGATTGCCGCGTCGACGAAATCGAGAACGGGCTGAGCCGTGCGATAGCTTCGCCCGAGGCCGTATTCGCGCAAGGGGCGAACCTCCGCGTCACCGCGCAATTCGGCAAAGTTCACTCGCACCGCGTCGATGCGGCCTTTGACGCGCAACTTCGCGGCCTCGAAATTCTCGGGGCTGGTGCCCTGAAAGCGGAAGATTGCCTGCTTGTAATCGCCAACGACGAAGAGTGTGCGCGAACGGTCGCCCCTCGCGCCCTCGCCTGCGAAGAATTCCTCCGTAAGCGCGTCAATGACGTCCCACTGCGCCGCGTTCGTATCCTGCGCCTCATCGATGAGGATGTGATCGAAACGCCGGTCGAGCTTGTAGCGGATCCAGTTGGCCATGTCGGACCGCTTCAGCAGCCGCGCGGCCTCATGGATCTGGTCATCGAAATCGACCAATCCTTCGCGCGACTTCGCCTCGGCCCAGCGCAGCGCGAACGCGCGGCCCAGGGTCAGTGCGGGCGCGAGCCATTGGGCCAGTTCGCCAAGGTTCCGCAGCCGCTCTACTTCGGCAAGGCAGGCACCGACGCGATGGGCGTATTCCTCGTAATCGGGCAGGAACTTCACGACCGATTTGAGCGACTTTACATCGCCTTTTTGCGTGAAGACGACCTTGCGCAAATCGTCCAGCATGACGAGCCTGCCCGCCCCGTCGCTGGCGAGCCATGCGCCGACCGTGTCGCAGAATTCGTTTGCCGTCTTTGTGCCCCATTCCTGTTGCGCGGTAAGGCACTGACGCAGCGATTCGACGTCGAAAGCGGAATCCTCGCAAAGCGACAGGACGGCACCGGCATCGTGATCCGACGGCAAACCCAGCAGGCGGTGCACGCGCGGCAGCAGGGGCGGTTGCCACGCACCCGGCCCTTCCCACGCGGTCCTCGCATCAGCGCAGGCCATCAGGAACCGCTCGACGCCCGACTGGTCGGTCCGCAGTGCAAGCGTCGCCAGCGCATCGGTCAATGTCGTGTCGCCGCTCGCCTCGGCATCAAGCAGGAGATCGGACAGCGTCTCGCGCAGCAGGAGTTCGCGGTCGCGATCCTCCATCGGGCGCGTTCCCGGGACCAGTCCCGCCTCGAGCGGAAAGGCGGAAAGCAGCCACTGCGAAAAGGCATGGATCGTCTCGATCCTGAGTCCGCCCCCCGGACAGTCGAGCACCGCCGCAAATCGCGTCCGCGCCCGTGCGATGTCGTCGGGGCCGAAGCTGGCGCCGATGTTCCGCAAGTCGGAGGCCAGTGCCGTGTCATCCGCACGCACCCAGCTCGCCAGAACGTCGTTCACGCGCGTCGCCATTTCCGCCGCGCCCGCCTTGGTGAAAGTCAGACACAGAATCTGCGAAGGCTCAACCTCGGGCTGGAGCAGCAGGCGCAAAACTCGCGCGGACAGGACCTGCGTCTTGCCGGTTCCCGCGCTGGCCGAAAGCCACACCGTATCGCGCGGATCGACGGCATCGGCCTGCCGGTCCTGCAGCGGATATACTTTCGCGCTCATGATCCGGCTTCCTTGGCGCCCAGATCGCCACGCCCCTGCCACTCGTCAAGCCGCATCAATTGGTCATAATCGTTGTAGCCGCCAAGATCGGGGTTAAGGCGGGCCGTGAACGGCTCATCGCCCGTAATCCACGTATCTATCGCCTCGCCGAGATAGCGCGCGCTTTCGTGCAGGAAATCCTCACGCGGGATGCCCGACTTGCGACGCCCCTCGGGTATCGGTTCGACGCGATAGCCGAACCCTTCCTTGCCCCGCGAAAGCGACCAGTATTCGAAATGCGTCGGCGTGCCGCTCACGCCATCGAACCCGTCGTTCTCCGCGATGAGGCCGGTCGTGCCGAGCTGAAGCGCAAAGCCCTGTTCGACCATCGACGCGCTTGGCGGTGTGCCGGTCTTGTAGTCGATGATCGCCAGTGTCCCGTCGGGCAGGCGGTCGATACGGTCGGCCTTGGCGGTCACCTTGACGCCGTTGAACATCATCCCACCCGACTTCTCGACAAGCAGGACCTCACGCCCTGCCTCGACAAGTCCGGCCTGCTCCTGTTCGATCCATTCGAGCCCTGCCATCAATCTCGGCTGCCACAGTCCGCGCATGAAGGGATGGCCCGACAACTTGCCAAGCTCCTCAAGCGCTAGCGGCTGCAAGGTCCCCGGCGCGCACTTGTGACGCTTCTCCCACTTCTCGAGGATGTCGTGGACGACGGTGCCTTTCCACGCGGGCGTCGGCTCTTCATCGATCGCGTCGAGCGAGCGCAGCTTGAGGATGTGGCTGGCGTAGAATTGGTAGGGGTCGGACCGCAACCGATCGAGCGCCGTCGCACTGATGTCGACTTTGCGCTGCTCGGCATCCGGCCTTGGTTCGGGGCGCGGATATGGTGGGGCCGGGTCGGTATCGTCCAGCGCGCGGGCCAGCTTTACCGCTTCGGTCTCGCGGTGGCTTTCGAACTGGTCGCCCAGCATGGCCTTCACCCGCAGCACGAAACGGCTGGCGATGACCGGCCCGCCGACATCGCGGACCGCGTAGCTCAGCACGACTTCGGGCGCGCCGAGCGCGGCGGCAAGGTCGTGTGCGGCAAGACCGATGCGGAAATCGCCGCCCGGCACGCCAAGCCCGCGCAAGACGGCAGGCGCGACCAGCGGGTCGGACGAAGCCGACGCGGGCCACGAACCCTCGGTCAGCCCCCCGCAGATGACGAGATCGGCGCGGCTCATGCGCGCCTCGATCAACCCATAGATGGCGATGCGCGGATGGCCGCCCCACGGCGGGCGGACAGACTGCTGGTCCATCGCGTCACGCAACATGGCCGGAATTTCCGCAGGATCAAGCACGGCAGGTTCGGCCCTCGCGGTCTCGCGCAGTTCCTCGACAAACGAGGCAAGCACGCGCCCGTCGGCCTCGCCCCAGATGCGCGTGCCGCAAAGCTTCTCGGCCGTTGCCGCAAGGCAGTCCAGCACCTCGGCCAGGTCGACTTCCTCGGCATCGCCCATCGCAGCCAGAGGTGCAAACATCTCTGCAACGCCTTGCCACCACTGCGCCAGGCCATCGTCGCTGCGCTTGCGGGCGCGTTCAAACGCCGCATTGCCGAGCGGACCGAGCCCCGCGTCCAGCCTCGGCCCGCGTAGGGCAAGGTCGAACTGGCGCGCGTTGGCAAGCCATTGTCGCCGCTCATCCCCTTGCGTCCCCGCAAGCGGATGCGACAGCGCCGACAGCAGCGGGATCGGCGCGGCGCGTGTGCCCATGACTTCGGCAAGGTGAAGAAACAGTCGCCCCGCCACAGTCTGCGGCAAAGGTCGGCCGGCGGAATCGTCCGCGATCACGTTCCAGCGTGCCAGATGCGCGATCACGCGCCCGGCAAGCCCGCGATCGGGCGTGACCAGCGCGATACGCCTCTCCGGCACTTCAAGCGCCTCGCGGATGAGGACCGCGATGGCCTGCGCCTCTTCCTCTGGGTGTGCGGTCTCCATGACCCGCACACCGGCAAGGCGGCGCCTGTTCGCGGGCAAGTCCACCCACGATGCGCTTTCTTCCGGCGGCAGGAACAGGTTCGAGATCGCCTTGCTACGCTCGGGCGCAGCCGCGCCAAGCCCGCGCCTGTGCCAAGGACGCACTTCGCCGCGGTTCACGCCCATGCGGTTCAGCAGGAGTTTAAGGTGGTACTGCGGATGCGTGACCGCGTCGCCCGGAGACAGCGGCGGATCGTCGGGGTTTTCCGAATGCCCCGCACTGCCCAGCGCGTTCCAGACCACATCGTCCAGCGAAAGGTCGAGATCGGGAAGGATCACCGCCCCTGCCGGAAGACCCGCGATCGTACGCAACAACAGCGCGATGGCGGGGCTGGCACTGGTGATACCCGCCGCGACGACGGGATGGTTCGGGGGCGTTTCGCCCCAGCGCCGTGCCACGTGTTCGAAGAGGGCATTGCGCCGTGCAGGGGCATCGATCTCGCCCCGTGTCTGCAACTCGGCCAGCCACATCCGCTGGACGATCATGAAGAGCCGCAGGTTGCGCTCCCAGTGCTTTGACAGGTCGCCGACGATGCCAATGACGCGTTCACCCATCAGGTCGTCGGGGTCGATATTCTCGACCAGCAGACGGTCCATCGTCCGGGCAATTTCGCGGGCCTGACGCAGCAGGGCGGCCTTGCCGGGAACGGTCAGCCCTTCGGCCTCCATCGCCTGCCGCAACATCGTGGCGAGCGTGAGCCAGCGGCGCGTCGGGTCCGCGGCAGGCGGAATGTCCGCCCCTTCCCCGATCGGGTCGAGCAGGGGCCCGAGCGTTTCGTCGAGGTCGATATCGCCGATCACCGCCATGCGTGGCAGCAGCAGGCCATTGCCCGACAGCCTTACGAACGCCTCGGTCACGGTGCGGATGGCGCGGCGGCTTGGCAGCAGCAGCGTAAGCCGCGCAAGGCCGAAGCGGTCTTCAAGGTATCGCGGGATCAGACCCGCGACTAACGCATCGGCGAAACCGCGATGCGCTGCGATCGAATAGAGGGAGAGCCGCGTGCCGTCAGACACGCGTGAACAGCTCCTCGGCCGGAGCGATGTGTTCGGGCTGGCCGATCTCGATCCACTCACCCATGTGGATGGTGCCGTAGAGACGGCCTTCCTCGATCGCGCGGGACCAGAAGTAATTGGTACTGAACTTCGCCTCTTGTGGCGGATCGCGCAGGAGGTTGGCCGAACAAAGCTGAATGCCGCTGAACACGAACGGGGCGACGCGGCCCGACTTGCGGCGCGTCACGCGGCCCATCGCGTCGAGATGGAAGTCGCCCTTCCCGCGGTAGTTGTGCGCGCGCTGATGCGGAACGAGCAGCAGCAGCGCGTCCATCTTCTCCGGGTTCCAGCTGACCGAAAGCTGGCGGAACACATCGCGCGGCCCATCAAGCCACATGGCGTCGGAATTGAGGCAGAAGAACGTGTCGCCAAGCAGGTCCTGCGCCTTAACAAGGCCGCCGCCGGTTTCAAGCAACTGCTCCCGCTCGTCCGAGATCGTGACCTTTGGCTCGCTGCGCAGCTTCATGTGCGCCTCGATCGCGTCGGCGAGGTAGTGGACATTGACGATCGCGCGTCCGACCCCTGCCGAGGCAAGCCTGTCGAGCGCATGGTCGAGCAGCGGCTTACCTGCGACTTTCACCATCGGCTTGGGGCGGCTGACGGTCAACGGACGCATCCGCTTGCCAAGCCCTGCGGCCATGACCATCGCCACGTCGGAGGCGAGCGGTTCCTGCCCCAGTTTGACCCGGTCGCTCATGCGCCGGTCTGCCCGCGCGCAGCTCTCAATTCGCCGGGAATGTTGGCGTCCATCCAACGCGCGATGGGGCCGAGCGCAGGATGCGCAAGATCGCGCTCCATCGCCTCCCAGACACGCGGGATGAGGTCCAGATACCGGTCCTTCCCGTCGCGGCGCGAAAGGCGCACGAAGATGCCCACGATCTTGGCATTGCGCTGCGCGCCCAGCCTTGCGTAGTCGGCAAGGAAAGTCTCGGCATCGTCGACATGGGTAAGGTAATGGTCGAGCATCGCGCTCTCCAGCGCCGGATCGACATCACGCCGAGCGTCCTGAAGCAGCGATACGAGATCGTAGGCAGGATGACCGACCAGCGCGTCCTGGAAATCGAGCAGGCCCTGTCCGAACGCCTCGAACCCGTCGCCATCGTCGAGAAGCATGATGTTCTCGGCATGATAGTCGCGCAATACCGTCACGCCCGCCCCTTGCTTCTCGATCAGCGGTGCCAGCACTTCGCGCCACGCGGCTTCGTAACCGTCGTCATCGACGGCAAGCCCGTGGGCGACGCAGAACCACTCGGGAAAGAGCTTTGCCTCGCGCAAGTACTCGTTGAGGTCGTATGGCCGAAAAGGCCCTGCAGGCGCGCGGTGAAGCTGCGCCAGAACGCTGACCGCATCGCGATAGATCGGCGTTTCGTCGTCGGGCGCATCGTCAAGGTGATCACGCATTCGGCGGTGACCGAAATCTTCCAGCAGGACGAGGCCCTTTGCTGCGTCCTCGGCCAGTATCCTCGGAGCGCGGAAGCCGTGGTCGAGCAGGTAACGCGCAGCAGTCAGGAACGGGCGCGGATCCTCGTTCGGCGGCGGCGCATCCATCAGCATCGCGCTCTCGCCATCGCGGTCGATGCGGAAATAGCGGCGGAAAGAGGCATCGCCGGCCAGCGCCTCTATCTTCGCCGAACCCCACCCTGCCTCGGCAAGGAAGTCGCGGGCGTGGGGCGGCGCGGTGTCGGATGCGGTCTTGGCGTTTGCAGGGTCGGTCATGGCATGCGCTCTAGCCAATCCGGCCCCGCCTCGACAATCGCCAACCGCCCTTCATCCGCCGTTTCGAGCCGGATCGACAGACAGGCGCGTTCATGCGCGAAACCGCCTGCGTGCTCCGGCCACTCTGCAATCAGCGCGCCATCCTGGCGATAGTCGTCAAGGCCCAGTTCCTCGGCCTCCGACGGATCCTCTAGCCGGTAAAAGTCCGCATGGACCACCGGCAGGCTGACCGAGGGCACATCGTAAGTCTGGATGATCGCGAAGGTGGGCGACGGGACTTCGCCTTCGTGCCCCAGCGCGCCGATGATCGCGCGGGCCATCGTGGTCTTGCCAGCGCCAAGTCCGCCAGACAGCGCAACGACGTCCCCTGCCCGCAGACGCTCTGCGATCCGCCTGCCCAGCGCGGCGGTCGCCCCGGCATCGGGGAGCGGATATGTCGCGGTCCCGGTCACGGAAGGCGGATCGTCGCGGTCACGCCCGAACGCGCGTGCTGCACGAATTCGAGAGTTCCGTCATGCGCCTCGATCAGTTCACGGGCGAGCGGCAGGCCGAGGCCTGCGTTCTGGCGGGCCATCTCGGCCTCCGGGCCTTCCTCGCAGGGCACGTGATGAATGATGACCTGTGCCCCATCGCGTCGACGCTTGAGGTCGACATTGACGCGCCCGCCCCGCCCGCTCGACGCGATGGCGTTGTCCAGCACGTTGCCGATCGCGCGGGCCAGCCTGCGCGCGTCGCCGTGGACGGTCCCCGAACTGCGATCTCCGCGCAGGTTTAGCGTAATCCCCGCACCCTCGATCAGGGCGGCACGGTCGTGTACCAGGCGTGTCACGAGCGGCATGAGTTCAACCACTTCGCGGGTCAGAGGCAGCAGACCCGCCTCGCTCTGCGTCAGGTCGAGAACCGATTCGATCTGGTCGGACAGACGCGCAGTGGAATCGATAATGGCCGCGACATATTCTGCACCAGTCTCTGAAAGCTCGCCCGCAACGCCGTCGCGCAGCATCTCGGCAAAGCCGGTGATGGAAGTCAGCGGCGTGCGGAATTCGTAGCTCATGTTGGCAAGAAAGCGGGTCTTGACCGCGTCCGCCTCGACCAGAGCCTGGTTTCGCTCCATAAGCGCGGCTTCGGCCTTCTGGCTGTCGGTAATGTCGAGACTGGTCAGCATGCCGTTGCCGTCAGGCAGCGGCACGCCCATCAAAGCCAGCGTGCGACCGTCGGCAAGGCTGACGCGACCGCCAGACTGCTCGCGGCGCAGGGTCGCGGCTTCGATGACCATGCCGATACGGCGGGCATCACCCTCGGTCGCCAACTGCGGCTTCAGCGCCTCCAGCAATGCATCGATATGCGGATGTGTGCCGAGGAACTCCTCGCTAAGCCCCCATTCGGCCGCGAAACGACGGTTCCACAGTTGCAACCGGCCATCGGGGGCCAGCACGACCAGCCCTTCGAACAGGCTGTCCTGCGTTGCCGTACGGACGCGCAGCAGCGTATCGCGCGCACTGGCCAGTTGCAGTTGTTCGGTTCGGTCCTCGACGATCATCATCAGCCCACCATCAGGCATCGGCTGAGCGACGATGCGCAAATGGGTGCCGTCGGGAAGGACCCATTCCTCGTCCTTCACCTCGCTCGCGAGGAACCAGGCCTCTTTCTCCTTACGCCAGGCGGGGAAATCGCGCACTTCAGGCAGGCGCCCGCCATCGCGCATGATTTCGAAGACTTCGTTCAGCGGCGTGGCCTCCTGTCCGATCGTGGCAGGCAGGCGGAACGTGCGCTGCATGGGCAGATTGACGAAGATGAGGTTCCGTGAGGAATCGAACTGCGCCACGCCCGACGACATCTGGTCCAGCAGGGCGCGCTGCGCCGCGCGGAAGGCGCGGTATTCTCGGTTGAGCTGTTCGAGATCCTCGACGTCGATGGCATAGCCCGCGATGCCCTCGCTCCCCACCGGCAAGTCGCTGACCTTGTAGGCGCGGCGTTCGCCCTCGATCGTGACCATGACATTACGCTGGATCGCACGGCCGCTCTCGCGGGCCTGGATGGCGACTTCGGACGCGCTCAGCCCCTCGACAGGCTCGACCAGTTCGACGTTATTGCCGACGACATCCTCGGCACTTTCGCCGCCGACGGCCGAGACATATGCGCTGTTGACCAGCCGCAGCCGCGCATCGGCACCGCGAAACCACATCGGTATCGGAGCCGCCTCGATCAGGCCGACAAGCGCCGAAAAGTCAGCCATAGCCTTTTCCGACGCGTCGGTAAGGCGCGTGATCTCTGCCGCGCTATCGCTGGCGTCAATGACCCACAGTACGACCGCGCCGCCGCGCGCGACTTGCGGATCGGCAAGGTGACCACTGACCGACAAGGCATGACCTTCGCCGATCGGGTGGAGCATCATCTTGAACGGCGAGGCGGACGACATCGTCCGCTGCACGTTCTCTTTCAGTTTTTCGAGTTCGGTCGGACAGATGCCGCGGGCACCTTCACGGGCAAGTCCGTCGAGTGTCCTGGGTATTTCCTCAAGCCCGAACCAGCCCGCCAGCCGGGCGCCTGCCTCAAGCTTGCCGTCGGCGCGGACGACGAGAGGGAGCGCGGGTGCTTCCTCCATCATGCGGCCCATGCGGAGCATCTGCATCCGGTCGCGGCGCGAGGAGCCTTGGCGGTGGCGCGCAGCCATCAGCGTCCAGACGGCAGCCGCCGTCCAGCACGCCATGATCAGCCCGAGCAATACCAGCGCGGGTATGCCGATCGTGATCGAGTCTGCGCCCCACCAGTTTCCCATGGAGTTTGGCTATTCGCTGGCGCGAGCGAACACAACTGCCCCTGCCCATAGAAGGGGGAAAAGTTGCGCCCGTCCGCGCCGCATATTCGATCAGTAGCGGTAGTGTTCCGGCTTGAACGGGCCTTCGACCGGCACGCCGATGTAATCGGCCTGGCGCTGCGAAAGCTTCGTCAGCTTCACGCCCAGCTTTTCAAGGTGAAGCGCCGCGACCTTTTCGTCGAGGTGCTTGGGAAGGACGTAGACGTCGTTCTTATACTCGTCGGCCTTGGTATAAAGCTCGATCTGGGCCAGCACCTGGTTGGTGAAGCTCGACGACATCACGAAGCTGGGGTGGCCCGTAGCGCAGCCCAGGTTCACGAGGCGGCCCTTGGCAAGAATGATGATCTGCTTGCCGTCGGGCAGCGTGACGAGATCAGTGCCCGGCTTGACCTCGTTCCAGTCGTAGTTGTCGAGCGCAGAGATCTGGATCTCGCTGTCGAAGTGGCCGATGTTGCACACGATGGCCATGTTCTTCATCGCCTTCATGTGTTCGCCGGTGATCACGCCCTCGTTGCCGGTGGCGGTCACGAAGATGTCGCAGCGTTCGACCGCTTCTTCCATCGTGACGACTTCATAGCCTTCCATAGCAGCCTGAAGCGCGCAAATCGGGTCGATCTCGGTGACCATGACGCGCGCACCGCCGTTGCGGAGCGAGTCGGCGCTGCCCTTGCCGACGTCGCCGAAACCGGCAACGCAGGCGACCTTGCCGGCCAGCATCACGTCGGTTGCGCGGCGGATCGCGTCGACCAGCGATTCCTTGCAGCCATAAAGGTTGTCGAACTTGGACTTGGTGACCGAATCATTCACGTTGATCGCGGGGAACGGCAGCTTGCCGCCCTTGGCGATGTGATAGAGACGGTGAACGCCCGTCGTCGTCTCTTCCGAAACGCCGCGGATGTTGGCGACCGACTTCATCAGGTAGCCGGGATGCTTGGCCACGAACGCCTTGAGAGCACGCTGCATCTCGATCTCTTCGGCGTTTTCGGGATCGGGCATGGTTTCACCCGCATCGAGGCGAGCACCCCAGAGCGCGAACATGGTGGCATCGCCGCCATCGTCGAGGATCATGTTAGCGGTTTCGCCGCTGCCGTTGCTGGCGCCCCAATCAAAGATGCGGCCGACATAGTCCCAGTAATCGGCAAGGCTTTCGCCCTTGATCGCGAAGACGGGAATGCCCTTGTCCGCGATCGCGGCGGCGGCATGGTCCTGGGTCGAGAAGATGTTGCAGGTCGCCCAGCGTACTTCAGCACCGAGCGCGACGAGCGTCTCGATCAGGACGGCGGTCTGGATCGTCATGTGGAGCGAGCCGGTGATGCGCGCGCCGGCCAGCGGCTTGGCCTCGCCATATTCCTCGCGCAGGGCCATCAGGCCCGGCATTTCGGTTTCGGCAATGGCGATTTCCTTGCGACCGTAATCGGCAAGCGAGATGTCGGCGATGACGTAGTCGTTCTCGACGGCGGCAGTGACCACGGGGCAACTCCTGAACTTTGCTGCGGCCCTTTGCGGGGCCAGAAAAACGAAAAGCGGGCAGAAGCCCGGCGTTGCCGTGGCCTCTACCCGCTCTCCGCCCCGAGGGCAAATATAAAGAAAACTTTATATCCGTCTCGCAGCCCTGTTTGCAGTCGCCGCGTTACCCTTGGCGACCACCGTCCCGTGCGTGGACGATCCGATCCGTTTCCCTCACCCCGGACGCTTAACGCGCCATGGCAAACTTTGCGGGCCGGTTGTGGGCAAGCAGCTCGTCGGCAGCCACCAGGAGTTGGCTGCTGTCGCGGTGTGCGGCAAGACCGCTGGCTACCTGCTTTAGTTCCGCACATTCGAGCCAGGGGTGACCCTGACCGTAGACGTTGGCCATGCTGACGCTGATCTTGTCGAGCTGACGCTTGGCACCCTTGGCGCCATACTTGCTCGTGTAGGATGTCTGGAGCGACTTCGCCGCACCCTGAAGCGCGACATTGTGCTTCACGGCGAACTTTTCATAGTCGCGTTGAAAGTTGTCCGTTCCGTGGCGGCAGCGCAGGGCCGTCACCATCAGCATGATATCCAGTTTGCGCAGCTTTTCGGCGTCGGCATAACCGCCCGCCTGTGCCGGCATCGCCGTTGCAAGGATGGCGGCCGATGCAATGGTGCCGACAGTCTTACCCAGTTTCCCCATGTCCGATGCTCCCCGTGAATTCCCAGTTCGAGTTGGCTGGTCGTCTACGGAAGCCATCATCGGCCAAAGGTTTTACCGAAAGTTAAAGGCGGGCAGTAAAAGGAAATTAACCAAACTCCGTCGGGTCGCATCTTGTGGCGACGTTTGCGGCACCTATGTGTCGGCACGCGCACAACACGCATCGAAAGGATTACGAATGACGATCAAGGTGGGAGACACGCTTCCCGACGTGACGCTGGTCAAGGCGACGAGCGAAGGTCCGGAAAAGGTCCAGTCGGGCGAATATTTCGCGGGAAAGAAGGTCGCACTCTTCTCGGTCCCGGGTGCGTTCACCCCGACCTGTTCGGCCAAGCACCTGCCGGGCTTCGTCGAGAAGGCCGAAGACCTGAAGGCAAAGGGCATCGACGAGATCGCCTGCACCGCGGTCAACGATCCCTTCGTCATGCAGGCATGGAACGAGCGTGACGGTTCGGAAAGCGTGACGATGCTGGCCGATGGCAACGGCGACATGGCGCAGGCGCTCGGCCTCACCATGGATGGTTCGGGTTTCGGCCTCGGTCAGCGCGGCTCGCGCTGGTCGGCCATCGTCGATGACGGCAAGGTCGTCGAGCTGAATGTCGAGGAAGCAGGCCAGTTCGAAGTGTCGAGCGCGGAGCACATGCTCGGCCAGCTCTGATATATCGCAAGTCGATTTCGAAAGGGGCGTCCGTTGTGGGCGCCCCTTTTTATTGCGCCGCGTCCCTGCCCGCCATAGGCTTGCCGCTTGTGGCCCATCGGGCTCGGCATAGTGGGGGATCGGGATGACATCGTGGGTTCGTGGCGCGCTTTTGGGCGCGAGCATCGTGGCGCTCGCTTCGGCGGCTTCGGCAAGGGAACCGGCCTGGAAGTTCGCAGGCGAGTTCAATCCCACCCCCGAGAACCCGCAGGCTGTGACGGACGAGTGCAACCGGCTCATTGGCCAAATCGCGACGATCGAGGCAGAGATCGCAGGCGAGACAGAACCTGCCACCATTGGCACGACGCTGCGACGCTATGACGAGATCCAGTACCTCCTCTCCGCCGGTTACGGCACTTCGACCTACCAGTATTTTGCCGACAGCGCAGAAATGCGCGATGCAGGGTCGGCTTGCGAGACCGACCTGAAGAAAGTCACGGCAAGGCTTTCGCTTTCCGCGCCGATCTACCAACGGCTGAATGCCATCGATCCGAGCGGAGCCGACGCGGCAACGAAATACTATCTTTCGCGCGTGCTTGCCGAATACGACCGGAGCGGACTGGCCCTTCCCGAAACCGAACGTGAACAGGTCCGGGCGTTGAAGGCCCGCATCGGCGAGCTCGAAACGCAGTTCGACCGCAATATCGCCGATGCCCGCAACGTCATTCGCGTTGCGCCCGAAGACCTGACGGGCGTTCCCGAAGACTTCATCGCCTCGCACCCCGTGGGCGAAGACGGTCTGGTCGAGATCAGCACCGACTATACCGACATCGGCCCCGTCATGGGTTTTGCAACCAACCTCGACGTGCGCCGCAGGCTGTCAGAGGCCACCCTCACCCGCGCCTACCCCGAAAACGATGCCGTTCTCGCCGAACTTCTCGACAAGCGGCACGAACTGGCCCTTTTGCTCGGCAGGCCCGACTATGCGGCGCTCGTGCTTGAGGACAAAATGCTTGACACGACCGAGAAGGTCGAAAGCTTCATGCAGGACGTCTATACCGCCGCGAACCCGATCGCACAGAACGACGTGGCCCGCGCGCTTGAAGTCTGGCGCGAGACCCACCCCGGGGCGGAAACGCTAGACCCGTGGAACTACGCGCTGGCCAGCCGCATCGTGCAGCAGCGCGACTTCGGCTTCGACGCGCAGGAGGCGCGGCAATACTTCATCTACAACAACGTCCGCGATGGAACGATCGCGCTGACCGAACGGATGTACGGGATCGACATTCGCCCCTGGAAAACCGAAGTCTGGCACGAGGACGTCGACGCCTACGAGGTCTATGACAAAGACGTGCTGATCGGGCGCTTCTACATCGACGCCCATCCCCGTCCGGGCAAGTTCAGCCACGGTGCGATCATGCAATTGCGAAACGGGCTATCGGAAGGCCGCTCGCTGCCTTCGGCAGTGCTGGTCATGAACCTGCCCAAGGGCCTGATGGACCCTTCGCCGGTTTACACCATGGTCCATGAATTCGGACACCTGATGCACCACATCTTTGCGGGAAAGCAGCAGTGGGCGGCACAGTCCGGCATCGCGACCGAACACGACTTCGTCGAGGCGCCCTCGATGATGCTACCCGAATGGCTGGAGGATTACGACACGCTGGCCATGTTCGCGCAAGACGCGGACGGCAATGTCATGCCGCGCGAACTGTTCGAGAAGATGCGCCGGTCGAACTATTTCAACCGTGCGGTCGGCAAGCTGACATTGCTGAGCGCGGCCAACATCTCGCTTGGCCTGCATCGCGGGCCTGCGCCTGAGGATCTTGGCGCAACGACGCGGAAGCTGCAGTCGCAGTTTCATCCCTATGGCGTTGCCGATTTCTCGCAGTACCAGGATTCCTTCGGGCACCTGACCGGCTATTCTGCTGTCGTATACACCTACAACTGGTCCGAAGTGCTGGGCCTCGACCTGTTCAGCGAGTTCCAGAAGAACGGCCTCAACGACCGCGCCACGGGCGAGCGTTATCGCAAGCTAATCTTGGAGCCCGGCGGATCGAAGCCCGCGATCGAGATGGTCCGCGAATTCCTCGGGCGAGAGCCGGGCCTGGAATCCTTCAAGGACAGCTTGACGCCCGAGAACTAGTCGAAGGTGTTGTCGCGGGGGAAACCCTGTGGCGGCAGACGGCCTGCGGCACCGCGGGCGACGCGCCATTGCCACATGTCGCTCTCGGTGCGCGTGCGCCCACTGTCGCCGCCCATCTTCCACGACAGGCCCTCTTCCAGCTTCAGCGTCGTCGCGTCCGACAGCCCCCCGTCACGGTAGCGTTGTAGCTGTACGCCCTGCCCGCGCGTCATGACGGGCAATTCCTCAAGGCTGAACATCACCAGCTTGCGGTTCTCGCCGACCACGGCGACATGATCGTGATTGGCCGGAATTTCTCGCACGACTTTCAGGGTCACGCCCGGCTTCAGATTTACGACCGCCCTGCCCTTGCGCGTTTCGGCAAGCAGTTCGTCCATGCCTGCCGCGAATCCACGGCCGGCGCTGTTGGCCAGCAGGATCTGGCCCTTGGGGCGATAGAGTATCAAGCCCACGATCGGCGCATTGGGATCGATGTCCAGCGACGTGCGGAGCGGCTCACCGAACCCGCGCCCACCCGGTAACTTGTCGCAGCCCAGCGTGTAGAAGCGCCCGTCGCCGCTTGCGATCAACAGCTTGTCGGTCGTCTGCGCGTGAAGTGCATAGGCCGGACCGTCGCCTTCCTTGAACTTGAACTCGCCGCCGATTCCGTCGGGGCCAAGGTCCACGTGGCCCTTCATCCCGCGAATCCATCCACGCTGCGACAAGATCACCGTCACCGGCTCCTTCTCGATCATCGCATCCATGGAGAATTCGACCGTCGGCTCGGCCTCGGCAATCGTCGTGCGCCTTTTGCCCAGCAGGGTGTCTTCGGCATATTCCTTACGCAAGGCATTAAGATCGCGCTTCAGCCGAGTGCGCTGACGGCCCGGGCTTTCGATGAGCTTTTCCAGCTCGTCACGCTCTGCCAGAAGCTCGTCGCGTTCCTTCTTGAGCTGCATTTCCTCGAGCTTGCGCAAGCTGCGCAGGCGCATGTTGAGGATCGCCTCGGTCTGCCGGTCGGTCAGACCGAACTCGGCCATCATGATCGGCTTGGGCTCGTCCTCGTTTCGGATGATCTCGATCACCCGGTCGAGGTTGAGGAAGGCGATGATGTACCCTTCGACCAGTTCGAGCCGCTTGGCGATCTGGTCGAGCCGATAGCGCGAACGCCGCACGAGAATGTCGATCTGCGACACGATCCAGTGCCGCAGGACTTCGCCAAGCCCCATTACGACCGGCGTCCGGCCCCCGCCTGCCTGAACGTCGAGGACGTTCATGTTGAGCGAGAAGCGGCTTTCGAGGTCGGTCAGCTTGTAAAGGCTTTCCTTAAGCAGGTCGGGATCGACATTGCGGCTTTTGGGCACCAGCACGATGCGGATCTGTTCGTCACTTTCGTCGCGCACGTCCTCGAGGATCGGCAGCTTGCGATCACCGATGAGGGTGGCGATCTGCTCGATCAGCTTGCCCTTCTGGACTTGATACGGAATCTCGGAAATGACGAGCTGCCACTGGCCGCCGCCAAGCCGTTCTATCCCGGCATCACGATCTTCCGGCTTCTCCGCCTCCGCCGCATGGAAACGGCCGCGCATACGGAAAGACCCGCGTCCGGTTTCATAGGCGTGGCTGATGATTTCGGGACTGTCGACGACCAGACCGCCGGTTGCGAAGTCGGGGCCGCGGAATACTTCCATCAACTCCGAGTGCTCGGTCTTGGGATTGTCGACCAGCTTCAGGGTCGCATCGATGATCTCGGCCGCGTTGTGGCTGGGGATCGACGTCGCCATGCCCACCGCGATACCGCTAGCGCCATTGGCGAGCAGGTTCGGGAACAGGCCGGGGAAGATCTCGGGTTCTTCCTCCTCACCGTTGTAGGTCGGGACGAAATCGACGGTGCCTTCGTCCAGACCTTGCATCAGCAGGATGGCGGTACGGGTCAGGCGCGCTTCGGTATAGCGGTAGGCCGCCGCGTTATCGCCGTCGATATTGCCGAAATTGCCCTGCCCTTCGACAAGCGGGTAACGCAGCGCAAAATCCTGCGCCAGACGGACCATCGCGTCGTAAACGCTGGCATCGCCATGGGGGTGATACTTACCGATAACGTCGCCCACCACGCGGGCCGATTTCTTGAAACCCGACTGCGGATCGAGCTTCAGCATCCGCATGGCCCACAGCAAACGGCGGTGAACGGGCTTCAGACCGTCCCTGAGGTCTGGCAAGGAACGTGCTGTAATCGTTGACAGGGCATAGACAAGATACCGCTCGGACAGTGCCGCGTCGAACGGTGCGTCAATCAGCCTGTCGAAGGGATCGGGTTCGGTCATTTCGGTCAGATCGTCAGCCATCAGACCTGCCGACCTAGCAGCGCTGCAAGGCGGCGGGAACGGCGGGTTCGCAATGATCCACCGTTCCTCCACGACTTTGCGCCTTGCCCCTGAAACGGAATCTCGTCAGAATAAGGCAAAATTATGGCATAAAGGAGGCCTCAATGCGGCATGCAGCGTTTGCACTTCCCTTCCTCGCCCTGATCCTCGCCTCGTGCGATAACGGTCAGAACGCCGTCTATGAAGCGACCGAAAGCATCACCGCAATGGACGTCGCGGACGAAGCCGCAGCCGAGGCCGCTGCCAATGCAGAAACCGCAGCAGGCGGCGAGATCGCGGTCGCCCTTCCCAGGATCGCCTATGGCTACAGCTTCGGGTTCCGCCTCCCCGCCGACAAGATCGCCCCGATACAGCGCGCCCACGCCGATCTGTGCGATGCGCAGGGCCCGCAGACCTGCCGCATTCTCGACATGCGTCAGTCAGGCATGGAGGGCGAATATTCGTCTGGTTCGCTTACCCTTGCCGTCGCAGCCCCGCAGGCCCGCGCTTTCGGAGCAAAGCTCGGCCAACTGGCCGGCAAGGAAGGCGGCACCCAGATTTCCAGCACGATCAGCGGGGAAGATCTATCCAAGCAGATCGTCGACACCGAGGCTCGGATCAAGGCACGTACAATCCTGCGCGATCGCTTGTTGGAAGTACTGCAAACCAGACGCGGCACTGTGGCCGAACTGGTCGAGGCCGAACGCGCGGTCGCCCGTGTGAACGAGGAAATCGACCAGGCCCAGTCATGGCTTGCCGAAATGCGCGGGCGGGTCGACTACAGCCGGGTCAACATAACTTACGAATCCGGCATGCCGGAAACCGGCAGCTTCGCCAGCCCCGTGCGCGAGGCGATCTCCAGCGTGTCCGGCATCCTCGGATCCATGCTGGCAGCAGCGATCATCCTGCTCACGATCGGCATCCCTCTCGGACTGGTCGGGCTTGGCATCTGGCGGCTCGTCCAGCGCTTCCGCCCTGTCCCGAAATTGGCTTCGGAGCATGCAAAAACCGACTGACCGAAGCCCTGCTACGGGTCGTCGCAAGCGGCGGAACGCCGCGCCTTTCTGTGCATTCAAAGAGTGAACGTATCAACAAAAACACCCGGAGAATCACATGACCAGCAAGGTCCTCATTGTTGCAACCAACGGCTTTGAACAGTCGGAACTCATGAAGCCCCGCCAGAACCTGATGGACGCAGGCATCAATGTCACGATCGCGAGCCCAGAGGAAGGTTCGATCCGTGGCTGGGACCAGAAGGACTGGGGCGACACAGTCTCGGTGGACATGTCGGTCGAGGATGTAAGCGCCGACGATTACGACGCGCTTCTTCTGCCCGGCGGCCAGATGAATCCCGACATTCTGCGCATGAACGACACCGTCATCTCGCTCGTCCGCTCGTTCGACGCTGCCGGAAAACCGATTGCCGCCATCTGTCACGCACCGTGGCTTCTGGTCGAAGCCGACATCGTCAGGGATCGCAAGACGACGAGCTGGCCTTCGGTCCGAACCGACCTGCGCAATGCGGGCGCAACCGTCGTTGATGAGGAATGTGTGGTAGACGGCAATCTCATCACGAGCCGCAACCCCGACGACATTCCCGCATTCAGCAAGGCACTTATCGAGATGCTGCAAGGCGCCGAAAGCAAGGTCGCCGAAGACGCCTGATAACGCTCTCAAACCCCACGGAAAATTGACCGCCGCGTCCTGCAAAGGATTGCGGCGGTCATGCTTTGCGCGAGGCGATTCTCCGAGTCGCAGAAAGTCTTAAGATTCATTAACCGTGAATGTTATTTATGACTTTCGTTCCCGCTCTTTTGCGCAGAGAAACACCTTTTTTCCAAAATCGTTTGGATTCAGGACCCTGTGACCGCGGTCACAGACGTTGTCAGTCCGTCTATCCCATTATGGGGCATGGTTGGCAGGTCGCTTGAAGGATCTGCTTTAACAATTGCATCCTAGTGGCCTAAGTAAGATTTACGCAGAAGGCTTGTTTAACGTTTTCAAGAAGTAGCTCAGCCGGGGGGCATCGCTACTCACGAAGTCCCTCGCGAACAGGTAAGCAAGTGGGGCACCTGTTCGGCTCTTCACGAAACCACAGGCATTGGCCGTCCGGCAATCGGGCGACCTGACCCTATTTATCTGTGTTCGCGCGTGTGGCGCGTCGCAGTTGTGACGAGGCGATGGAAATGGACTATCAGTCGAACGGCTCGAACGGTGCTGACGAAACCAACGGCCTGGCAGAGACTACTCCGGTCTTTAACGGCAGCAGTGCGGTGAAGCGCGTGATTGCCGATCCGGCCCGCGAAAACGTCCTCGTCCTTCCGGCTGGCGTCTCGCTCGACGATATCAAGGTCGAAGGCTCCAACCTCGTCATCGAGCTGCCAGACGGCACCGAGATGGTCGTCATCAACGGCGCGATCTACGTGCCCGAGATCGTGATCGACGGCGTGACCGTTCCGCCGATGAACCTTGCCGCCCTGCTCATCTCCGAAGAACCGCAGCCCGCCGCCGGCCAGAGCCAGAGCTCGGGCGGCGATTTTGCCGATCCGGTGAACCCGATCGATCCGGCCTACGCGCTTGGCGATCTCCTGCCCTATACCGAACTGTTCTTCCCTGAACCGCAGGACGAAGAAATCATTCCGGGCCTCGTGAACGAAGTTCCCGAGATCACCTTCATCCCGGAAACGGGCGACGGCACGGTCGTCGACGAAGACGGCCTGCAGGGGAATACCGACGATCGTCCGGAATCGCCCGGCACGATGGACGAAACCAACGACGAAGCCACGACCGGCACTATCCTCTACGTTTCGCCCGACGGCACCGACCGTCTGCTGATCGACGGCATGGATGTCTTCGAGATCGTCGACGGCGAACTCGTAATCTTGGAACCGTTCGTATCGGGTTATACGATCGGCAACGGTACGTTGGTCATCAATGCCATCGACATCATCAACGGCTCGATCACCTATACGTACACGCTCAACGACAACACGTCGGGCGATAACACCTTCGTCGAATTCGACATCACGGTCATCGATCCCGATGGCGATTCCGATACCGGCACCGCCCGTATCGACATTGTCGACGACAACCCGTTCACCAACGACGACGGTAACCTTGCAACGCTTGACGACAATGCCGCTGGCGTTGTCGTCGGTTCGGTCGCTGGCCTGCTCACCAACGACGAATACGGCGCCGACGGCGCTGGCTCGCCCGCGATAACCATCGGCACGGGCAACCTTGGCGGCACGATCCAGATCGTCGACGGCAACCTCGTCTATACCTCGGGCGCCAATGTCGCTCCGGGCGAAACGGCTGTCGAGACCTTCACCTACACCATTCTCGATGGCGACGGCGACGTCAGCAACCCGTCGACCTTTACTGTCACACTGACCGACGAAGGCCCGTCGATCGCGGATCTCGCTGCTTCGATCGCAGTCGACGAGGAAGGCCTTGGCGGTATCGCGGGCGGTACGGGCGACCTCGCCGGCGAAGCCACCGTGCAGAGCGGCACTCTCGCCGGTATCGCATTCGGCATTGATGGCATGGGCGACATCGCCCTCGCCCCGTCGACCGATACGGGCCTCGTTTCGGCGGCAGGAAACGCGGTCTCGACTACGTGGGACGCGGCCTCACACACCCTGACCGGTCAGGATTCGGTCACCGGCGAAACGGTCTTCACGCTCGCGATCACTGACGTATCGACCGGTGCTTATACCTTCACGCTGCTGCAGCCGGTCACCCATGCGGTTGCCGGCACCGAAGATGACGCGACCTTCCAGGTCACCGTCACTGTCACCGACGCGGAAGGCGACGCGGCCACGGGCGCGATCGCGATCGTGATCGACGACGACAGCCCGGTCATCACGACCGTCGATGCAGCCATCGCAGCCGCCACTCTCGATGAATCCGCAGAAGGTACCGACGAAGGAGGCGACTTCAATCCCGCAGGCCTTGCCAGCATCACGGTCGACTACTCAGGCAACTTCAGCCTGAGCAACACCGACACCAGCGCCGACGGCTTCGGCGCCGACGTCCCGGGCAGTGTCAGCTATGCGCTGAACCTCTCGGGCTCGGACGTTGCTTCGGGCCTCTTCGCGCTCGACCGCACCTCGATCGTCCTCAACCTGGTCGACGGTGATATCGTCGGCACGGCGAACGGCGATGAATACGTCCGCATCTCGGTCGATGCCGATACCGGCGTCGTTACCTTCACGCAGTCGGCCAACGTCATGCATGGCGACACGACCAGCGATGACGACACCGCGGCACTGCTGGTTGCCGAAGGCGGCCTCACGCTGACTGCGACGGCCACCGACTCCGATGGCGACACCTCGTCGGCCAGCATCGACCTCGGCAACGGCACGTTCCAGATCGAGGATGACGGCCCTAAGGTCGGCGCCCAGGCGATCGGCGAAGGCGAATTCATCGCCGCTACCGACGACGACGGCTCGCCCAACACCGACAGCTTCGAACTGTCGGGAATCTTCGGCACAACCGCTGCCACCAGCTTCGGCACCGATGGCGCCGGTTCGCTGACCGAAGTGTTCGGTCTCTCGCTTCTCGTCGAAGGCGGCGCGGATTCCGGCCTGTTCAGCGGCGGCGAAGCGATCACTCTCACGCTCAGCGAAACCGCCTCGACCGCAACCGTCACCGGCTCGACCGGTGGAGGCACCGTCTTCACGATCAGCGTGGACAAGGCGACCGGCACGCTCACGCTGACCCAGTCGGCTCCGATCGACCACGCCGAAGGCAGCGACCTTGCGGTTCTCGCCAACGGCCTTGTCGAGGCGACTTACGGCGTCACGATCATAGATGCCGATGGCGACAGCGAAAGCGCGTCGAGCTCGATCGACCTTGGCGGCAACGTCCAGTTCAATGACGACACTCCGGGCATCGTCGCAACCGGCGTTGTACCCGTCGCGGTTCTCGACGAATCTCCGGCTGGTCTCGATGAAGGCGGCGATTTCGATCCGGCAGGTCGCGCCACCGTCGACGTCGATTTCTCGACCGCCTTCGCACCCAGCGACGCCACGCCCAACGCAACGGCCTTCGGCGCCGACGTTCCGGGCGACGTCAGCTATGCGCTCGGCCTCGGCGGCACCGATGTCGCTTCGGGCCTCTTCACGCTCGACGGCGACGCGATCGTCCTGAACCTCGTCGGCGGCGAAATTGTCGGCACCGCTGGCGGCGCCGAATACGTCCGCATCTCGGTCGATGCCGATACTGGCGTCGTCACTTTCACGCAGTCGAACAACGTCATGCACGGCGATACGACGAGCGACGACGACACCGCCTCGCTGGTTGTCGCCAACGGCGCGCTGACGCTGACCGCCACGGCTACCGACTTCGACGGCGACACCGCGTCGGCCAGCATCGATCTCGGCAATGGCATGTTCCAGATCGAAGATGATGGTCCGTACGCAACCGATGATGGCGTTTTCACCGTCATGGAAGACCAGCCGCTCCTCAACATCGATGTCTTCGCAAACGACAACGCAGGCACCGACGGCATCGACCTCACGACTGGCATCGAGGTCGTGGTAGAACCGACCAAGGGCGCGGTCACCTACAACGGCGACGGCACCTTCAACTACACGCCCATCCCGGGCCAGGTCGGCACCGACACCTTCACCTACCAGATCACCGACGCGGACGGCGACACCGCTACGGCAGTCGTCACGCTCAACCTTGCGCCCGACTCCGAACCGACGATCGTTTCGAACAACGTCACGGTCGATGAAGACGGTCTCGCAGGCGCAGTTGCCGACAGCGGCCAGACGGATCCTCTCGAAGTAAACTCGACCGGCTCGGCCACCGCCACCGGTACGATCGTCGTCAGCTACTACGCCGACGTCCCGGCCGATCCGGCTGCGGCTTTCCAGTTCATCAATGTGGACTCGCTCGACGGTTCGATCTCGTCCGATGGCCAACCCGTCGATTTCTCGCTCGTTGGTGGTGAGATCGTCGGCACCGTCGATGGCGGCGCAACCACCGTGATCACGATCGCGCTCGACGGCTATGTCGCCGGACCGAACACGGGTGACATCACCTACACCTACTCGGCGGTCCTTTCGCAGGCGATCGACCACGCAGACATCGACAACAGCGAAAACACTGCTGTCATTTCGGGCGTCAGCTTCCAGGTCACCGACAGCGACGGCGATCCGGAAACGGGTTCGGTCGACGTCACCATCGTCGACGACGTACCGGCAGTCTCGAACGTCGCGGTTGCCAGCTCGGTCTCGGTCGACGAGACCACGGCGGGCGAAGCTTTCGTCAACGGTCCGATCAGCGCGACCAGCACCGGTGCGATCATCTCGGCAACGCTGCTCTACGGCGCGGACGATGCGGCAGGTGCTCCGGCCTACACGCTCTCGCTGAGCGGTGACGGCACGACCTCGCTCATGACCTCGGACGGCGATCTGGCGATCACGCTCGAGCAGACCAGCGACACGGTCATCTCCGGCACCTACAACAATGGTGCGGACACGGCCTTCACGGTCGAGATCCTCGCCGACGGCTCGCTCAAGGTGACGCAGAACGTCGCGCTCGAGCATCTCGATCCCACCGACGACAACGACACGCTGGACCTGGCAGGGCTCATCACCGCCACCGTCACGATCACCGACAACGACGGCGACACCGA
>NZ_LYWY01000031.1 GCF_001661915.1 Croceicoccus pelagius
GAGGGCGTAGCCCGAGCGGGGGTCGCCAACACCCGGATTGTCATTTCTGTCAGGGGTTGGGGCGTGCTTTTCGTGCCTGGCTCTGGGCCAGACGATAGCTCTCGCCATTCATTTCCAGGATGCTGACGTGGTGGGTAAGCCGGTCGAGAAGCGCGCCGGTCAGGCGCTCGGAACCGAACGTTTCGGTCCATTCGTCGAACGGCAGGTTGCTGGTGATCAGCGTCGAGCCACGCTCGTAACGCTGCGAGATCAGTTCGAACAGCAGTTCCGCGCCGGTCTTTGACAGGGGAACGAACCCCAGCTCGTCGATGATGAGGAGCTTGTATCCGGCCATCTGCTTTTGCAGGCGCAGCAGGCGGCGTTCGTCGCGTGCTTCCATCATTTCGCTGACCAGCGCGGACGCGGTGGTAAAACCGACTGTCAGACCCTTCTGGCAGGCCGCGAGGCCCAGGCCGATCGCGACATGGGTCTTGCCGGTTCCTGACGGGCCAAGGGCGATGACGTTCTCGCGCCGGATGATCCATTCGCAGCGCGCCAGTTCGAGCACCTGCATCTTGTTGAGCTTCGGGATGGCGGTAAAATCGAAGCTGTCGAGGCTCTTGGCCGCCGGGAACCGCGCGGCCTTGATCCGGCGCTCGACCATCCGCCGTTCCCGGTCGATCAGTTCCAGTTCGACAAGCCGGGCAAGATAGCGGACATGATCCACGCCCTCTGCCGCGCATTGCCGGGCCAGCTTGTCATGCTCACGCAGGAACGTCGGCAGCTTGAGCGTCTTGAGGTGATTGGTGAGCAGCAGTTCGGGAGCCGGGCTGCTCATGCCGCGTCCTTCGTCTCGCCCGACAACAGCCGCATGTACGAGCGCGCCGATGTCGTCTCCACCCTCGTCCTGGGCAGGTAGGGATAGATCGCCATATCCAGTCTGGGCACCCGGCGTTCAACCCGGCACAATACAAGGTGCTTCACCGCATCGAAGCCGATCGCGCCCATATCAAGGGCCTGCTTCACCGCGGCATGCAGATCGGCAAGCGTGAAGCTTTCCAGCAGGCGCAGCACCTGCACATACTCGCGCCGGCCATGCTTGCCCCCATGACGGTTCAGGCGCGCTTCCATCAGCCGGCGCAGCGTCACAAACGCCTCGGGCAGGTTCCAGCCTTGCAAGGGCGCGGCCTGATCGAGGGCATTGATCTTCTGTTCGATCAGGGGAAGGTAATGGACCGGATCGAAGGTCACGTCTTCGCGGCTATAGCTGCGGGGATGACGGGCAATGACCTCGCCCCGGCAGCCGATCACCACCTCGCCGACATAGCCCCTGATCCATACTTCCTGGTGGCCGAAGCGTACCGGTACCGAGTAATCATTGGTCCGGTAGCGCACCAGCGCCTGCGACGAGACCTGGCCGCTGGTCTGGTCACAGGCCTCGAACGGCGATGCCGGAAGGTCCTGCATCGCCGCCAGATCGCGTTGCAGTCTCTCGCCGATCGTCTCGTTCTCGCCGCGCAGCCGATCGTTCTGCCGTTTGCGGCATTGCTCCTCGAGCCACAGGTTGAACGCCTCCCATGTCGCGAACCGGGGGATCGGGACCATGAAGTTGCGGCGGGCATAGCCGACCAGACCTTCCACGCTGCCCTTGTCGTTCCCCTTGCCAGGGCGGCCGTAACGATCGCGGATCAGGTAGTGCGACAGAAAGGCGCTGAACAGCCTCGCGCGCCGCCGCGTGCTGTCAGGAAGGATCTTAGAGACCAGGCAGCGATCGTTGTCGTAGACGATCGAGAGCGGTACCGCGCCGAAGAACGCGAAGGCATGAACGTGGCCGTCCATCCACGCCTCGGCAACGGCCGCCGGATAGGCCCGCACGTAGCAGGCATCGCTGTGCGGCAGATCGAGCACGAAGAAGTGCGCCTTCTGCTCCACACCGCCGATCTCAACCAGAGCCTCGCCGAAATCAGCCTGTGCGTGGCCGGGGGCGTGCGCCAACGGCACGAACATCTCCCGGCTGCGCTGAACCCGCTCCCGGATGTAATCCTTGATGATCGTGTAACCGCCGGTGAAGCCATGCTCTGCGCGAAGGCGGTCGAACACACGCTTCGCCGTATGGCGCTGCTTGCGCGGAACCGACCGGTCCCCTTCCAGCCAGCCATCGATGATCGGTATGAACGCTTCCAGCTTCGGTCGCCGCACCGGGGCGCTGCGACGGTAACCGGGCGGCACCGAATACGACAGCATCTTGCGAACCGTGTCGCGCGATATGTTGAAATGCTTCGCTGCCTCGCGCTGGCTCATCCCTTCAGAACACGCCAGACGAACCCTCAGGTAAAGTTCCACGGTGTAAATCCCTCATCCCTCCTCGCCAGCTTCGCGAAAAGGGAAAAGTGGACGACTTTTACGCCGCCCGCAGCAGCACTGCGCCGCCGCTACCGTGGCCTAATTTTGCACCGCCGTTCTCACCCTGGGAAAGCCGCGCCGCGATCGCTGCGCCGGGATCGCCAAGGTCCAGGCTGACGCAGGCAAGGTTGGGCAAAGACGGCAATTTTCCGATTCGCGACAGGATTGCTCCGATTTCATTACGATCCGCCTCGGTGCAGTCGGCGAACGTGTCACTTTGCAAAAAATCGTAAGCAATCATCGTGCGTTTGCTGGGCGATCCGGGAAGTAATTGCAATGCGGGAACAACATCTGATGTTGCGGCGTTGCAACACCCTGATTTCTGCCGTTTTTGATACATTGCGACATATTGACATAAGTGTCAGGTGGCGGTTTTCTGCGTGATCTCGACTAACCGGGGACTACTTTCAATGGACACTGGCAAGACTTCGATTCTCCCCCAGGGAACCACCGAAGAAAACACCAGCGACATCGCTGCATGGCTCGACACCGTCGCGAAGCAGGAAGGGGCCCGTTCGGGCGCATTCCGTCGCACGCTCGACGGCCTGCTCGGCGGCTGATCCGCACCCGCAGGGTCGCACCCCGCGGAACAACGTACTGACCTCGGGAGTTTTGCCTTCAACTTGAACGAAGGGGAGACCTCTGATGGTCGAAGAACGTTACACCGAAACCCGCACTCCTGCGGGCGATACGCATACCCACACCGAAATCATCCGCGAGGAGCCTGCGCGCTCGCGCGGGGGAGCGGGTTGGGCCATCGTGATCGTGCTTCTGCTCGCCGTGATTGTAGGCGGCTTTTTCCTGATGAAGGGCAACGACGCCCAGATCGCGCGTGACAATGCTATTGCCGGTGCTGCAAACAGCGTCGGCAATGCGGCTGAAAGCGTCGGTGATGCGGCCGAAACTGCCGCCGACAACCTTTCCGAATAACTTCTGATCGGACCGCTGATTGCGGTCCCGAAACCTGACGAGGCGCCGGACCTTCCACGAGGGATCCGGCGCCTTCGCGTTTACGGCGCATTTACCATCCGTGTTTATGTTTGCGGGCCATGTACAAGGCGCGCCCGAAACCCTGCGAGACCGGTTGTTTTGGCACCAGTCCTTCGCCACCCCCGGTCGATAAGTGATGAGCGCGGGCTTCCTCGTTTCGGTCGTGCAGGCTCTCGCGGCATTCGCTTGCCTGACATCCGCCTACCTCCTTTGGCGCCGCGATACCCATGCCCCGTCGCGGGCGCTCGTCATCGCCGGGCTCGGAACGACTGCCGCGCACCTGCTGGTCAGTACGCCCGGCATCATCGATCCGGCAGGGATCTGGCTTGTCACGGCCTTGCGCAACCTCGTCTGGCTCGGAGTGATCCGCGCCTTGTTTGCCGCCGACGGCCGACATGCGAGCCTGCGTCCGGTGGGGCCGTTGCTTGTCGCTTTGGCGTTGGCCGAATTGTTACAGGTGCCACTTGCCGTCATGGCGGGCATCTTTCCGGTTCCAGTGGCTTTTTCGCTGACGGCCAAGGTTTCGGCGATCTTTCACCTGCTCTTCGCGATCGGAACGCTGGTTCTGATTCACAATCTTTATGGCGGGGCGGGACCGCAACAGCGGCCGCGTATCAAGTGGATGGCCGGCGCCCTCGTGGTGGCATGGGGCACGGAGCTCAACATCTTTGCAGCCAGCTACCTATGGGGCGAACTGCCGGTTGCGATGAACTTGCTGCGCGCTGCCGCGTGGACGGTTGCCGCATTCTTCCTCTGGCTGGACGGACGCCAGAAGGGTGCGCGCGAATTTTCGCCCTCGCGCACGGTGACGTTCCAGTCGCTTTCGCTGATCGTCATCGCCTTGTACCTCTTTGCGCTGTTCACGATCGACGGAGCGGTAACGGGTGACGATCCCGGGCTCGGCATAGTCGGTCGTTTCGGCGCGGTTGTCTTCGCGGTCGCTATCGGCGCAATCCTCGCCTCGCGAAATCTGCGCGTCTGGTTGCGCGATCTGCTGGTCCGCAACCTTTTCCGTCATCGTTATGACTATCGTGAGGAATGGCTGCGACTTTCGGCCACGATCGGCGCAACTTCCGCGCCAGCCGAACAGCGTACCGTCCAGGCGCTGGCCGATATTGTCGACAGCCCTGCAGGCTTTCTGCTTTCACCGGGCGACGAGGGTGCTTTCGAACTCAGCGCGAACTGGCACTGGCCGACGCTGGAAGTGCCGGCGACCGGCGTTCCCGATATGGTGGCGCGGATGATCGCCTGCGACGGGGGCGTGATCGAACTCGATAAGGTGAGGGCGGGGCACCAGCCATTCGGCGGACATCACTTGCCGCAATGGCTGATGTCGCTTGCCCGCGCGTGGCTGTTGGTCCCTTTGCAGGTGGATGGGCGGACTACGGGGATGATCGTGCTGGCGCGTCCTGCCTATGTGCGTGATCTCGACTGGGAAGATCACGATCTGCTGCGCATTGTCGGACAGCAACTGGCGGCCCACCTCAGCCAGAATCAGGCGCAGAAAGCGCTGCTGGAATCGGCGCGGTTCGATGAATTCAACCGCCGCATGGCTTTCGTGATGCACGACATAAAGAACCTTGCCAGCCAATTCGGCCTGCTGGTGTCGAATGCGGAACGTCATATCGAAAAGCCGGCGTTCCGGGCCGACATGCTCGTCACGCTACGCGCTGCGACCAAGCGTCTGGAAGGGCTGATCGGCAGGCTGTCGAACTATGGCACTAACGGGGTCGGAGCCCCATCGCCGATCTCGCCTCTCGACGCGGTTCGCACGGCGCTCCAAGCGGAAATCACGAGCGACCTGATCGAGATCGGCCATGGCGGCGGGGCGGCTTTGCTTGGCGACCGTGAGGCTCTGGAGACCGTCCTGAAGCATCTCGTCCGCAACGCGATCGAGGCAAGCGAAGATGGCGCGAAAGTCGAGATCCATTTTCCCGGCACGGACCGGATGGCCGGTGTCGCCGTCGTCGACAGCGGCTGCGGCATGTCGCCGGAATTCATCCGTTCGGGCCTTTTCAAGCCATTCGTATCGACCAAGAACAACGGTTTCGGCATCGGGGCTTACGAAGCGCGCGAGCTTGTCCGCGCGATGGGTGGCAGGCTCGAAGTGGAATCGCGCGTCGGCGAGGGTTCGCGCTTCGTGATCTGGCTGCCCCGCGCGGCCGAACAGGCGGACGAAGACAGGAAGGTTGCGTAAGATGGGCGGAAAAAGGGAAACGGCTTTGCCGAAGCTGCTGGTGATCGAGGACGATCCCGGCCTCCAGGCCCAGCTGAAATGGGCATGGGATGATTTCGACGTGACTTGCGCCGGAGACCGCGATGCGGCGCTCGCCGCGCTCCGATCGGATGAGCCGGATGTGGTCACGCTCGACCTTGGCCTGCCGCCCGATCCCGATGGCACGAGCGAAGGTTTCGCCGTTCTTGACGCGATCATGGAACTGAAGCCCGATACGAAGGTCATCATCGCCAGCGGCCATGGCGCGCATGAAAGCGCGTTACAGGCGATTGAGCGCGGAGCTTATGATTTCTACGCCAAGCCGGTGAAGATCGACGAACTGGCGCTGATCGTTCGCCGCGCGCTGCATTTGCGCGAGATCGAGCAGGAGAACCGCAACCTTGCCGCCAAGTCCGGCGAGGAGAGCCGCGTACTCGGCACGCTCGTAACCGCTGCACCCGAGATGGTTCGCGTTGCCCGAACCATCGAACGTGTAGCGCCTGCCGATGTCTCGGTCCTGCTGCAAGGCGCGAGTGGGACGGGCAAGGAACTGCTGGCCCGTGGCCTTCACGATTCCAGTCCGCGCCGGGGTGGGGCCTTCGTTGCGATCAATTGCGCTGCGATCCCCGAACACCTGCTGGAAAGCGAACTTTTCGGCCACGAGAAAGGTTCGTTCACCGGCGCGATCTCGACCCGCGAGGGGAAGATCGAACTGGCCGAGGGTGGGACGCTGTTTCTTGACGAGCTGGGCGACATTCCGCTCGCGCTTCAGGCCAAGCTGCTGCGCTTCCTGCAGGAGCGGACTTTGGAACGGGTCGGCGGGCGCAAGTCCATCGCGGTCGACACCCGCATCGTTTGCGCCACGCATCGCGACTTGCAGGCGATGATCATGGAGGGTACCTTCCGCGAAGACCTGTATTACCGCCTTGCCGAGATTGTCATCGCCATCCCGACGCTGGCCGAACGACCGGGCGATGCGCCGCTTCTTGCACGCCATTTCCTGCATCGCTTCGCTAAGGAGATGAACCCCAGGGTCACCGGCTTTTCGGCCGATGCGCTTTCGGCCATCGACACATGGCACTGGCCGGGCAACGTGCGCGAGCTGGAAAATCGGGTGAAGCGCGCGGTCATCATGGCGGACGGGAAGTTGGTAAGCGCCGAGGATCTCGACCTTGCCGAACCGGACGAGGAGCTGGCCAACGCGCTGAACCTGAAGGCAGCGCGCGAGCAGGCGGACCGCAAAGTAATCCGCCATGCGCTGGCGCGCAGCGAGGGCAACATCAGCTCGACCGCGCGCATGCTAGGAATCAGCAGGCCCACGCTTTACGACCTGATGAAGCAGTACGACCTTTCGGCCTGATCCCTCAATCGACGGTGGCGTTCGCTTCCTCGGGGTGCCGTTTCGAATAGCGGACCGACCACCAGAGTGAGATCATGATCAGTGTTGCGCCGATCAGGCCGGTGATGACTTCGGGAATATGGAACTTCGCAGTCAACAGCATGATGACGCCGAGCACGATGATCGCCCAGAAGGCTCCGTGTTCAAGGTAGCGATACTGCGCCAGCGTCCCCGCGCGTACGAGGTGGATCGTCATCGAACGCACGAACATCGCACCGATCGAAAGGCCGAGCGCGATGATCAACATGTTGTTGGTGAGCGCAAAGGCCCCGATCACGCCGTCGAACGAGAAGCTTGCGTCGAGAACCTCGAGATAAAGGAAGCCGCCAAGGCCCGAACGCGCCGCACCTTCGGCGGCCTTGTTGTCGGCCATGTCGAGCAGAGTGCCGATCGCCTCGACCGCGATATAGGTCACGATGCCGAGCATACCCGCCGTCACGAACGTCAGCGCCTCTTCGTCGGGCAGCAGCAGCGAGATGCCATAAAGGCCGAGCACGAGGATCGCGATTTCCGCGGCCTTGATGTTCGACACCTTGGCGAGAAATTCCTCGACCGTGCGGATCCAGTGAATGTCTTTCTCACCGTCGAAGAAGAAGTTTAGGCCGACCATCGTCAGGAACGCGCCGCCAAAGCCTGCGATGCCGGTGTGCGCGGAAGATACGATTTCCTCGTACCGCTTCGGCTCGTTCAGCGAGAGATTGATCGCCTCGATCGGGTTCAGGCTGGCCGCTATGCCGACGATGGCGAGTGGGAAAACGATACGCATGCCGAAGACGGCGATCGCGATACCCCAGGTGAGGAAGCGTTGCTGCCATTTGGGCGGCATGTCTTTCAGGACAGTCGCATTGACGACCGCGTTGTCGAAGCTGAGCGATACCTCGAGGATCGAGAGTACAACCACGATCCACAGGACGCTGAAGACGCCGGAAATTCCGTTACCTTGCGAGAACCCGAGCCAGACGGCCAGGGCAAGGCAAATGAACGTGAAAAGGAACGAGCCTTTGTAATGGGCAAGGAGCGTCTTCAAGGTAAGGGAAATCCTGTCAGGAGATATTGGCTGGCAATGTCAGGCGAACGATCCGCAGGCGGATTGGTTCAATCCTTCTTCGCCGGGTAGACCTGCGCGTCACCGGGGAAACTGCGATCGCGCACTTCCTCGGCATATTTCGCGGCAGTCTCCGTAATGACAGCGGCGATGTCGTTGTACTTCTTCACGAAGCGGGGCACGCGTTCGAACATGCCCAGCATGTCCTCGGTGACGAGAACCTGCCCGTCGCACCTGGCCGATGCGCCGATGCCGATGGTGGGGATGGCGACTTCCTCGGTCAGGCGAATGGCGATGTCCTCTACCACGCCTTCGATCACGACGGCAAAGGCACCGGCTTCTTCGACAGCTTTTCCGTCGGCGACGATCTTGGCTTCTTCGGCATCGCTGCGCCCGCGCGCCATGTAACCGCCCAGCGCGTTCACCGCCTGCGGGGTGAGACCCACGTGAGCCATCACCGGAATGCCGCGTTGGGAGAGGAAACGGATCGTCTCGGCCATCGCCTCCCCCCCTTCCAGCTTCACCGCCGCCGCGCCGGTTTCGGCAAGGATACGGCTCGCGCTTTCGAAAGCCTGCTGCGGTGAGGCCTCGTAACTGCCGAAGGGCATGTCGACAACGACCACCGAATGGTATGATCCACGAACCACGGCGGCACCATGCGCGACCATCATGTCGAGCGTGACGGGAAGCGTCGAAGGTAGCCCGTAGATTACTTGCCCCAGCGAATCGCCGACCAGCAGCATGTCGCAGTGCGGGTCGAGCAACTGGGCTTGCCGTGCGGTATATGCAGTCAGCATGACGAGCGGTTCTTCGGTCACCCCGTCCACCTTGCGGCGCATGATCTTGGGCACCGTCAGGCGCTTCATCGGGGCGGGCGTCGGGTTGGCCCGGCTGGTCGAAGTGTCGAGTTGGAAGGTCGTGGACATACCGGTGCTTTTAGCGAAGCTGGTCAAAGTCGCAAACCACGCCTCGACGCGAGCCACAATTCGTTGCAGAACGCGTCAAACCGGTTTCTACCGAGACAAAATCAAAGAAGGGCAGGGAAGACACGCATGGCTGCAGCAGGCGGAGCAACTGGGCGCGAGGGGTGGTCGTCGAAGTCCGCGTTCGTACTCGCAGCAATCGGGTCCGCAGTCGGGCTAGGCAACTTGTGGCGTTTCCCGGCAGAGGCCGGGTCGAACGGCGGCGGTGCCTTCGTCCTGTTCTACATCTTTTGCGTTCTGCTGATCGGCTTGCCGGTCCTGCTGTCCGAAACGCTGATCGGGCGACACGGGCAATCTTCCCCCACGCTGAGCGCGCGCAAGCTTGCGGTTGAATCGGGAGCGTCTCCTTATTGGGAAGCGGTTGTCGGTATCGGGGTTGTGGCCGCGTTCCTGATCGTCAGCTTCTACTGCGTCGTGGGTGGCTGGGTGCTTTATTACGTCTGGCAGTTCCTGTCTGACCTTTTCGGTTCCGGCGTGACAGGCGGGGCGTTCCACGGCGTGGAGATCGACACGATCCGCGCTTTCTTCCCGGACCTGCTCGCCAATCCGGGGTTGAGTGTCGGGCTGAACCTGCTGTTCCTTGCCATCACCGGCTTCTTCGTCGTGCGCGGTGTTTCGGGCGGGATCGAGGTCATGGCCGTGTGGCTGATGCCGCTGTTCTTCGTCCTGCTGGTCGCGATTACGATCTATGGTGCGTTCGGCGGGGCGTTCGGTCAGGCGATGGACTTCCTCTTCACGTTCGAGCCCGAGAAACTTACCGGCGAAGTCATGCTGGCCGCGGTGGGACAGGCGTTCTTCTCCCTGTCGCTCGGTGTCGCAGGGATGGTGACTTACGGCTCCTATGTCGGGCGAGAGGTGAACCTTGCGGGTACATCGACGATAATCGCAGCGGCAGATACTTCGGTCGCGCTGATCGCGGGCGTCTGCATCTTTCCCATCGTCTTTGCCGCTGGACTTGCCGTCGATGGCGGGCCGGGGCTTATGTTCCAGACGATCCCGGTTGCGTTCCAGTCGATCCCCGGCGGGACGGTCGTCGGCTTGCTGTTCTTCCTGATGGTCACGGTCGCGGCATTGACCAGCTCTGTGGCCCTGCTCGAAGTGCCGACGGCCTGGGCCATGGAAAAGTTCAAGGCCTCGCGCCGGACTTGCGCGTTGGGCGTGATCGTGGCGGCGGGTCTGCTGGGTACGCTGGCGGCTCTTTCGTTCAATACGATGGCCGATTTCCACCCGCTGGGCTTCATTCCGCTGTTCGAAGGGCAGGGCATGTTCGACGTTCTGGATGGCGTGACGTCAAAGCTGTTCATGCCGATCGGCGCGATCCTGGTTTGCATTCTCGTGGGCTGGGTAGCCGATGCGCGGCTCGTCGATTCGGAGAACGGGCTGGACGGCGCGCTGCATGTTTTCTGGCGCTTCCTCGTACGCTGGGCCTGCCCGGTGGTGCTGGCCGCGATCCTGTTCGTCGGCCTGACCTCGTAAGGTCCACGCCAAAAAAGAGAAAGGCCGCCCTGTTCGGGGCGGCCTTTTCCGTTGGTCGGTTCTGGATCAGAGCGCGGTTTCGACCTGACCGCCCGGGTGATCGTCGGTCACGTCCATCCCCAGCAGCATCTTGCCGACGGAAAGCAGGCTCATATCGCCCGACCAGATCGAGGCATCGCCAAGGTCCATCCGCATCAGCAGGAGGCGCGGGTCGTTCTTTCCTTCGGGAAACCAGGCCTCAACCGTGTTGTCCCACTGCTTGTCGAGACGCTCCTTGCTCGTTTCCTCGGTCAACACGCCGTGGAAGCGGGCAAAGACCTTGTGTCCCTTCGATGCGAAAGTCGCAGTGGCCGGCCCCATCTTGGCAAAGCGGTTGTCGCGATAGGTGAAGAACCAGATCGAGCTGTTCGCGTCCTTGTCGAGCTGTGCGGTCATCGGCGCGGCACTATCCGGATCGCTGTCGAGCTGGAGCATGACGAAGGGCGAATCGGAAAGCTCCTCCCAGAATTCGTGCTTCATCTTTTCGGGGTTGGGGTGCTTGTCATAGTTCATGGCGGATCCTTTCTCTTTTGCTTCACCAACGGGGGGAGCGGCTTCGTGTTCCGGGCGGAGAGGCGATCGCTATCCCCGACGCGACGAAGCGCGGGCATGGACGCATGCTTAGGAACATAATAAGAACAAAGATCGTTTCACACGGGATTTGCCATGACCGATTCGGCTGCCTTGTCACGCGGCGGGAACGGACCTTCCCCCATGCCTCAGGGCTTGCCGGAGGGGCTGTTTCCGGCCGCCCGCCTCGCTCCCGCCCGCTGGCTGGGGGATGGGGGAAGCGTGCCCGCAAAAGCAGGGGCGGATGACTGGAGCCCGGCTTCGCCCTTCCGCGGGGCGGGCGACATCTTCGCTCCTGCGCGCGAAGCCACGGGTGCGGCGCTTGCGATCGCGCTGGCCGAAGGCGCGCCGCGGATCGGCCCTGCGCGCGACGTTCCTGCCGAAAGCAGCGACGAACGCCCTTTCCTGTGGGTGCAGGACAAGGCAGCCCGAAAGGCAGGTGGCAGGCCTTATCTGCCCGGTCTGCCGCGCGACTTGCGCCACCGGCTGGTCCATGTCTGCGCCGACAGCCCCGCCGACCTGCTTTTCGCGCTGGAAGAAGGCATCCGCTGTCGCGACCTTGCCTTCGTGATCGGAGAGATCGCGGGCAACCCCAGGGAATTGGACTTCACCGCCTCGCGCCGGCTCGTGCTGGCCGCTGAAAGACATGGCGTTCCGCTCTGGCTCGTAAGGCTCGATGCACGGCGCGATCTGGGCGCGGCGCGGATGCGATGGGACGCGGTGGCCGCGCCGTCGGGCCTATCGCGGTGGAACCCGCAGGCCCCCGGCGCCCCGCGCTGGAAGGCGGACCTGTTCCGTGCCCGCGGGGTCCGTCCGGGGCCATGGTGGATCAGCAGGGAGGAAGAGGCAGATGGGCGAAGTCGCCTTGAAGCCGCCCGCGTCGCCGCCACGCCGGGTGCTGGCGATCTGGCTGGCCCGGCTGGCGATCGATCGCTGGCGGCGCGCGCGTCCGGCACCTGACGGTCGCCTGCTGACGGATGGAGAGGGCGAGGACGCAGCCCCCGTCGCACTGATCCGCGAAACCGCGCACGGCCCCCGCATCGCCGCCGTCAACCGCGCAGGCGCGGCTGCGGGCGTGCGCGCCGAAACGATGCTGGCGGACGCGCGGGCGGTCTGTCCCGAAATCGTGACGCATCCTGCCGATCCGGCGGGCGATCTGGCGTTCCTGGAAAAGATGGCGGTCTGGGCGCAGCGCTGGGGCCCGTGGAGCGCGATGGACCCGCCCGACGGGCTGATCGTCGACGTGACGGGGGCCGCACACCTGTTCGGCGGGGAACGCCGCCTGCTGACCGATGCGCAGGCGATGCTGAACAGTCGCGGCCTCACCGCGCGTGTCGCCATTGCGCCGACCGCTGGGGCGGCCTGGGCACTGGCGCATCACGGCCCGCCCGGCGCGATCCTGACGCCCGACGACGATATTGCCGAACGGCTGGCCTCGCTGCCTATGGCGGCACTGCGCCTCGATGCCGATGTCCTGCTCGTCCTGCGCAGGTTGGGTCTGAAGCGACTTGGCGACCTTTCGGGTATCGGGCGCGATGCGCTGTCCCGCCGTTTCCGCAACCGGCGCACGCCTGCGGCCAACCCTCTGCTGCGGCACGACCAGCTGCTGGGCCGCGTGCCCGAACCGTTGCTACCCGTAATCGCAGAGCATCCGGCCATGGTGCAGCACCGGCTGATGGAACCGATCCGCCACTTGCCGCTGCTGGAAATCGTGCTCGGCGATCTGGCCGCCGCTATGGTGCGCGAACTCGAAGGGCGGGGGCAGGGCGCGCGCCGCCTCGACCTCGCGTGCTGGCGCGTCGATGGCGAAGTTGCCTGCCGGCGCCTCGAACTTGCCGCCGCAAGCCGCGATCCGGCGCATATCTGTCGTCTCTTCACTGAAAAGCTTCAGGATCTGGAGGCTGGTTTCGGGTTCGAGATGGTGCGCCTCACCGCGACGTGGGCCGAACCGCTGGAATTGGCTCAGCGCCGTCTGGGCGAGGGAGAGGGCGAACAGGGCACCAGTCTTGCCGCCTGCATCGACCGGCTGAACACGCGGCTTGGCCCCGATGCGGTACGCAGGCCCGTGCCCCACGCCAGCCACCTGCCCGAACGCGCCCAGCGCTGGCAGGCCCCGTTAGACCCGCTGCCCGCCGCGCAGGAGGAGATGCGCTTTCACCAGCGCCCGCTGAAGCTGCTGGACCGGGCCGAGACGATCGAGGTGCTTTACGCAACGCCGGACGGGCTGCCCCGCCGATTCCGCTGGCGCGGGACATTGCACGAGGTTGCGCGTGCAGAAGGCCCCGAACGGATCGCGCCCGAATGGTGGCGCGAAAAAGGCGGCACACGCCTTCGCGACTACTACCGCATCGAAGACGGGGAAGGGCGCCGTTACTGGGTCTATCGCGCAGGGCTTGCCGGAGACGGGCGCGGCGGGTTGCCGCAGTGGTTCCTGCACGGATTGTTCGGGTGAAGCGCAAAGAAAAGGGGTGATGTGCATGAAGCCCATCACCCCCACACGGAGGCCGTCCGTGTATGCCAAACTCTTGTCGTTATGCGATCAGGTCTGCCGTTTCATGAGCGGCTGTTCGCTTGGCGAATCTCGTCCGCCTCTTGATGCCGACTATGGCCCAGAAATGGTTAACAACCAAGAAAAAATGGCGGAATTCCTAGGCTTCCGTGCAGAAAAGAACGGGCCGAAGCCCGATTTGTTAGAATTATGACGGCGCTTCAAGGTTTTCGCTCTTCGTCCGGCCTGCTCCTTCGCCTGCAAGGAAGTCCAGCAAATCGCGCGTCAACCTGTCCTGCTGCGTCGCGAAGACCGCATGGGGCTCACCTTCGTATTCGATCAGTGTCGCACCCGGCACCTTGTCGGCAACGACATGACCGGTCGCCTCGATCGGAACGGTCTTGTCCGCCGTGCCGTGGATGACAAGCGTCGGCACCTTCACATGGTCGAGATCGGGGCGGAAGTCGGTGGTGGCGAATGCCTCTGCGGCCTGAAGGATGTTGCGCAGGCCTGCGTGCATCGTCGTCTGCCATGCCCAGTCCAGTTGTTCGTCGCTGACCGGCGAGGCGCTCTTGATTGTGCGGCCGTAGAAATCCTTGAAGAAACCAGTGAAGAACTTTCGGAAATCACTCTTCATGCCCTTCGTCATCTCGTCGAAGGTTTCCTGCGGCACACCATCCGGATTGTCCGGAGTCTTGAGCATGTAGCCAGCAACAGAACTGACGAAGACGGCGCTCGACACGCCCTTGCCGCCGTGGCGCGACATATAGCGCGCGATCTCGCCGCCACCCATCGAGAAGCCGACAAGCGCCACGTCCTCGTCCGCGCCGGTCGCCTTCAGGACATCGGCGAGGTCGTCGGAGTAGGTATCGTATTCGTTGCCTTGCGAAGGCTGATCGCTGCGCCCGAAGCCGCGGCGGTCGTAGGCGATTGTGCGATACCCGGCATCCGCCAGCGCGATCATTTGCGGATCCCAGCTGTCTGCCGAAAGCGGCCAGCCGTGGATCAGTACGACAGGGCGGCCGTCGCCCGGCCCCCATTCCTTGAAGTAGATGTTCGTACCGTCGCGGGTCTGGATGATGGTCATAAGTCCCTTCCGGGCCGTTCGCCCTGATCTTTGGGCGCCTTTGCGCCTTCGTCCGATCAATCCGGCAAGTGCCCTTGGTTTCCCGCTTTTTCGGCAGGTCGCGCACCAATTCCGACGGGGGGATTCACAAAGGATATTGGCTTGCGATCATAAAGAACATAAAAGGAACAAATGACGCAGAAATCCACTCTCGACAGGCTGAAGATCCTTGCCGATGCGGCAAAATACGATGCTTCCTGCGCGTCTTCGGGGACAAGCAAGCGGGACAGCCGCGGCGGGAAGGGCATCGGGTCGACCGAGGGGATGGGCATCTGCCACGCCTATGCACCCGACGGCCGGTGCATTTCCCTGCTGAAGCTGCTGCTCACCAACCATTGCGTGTTCGACTGCCACTATTGCGTGAACCGCAAGAGTTCGAACGTGGAGCGGGCGAAGTTCACACCGCAGGAAGTGGCGGACCTGACGCTGGCGTTCTACAAACGCAATTATATCGAGGGGCTGTTCCTGTCCTCGGGCATCATCCGCAGTTCCGATCACACCATGGAAATGCTGGTAGAAGCCGCCCGTATCCTTCGGGAAGAACACGATTTTCGTGGCTATATCCATTTGAAGACCATCCCCGAGGCGGACCCCGAGATCGTGCACCGGGCCGGGCTCTATGCCGATCGTGTCTCCATTAACGTAGAGCTACCTACCGACGCGGGGCTGACCCGCCTCGCACCAGACAAGAACGCGGGCCAGATCGACGGGGCGATGGCGGGGATGAAGTCGGCCATCGTCGAGGCGAAAGACGCGAAAAAGCGGTTCCGCCACGCGCCGAAGTTCGCGCCTGCCGGACAGTCGACGCAGATGATCGTCGGCGCGGACGCCGCCAGCGATGCCGATATCGTGACGCGGGCCAGCTCGCTCTACACCCGCCACCGGCTGCGGCGCGTCTATTACAGCGCGTTTTCGCCGATCCCGGATGCCAGTGCGGTCCTGCCGCTGAAACGACCGCCGCTGATCCGCGAACACCGCCTCTATCAGTCGGATTGGCTGATGCGCTTTTACGGCTTTGCCCCGCACGAGGTGGCGCAGGCGGCGGGCGCGGACGGGATGCTGCCGCTCGACATCGACCCCAAGCTCGCCTGGGCGCTGAAGTTTCGCGAAAGCTTCCCCGTCGACGTGAACCGCGCTCCGAAAGAGGTGCTGCTCCGTGTGCCGGGGCTGGGCACGCGGGCGGTGGGGCAGATCCTGATGGCGCGGCGGCACCGGCGCCTGAGGCTGGAGGATGTCGCCAAGCTGACCGTCTCGGTAAAGAAGGTGCAGCCGTTCATCGTGACCGTGGACTGGCGACCGGTGCTGCTGACCGACCGGGCAGACCTCAAGGCGCTGATCGCTCCGAAGGCGGAGCAGCTGGAGCTTTTCGCGGCATGACTGCTCTCCAGCACGTTCGGCTAGGCACCTATTACGTCGTGCCGATGGCAAGTTCGGACGATTTCGACGAGTGGCGCGACCATGCCCGCCGGTTGCTGATGGCCGACGTTCCGCCCGATCGTGTCGCATGGACCGAACCGGGCGGTAGCGCTGGGGACTTGTTCTCTCACGGCGATCGCCGCCTGCCGGTGCCGGACCACGACGCCACGCCGCCGCGCGTATCGAAGCGGTTCATGAACATTGCGAAGACTGTGCTGTTGAACTCTGATCCAACACGGTTTTCCCTGCTTTACCGCGTTCTCTGGCGATTGCAGACGAAACCGCGCCTGATCGAGGACATGGCCGATCCCGACGTGCGCGCAATGGCCGACATGGCCCGGGCCGTGCGCCGCGACATTCACAAGATGCGCGCCTTCGTCCGCTTTCGCGTGGTCGAGGAAGAGGGCGGGCCAAATGAATCCAAGAGCGAACATTACGTCGCCTGGTTCGAGCCGTTTCATCACATTCTGCGCCACAACGCGGGCTTCTTCACGCGCCGGTTCGCCAACATGCGCTGGTCGATCCTGACCCCGCGCGGCAGCCTGCATTGGGACGGCGAGACTTTGCGCGAAGGCCCGCCCGCGACCCGCGCCGATGCGCCCGGCGGCGATCCGGCGGAAGACCTGTGGCGCAGCTACTATGCCTCGATATTCAATCCCGCCCGCCTGAAAGTCGGCGCGATGCTGAAGGAGATGCCGCGCAAATACTGGAAGAATATGCCCGAGGCGCAGCTGATCCCAGAACTGATCGCCGGCGCACAGGCGCGTGAAGCGACGATGGTGGAGAAAGGCGCAATCGACATGGGAGAGCGGCCCGAGACTCTGGCGGCCATCGACAAGGCGATCCACGCCTGCGCGCGTTGCCCCATCGGGGAACTGAACAACGCCGCCGTCATGGGTGAGGGACCGCAGGATGCCCAAAGGTTTTCAGGGCTCATGATTGTGGGCGAACAACCGGGCGATCAGGAAGATCTGGCTGGCAGGCCTTTTGTCGGCCCCGCGGGGCAACTGCTGGACGTGCACTTGGCACAGGTGGGGATCGACCGCAGCGCGGCTTACGTCACCAACACCGTCAAACACTTCAAGTACGTGCAGCGTGGCAAGCGCCGGTTGCACCAGTCGCCCACGGCCAAGGAAATCGACATGTGCCGGTGGTGGGTAGAAAGCGAACGGATGATCGTTCAGCCAAGGCTCGTGCTCGCCATGGGCGCAAGCGCGGCGCGCGGCATGTTGGGGCGGACGGTTTCGATCACCAAGGCGCGCGGTGCGCCGATCCCGCTGGAAGATGGCAGCGAGCTTTGGGTCACGGCTCACCCGTCCTATCTCCTGCGGCTCGACGGGGCGGGGCGGGAGGAGCAGGAGCGTCTGTTCCGGAAAGACCTTGCCGCCGTCGCCGCGCGCCTTACGCAGTTGCAGGCGTCGTAAGGTGCGCCGATGCCCGAGGCTCCGCTTACTCCCGACAAGCGCCGGGTCGAGGTCGACCCTGACAGCATAGGCGCGCCCTCCCGCGCTCCGTTCGTGGAACTGGGGCTGGTGTCCTGCTTCACGTTCCTGCGCGGCGCATCGGATGCGGTCGACCTTGTGATGACCGCGCGGGCGCTGGGTTACGACGCGATCGGGATAGCCGACGCGAACTCGATGGCAGGCGTCGTGCGTGTCCATACAGAGGCGCAGACGTTGAAACTGCGGCCCGTGATCGGTTGCCGGATCGAGACTGTCGAAGGCCTGACTTTCCTCGCCTATCCGAAGAACCGCGCCGGTTACGGCCACTTGTGCCGCCTTATCTCTGCGGGCCGGATGCAGACGCTGTCGGGCGAATGGCAGGAAAAGGGCGTGTGCGAGATCGATCTCGCCATGCTCGCCGTGCACAGCGAAGACGTGCAATTGATCTGCCTGCCGCCGCGCGATCTGGACAAGCCGGTCACCGTCAGGCTGCCGGGCAATGTCGTGCCGATGGACGGGGGCGAGGCTGCGCGGGTCGAAACGCGGATGATTTTTGCGGAACTGGTCCCGCAGCTTGCCCGCGAACTGCCTGCGATGCGCCATCTTGCGGCCAGCTATCTCTACACTGGCGACGATATCGCCCGGATCGAACGGCTCGACACGCTGGCGCGCGAGAACGGGCTTGCCCTGCTGGCGACGAACGACGTCCACTACCACGCACCCGACCGCCGCCCCTTGCAGGATGTAATGACCGCGATCCGCCACAAGACCACCGTGGCCAGGGCAGGGCACCTGTTGGCGGCCAATGCGGAACGGCACCTTAAAAGTCCGGAAGAGATGTGCCGCCTCTTCGCCCGCTGGCCCCACGCAATCCGCGCCGCGCGCGAGGTGGCCGATGCCTGTGATTTCAGCCTCGACGAACTGCGCTACGAATATCCGGAGGAGATCTATCCGGAAGGGCGCACCCCGCAACAGCATCTGGAAATCCAGACGTGGCAGGGTGCAAAAATACGCTATCCCAATGGCTTGCCGGACATGATTAAGGAAACGCTGCAACGCGAACTGGTGCTGATCGCAAAGCTCGACCTTGCGCGATATTTCCTCACCATCAAGGACATCGTCGACTTCGCCCGCAGCGTCGATCCACCGATCCTGTGCCAAGGGCGCGGCAGCGCGGCCAATTCGGCGGTCTGCTATTGTCTCGAGATCACGGCTGTCGATCCGGCGCAGCACGCACTGCTGTTCGACCGCTTCATTTCCGAAGAGCGCAAGGAGCCGCCCGACATCGACGTCGATTTCGAGCATGAGCGGCGCGAGGAAGTGATCCAGCACATCTACGAAAAGTATGGTCGCCAGCGCGCCGGACTATGCGCCACGGTCACCCATTACCGCCCGCGCATGGCGATCCGCGAGGTCGGCAAGGCGATGGGCCTGTCGGAAGATGCGACCAGTGCGCTGGCCGGAACCGTCTGGGGTGGATGGGGCCGCGAGATCGGGGCAGCGCATGTCGCCGAAACCGGCATGGACCTGTCCGACCCCCACTTGCGGCGAGTTCTTAAACTGACCGAACAAATTATTGGAATGCCTAGGCATCTATCGCAGCATGTCGGCGGTTTCATCCTTACTGAAGGCGCGCTGACCGAAACCGTTCCCATTGGTAACGGCGCCATGCCCGATCGCAGTTTCATCGAATGGGACAAGGACGATATCGAGGCGCTGGGCATCTTGAAGGTCGACGTTCTGGCGCTTGGCATGCTGACCTGCGTTCGCAAGTGCCTCGACCTCGTTGCCGATCATCACGGATCACGCATGACGTTGGCGACGGTTCCGCGTGAGGATCCGGAAACGTACGCCATGCTCCGCAAGGGGGACTCTCTGGGCGTGTTCCAGGTGGAAAGCCGGGCGCAGATGAACATGCTGCCCCGCCTGCGCCCGCGCGAATTCTACGATCTCGTCATCCAGGTCGCCATCGTGCGCCCCGGCCCGATCCAGGGCGACATGGTTCACCCCTATCTCAAACGTCGGCGGGGCGAGGAGCGCGTGCAGATTCCCGCGCCCGGACCGGAGCACGGCCCGCCGGACGAATTGTCCAGCATCCTCGGTCGCACCCTGGGCGTGCCGATCTTTCAGGAGCAGGCGATGAAGATCGCGCTCGATGCGGCGAAATTCTCGTCCGCAGAGGCGAACCGGCTGAGGAAGGCCATGGCGACGTTCCGTTCGCGCGGAATGGTGGACGAACTTCAGGACATGATGGTCGAGCGTATGGTCAACCGCGGCTACGACCGCGACTTTGCCCAGCGCTGCTTCAACCAGATCCGCGGGTTTGGCGAATACGGTTTTCCCGAAAGCCACGCGGCCAGCTTTGCGCATCTTGTCTACGTGTCGAGCTGGCTGAAATGCCATTACCCCGCCGCCTTTGCCTGTGCGCTGCTCAATTCGCAGCCGATGGGCTTCTACGCGCCTGCGCAGATCGTGCGCGACGCGGCCGAGCACGGGGTCGAAATCCGGCCCCCCGACGTCAACGCCAGCAAATGGGACTGCACACTGGAGCCCAATGAAAGGGGCGTGGCGCTGCGCCTTGGCCTGCGCATGGTGGACGGGCTGCCCGAACATGTCGCCGCCATGCTGATCGACGCGCGCGAACGGGAAGGGGCCTTTGCCGACGTCACCGCCGTGCGCGAGCGCAGCCGTATCCCTGCCGCTCATGTCGAGCGGCTTGCCAGCGCCGATGCTTTCACCTCGATCGGTCTTGCTCGCAGGCAGGCGCTCTGGGATGCGCGCAGTCTCGTTTCTGCGCCGCCATTGCCGCTATTCGACTTTGCCAAGGCGCGGGACGAGGGTGCGGAGGCCGTGCCCGCCCGCTTGCCGACGATGCCGCTGTCCGAGGAAGTCGTCGCCGATTACCAGACGACCCGCCTGTCGCTGAAGGCGCATCCGATGGCTTTCCTGCGCCCACACTTGGCAGAACGCGGTTTCGTGCGAGCGAGCGAGCTGCGTTCGCGCAAGTTCCGCTCGACCGTGCTGGTCTCGGGCGTGGTGCTGATCCGCCAGCGTCCGGGGAGCGCGAAGGGCGTCTGCTTCATCACGCTGGAGGACGAGACCGGCGTCATCAATCTCGTCGTCTGGCCGCATCTGAAGGAGAAATACCGTCGTGTCGTTATGGGATCGCGCCTGATGGAAGTGCGCGGGCGGGTGGAATACGACGACGAGGTCATCCATGTCATCGTCAGCCACATGGAAGATGCGACGCACCGGCTCGACATGCTGTCGGAGGATATGCTGCCGATGACGCTGGCACGCGCGGACCATGTGGCGAGCCCGCTGCCCGACAAGTTCAATCCCAGAAACAACTTGGGCGATAACCTGCGCGAGGGGCCGGACGAGCCCTACGTTTCGGCCCCCGATGGCGCGGTCCCTGACGGCAAACCGCTGATCGACCCGTGGGAGCCGCCGCCTGCGGGCAACCGCGAATGCGGCTTTCAGGGACGTCATCCACGCGATGTCCGGATCATTCCCCGGATACTTCCCAAGTCTCGCGACTTTCATTAGCGATGCCCCGTTTCGCAAAGCTGCCCCGCCGCCCTTTCCGCCTCGACTACCTGCTGATCGCCCTTTTCCTTATTGGCGGGGCGGTGCTTTACGGCGTGGACTGGCTGGCGAAACATCCCGAGCACGATCCGCGCGCTCCGCTTACGATCACGCAGAAAGAGGGCTGGGCGACGGGGCAGAAGCTGGCGGCCCTGCGCGACGGTGGTGAGGCGTGCCGAGCGGTGCTTTCGCGTTCAGGCATTGCGTTCGAAAGTCTAGAACCGGTCGGCGAAGAGCAATGCCGCAGGCCCGATCGCCTTATCCCGGATGCGGGGGAAGTTCCTGGCCTGTCCTTCACCCCGGCACACGCCGATGCGACCTGCGCGGTTCATGCAGGCCTCGCATGGTGGCTCGACCACCGTGTCCAGCCTGCCGCGCGGGAACTGCTGGGCAGCCAGGTCGTGCGGATCGTGCAACTGGGGACTGCGAACTGTCGGCGCGTCAACGGGTCCGAGAGCGGGCGGTGGAGTGAACATGCGACCGGCAATGCGATCGACATCGCCGCTTTCGAGCTGGCCGACGGCAGGCGGATTTCGGTGCTGAACGACTGGTCCTCGGACGGTCCTGACGGTGCTTTTCTGAAAGCGGTCCGAGACGGGGCCTGTGACGTGTTCGGAACGACGCTGTCGCCCGATTACAACACGCTCCATGCCGATCACTTCCATCTGGACCAGGCGCAGCGCGGTTTTGGCGGATTTTGCCGATAGGGGCAGGGCGGACCCTTTTAGGCCCGCCCCGCAACCAATTACTTCCAGGTGACCTCGCGCAGCAGCATCGAACCCGAAACGTGGCGGAATTCCGCACGTCCGGCAGACGCGGCCTGCATCTGGGATTCTGTGCGCGCGTCCCATTCGCGATAGGCCTTGTCGCGCGCATCTTCCTCAGCAGAAGTCGGGAAGTTCGGGAACCGGCGGACGAGGTAGAGCGTCGGCTCACCCTTGCGCGGGTTTACGTTGTACATGATCTCGTAGCTCGACAGCCAACCCTTCGAGACTGCGAAATCCGCGCTCTTGCGCCATTCGGTAGCGAGCCACTTGGTATATTCAAGCTCGTGCCCGTCATCGACGACGATGCCGGTGATCTCGACATAGTCACCGTTATCGACAGGCCATTCGCTTTGTGCCGACGCGACTTGCGGAGCGGCAATCGCCGTCGTGGCAAGCACGACGGGCGCAAGGATACGAAGAATATTCATGTGTCTTACCTTTCCCATCCCGGGGCCGATCGGCCACGGGGTTCCCCAAAAAGGCAAAGGCATGGGCGACCCACTCCCCCGGAGGGCCATCCCCTTGCTGGGTCGAAGGCTAGGCCCGCACGGGTGACGAGTCCACCCGGGTCTTTAAACGGCTTCGAATGCGTAACCGGCTGAACGGACGGTGCGAACCGGATCCTTGCCGCCTTCAAGCGTAATGCCCTTGCGAAGGCGTCGGATATGGACGTCGACGGTGCGTAGTTCGATGTCGCTGCCCGTGCCCCAGACGGCGTCGAGAAGCTGGCCGCGGCTGAAAACGCGGCCAGGGTGCTCCATGAAGAACTTGAGGAGGCGGAACTCGGTCGGGCCAAGCTGGAGCGACTGGCCGCGCCTGGTTACGCGGTGGCTGGTCGCGTCGAGCTTGATGTCGCCTACTTCCAGCATCTCGCCGGCAAGGGCAGGGCGCACGCGGCGCAAGACGGCGCTGACGCGGGCAATCAGTTCGCGGGGGGAGAAGGGCTTGGTGACATAGTCGTCGGCACCCGTTTCAAGGCCGCGAATACGGTCGTCCTCGCTGCCGCGTGCGGTCAGCATCACGATGGGGACGTGGGCCGTTTCCTTGTCGCGTCGCAAGCGGCGGCAGATTTCGATGCCGCTGGTGCCCTCGACCATCCAGTCGAGAATGACGAGATCGGGCGCCTGTTCGGTGGCGAGGAGCATGGCCTCGTCCCCGTCGGCGGTGGCAATCACGTCGTAGCCTTCGGCTTCGAACCGGTACTGGAGAAGCTCTGCCAGCGAGAGATCGTCTTCAACAAGGAGCAGGCGGGGAGAAGGCAAGATCGGGCCTTTCGGTCTTTGAGAACTCGGCCACCCTCACACGCCTTTTGTTACCGCCTTATGACAAGGAGGCGACTGCCGTTCCAGACCCTTAGGGGTTCAGTTCCTCGCGGTCCGGCGGATACGTGCCGGTGGCGGCAAAGTGGACCATTTCGGCTACGTTGGTGGCATGGTCGCCGACGCGTTCCACGTTGCGGGCAACAAAGAGAAGTTGGGCTGCAGAACCGATCGTTGCCGGGTTCTCGACCATGTAGGTGACGAGGTTGCGGAAGATCGAATCGTAAAAGGCATCGACCGTCGCGTCGCGCTGGATGACTTCACGGGCGAGCTGTGGATCGCGTGCGGCATAGGCCGTCAGCACGTCGTGAACCATCTCGGCCGCGACTTCGCCCATCGCCGGGATAAGCGCGATGGGTTCGAAGTGGCGGCGCCCTTCGATCTTGCCGACGCGCTTGGAAATGTTTTTCGCATAGTCGCCGATGCGCTCGACCACGCCTGCGATCTTCAACGCGGCGATGACTTCGCGAAGGTCGTCGGCCATCGGAGCGCGCAGGGCAATGATGCGCACGGCAAGGCGGTCAACCTCTGTTTCCAGCGCGTCGATTTCCTTGTCGCGTGCAATGACCTTTTCAGCAAGGTCTTCGTCACCGTTGACGATTGCCTCCAGCGATTCCTGTACTGAAAGTTCGGCCAGGCCGCCCATCTCCGCGATGAGGCCGCGCAGACGCGTGATGTCTTCTTCGAAGGCCTTGACGGTATGTTCCATGGTGCCTGACTATCTCTCTCGTAGCGCCCGATCAGCCGTAGCGGCCGGTGATGTAATCCTTGGTCCGTTCTTCGCGCGGATTCGTGAATATGTCACTGGTGCGACCATACTCCACGAGGTTTCCGAGGTGGAAAAACGCTGTTCGCTGCGAAACGCGGGCGGCCTGCTGCATCGAGTGGGTGACGATCACGATGGCATAACGCCCGCGCAACTCGTCGATCAGTTCCTCGATACGCGCGGTCGCGATGGGGTCGAGCGCCGAACAAGGCTCATCCATCAGGATCACTTCGGGGTCGACCGCGATGGCGCGCGCGATGCACAGGCGTTGCTGCTGACCGCCCGAAAGCGCGGTCCCGGAATCCGACAGGCGGTCCTTCACTTCTTCCCAGAGGCCGGCACGTTGCAGCGATTGTTCGACGATGCCGTCAAGTTCGCTTTTTGATTCGGCTAGGCCGTGAATCTTGGGGCCGTAGGCAATATTGTCGTAGATCGATTTCGGGAAAGGGTTCGGCTTCTGAAAAACCATGCCGACACGCGCGCGAAGCTGCACGACATCCATCCTCGAACGATAGATATCCTCACCATCAAGGAGGATTTCACCATCGACGCGCGCACTGGGGATCGTGTCGTTCATGCGGTTCAGCGTGCGAAGGAACGTCGATTTGCCGCAGCCCGACGGGCCGATGAACGCGGTCACGTACTTGGTGTGAATGTCGATCGACACTTCGTCGATCGCCTTCTTCTCACCATAGAACACCGACACCTTGTTGGCGCTGATCTTCGCAGGACCGGCATCGCTGAAGCCAGCGACCTGTCCCTCTAGCTCAGGGTTATTCATCTTCATCCTTTACCAGCGCCTTTCGAACCGATTGCGCAGATAGATGGCAAGGCCGTTCATGACCAGCAGGAACAGCAATAGCACGATAATCGCGGCGCTGGTCCTTTCGACGAAGCCGCGGTCGATTTCGTCCGACCAGAGGAAGATCTGGACGGGAAGCACGCTCGACGGCGAAGTGAAGCCGTCGGGCGGAGTGGCGACGAAGGCGCGCATCCCGATCATCAGCAGCGGGGCGGTTTCGCCCAGCGCGCGGGCCATGCCGATGATCGTGCCGGTCAGGATGCCGGGCAGGGCAAGCGGCAGGACGTGGTGGAATACGACCTGCACCGGCGATGCGCCTATGGCCAGAGCGCCGTCGCGGATCGAGGGCGGGACCGACTTGATCGCGTTGCGGCCCGAGATCACGATGACCGGCATCGTCATCAGCGCCAGCGTCATGCCGCCGATCAGCGGCGCCGAGCGATAGTTCGGGAAGATCGCGAGGAACACCGCGAGGCCGAGCAGACCGAAGATGATCGAAGGCACCGCTGCGAGGTTGTTGATCGACACTTCGATGATGTCGGTCCACTTGTTCTTGGGCGCATATTCTTCGAGGTAAACCGCAGCCAGCACGCCGATCGGGAAGGCGAGGGCAAGCGTGATGATCATCGTCAGCAGCGAACCCTTGAGCGCGCCCCAGATGCCGGCTTCCTGCGGGTCGGTCGCATCGGCGCGGGCGAGGAAGCCCCAGTCGAACGCGCGGTCTAGCGCACCTTGTGCTTCGAGATCACGGGCCAGCGACTGTAGTTCGGGATTGCCTTCGCCGCGGAATGCCGCCGCCATGTCTTCGCTGACCGGTACCGACACGACGGTGTCTTCGGCCAGCATCGACGGATTGGAGATCAACTGCGATGCAAGGTCGCGCCATGCGCTGGCACCCAGTTCTGCGGCTGCCTGCGGGCCATAGGCCTCGTTCGCCGCGAACTGGAGAACGTCGGGAAGACCAGCATTTTCCAGCGCGCCGAGCGCACCGGGCTGGGACAGGCGGTCCTGCGACACGGTCAGGCCCGCGCCGCCGAAGTCGACCGGCACTTTCATCTCGGCGCGGGTAAAGCCGGCAAGGCCGTTCGCCGTCATCGTCACCAGCAGGAACGCCAGCACGAGCGCCGAGAACAGCACGGACGACAGGGCCAGCAGCTTGAACCGGCGTTCGGCCGCGTAACGCTTCTGGATGCGCGATGCGAGACGCTCGTTACGGGCCTTGCGGGCGAGGTCGGCGTCTGCTGCCGATCCGTTGGATATCGCTTCGCTCATGATCTTACTCGTAGGCTTCGCGGTAGCGTTTCACGACGCGCAGGGCGACGAAGTTCAGGGCGAGAGTGACGACGAACAGCACCATGCCTAGCGCGAACGCGGAAAGCGTTGCGGGATGGTCGAAGCTGCCTTCGCCGGTCAGCATGGCGACGATCTGGTAGGTCACCGTGGTCATGCTCTCGAACGGATTGCCGGTGAGGTTCGCGGCGGCGCCTGCAGCCATGACGACGATCATCGTTTCGCCAATCGCGCGGCTGATCGCCAGCATGACGCCGGCAACGATCCCGGGCAGGGCGGCGGGGATCAAAACCTTGCGGATCGTTTCCGACTTGGTCGCGCCCATCGCAAGGCTGCCGTCGCGCATGGCGGAGGGGACGGCGGCGATCGAATCGTCGGCCATAGAGGACACGAACGGGATGATCATCACGCCCATGACAAGGCCGGCTGCAATCGCGCTTTCGCTCGACGCGCTGGCGATACCGACCGAGCGTGCGACGTCGCGGATGAACGGCGCCACGGTCAGCGCGGCGAAGTAGCCGTAAACGACGGTCGGGACACCTGCGAGGATCTCAAGGATCGGCTTCATCCACTTGCGGAACGTGGGGTTCGCATACTGGGTGAGGTACACCGCGCTCATCAGGCCGAGCGGGATCGCGACGATCATGGCGATAATCGCGCCGATATAGATCGTGCCCCAGAACAGCGGCAGAGCGCCGTAATCTTCGCTGTTGGTAAAGGCCGGATCGCCCATCGGGTTCGGCGACCATTGCGTGCCGAACAGGAAGTCGATCGGATTGACCATGCCGAAGAAGCGGATTGTCTCAAACAAAAGAGAGGCGACAATGCCGAACGTCGTCAGGATCGCGACAAGCGAGGCGACCAGTAGGCCCAGCATGACGCCGCGTTCGACGCGGGTGCGGGCCGTAAAGTCGGGGCGAAGGCGTGTGAAGGCGAATACGCCGGCTGCGAAACCGATGATCACCGTCACGACGAGGCCTATGATGCTGTAGAACTGCATCGCGTTGCGAGCGGGTTCGACAAGTTCACGGGCAAGCGGGTTGAATACGCCCTGCGCATGGCCGCTTGCGACAGCCATGGCCTCGGCCAGGGCGGAATCGCGCCCGATGCCGAATGCGGGAAGCTTCGCGGCCGCAGGATCGGACAAGACCGCCTGCATAACCAGGTTCGGGCTCACCGCATTCCAGATAAGCGCGAATATGACGGCCGGCACGAACGCCCACATGGCGACGTACCAGCCGTGATAGTTCGGCAGGGAATGAAGGCGCGCGCCATCATTCGAGGCGAATGCCCAGGCGCGCGACCTTGCGGCCAACCATCCGACCAATCCCAGTCCGATGGCAACGAGTACAAAAATGGCTGGCGACATATTCCCTGACTTTTTAGGTCCGGACTATTTCAGTTTCGAGGCGTCGACGAGCGTCATGTTCGTCACGACATCGGCGTTGGCGGACTGCACCTCGTCGGTCGACGCGATCATGCCCTTGCTGGTGAACAAGCCGCCCTTGCCCCAATTCGACACCCAAGTCGAGAGGTACTCGCGAAGGCCGGGAATTGCGTCGAGGTGCTGCTTCTTGACATAGACATAAAGCGCACGCGCACCGGGATAGGTGTTCGAGGCGATGTTGTCGTAAGTCGGTTCGACGCCGTTGATGGCCAGGCCGCGCAGCTTGTCGGCGTTCTCTTCGAGGAAGGAATAACCGAAGATACCGATCGCTTCGGGGTTCGAAGCGAGCTTCTGAACGATCAGGTTGTCGTTTTCGCCCTGCTCGACATAGGCGCCGTCGGTGCGGACGCCGGTGCAGATCGCTTCGAAGCGTTCTTCGTCGGTTTCCTTGAGCGCGGCGGTGGCCGAATCGGTCTTGCAACCTTCGGTCATGATCAGTTCGGCCAGCGCGTCGCGCGTGCCGGAAGTTGCCGGCGGACCGTAGACAAGGATCGGCTCGTTCGGGAGCGAGGGATCGATGTCCGACCAGTTCTTGGCCGTATTCGCCTTGCCATACGGCTCTGCCGCAATCGCTTCGTAAAGCTGCGCCGTGGTGAGGCCGAACGTCGGGCCTTCCTTCGATTCGGCGACGGCGATGCCGTCTTTGCCGACTTCGATTTCCATCACTTCATTGACGCCGTTTGCCTTGCAGGTTTCAAGCTCGCTGGCCTTCATGCGGCGCGATGCGTTGACCATGTCGGGGTGTTCGGTGCCGACACCGCCGCAGAACAGCTTCATGCCGCCGCCCGTGCCGGTCGATTCGATGATCGGCGACTTGTACTGGCCGGCATAGGTGCGTGCGAATTCCTCGGCAGCGGCCTTGGCGAAAGGATAGACGGTCGACGAGCCGACGGCCTTGACCTGGTCGCGCGTGGAGGACTGCTGACCGCCGCACGCCGCGAGCGCGAGGCTCGAAACAGCGGCAATGACGATTGTCTTGGTGAAGCGCATGGAATGTTTTCCTCTTTCGTGAATTCTTGCCGGGCGCTCTATGGACCTGTCGTGACAATGATATGACAGCCACGCGTCGCCCGGTCAAAAATTTGAAGACCTAATTAAATCAATAACTTGTGTGAATTATTCGACCCACCTGTGAACAAGTCCGCCCGATCAGAAGTCGATCTGGGCGCGTGCGCCGAAGGCATCGACGCCGTAGGACGTGTCGCCACCGGCCGCGACGACGGCTGCATCGGTGTATTCCATCCGGCCATAGTTCAGCATGAAGCGGGTGTAGTTCGTCGGCGTCCAGATCAGTGAAACCTGGTAGCCGTCCTGTGTCCCGCCAGCGACAGTCGCATCGTTCAGATCTAGGCGGTCATACCGGAAGTTCACCTGCAACGCGCCCATGCCACCCTTGTCGACGGGGTTCGACGGCTTCACGCGATCGAATACGCCATTCTTGTAACCGCGGGTGTCACCGCCGGTGAGGAAGTAGCCGACTTCGGCCGAACCACCGAAGAAGGTGGGGTTCGCAAGCCCGGGACGGTCTGCCTTTTGCCAGAAGGCTTCAGCTGCAAAGTGGAACGGTCCATTGATTGCCGCTGCCTCCAGGCCATAGCCTGTTTCCGAAGTCGCGACGAACGAGCCGGTGTCGATGTACCGGTTGCTGGTAAAGTGGACCAGCGGACGCTGGCGATAGCGGACCGACAGGTTGTTATCATCGAGCTCGGTATAGTGAAGCGAACCGCCGAGATGCACCTGCGTATTTCCCATCTTCGGCATGAAGACAACGCGCCCGTCCGCGCCCCACTGCTTGTTCGACAGTTCTTCCATATTGTCGGTGAACAGGCCGCCTTGGACCAGAATGTCGCCCGACGTCACCGCAGCCGACAGGCCGACGCGGCGTTCGAAACCAAAGGCATCGGTAAAGGCGGCACGCTCGATGAAGGAAGTGAAGCGGCTGCTCGACAGTTCTTCTAGCGACTGGAAGTTGTTCTGCTGACCGGCCGCAATCTTCAGGCCGCCGTCCTCGTAGGTCAGCATTGCATCAGTGACTTCGACTTCGTTTCCGGCGAAGTCGGCTTCGAACTTGTAACCGAAGCCACCCGGAATATCGCCTTCGACGCCCAGACGGATGCGGCGGGCTTCGCTGCCAAAGCCGTCTTCGCGGCCATCGATTTCGGGGGCATTGGTGAAGCCGACGTCATAGTTCATGCGGCCGCGGGGCTTGAAGGTCCAGCCACCCTTGCCCTCGAACATCGGAGCGCCCTTCCAAGAAACCTTGGTGTCGCTCCTCGCTTCGTTGGCGGCGGCAAGCGCGGTGCCCGAGGTTTCGGTTGCGGCAGTGGCTGCGGTGGTAGCGGCATCGGCCTTGGCTTCGGCGACTTCGAGCTGACCTTCTAGCGCGTCGATTCGTGCTGCCATGGCCTGCATCTGCGCGCGCATGGCTTCGATCTCGGCCTGAACAGCCGATGCATCCTGCGCGTGGGCGGGGGAGGAGACTGCGGTCGCCGCGGCAACGGCGATCAGCGAAACCTGGTGGATCCTCATGACGATTCTTGCCTTTCTGACAGTTCGATGTCCGAACGGCGACGCCACTATGACCGCGACATGACGCTTTTGTTACAGTTCATGACCGAATAGCGCGAACAGATCGGGAAACCCGCAGGCAACCACTGTAATATTTGGGGAATAAAATTACGCGGACGCTCAGGCCGCGTTCGAAGTCTCTGCCGCGCGGTGGCGCGGCAGGCGCACGGTGACCGTCGTGCCGACACCGACCTTGCTGTCGATCTCCATCCGCCCGCGATGACGCTCCACAATATGCTTCACGATGGCGAGGCCCAGACCCGTTCCGCCCACTGCACGGCTGCGGCCCGGATCGGTACGATAAAAGCGTCGGGTGAGGTGGGGCACGTGTTCGGGCGCGATGCCTTCGCCGCTGTCCTTCACGCGGAATTCGAAGATATCGCCGGTCCGCTGCACGGAGACGCGGACGGGTTGGTCATCCGCCCCGTATTTCAGCGCGTTTTCGATCAGGTTGCGGGCGAGCTGGTGCAGCTGCTGTTCGTCCCCGCGAACAGGCATTGGCACTTCGCCGCGTTCGAAGACGATCCGTTCCTTGCCGTGCAGCGATTGCATACCGGACACCAGCGAATCGATACTCGTGCCGAAATCGACGACCGTGGCGGGCAGTTCGTGTTTTTCCGCTTCGATCCGCGAAAGGCTCATCAGGTCCTCGACGAGGGCCTGAAGACGCTTGCCTTCGCGCGCGATGGTTTCGAGGAAGCGCTTGCGCGTTTCCAGCTTCATCGGGCGGACCTGCTCTTCCTCGTCCGCGTCGATCAGCGTTTCGACATAGCCGATGATGGAGGCGAGCGGCGTGCGCAATTCGTGGCTGGCGTTGGCAACAAAATCGGTGTGCGCGCGGCTGATGTCGGCCTCTGCCGTACGGTTCACCAGTTCGATCATCGTCTTGGTGGCATCGACAGGGCGCAGCGACACGGCCCAGACGCTGCGTGGGCCGGTCAGCCCCCGGACGATCGCCTCACCACCCTTTTCGCTTTCCAGCAGGCGCACGGCTTCTGGGTGGCGCAGCGCAACGCGGGCGTCCTGCCCGACGACATGGGGGCCGAGCACTTCTCGCGCTGCGCCGTTGGCGAGAACGATGCGGCGGTTCTCCATGACGAGATAGGGCAAGCTTAGCGGTTCGATCAGCTCGCGCATCCGGTCCTGTGTGATCGCCATGCCGTCATCGCGCGGGCGTTCGCGTTCGGGCGCGGGGCGCAGAACAAGAAGCGAGCCGCACCACACGATCCACAGGGCGAAGCTGACGAGGAAATCGTAAGTGACCAGAAGCAGGGCGATGGAGCCCGCCGTGGCCAGCGTCAGACCGGCCCAAGGCATGGAGCGTTTCACCACGTACCTCGCGCGGGAAGCAGGGCCGAATGTGTGGCAGCGGGAATCACGAAAGCACTCGTCACGGTGACAGCGTGTAGTCGGGCAAAACGCGCCGCGCCACTGTCATATAACCGTAATGTGGAGGTGGAGACTGGTGACCCCTACGGGAATCGAACCCGTGTTTCAGCCGTGAGAGAGTGACAAAAAGCGGACTTTTTTGACTCTCTATCCGTCCGCGTGTTTCCAAAAACATCCTCAATTATCATTCACCTGCATTTGGTGGTGTCCGCATTTATCCTCTAGGTCACGCACATGCTTATTTGACGTATATTTGACGGTTTTGCGGAATCAACCATGTCGCGAACGATCAACGATGCACCATTGACCACCCGCGAAGCGCGCCGCCGCTTGGACATTGGGCTCCATTGGCGCAGCCTCGATGCCGACATTCATGTGGGCTACCGAAAAGGCAAGCGCGGTGGTGTTTGGCTCTTTCGCTGGAGGAACGGTCAGGGATATCGTCAGTCCTCGATCGGAACTGCCGATGACGCGATCGATATCGGCACGCTGGATTATCGATCGGCAGTCAAAGCAGCTCTTGCGCATGTCGAGGAAGCCCGGACCGAGGCTAAGGCTGCGGCTGATGGGCCTCCTCTCACCGTTTGCTCTGCGGTTGAGACCTACATTGAGGCACGCGATGCGCGCGAGAAGCGTCGGACTGGTCGAGACATTCGATCGGATGCATCGCGTCGGCTGGAGAAGTTCGTTATCGGGCGCCCGGCCCGCGGCAAGCGGGCGGGGGCGGATGCGGCCGACTTGCCTGAGATTCCGCTTCACAAGCTGTCTAAAAACGATCTCCGGTCGTGGCGATCGAACTTGCAATCCGGTTTCAAACCGACGGGGATCCAGCGACTGGTCAACGATCTAAAAGCGGCCCTTAACAGCTGTGCGGAGCGTTACTTCTCACGCTTACCGGCGGGGCTCTTGAGCACGATCAAACGGGGACTGCGTGCGGTCGGACATGAACATGACGATGATGACGATGTTGCCGTCGCGCGCGAGAACCAGATCCTTTCCGACGACCAGGTCGCCAGCTTGATGGCTGCAACGCTCGAAGTCGATCGAGAACAAGGCTGGGAAAGTGACTTATACCGCCTCATTCTGGTCATGGCTGCGAGAGGTGCTCGCTTTTCGCAGGTCACACGCCTGAGAGTCATGGACGTGCAGACGGTTGCCGGTCGTCTAATGATGCCACCCAGCCGGAAAGGGCGAGGAGGTAAGGTGAGCCTTATTTCCGTGCCGGTTGGACGCCACGACACCGAGCGAGATCGTTCGACCGTGGGGGGATATCCGCGCAAAGGCGGGCCTACCCGATGTTATCCCGTATGCGCTTCGGCATTCGTCCATCGTCAGGGGTATCCGTGCAAACCTTCCGACACGCTTGGTTGCCGCGATCCATGACACGAGTATCGCGATGATCGAACTTCACTATGCACGATTCATTGCCGACGGTTTGGACACCCTTGCGGCGCAGGCGATTATTCCGCTCGCGGGTCGAAGCGGCCTTAGCTGGGACTGTCAGTAATTTTGTGCGCGAGGCCATAAGATGGAACAGGAAGGACCATCGACATGGCGATCGACAAGGACAAGTTGGACCAGCTGCTGGCTGGTCGTGAACCGCAGGAGCTGTTTGCCAAGGACGGACTGCTCGACGAGTTGAAGAAGGCGCTGTCGGAGCGGATGCTATCGGCCGAGCTGGACGACCATCTGGAGAGCGAAGGCGCCGAAGGGGGGCAAACCGACGCAAAGGATCGTCGAGAAAGACTATGCTGACGGGAACCTCGAAGGTGACGCTGGACGTTCCGCGCGATCGAGCCGGGACGTTCGATCCCAAGCCGATCGCCAAATACCAGCGGCGTTTTCCCGACTTCGACGACAAGATCGTCTCGATGTACGCGCGCGGGATGACGATGCGCGAGATCCGCGGGCATCTCGAGGAACTGTACGGGATCGACGTGTCGCCCGACCTGATCTCGACGATTACCGATGCGGTGCTGGAGGCGGTCACCGAATGGCAGGGGCGGCCGCTCGATACCTGCTATCCGCTGATCTTCTTCGACGCGATCCGCGTCAAAATCCGCGATGAAGGCTTCGTCCGCAACAAGGCGGTGCACATCGCGCTCGGTATCCTGCCCGACGGTAGCAAAGAAATCCTCGGGATCTGGATCGAGCAGACCGAGGGTGCGAAGTTCTGGCTGCGCGTCATGAACGTGCTCAAGAATCGTGGCGTCGCCGATATCCTGATCGCGGTCGTCGATGGCCTTAAGGGCTTCCCGGAAGCGATCAACGCCGCGTTCCCGGAAACGATCGTTCAAACCTGTATCGTCCACCTGCTGCGCAACTCCATGAGCTTTGCGTCGTGGAAGGACCGCAAGCCGATCGCGCAGGAGCTCAGGGGCGTTTATCGCGCCGAGACGGCCGAGGCCGGCCTCTCAGCGCTCGATGCGTTCGAGGCTGGCCATTGGGGCAAGCGCCATCCCGCGATCGCCCTGAGCTAACGACGCCACTGGGACCATTGAGGTGTCCCGCCTTCCTGGACAGGTTGGCGGTTGAGTTAAGCTAATCCCGGTAGTCGTTCATGCCGCCTGTTTGATCATCAGATCTTGGGGGGCATGCCCCCCATGATCTGATTGCCCGATCCGCCGATAGGCCTCGACCGGGGTTCTTCCGGCCAGGGCCGAGTGCGGACGCTGGGTGTTATAATAGGTGATCCACCGGCCAAGGCCAGCCCGCAGCTCCGATCCGGCCTCGAAGGCATGGAGATAGACGCACTCGTACTTCAGGGATCGCCAGAGACGTTCGATGAAGACGTTGCCCGTCCACCGCCCCCGGCCGTCCATGCTGATGCGGACCTCGGCCTCGCGCAGCACGCTGGCAAAGGCTAACGAAGTAAACTGGCTACCCTGATCCGTGTTGAAGATTTCCGGCTTGCCGAAGCGAGCCAGCGCCTCCTCAAGCGCCGCGACGCAGAAGCCGGCATCCATCGTGTTCGACAGCCGCCAGGCCAGAACCTTGCGGGTCGTCCAGTCCATGATCGCCACCAGGTACAGGAAGCCACGCCGCCTCGGGGTGTATGTCACATCGGCACACCAGACATGGTTGGGCCGTTCGATCGCCAGTTTGCGCAGCAGATAGGGATAGACCCGGTGCTGCGGATGCGGATCGCTCGTGCGCGGCCGCTGGTAGATCGGCGTCAGGCCCATCTTCGCCATCAACCGCCGTGCCCGACGGCGACCGACCTCGTGACCCGTGCGGCGCAGGTGCCGCGCCATCTGGCGGCTGCCATACCACGGGCATTCCATGAAGGTCTCGTCGATCACCGTCATCAGCGCCAGCGTCTCAGCCGTCTCCGGAACCGGCGCGTAGTAATAGGACGAACGGCTGATCCGCAGCAGACGGCACTGCGCGGCGATCGACAGGCGGTGGTGAGCAGGTTCGACCATCGCCCGCCTCCGGTCCACGCTCATCGACCGAAGGCTTTCGCTACAAAATCCCGCTCCACCACAGTTGCCCAATCTTGGCGTGCAGCTTTTCCACCTCGCTCTCGCTGATGGCCCTGGCCGCATCACCAGCCCCGGAAAAAGGTGCCTGCCATCCCTTCGATGGCCTGACGCTTCCACGATGCGATCATTGTGTGATGCACGCCATGCTTGGGTGCCAGCTCCGCCAGCGTCAGGTCACCCCGGATCGCTTCAAGCGCCACCCTGGCCTTGAAATCCGCGCTGTAGCGCTTTCTCGTCGTCTTCATTCCCGTACCAATCCATCAGGTCGGGATCAGCTTAGCATCCTGTCCAGATTTCCGGCACCATATGTGGACGGCTCCCTCTTGCAAGGGCTGTGCGGAGAATTTGATCGGATCGCTTGCGTCCATATGTCCGGCCTGTGGGTGCGACCGCACATGGTCGCTGGCCAAGATGGTTTCCGCAGCATGAGTTCCAAACACCTCAGCGGCCTCGAACGGCCATTGGTGCCGATGGAATGCCACACGCCTTGGATCGATCGATCGCACCATCTGCTCAATTCCTGCAAGATTTGGCATCAGCTCAGTACGATAGCAAACGGCTGCTCATCGTGCCTAGCCAATCTCTCACGCTGCCACTGCCGGCGGCGATAGTTCTGCTCTTCGATATTGCTCACCGCTCACCATCAGTTTCCAGGCGATTCTCGCGATCTTGTTGGCGAGCGCCACCGCAACGAGTTTGGGCTTCTTGCGTTCGAGCAATCCCAAGAGCCAGACAGAGGCATTCTTGCCTCCAGTACGGCGGACGTGCTGAACAACGGCGGTGGCTCCTACCACGAGTGTACTGCGCAAGAGCTCATCACCGGCTCGTGTAATGACCCCGAGCCTGACTTTGCCGGCAGTCGAATGATCGCGGGGTGTCAAACCGATCCAGGCCGCAAAGTCTCGCCCGGATTTAAACTGTTGCGGGTCTGGGGTTTTCATCATTAGCAATGAGGCGCCGATTGGGCCGACGCCGGGAATTTTTGCGAGCCGTTGGCTACATTCGTCATTGCGGTGCCATTCCATGACCTGGGCTTCGACCCGCTCGATTTCCATCAGGAGCTGCGAATATTCCCTGCCATGAAGCGCAAATAATTCCCGTGCCAGTTCCGGGATCGCCTCGTCCGCCGCGATGCGTTCGAGCAGGGGCTCGATCCGGCACATGCCCGTTGCTGCGGTAACTCCGAACTCTGCCGCAAAGCCACGGATGGTGTTGGCGAGCTGCGTGCGTTTCTGAATGAGCCTGGTACGCATCGCTATGAGCATGAGGGCGGCCTGCTGCTCTACGCTCTTAGCCGGCACAAACCGCATTGTGGGGCGGCTCATCGCCTCGCATAGCGCTTCTGCATCGGCCGCATCATTCTTGCCGCGCTTGACGTAAGGTTTTGCTAGTTGCGGTGCGATCAACCTCACTTCGTGACCATACGAACCGAGAAGACGCGCCCAGTGGTGCGCGCTGCCGCAGGCCTCGATGGCGACGACAGTCGGTGGCAACTTCTCGAAAAACCGGACCATCTCCCGGCGCGTCAGCTTCTTGCGCAAGACCGGCTGTTCTGCCGAATTGACACCGTGCAGTTGAAAAACGTTCTTTGACGTATCCATCCCTATGCGAATAATCTGTTCCACGGGCGGCTCCTTCATGTGAGTCCTACAACGAAATCACCTTGGCACATTGCGATGCCGCTGGGAGCCGTCCAACCCAACACCTCA
>NZ_LYWY01000032.1 GCF_001661915.1 Croceicoccus pelagius
GAGGGCGTAGCCCGAGCGGGGGTCGCCAACACCCGGATTGTCATTTCTGTCAGGGGTTGGGGCGTGCTTTTCGTGCCTGGCTCTGGGCCAGACGATAGCTCTCGCCATTCATTTCCAGGATGCTGACGTGGTGGGTAAGCCGGTCGAGAAGCGCGCCGGTCAGGCGCTCGGAACCGAACGTTTCGGTCCATTCGTCGAACGGCAGGTTGCTGGTGATCAGCGTCGAGCCACGCTCGTAACGCTGCGAGATCAGTTCGAACAGCAGTTCCGCGCCGGTCTTTGACAGGGGAACGAACCCCAGCTCGTCGATGATGAGGAGCTTGTATCCGGCCATCTGCTTTTGCAGGCGCAGCAGGCGGCGTTCGTCGCGTGCTTCCATCATTTCGCTGACCAGCGCGGACGCGGTGGTAAAACCGACTGTCAGACCCTTCTGGCAGGCCGCGAGGCCCAGGCCGATCGCGACATGGGTCTTGCCGGTTCCTGACGGGCCAAGGGCGATGACGTTCTCGCGCCGGATGATCCATTCGCAGCGCGCCAGTTCGAGCACCTGCATCTTGTTGAGCTTCGGGATGGCGGTAAAATCGAAGCTGTCGAGGCTCTTGGCCGCCGGGAACCGCGCGGCCTTGATCCGGCGCTCGACCATCCGCCGTTCCCGGTCGATCAGTTCCAGTTCGACAAGCCGGGCAAGATAGCGGACATGATCCACGCCCTCTGCCGCGCATTGCCGGGCCAGCTTGTCATGCTCACGCAGGAACGTCGGCAGCTTGAGCGTCTTGAGGTGATTGGTGAGCAGCAGTTCGGGAGCCGGGCTGCTCATGCCGCGTCCTTCGTCTCGCCCGACAACAGCCGCATGTACGAGCGCGCCGATGTCGTCTCCACCCTCGTCCTGGGCAGGTAGGGATAGATCGCCATATCCAGTCTGGGCACCCGGCGTTCAACCCGGCACAATACAAGGTGCTTCACCGCATCGAAGCCGATCGCGCCCATATCAAGGGCCTGCTTCACCGCGGCATGCAGATCGGCAAGCGTGAAGCTTTCCAGCAGGCGCAGCACCTGCACATACTCGCGCCGGCCATGCTTGCCCCCATGACGGTTCAGGCGCGCTTCCATCAGCCGGCGCAGCGTCACAAACGCCTCGGGCAGGTTCCAGCCTTGCAAGGGCGCGGCCTGATCGAGGGCATTGATCTTCTGTTCGATCAGGGGAAGGTAATGGACCGGATCGAAGGTCACGTCTTCGCGGCTATAGCTGCGGGGATGACGGGCAATGACCTCGCCCCGGCAGCCGATCACCACCTCGCCGACATAGCCCCTGATCCATACTTCCTGGTGGCCGAAGCGTACCGGTACCGAGTAATCATTGGTCCGGTAGCGCACCAGCGCCTGCGACGAGACCTGGCCGCTGGTCTGGTCACAGGCCTCGAACGGCGATGCCGGAAGGTCCTGCATCGCCGCCAGATCGCGTTGCAGTCTCTCGCCGATCGTCTCGTTCTCGCCGCGCAGCCGATCGTTCTGCCGTTTGCGGCATTGCTCCTCGAGCCACAGGTTGAACGCCTCCCATGTCGCGAACCGGGGGATCGGGACCATGAAGTTGCGGCGGGCATAGCCGACCAGACCTTCCACGCTGCCCTTGTCGTTCCCCTTGCCAGGGCGGCCGTAACGATCGCGGATCAGGTAGTGCGACAGAAAGGCGCTGAACAGCCTCGCGCGCCGCCGCGTGCTGTCAGGAAGGATCTTAGAGACCAGGCAGCGATCGTTGTCGTAGACGATCGAGAGCGGTACCGCGCCGAAGAACGCGAAGGCATGAACGTGGCCGTCCATCCACGCCTCGGCAACGGCCGCCGGATAGGCCCGCACGTAGCAGGCATCGCTGTGCGGCAGATCGAGCACGAAGAAGTGCGCCTTCTGCTCCACACCGCCGATCTCAACCAGAGCCTCGCCGAAATCAGCCTGTGCGTGGCCGGGGGCGTGCGCCAACGGCACGAACATCTCCCGGCTGCGCTGAACCCGCTCCCGGATGTAATCCTTGATGATCGTGTAACCGCCGGTGAAGCCATGCTCTGCGCGAAGGCGGTCGAACACACGCTTCGCCGTATGGCGCTGCTTGCGCGGAACCGACCGGTCCCCTTCCAGCCAGCCATCGATGATCGGTATGAACGCTTCCAGCTTCGGTCGCCGCACCGGGGCGCTGCGACGGTAACCGGGCGGCACCGAATACGACAGCATCTTGCGAACCGTGTCGCGCGATATGTTGAAATGCTTCGCTGCCTCGCGCTGGCTCATCCCTTCAGAACACGCCAGACGAACCCTCAGGTAAAGTTCCACGGTGTAAATCCCTCATCCCTCCTCGCCAGCTTCGCGAAAAGGGAAAAGTGGACGACTTTTACGCCGCCCGCAGCAGCACTGCGCCGCCGCTACCGTGGCCTAATTTTGCACCGCCGTTCTCAGCCCTGCCCCGGCCATGAAAAATAGCTCGCCGCGAACGCCGGACAGAAAGCCATCATTGGTGATCGGTTGGTAATCTGTGCTGCCCCCAAAGAAGGTTGAACCACCATCAGTCGAAACATAACCGCGAACATAAGAGCCAGCAGTTACACCATCCACGATGATAAGCAGTTCGTCCCGATCCTGCGAAAGAATCATATCATGCTCGTCAGTCGGGGACGACGCTGGCGTCCATGTCGTGTCGAGCGTCCAGACGCTGCTGGCAGGCGTCGGAGTAGGCGTTCCACCCCCACTTATCGGATAAGGCAAACCCGCGACAAGCATCACAGCTTCACCAGATGCGTGGCGCAGAAGCCAGAAACGCCGCTTGCCGTCACTTTCAGCCACGCGCCTGCCTCTAGCGTTACGGGAAGCGAGGCGCTGACGAAGGTTCCCGGTGCCGCATTGGTCGATTTCTCAACGGTGATTGTGCCAGTGCCAATCTGCGCGTTGCCTTGGTCAATCGTCATCGCGCTAGTGACAGGCAAATACCAACTTGCATCGCCGGTCCAGTTCGGTGCCCATTCCTGCGTTGGCGAGCCTTCAGGCGTGTAGCTGTCCAGATAATCCCCAAAGGCATTCACCTGCATTCGGAACGTATCGAGCGAGTCCAGGAACGTCTCTGCCTTTGGCGTGAACGTGCCCGCCGCTTCCGTCCGAAGGGGGACGGGCGGGAGAGCGTCAATCTCAGGTGCGGGCATGTTCGTCTATCCCAAACAGCAGGCCCATAAGCTCGTCTCGCGGCGGCAAGGGCGCTAGTTTTTCAATCGGATTTTCGCGCAGGTATTTCAGCGCGGCTCGTCTTTTCTCGGCAGGGGTCATCATGCCCTCCCGAAGAATTCGTCTGCGTCGTCCTCGTCATCAGACCAGGCTATCCGCGCTGCATCCGCCGGGGTCGCGCCCAGCTTCGACAGGGTGGGCGAATAGACTTGGAGATGGTTCACGCCATCGATCCCGCCTTCGACCTTGGCCCGCAGGATAGCAGCCAGATGCACGATGGCGCGGTGGGATGCCGCCAGCCAGGGCAGTTCGGAAACGAACTGGGCGCTCCTGAAAACTTGAAAGAGCCAATCGAGAATTGGGCAAAGGTGGAGTCTGAGGCCACCCGGAAAAAATGGACTTCGCTGACGGACATTGCTGATGGCAATTCGTAAGCGCGCCTGGACAGCCCCTGACGGCACACCAAAGCAGGCTTGGCAGGTCGATTATCGCGACCAATCAGGCAAGCGCCGGTCAAAGCAATTCAGCCGAAAAAAGGATGCTGAGGCTTGGTTTACGCAGGCGGGCTGGGAAGTCTCGAAAGGTGTTCACACGCCTGACAGCCAGAGCGTAACCGTGGCCGCTGCTGCCGATCTGTGGATTGCCAAGGTGGAGGCCGATGATCGCGAGCGCAGCACCGTAGACCAATACAAGAGGCTCTCCCGTCTCCATGTGAAGCCGCTAATCGGAGGCGAGAAGCTATCCCGCCTCAACCGTCCCGCTATCGAGTCTTATCGAGACGAGCTTCTAAAGACTCGCTCGCGGGCGATGGCAGCAAAGGCAATGCGCGCCCTGTCTAGCATTCTGGGCGATGCAGAGCGCCGGGGCCTCGTAGCGCAGAACGTCGCTCGCAACGTGAAGGTCACTCGCTCAGGCCGTGACAAGCCGAAGGTCGAGATACCGACCCGCAAGGAACTGAAGGCCCTTATCGATCATGCAGACGACGATCTGCGCCCGCTGGTTCTCACCGCGATATTCACTGGCCTGCGTGCTTCCGAACTTCTCGGCCTTCGCTGGCAGGACGTAGACCTGAAGGCTGCCACCCTCACCGTTGCGCAACGCGCTGATCGATACCGCCAGCTCGGCCCACCCAAGTCAGATGCAGGTTATCGCACCCTGCCCATCCCCCCTGCCCTCGTCAGCGAATTGAAGGCATGGAAGCGGCGTTGCCCTATTGGCGCGCTGGATCTTGTCTTTCCGAACACCCAAGGCGGGGTAGCCGAATACGTCCACGTCATGCGCCGCCGCTTCAGGCCGCTACAGGTGGCCGCAGGCGTGTGTGATGAGGTTGGGCAGGACAAGGCTGGCAAGCCGGTCCTGAAGCCCCGCTACGGCCTCCACAGTCTGCGTCACGCGGCAGCTAGTGCATGGATCAAGCAAAGGATCGATCTGAAGCGCCTGCAGACCTGGATAGGGCATTCATCGATCCAAGTCACCTTAGACACCTATGGGCACCTCATTGCAGACATTGAAGGTGACGCCGCGTTGATAGCTGCAGCCGAAAAGGAGCTGCTCTCTTAATTCGAAGAGGGCAGGGCCATTTGTTAAGGCGTGAAGACTATTCTTCCGAAAATGGAAGACCTCAGCATCTTTAGGATTCTTGTCCTGACCGCCGCCACGCTCTTCGTATTGGGCTGGGCCGTAGTCCTGTTGGATGCCTTCACCGGGTTCCGCCTAATCGAGAAAATACCGAAGCGATGGACCGGAGGATTCTCAAAAGCGTTTAATTGGTCTTTCGCTTCGGTTGGGGTCTGCCTCCTAGCTCTCGCCATCGTTCGCATCTCAGGCGTTTAGCATCTATCCATGCAACACAGATGCAACATGGAACCGAAAACCCGCACAAAACCTAGCCCAGAAAAGGACTTCTAATCCTGAGGCCGCAGGTTCGACTCCTGCAGGGCGCGCCATCATTTACCGTACCTTTAACATATCGCTTTACATCCAGCGCGATGGACAAGCGACTGGTCGGCCTGGATGCTTTGCGCGGCGTCGCTGCACTTATGGTGCTGGCGATACATTCCGGCATACCAATCGCCGGGGGCGGCCGCGCGGTCGACCTGTTCTTCGCGATTTCGGGCTTCGTCATGGCGATGTGTTATGAAGATCGCCTGCGCGGCGGCCTGAAGCCCCGTGACTTCCTGAAACGACGGTTCATGAGGCTCTGGCCGCTTTTGGCGATCAGTGTCGTGCTCGGTAGCGCTGCCGCATTCCATCAGGGCGTGCCGCTGAAAAGCATAGCCATGTCGCTGCCGACGATCCTGCTGTTCCTGCCTTCCATCCCCTATGGGGACAAGCTGTTCTTCATCAACATCCCTGCCTGGTCACTGCATTTCGAGCTGATCGCGAATGTCGTTCACGCCTTCTTTCTGCAACGCCTGCGCAATAGCCACCTGCTGGCGGTGTTTGTGATCTTGTCGGCACTGAGCATCGTGGTTGCCATCGAACAGGGCAGTATCCAGTCCGGCGCATCGACCGGCAGGTACTGGATGGCGATGCCGCACTGCCTTGCATCCTATGTTGCGGGTATCCTGGTGTTCCGCTACCGGATATCGTTCAGGATATCTGCGGCGATTGCCGTCGCGGCCCTTTTGCCGGTGGCAGCGTTAAGCACACTCCATCTGGCGCTTTCGGTCATGTTCGTGCTCGTATTCGCACCTTTACTCGTTGCCGTTGCCGCAGGCGGGGATGTCTGGGGTGGTAAATGGCTGGGGGCGATTTCCTACCCACTCTACTGCGTCCATTCCTCGATGCTCACCTTCTTCGGGAAGACCTGGGGCGTGCCGGTCAGCATTGTCGTGGCCATCCTGCTTGCTTTGATCTTCGAGCCTACACTCAGGCGACGACGCACCTCGAACTCCGCACAGGAACCGCTGACGACCAGACCACCGCTGGAAGCGACGACCTGACCGGTCTTTCATATCAGCACCGCGATCCAGCCTTCCTTCAACCAACGGGCCAGCAAGCCACCAGCGCCGGCGATCGCAGCTTTTTCGCCGGCCATCCGGACGAGTGCCTGACACATCGCGCCATACGTCGCGCCTTCGGCCATCTGCATCAGAACTGTGAGTTCAAGCTGTCCGACAGTGACGAAGGCAGGCGTGCGGTGTTCGCGCCAGACGACGGCGCCCATCGCAGGCTCGACGGCGAGTGCTTGCCTTGCCGCAGCCACGTCCCCACCCTCGCCCAGCATCGGCCAGAGCGCGGACCATTCGCGCGATACGGTGCGCAGACGGAACCCCGGCACGAAGGAAAGGCGCATGGCGTGCCAGTCTTCATCTTTGAACCGGGCGGTGGCCCGCGCGAAATCGCCGGTGCCGAGAGGGCGCTTGTCAGCGGCCACGAACGCCTGCCCCATGGTCCATTCGATCCACGCGCACTCGGCGACATCGGCGTCGGCGGGGAACAGGCCAGCCAGCGTAACATCGAAATCTCGCCCCGCATCGTCAATGGTCCAGCTGGATGGCGGCACCTCGATCAGGTGATGAATCGCCGCCGCCGTGAACGCATCCTCGCCGACGAGGCGGCGCGTGCGGGGAAAGGCTTTTTCGAGCACTTCAACCAGCCGTGTGCGGTAGGCGTTTCGGTAGATTGCGAAGCCGCGCCCCTCGCGTTCGGACCAGCATCGGGGCAGCGTGGCCTCGTCAGAGCGGAGCGCTTCGAGGAACCGGTCCTGAAAGGCGGCCAGCGTCACGCTGCTTTCACCCGGCAACTGCGCTCCACCACCCTGCGCGCGATATCGAGTTCTGCCAGCATTTCTGGCAGCGGCGGAATTGCATCGTCGCGCTCGATCATAAGCGCAACCGGCCCCAGCCTTGGCGCGATGTCCGACAACAGAGACCATACGCCGTCGCAAACATCGCGGTCGTGGGTGTCGATCAGGATTTCACCCGGCATGTGTCCCGCCAAGTGGACCTGGCGAACACGATCCAGCGGCAAGGGATCGAGATAGCGCGCAGGGGCGAAGTCGTGGTTGTGGGCGCTGACGAAAACGTTGTTGAGGTCGAGCAGGATGAAGCAACCGGTGCGGCGAACACCTCGGCGAAGAAGTCCCACTCGGCAAATTCGTCCTCTGGGAAAGTCATGTAGCTCGACGGGTTTTCGAGCAGGATCGGGCGGCGCAACCTGTCCTGCGTGCGTTGGACATTGGCACAGACGACGTCCAGCGCTTCTGCCGTCATCGGCAGCGGCAGGAGATCGTGGCTGTTGTGCGCGCTCGACCGTGTCCAGCACAAGTGGTCGGAGACCCAGAGCGGCTGGACCCTGTCGACCAGCGCGGCAAGGCGGTCGAGATAGGCCGTGTTCAACCCGTGCGCCGAACCGGGCGATAGCGAAACGCCGTGCAACACGACTTCATGGCTAGTCCGGACCGCATCCAGAACGTCGAGCGGGAGGCCGCCGTCGACCATGAAATTTTCCGAGATCACTTCCACGAAATCGACCGGCACGTCGCCGTTCAGAAAATCGCGATAGTGCGGCTGGCGCAGGCCGAGGCCGTAGCCGCAGAAAGGTTCGATGGTGGTCATGGGACTTGCGCCTCCAGAATAGAAACGAAGCGGCCCGGCGGATGGGGGACGGGAGACCGGGCCGCTTCGGGACGGTGGATCAGCGGCTGGGGATCAGCCTTTGGGAATTAACCCAGATCGCCGATCGTGCCGCCCTTGGTGAGGCACTGGCCCGCGCTCATTGCCTTGAAGCCGTGGCCCTTGCAGGCATTCATGCCCTTGCACTCGTGCGCGGTGGTCTTGCAGTCGGCCGTGCCCTTGCACGAATTGACGCCATAGCAATGAACGGTGTCCTCGCTGCCCAGCGCCTTGCCGGTGCTGCCCGCAGGCGGCGTGGCGGCGAAGGCGGCGCTTACCGAGAGGGCCAGGCTGGCTGCGGCGGCGGCGATGGCGGTCTTGTTGGAAAGAGACATCTGGATAGCTCCCGAAATGGATGTGACCTGCACCGGGCAGGCATGGGTTCATTCGGGGGGACGGACTGGCCGGTTACAGGCACCGGAAATTTCGCGGGCGATCGGGGCGGGCTGTAACCGCAGCAGGTGGCGGGACGAATGGCTTGCGAGCCTCTGCATGTCGCGGTTGGCCGAAGCTGAAGGAAACCATTCCGATGACCAACCGCCCGCTCGCCGCGCTTGCCGGTGCCGCGCTTTCCGGTGCCATAGCCGCCACCCTTGCTGCACCCGCCTCTGCCGCCGAGACCAAGATGGAAAAGTGCTACGGCGTCGCCAAGGCCGGACAGAACGACTGCGCCGCAGGGCCGGGCACAAGCTGTGCGGGGACATCGACCCGCGACTGGCAGGGCAATGCGTGGAAGCTGGTTGAGAAGGGCACCTGCACTTCGATCAAGACGCCCAAAGGCATGGGCTCGCTGACACCCGTAAAGCGCTGAACGGGGTGAAGGGGGCCGATGCGATGCGGATGATTGCAAGCCACTGGCAGGACGCGCCCCGTCTGCTCGGATCGCGCTGGGTTGAGGGCGTGGCGTTGCTTTTCGTGCGCGTCGCGCTCGCCGGCGTGTTCTGGCGATCGGGGCGCAGCAAGGTGGTGGAAGGCACGGGGCTGCAGGTCAGCGACGCGACCCGCTACTTGTTCGAATACGAATATTCCGCCGTCCCCCTGCCCCCCGCCTTTGCCGCGCAGATGGCGACGCTGGCCGAGTTCTTCCTGCCGGTCCTGATCGTGCTGGGCCTTGCCACGCGGCTGTCGGCGCTGGCGCTGCTGGGCATGACAGCGGTGATCCAGATCTTCGTCTATCCCGATGCGTGGTGGACGGTGCACGTGATTTGGGCCGGGCTCGCGCTGGTGCTCGTCTCGCGCGGGGCAGGACCGTTTTCCCTCGACGCGCCGCTCGCGCTATGGTCGCGCCCGTGACGGGGGACGAGGCCACTCTGGCGCGGTTGATGCGCGCGGCCCAGGCGGGCGACAGGCGGGCCTATACGGCCCTGCTGGAAGAAGTCGCGCGCTGGCTGCGCCGTTATTTCCGCAGGCGCATCGCGCCCGAGCGCATCGACGATCTGGTGCAGGACGTGCTGGTCTCGCTCCACACCAAGCGCGCGACGTATGATCCTGCACGCGCGTTCTTTCCGTGGCTGGCGGCTATTGCGCGCTATCGCTGGCTGGACCACTTGCGCGCCGACTATCGCGGGCGCACGTCCGAACTGCGCGAAGACAGCGCAGCCGAAGACAGCGACGAGGATGTCGTGATCGCGCGCGTCAGCCTCGATCGCCTGTTCGAGAAGCTTCCCCCTACGCAGGCCGAAGTGATCGAACTGGTGCGGATCGAGGGATGCTCGATCGCCGAAGCATCCGAAAGGACTGGACAGAGCCAGTCCCTGGTCAAAGTGAACATACATCGCGGATTGAAGAAGCTGTCCGCGCTTGTCGAGAAGGCCAATTGAGATGAATACCCCTGACATGCGATCGCTGATCGACGAACTTGCCGAAGACAGCGCGCCTGTCCTCCCGATGCGGAAAGGGCGGGGCCTGGGTCAGGCGCTGGCGGCATTCGTCGTGACAGTAGCAGTCGTGCTTGTCCTGCTGGGCGTGCGGGCGGGACTGATGGAGGGCGAGTTTTCGGCCTTCTTCGTGGTGACGAACCTGCTGCTTCTGCTGCTGGGCATCGCCTGCACGCTCGCGGTCGTCGCCATGGCCTCGCCGCGCGTGGGTGCAGAACACGACGGGCCGCGCTGGGCGATGGTGATGGCAGCCGTCATTCCGGTGGCAGGCGTCGTCGCACTGGCCGGACACGCGGGGCCGGTGCCCTATCACTGGGACGAGCCGCTTTGCGTGCTGTTCGGGCTGATCGCGGCGGTGATCGCGGGTTCGGTGCAGTTCCGCTGGCTGAAGCACGGCGCGCCTGTTTCGCCGGAACGCGCCGGACTACTGCTCGGCACGGGCGCGGGGGCCCTTGGCACCGTGGCCTATGGCCTGTCGTGCCCTTTCAACTCGGTCATCCACCTTGGCCTGTGGCACGCCGCGCCGGTTATCGTCGCGGCGCTGGTCGGGCGCTTTGTGCTCGCCCGGTTTCTGCGCTGGTAATTATTGGGCAGCTTCGCCCGCGAAGACCCAATCGAGATAGGCGGCAAGGCGGATGCCGCCCTGCGACAGGCGGTGTTCGGCCACCGGACGCCACTTCCACTGGTAGAAGTAGCCGATCGAGGGCGTATCGCCTTCGGGATAGATCTGGTCGCGCAATTCGATGCTTTCGGCCATCCACGTCTCGGGACGGGCGTCCCACCACACGATCTTGTCCTGATCGGTCATGTGCCCTTCCAGCCGGTCCGAATACTCGGTGAAGGAAAGGCCGTTGCCTTCAATCAGCGCCGTATCCCAGACCGAGTGCAGGTTGGTATCCTCGCCGAACCACTTCAGCTTGAACTGGTTGCCGCCGCGATCGGTGCCGTTGCCATTATGCAGCGGCTGGTGAAGGTCGCCCACGATGTGGACAACGAAGCGCAGGGCCAGCGCCTTGTCTTCACGCGAAGCCTTGGGATCGCGCAGCGTCGCGGTGAAGGTCTGGAGCGCCGTATAGGCATCGCCTTCCTCCGGCGCGCCGACGTCGTGATAGTGTTCGCCCTCAGGCACCGTCACCCAGTGCCAGGGATAGGACGTCTTCTGCCAGTATTCGGACGGGTCCGACTTCTGCTCGTCCGGGTAGGTCGCCGCCTCTGCCAGCGTTTCGCCTTGGCCGAGGATCAATGCGATGTGCGCCGCTGTCCGGCCGTCGATGTTGTCGGCTGCGATCTGGCCTACGATCCGGTGGCCAAGCTGGCCCCATGCGTGGGCGGTGGTGGGCAGGGAAAGGGCGAGGCCGATTGCGGCGAGAATCATGGGCTTGCGCATGGGTGATGCTCCTAACTTTCGCACGCGCCGCGCGCAAACACGAAGGCGGCGGCATCCCTTGTGGAATGCCGCCGCCCCGTTACTTCCTGAAGACCGGGCCCCGCACAAACGAGGCCCGCCCCTCTGCGATTAGTAGCCGATGATCAGCGAGATGCTGGCTGCACGCGGCGAACCGATCTGTGCGAAGCCGAATTCATCCAGCGAACCACCGAAGTAGCCGATGTAGTATTCGTCGAACAGGTTCGAGACGTTGACCTGAACCGCGACGTCACCACCGGTGGGGAACTGTGCGATCGTATAGCGCGCGTCAAGATCGACCAGCGTATAGGCCGGAGCACGAGCTTCGTTGAGGTCGTTGATCCAGCGCTTGCCGGTGCGCTTCACCTGGGCGCCCAGTTCGAAGTCGCCGAATGCAACCTGGCCGCGAGCACCGTACGAGTAGTTCGGCGCACCCGATTCCGAGTTGCCGCCGGTTGGCAGCACGCCATCGTCAGTGACGATGTCTTCCTTGATCTCCGATTCGTTCAGCGAGCCGAAAACGTAGAGGAGCGTGTTGTTGGTCGGACGGAACGCGATCGAGCCGTCGATGCCATACTTGTCCACGCGACCGAGGTTACGATAGACGTAAGCACCTTCGCCGTTGTTCGCATTCGGGTCGAACGCGGTGGCGAGACGGTTGTTGTAACGGGTGTACCAGCCAGCGATCTGCGCCGTGATCTTGCCCTGCTGGAAGCGAAGGCCAAGGTCGAAGCTGTCGGTCGTTTCCGGAACCGGGCGAGCGAAGTCGCTGTCCGGCAGGTAGAGCGAGTCGTACAGCGGGTCGGTGCCGGGGACCGAGAGGCCCTTGGCGTAGTTACCGAAGATCGACGCGCTGTCGACGAACTCGAACGTGAAGCCGAGGTTCGGGAGAAGCTTGTCATACTTGTACGAACGCGACTGCGGCACGGCGTAGTCGGGATTCGCTGCTTCGTACGCGGTCAGGTCCTGACCCGAAGTCGGGCAGTCGACGAAACCGTTGATCGAGGTGGTGTAGCAGTTCTGGTTCAGTTCGCGTTTGAAGAACGGCGCACGCAGACCGAGAACCGTGGTCAGGCGATCTTCAAGAAACCGGCCGCGATATTCGCCCGAAACCTGGTGAAGGATCGCGTACGACAGGCGGTCACGCTTCTGAACGGCGATGCCGTTCACGTCGGTGATCGGATCGTCGATCGGGAAGTAGTCGCCCGGGTTGCCGTTGCCCAGCATCGCGCCCAGTTCGCCAGTCTGGCGGTGACGTGCACGGTCCCAGGTGTAGGCGAGACGGACGCGGTGTTCCGGTGCCAGGTCGTAGATCAGGTTGGCAACGACGCCATAGCGGTTCGTGCGGGTCTGGCTCGGGTCGTTACCGGCGATGCGGTCAAGCAAGTCGCCGTCGCCGTTGAGGTCACGACCGAAGTAGTAGCCGCCGTTGAACGCACCGGTGTAGGGCGTGCCGTTGACGGTGAAGAACGCCTCGCGAAGATCATCGGGGCCGCCACCGTTGGCTTTGACGTACTGGTAGCTCGGGTCGAACGTGAAGACGAGACCGTCGGCCAGCGTGAAGCGCGACGAACCGCGGATGTTGCCCGTGTCGGACGGGTTGTAGCGACGATAGAACGCAGCACCGCAACCGTTGCGGTCGTCATAGCGCTCGCTCGTGCCGGCGATGCCGCCGCCCTGGTAGAGTTGGCCTTCCGGAACCGCACAGGGATATGCGCCCGAACCTTCGTAGACGTTGAAGCGGTCGGCCTTGGTGAAGTCACCGTCGTAGTAGCCGAGCAGCGTGCCGAGGCTTTCCGAACCTGCGAAGTTGTTGCGGCCCCAGTTGAACATGCCAGCAACCGAGATGAAGTCGCCGTTGTCGCCCAGATCCTGGAAGATGCGGCCGTTGACCTGCGTCTTGTTGATCTTGCCGTACGGATTGTAGGGAACGCCGTAGGTCGTGTAGCTGACCGAACCGAAAGCCTTCAGGCCCGAACCGGTGATGTCGCCGGTGTCCAGCATGAAGAAGCCGCGGGTGTAGAGGCTGTCCGAGTAGTCGTTCTTCGCGAGGACGTCGCCATAGGTCATCGTCGCCATGATCGCCATGTCGTCGCCCGGCTCGCGGGTACGGATGTTGATCGTGCCGCCCGAAGCCGATGCGGTCGGGCTGTCGACGTCGGTCGTGCCGAGGTTGACGTTGACCGATTCCAGCACTTCGGTGTCGACCATCTGGCTGGTGTAGAGCGCGTAGTTGCCCGAATCGTTCAGCGGCAGGCCGTCGATCGTCTGCGAAACGCGGTCAGCGCCAAAGCCGCGGATGGTGAAACCGCCGCCCGAAGCGCCCCAGGGGTCGTTGTTCTGGAAGCTGACGCCCGGAACGAGATTGACGATGTCGTTGATCGCCTGGCCCGGACGCTGGCGACGGATGACTTCCTGTTCGAGGACCTGCTTGGCCTTCGGCGTATCCGGAATTTCGACGCCGCCGACATTGTCGACGCGGAAACCGGTGACGACGATTTCGTCTTCGAAGTCGACCGAGCCGGTGGACTGGGCATGGGCAGTGGCCGGGATCGCGACGGCGATCAGTGCAGCACTGCGAAGCAGCATGGTCTTCATTGGAAAGAGTCCCTGAATTGTTATTCGATCCCGACGGTAATTTCCCTCGGACGAGGGCCGCTTAGAAGCGCGATGCGTCGTTATTTTTTCCGTTTCGCGACTGCAATGTGACATTGCTGCAAAGAAACTACAGTGCGTCGCTGCAATGCAGCGAAAAGCACTTGTAGAAACAGCAAAAATCCCCGTTTCCCTAGGGCTTGCGGGCGGTGTTGCTGCAATGCCACATAAAACAGCTAATTTGATTTCAACAGAAACTTGGGAGAGCGGCAGACCGTGCATGGCCTGCTGCAAACCGAATCGGCCGTCACATCAGGCCGATTTCCTTGAGTCGGATCGCCAGGAAATCGTGTGCCGTTAGTGAGTCGGGATACTGGTCCGGATGTTCGTCATCGATGCACGAAGGCAGCGTCTCGATCAGGAAATCGGGACGGAAGTGCAGGAAGAACGGCATTGAATAGCGAGAGTGCTTCGCACGCTCGCCCTCGGGGTTGCGAACCTGGTGGATGGTCGAACGCAGCTTGTCGTTCGTCAGGCGGCTGAGCATGTCGCCGATGTTGACGGCCAACGCGCCCTTGGGCGGCTGAACCGGGATCCATTCGCCCTGCTTCGACAGCAGCTCAAGGCCCGCTTCCTCGGCGCCCAGCAGAAGCGTGATCGTGTTGATGTCGCCGTGGGGTGCAGCACGCACCGCGCCATCAGCGTTCTCGATCGGCGGGTAGTGCAGCAGCCGCATGACCGAATTGCCCTTCTCCACCGTGGCATTGAACCAGTCGGGGGCGAGCCCCAGGTGGACGGCAAGCGCCGACAGGATTTTGGCGCCGGCCTTCTCGAATTCGGCGTAGAGCGTCTCGAACGTCTCGCGGAAACCGTCGACTTCATCGGGCCAGACATTCGGGGCCATGTAGCCCGACAGCGGGTCGCCTTCGGGCAGGGTGCGCCCGATGTGCCAGAATTCCTTCAGGTCCTTCTTGTCGTAGCCCTTGGCCACTTCGGTCTTGAACGGCGTATAGCCGCGCGCACCGCCGCCGCCCTGGATGAAGTAGGACCGCTTCACGTCCTCTGGCAGCGCGAAGAAAGCGCGCGAGAGCTCTTCGGCCTTCGCGATCAGGTCCTGATCGATGCCGTGATCCTGCACCACGGCAAACCCGTATTCGCCAAAGCTTTCGCCAAGCTTGTCGGCAAGATCCTCGATCGGGTCGGTCAGCGAGACGGCGGCAATCGGGCTGGTCATGGGTATTACCTGTCGATTCGTAACGGTTGAAACTATCGGCCACCCTTAGCCAGCGCCTCAGGCGAGGAAAAGCCCCGCGAGCGCCGCGCTCATCAGGTTGGCGAGCGAGCCGGCTGCAAGCGCGCGAAGGCCCAGTTTTGCAACGACCGGACGCTGGTTTGGTGCCAGCCCGCCAATGACCGCGATCTGGATGGCGATCGAGGAGAAGTTGGAGAAGCCGCAAAGCGAGAAGGTCGCGATGGCGCGCGCCCGCGGGCTGAGCGCCGATGCGTCGAGGGCGCCGAGGTCGATGAAGGCGACGAATTCGTTGAGCACGATCTTGGTGCCGAACAACCCGCCCGCGATCTGCGCTTCCTGCCAGGGAATGCCCAGCAGGAACATGACGGGCGAGAACACCCAGCCAAGAATCGCCTGGAACGTCAGCCCTTCGAGACCGACGAGTTCGCCCGCACCCGAAAGCAGGCCGTTGGCCAGCGCGACGAGCGCGACGAAGGACAGCACCATCGCGCCGACGGCAACGGCGATCTTCACCCCCGTCTGCGCGCCTTGAGCTGCGGCCATCAGGATGTTCGCGGGCTTTTCCTCGTCGTCGTGCGCGTCGGGCACGTCGTCGTCCTGGCGCCCGCCTTCGGGCATCAGGGCGGCGGGGCCTTCACCGCTTCGGCGGCCTTCGGGAAGGTCCAGTTCGCCTTCGGCAGCAGCGCCCGGATCGTCGAGGTCGGGCATGATGATCTTGGCCATCAGGATGCCGCCCGGCGCGCTCATGAAGGCGGCGGCCAGCAGGAACGGCAGATATTGTTCGCCCAGAAGCGAGGCGTATGCAGCAAGGATCGTGCCTGCGACGCCCGCCATGCCCACGCACATCATCGTGAACAGGCGGCTGGGGGCAAGGCCTGCGAGATAGGGGCGCACGACCAGCGGGCTTTCCGACTGGCCGACGAAGATATTGGCCGCCGCTGCCAGCGATTCGACGCGGCTGATGCCCGTGATCCAGCCGATCGCTCCGCCGACCCAGCGGATCACGAACTGCATGATACCGAGGTAGTAGAGCACGGACACGAGGCTGGCGAAGAAGATGATGACCGTCAGCGCCGCGATGGCAAAGCTGTTGCCGCCGATTTCGGGGCTGGCGAGCGGGCCGAAGATGAACTTCGTGCCCTCGCCCGCATAGCCCAGCAGGTTCGACACGCCCCGGCTCATCGCGGAAATCGTGGCAACGCCCCAAGGCGTGCGCAGGACCAGCAACGCCATCAGCGCCTGAAGCGCGAAGGCCGCGCCCACGACGCGCAAACGGATGCGACGACGCGCAGTGGAAAGGGCAAAGGCAATGCCGAGGATCACGGCAATGCCGGCAAGGCTGATGAGCTGGCTGGGCATGTGAAGGAGAGCGTTCCCGCGAAGTGAATTGGTCGCGGGCGAAACCTTTAGACACAAGTGCAACGCTATGCAAAGCGCCAAGGCCGGTTGTCGGCCAAGTGCTTGCCCCTCCTGTCAGCCGGGCACAAAAGCGCGATGTCAGGCGTTTCATCCCGACTTGCAGAATGAAGGGGGACCATGGCGACCGATCCGCACAGCGTTGGCGAGATACTCGACTGCCTCGACGAGGTGGCCGACGAGCATGAAAAAGTCAGCATCGGCGACATTCTCGATGCCATCGGCAATCGCAGCTACGGCCCTGCCCTGATGATCCCTGCCCTGCTGGAACTGACGCCCATCGGCGCCATTCCCGGCGTGCCGACGTTCCTTGCGGTGATCGTGTCCCTTATCGCATTGCAGATGCTGTTCGGCAAAAAGCACCTGTGGCTTCCCGGTTTCATCCGCCATCGCAGCGTCAGCGCCGAAAAGGTGGAGAAATCCAGCAAGAAGCTGCGCAAGATCGGCAGGTTTCTCGACAAGTGGTTCCACGGAAGGTTCAAGAAACTGACCCGCGGTGTGCCAGTCCGCATTGCTGCCGTGCTCATCATCGCGCTGTGCGCGACAGTTCCGCCGCTTGAACTGCTGCCTTTCGCCAGTTCCGGGCCGATGCTTGCCGTGGCCATGTTCGGCCTTGCCCTGATGGTGCGCGACGGACTGCTCATGCTGATCGCCACGGCCCTCAGCTTTGCCGCGTTCGGGCTCGGCTTCACGATGATGGGCGGCGAAGAAAGCTCTGGCGGCTAAGGCGCTCAGCCCCGACCGCGATAGGATGCAACGCCCTGATCCGGCACCCACAGCCCTTCGGGCGGCGTGCCGGTCTGCCAGAAGACATCGATGGGAATGCCGCCGCGCGGATACCAGTAGCCGCCAATTCGCAGCCAGATGGGCTTCATCTCGTCGACCAGCCGCTGCCCGATGCCCACGGTCACGTCCTCGTGGAAACCGCAGTGGTTGCGGAACGAGCCAAGAAAAAGCTTCAGCGACTTCGATTCAACGATCGTCTCGCCCGGCGCGTAATCGATGACGATATGCGCGAAATCGGGCTGGCCGGTCACCGGGCAGAGCGACGTAAACTCGGGCGCGGCAAAGCGCGTGAGATAGAGCGAGCCGACACGTGGGTTCGGCACGTAGTCGAGCACGGCTTCATCCGGCGAAGCGGGAAGCGCGCTGGTCTGCCCCAGATGGAGCGGGGAAAGCTGTTCGTCTGACATGGAATGCGCCTTTCGCACGCGGGGGCAATTCGCTCAAGCGCCTTGGCAAGGGGCGGGCGCGAAGGCTAACCCCGATGCAGACCTGGAGATTACCCGCCATGAACATGCTCGTTTCGACCCAGTGGCTTGCCGATCACCTCGAAGAGGTCGTCCTGCTTGACGCTAGTTATCACCTTGGCGACACGGGCCGCGATGCGAAGGCGGAATATGCTGCGGGGCACATTCCCGGCGCACGGTTCGTCGGCTTCGACACCATCGCCGATACCGATAGCCCGCTCGACAACACTGCGCCCAGGGCCGATGCCTTTGCCGCGCGCATGGGCGAACTTGGCGTCGGCGACGACAGCACGGTCGTGATCTACGACGACAGCGCGCTCCATTCCGCGGCCCGTCTGTGGTTCCTGTTCCGGCTGTTCGGAAAGGATGTGCACGTGCTGGACGGGGGATTGGCGAAATGGAAGGCCGAAGGGCGCGCCGAAACGCAGGAGGTGCCCTCGCCTGCATCTGCGACCTTCACACCCAGGGCGAACGCGAGCCTGCTGCGCGACAAGCCCGCGATGCTCGCCAATGTCGAAAGCCGGGCCGAACAGGTCGTCGATGCGCGCGGCGCGGCTCGCTTTACCGGAGAGGGCGAGGAAATCCGCGCAGGACAGCCTGCCGGCCACATTCCCGGCGCGCGCAACCTGCCGATCGGCATGCTTTTTGAGGAAGACGGCACGATGAAGGGCGCGGCCGGAATCGAGGCCGAGTTCATCGGCGCGGGGCTGGACCTTTCGCGGCCCGTCGTCACGTCGTGCGGTTCGGGCGTGACGGCTGCCGTTCTCTCGCTCGCCCTTGCCAGGATCGGCAAGGACAGCGCGCTCTATGACGGCAGCTGGAGCGAATGGGCTGCCGATCCCGAAACGCCCAAGGCAACGGGCGCGGCCTGATGGCGAAGTCGGACGGCAAGGACCTGAAAACCGGCACGAAAGTCGTCACCGTCGGGCGCCGCCCGGAATGGACCGGCATTCCCGGCCAGCCGGGCGCAGTCGTCAATCCCGCCGTCTGGCGCGCCAGCACGCATCTTTACGAAGACAGCGCCGCGCTGGCCGAGGGGCTCAGGACGAACGAGGACGGCAGGTTCTTCTATGGCCGACGAGGTTCGCCGACGCAGTGGGCGCTGTGCGAGGCGCTGACCCAGCTTGAACCCGGCGCGCACGGGACGGTGCTCTACCCGTCCGGCGTTGCCGCGATTGCAGGCGCGCTGCTCTCGGTCGTGAAGCCGGGCGATACGCTGCTCGTCACCGACAACGCCTATGACCCGACGCGCAACATGGGGATGGGCCTTTTGAAGACATTCGGGGTCGAGACGAAGTTCTTCGACCCGCTCGACCTCAACGCTTTTCGCGCGCTGGTGGCCGAAGGCGCACAGGCAGTTTTTCTGGAAGCGCCCGGCAGCCTGTCCTTCGAGGTCTGCGACATTCCCGCCCTTGTCGCACTTGCCAGGGAAGCGGGCGCGTGGGTGCTGATCGACAATACCTGGCCCGGGCCGACCGGCCTGCGCGCGATCGAGCTGGGCTGCGACGGGACCGTCAATGCCCTGACAAAGCACGTAGGCGGCCACTCCGACCTGATGATGGGCGCGGCGACGGGTACCGAACGGCTCTATCGCCGCCTGCGCCGTACCGCGCAGCAGCTTGGTCAGGTCGTCTCGCCCGACGATGCCGCGCTCGCCCTGCGCGGGCTGCGCACGCTTGAAGTTCGGCTGCAGCGCGAAAGCGAAAGCGCGCTGGCCATCGCGCAGTGGCTCTCGGAACGTCCCGAGGTCGAAGCGGTGCTATGCCCGATGCTCGACGGGGCGCCGGGGCATGACCTGTGGAAGCGTGACTTCGTCGGCGGATGCGGACTTTTCGGCTTCGTCCTCAAAACCGACGATCCCGACGCGCGTGCCCGTTTCATTGATGCGCTGGAGCTGTTCGGCATCGGCTATTCGTGGGGCGGTTTCGAGAGCCTTGCCCTCCCCACCAATCCCGCCAAAGACCGATCCGTCGCAAGCTGGCCGCCCGTGGGGGTAGACCCGACCTGCACCTTGGGGGTACGCCTGTCCATCGGCCTTGAAGATCCCGCCGACCTAATCGCGGATCTAAAGCAGGCATTCGAGAAGATGGAACGCGCATGACCGTAGCCGCCGAAACGCCTGCACCTGAGCCGACCGAGGCCGCGGCCTCGGCAACCGATCAGGTCATGGCGACGGCGACACAGGCAGCCGACACGGTCGAGGCGACGGACCCGCTGAAAGGCGCCGACCAGATAAAGGAAGCGGTCGCCGAACAGTCCATGACGATCGCCCAGATCATCGACCATCTCGACAGCTTCGGCGTCGATGTCGGCGATACGCGCTTCTCGCTGTGGAGCGCGCTCGTCGTCGTCCTGGTCATTGCAGGCGTGCTGATCTTCGCGCGTGTGGGCAGTAAGCTGGCTCATGCCGCCCTGAAGCGCATGACGCGCCTGTCTCCGACGCAGAGCCTGCTTTCCGAAAAGCTTGTGACGCTGGCGGTCTGGGCTTTCGCGATCCTGATCGGCATCGATCTCTTGGGCGTCGACCTTACTGCCTTCGCGGTCTTTTCCGGCGCCTTCGGCCTTGCCATCGGTTTCGGCCTGCAGAAAACGTTCGGCAACCTGATCGCAGGGATGATCCTGCTGATGGACCGCTCTATCAAGCCGGGCGACGTGATCGCCGTTACCGACATGGCGGGGAACGAGACCTTCGGCCAGATCCGCAAGATCGGCATCCGCGCCATTTCGGTCACCACCCGTGACGAGCGCGAATACCTGATCCCTAACGAGAACCTGATGATCAACCAGGTCGAGAACTGGTCGTTCTCCAGCCGGAACGTGCGCATTCAGGTGCCGGTGGGCGTCAGTTACAACTGCGACATCCACAAGGCCGAGGAATTGATGCTCGAGGCAGCCAAGTCCTGCAAGCGCGTGCTCGAACTGCCGGCACCCAGCGTATGGCTGTCGGGCTATGGCGACAGTTCGGTCGACTTCGTGATCCACTGCTGGATCCGCGATCCCGAAATGGGCGTGGGCAACGTGCGCTCCGAAGTGCTGAAGACGCTGTGGGACCTGTTTCAGGAACATCATATCGAAATCCCCTTCCCGCAGCGCGATATAAACCTGCGCGGCAACGAACAGTTCGAACAATTGATCTCGGCGATCGCGCAGCGGCTGGATGCGAAGAACGGCGCAAAGTCAGCCGAATAGGCCGGTTTCAGGGGGCACTAAAGGCCAGCTACACCCCCGCCAAACCATTCTGGGTCGCATCCTGCGGCGCGAAGGCGCATCTGGCAAAGCATGTCGAATCCCGATTCCATTGGCCGCGTCTATCTCGTCGGCGCGGGCCCCGGTGACCCGGACCTGCTGACGCTGCGCGCGGCGCGGCTGCTCACGTCGGCAAGGCTCGTCGTCCACGACGGGCTGGTCGAGCCCGCGATTCTCGCCATGGCGCATCCGCATGCCAAGCTTGTCTCGGTTGCCAAGCGCCGCGCCCATCACACGATGCCGCAGGAAGACATCTGCGCCCTGCTGGTCCGCGAAGCACTGGCCGGTAACGACGTCGTTCGCCTGAAGGGTGGCGATCCGCTGGTTTTTGGACGCGGCGGCGAAGAGGCGGAAGCGTGCCGCGCTGCGGGCGTTCCGGTCGAAATCGTGCCCGGCATTTCCGCCGCCAATGCCGCGGGCGCCGCCGCGCAGATCGCGCTTACGCACCGCGATCATGCCAGCGTCGTCAGCTTCGTCGCGGGCCAGTGCAAGGGCCTGTCCGATCAGGACTGGTCCGGACTTGCCGGTGTCGGCCGCACGCTCGTCATCTACATGGGCGTGAAGACCGCGCCGCAAATCGCGGACAAGCTCATGGCAGATGGACTTGCGCCCGACATGGCCGTTGCCGTCATCGAAAATGCCGCGCGCCCTGAAATGCGGGTGCTGCGCGGACTCCTCGCCGGTCTGCCCGATCTGGTCGAAGACAATCGGGTAAAAAGCCCGGCGCTTATCGTCATCGGCGAAGTCACGCGTGAACGCGACGCGGACATCGCCGCCCTAGCTGTGGAAGCCAACAAATGAAGATCCTGACCGGAAACGACCTGAAGACCGGCGACGTGACCTGGTGGGACGGCCAGGGCTGGTCGCGCCACGTCAACGATGCCGTGGACGTTGGCGACAAGGCCGACGAGATCGCCGCGCGCGAGGAAGCCTCGCGCAATGTCGTCGGTGCCTATGCCATCGACGCGACGAAGGACGAAAACGGCGTGCGCCCCGCGCACATCAAGGACCGTATCCGCGCCCTTGGCCCCACGGTCCGCCCCGACCTGACCCTCAAACCCGCCGACCCTGCTGCCGGCAACTGGGTGATCTGAGATGTACAAGTACGACAATTACGACCAGCAGATGGTCGACACCCGCGTCGAGGAATTCCGCGACCAGACCCGTCGCCGCCTGTCGGGCGAGCTTTCGGAAGAGAAGTTCCGGCCGCTGCGCCTGATGAACGGCCTCTACCTCCAGCTGCACGCCTACATGCTGCGCGTTGCCGTGCCTTACGGCACGCTGTCGGGCGCGCAGATGAAAGCGCTGGGCGATATCGCGGACAAGTATGACCGCGGCTATGGCCACTTCACCACGCGCCAGAACATCCAGTACAACTGGATCAAGCTGGAAGACGCGCCGGACATTCTGGCCGATCTCGCCAAGGTGGAGATGCACGCCATCCAGACCAGCGGCAACTGCATCCGCAACATCAGTTCCGATCACTTCGCCGGTGCCGCAGCCGACGAACTGGTCGACCCGCGCCCCTATGCCGAACTGCTGCGACAGTGGTCGAGCTTCCACCCGGAATTCAGCTACCTGCCGCGCAAGTTCAAGATCGCGGTCATCGCGGCCGATACCGACCGTGCGGCCATGCGCCTGCACGACATCGGCATCCAGATCGTGAAGAACGACGCTGGTGAGATCGGCTGCGCGTTCTACGTCGGCGGCGGCATGGGCCGCACACCGATGGTCGCCCCGCTGATCAGGGAATTCGTGCCGCTCGACGATCTGATCACTTATTCCGAGGCGTGCGTGCGCGTCTACAACCGCAACGGCCGCCGCGACAACAAGTACAAGGCGCGCATCAAGATCCTCGTCCATGAAATGGGCAAGGACGAATACACGCGCCAGGTCGAGGAAGAGTTCGCGCATCTCAAATCGCAGGGCATCGAACCGCCGCTGGCAGAGCTGGAGCGGATCAAGCCCTACTTCGCCGATCCCGCGTTCAAGACCGGCCTGTCGGATAAAATCGACCGCACGGATCCCGACTTTGCGCTCTGGGTCGATCGCAATACGGTCACGCACAAGGCCCCCGGCTATGTCAGCGCGGTCATCTCTCTGAAGCCCGTCGGCGGTATTCCGGGCGATGCCAGCGCGGACCAGATCCGCCTGATGGGCGAACTTGCGACCGAATATTCGTTCGACGAATGCCGCGTCACGCACACGCAGAACATTGTCCTGCCGCACGTCGAAAAGGCGCGCCTGAAGGACTTGTTCGACGTGCTCGACGCGAACGGCCTGTCCTCGCCCAACCTCGACACGATCGAAGACATCATCGCCTGCCCCGGGCTCGATTACTGCAGCCTCGCCAATGCGCGCTCGATCCCCGTCGCGCAGAAGATTTCGAAACGTTTCGCCGGTAGCGGCAAGACCGCCGAACTGGGCGAACTGAAGCTGAAGATTTCGGGCTGCATCAACGCCTGCGGCCACCATCACGCAGGCCACATCGGCATCCTTGGTGTCGACCGGAAGGGCGTGGAGAACTACCAGCTCCTCCTCGGCGGCAGCGAGGCGGAGGATACTTCGCTCGGCAAGATCACCGGCCCCGGTTTCAGCGAGGACGGTATCGTCGACGCGGTCGAGAAGGCCGCCGACGTCTACATCGCCAATCGCGAGGATGGCGAACGCTTCCTCGATACCTATCGCCGCATCGGCATGGATCCGTTCAAGGAGGCGATCTATGGTTGAGTTTCTCCGTTTCCGCGACGACGAAGTGTCGGAAAGCCCGGCCGTAACCGTCGATGCCTTCGGCGAACAGTCGAACGCCGGTGCCGTCCGCATCGAACCGGGCGACGACGCCCGCGAACTGCTGCCCCACCTTGCCCACATCACCCGCGTGGAAGTGAACTTCCCCGTGTTCGGCGACGGACGCGGCTATTCGGCGGCGCGGATCCTGCGCGAAGCCGGTTACGAGGGGGAAATCCGCGCCGTCGGCGATGTTGCGGTGGACCAGATCGCTTATATGCGCCGCTGCGGTTTCGACGCGTTCGAACCCGAAAAGGCGATGAACGAGGCCGACGTGAAGACCGCGCTCGAACGTTGGGAAAACGTCTATCAGAAGACCGTCGACGGCCGCGCGCCGATCTGGGCGCTCAGGCACGGTTCCGCCGATGCCTGAAGCCGCTCGCCGCCTCGACCGTATCGACACTGCCCCGCGCTTCACCGCCGAGGATGCCGCCGCGCTCAACGCGCGTTTCGCGGACGCTTCGGCGCAGGAGATCCTGCACGCGGTTCTCGTCGAAGGCGTGGTGGGCCGCACGGCGGTGGTCTCCAGCTTCGGCGCGGAAAGCTCGGTCCTGCTCGACATCGTGTCGCGCGTGAAGGCCGATGCCCCCGTTTTGTTCCTGGAAACCGGCAAGCACTTTCCCGAAACGCTGGAATATCGCGACCTGCTGGTCAGGACTTTCGGCCTGACCAACATCATCAACCTGACGCCCGATGCCGAGGTGCTGGCCGCCAGGGACGAAAGTGGTCTTCGCTGGTCCTACGATCCCGACGGCTGCTGCGAGATCCGCAAGGTGATCCCTCTGGCCAAGGAACTGGCGCACTACGACGCGTCGATCACGGGCCGCAAGGCGTTCCAGTCGGCCACCCGCGCCGACTTGCCGATTTTCGAACTCGACACGTCCGACACGGCGGGCCGCCTGAAAGTGAACCCGCTGATCGGTTGGAGCCGCGACGACCTCGACGCCTACATGGACGAACACGACCTGCCCCGCCATCCGCTGGTGTCGCAGGGCTATCCGTCGATCGGCTGCATGCCCTGCACCAGCAAGGTGGCCGAAGGCGAAGACCCCCGCTCAGGCCGCTGGCGCGGTTGGGACAAGACCGAATGCGGCATCCACCAGGTGCCGGGCCTGACCAAGGACGGCGATTTGCCGCCGGACTTCGATCCTGTTTTCTGAAGGCTGGGTTTCGGGCGATTTGCGTTTCGATAAACGGTTGCTAGAAATGACCCATGCTGATTGCTGGCACTACAGGCTCTGCCGCGAATGGTCTGCTTTCGCGTAAGCTATCATGCTGGCTTAGTAGCACGCTCATCATCTTGGCGAACTTGGCGGCCAACTTAAGCTACGTCCTTCGGCTTCGGGCGTGCCAGTCTTCGGTCGATTGGTGCGCCTTCATCTTGCTCGACCCGTTATTTGTTTTTCTGTTCCTACTGTTCTGCGTTTTCGTTTGGCATGGAGCAGACGCCGCCTCCGGCGAACCGAGTTCGAAAGCCCTCAAAACCGCAACCTCGTATCCCCTTTTCGCAGTATCCCTAACAGCTTTCATCGCTTCAATGTGGCTCGACCAACTCACGACGACAACGCGACCTGATGGTCAATACGAAACGCCGTCTGTTACGACGGCGTTCGCGATCGCCGCCCTAACTTTTCTCATGGTGATAGTTCTGGGAAAACTGCTTTCGTTGGTCGCGATAATCGCCAAGAACCAATTTCGCAGACGCTCCCAAGTTGATTAAACTTCGGAAGCTGCGTCGACGCAGACATCACTTGAGCGGAGGGACTCACGGGCGGGAGTCGAACCCGCCAAGACGAAGCATTGCTGTTTCGCCCACGCCGACCGTGTCAGAGCCAAACTCGGTCTAATTGCTCGTCGTTAAGACCACAACCGCCTCGTAACCCGCCAGCGCGCGCTAACCTAAAGCCAGCCCTCGCCCCGATACCACTGGGCCGTCTGCTTCAACCCTTCCCCCGTCTCAATCCGCGGTTGCCACAGGTCGGCAGGCGGGCGGTGTGCGGGGTCGGCGGTCCAGTCGGGGTGGACCATGTAGCTGGCGCGGTCGGGGGTCAGTTTCGCCTTTGTCCCGCGCACCATGCGGTCGATCCGCGCCGCGCCCTTCACCAGCATGGCAGGCATCGATAGCGGCGTGACCTTGCGGCCAACTGCTTCGCCGATGGCCTTCGCCATCTCGACATGGCGCCAGCCGCCTTCGCGTCCGTCGTCGGGGTCATAGACCTTGCCCGCGTGCGCCCCGCCATCGGTGGCCAGCGCCAGCAGCAACGCGGCAAGATCGGCGGCGTGGATCATCGAGGCGCGGCCTTCGGGCGGCAGGGGCACGACGCCCAGCTTCGCCGCCTTGAACAGCTCGAACATCTCGGTATCGCGGGGCCCGTAGATCGCGGGCGGGCGCACGATGGTCCAGTTGAGAGTGCTCGCTTCCACAGCGACTTCGGCGCCGAACTTGGACTTGCCGTAGTCGGACAGGAAAGGCTCCCGCGCAGAGAGCGAGGAGACGTGGACGAAGCGCTGCGTGCCCGCAGCCCTGGCGGCATCCAGCATCGCTTTCGTGCCGGTGACGTTGCCCGCGACGAAACCCGCCTTGTCGGGTGCATTTACCACGCCCGCGACATGTACGACCGCATCGGCGTCGGTGCACAGCGTTTCCAGAGCATCGGTCGCGGCCAGATCGCCGCGCACCCATGTCACGCCATCGCGCTCCGGCTGTTCGCGCCGCGTCAGGGCGCGGACTTCGTGGTCTTCGCTGATTGCGAGATCGAGCAGCGTCGAGCCGACAAAGCCCGTTGCGCCCGATATCGCGATCTTCACTTGCGAATGCTCACGATCACCATCTGGTCGCGGTGGATGACGGCGCTTCGCGGGGCATAGCCCAGCAGGCGTTCCTGGTCGTCCGAATGGCGGCCCATGATGGCAAAGACTTCCGATGCGTCGTATTCGGCAAGACCCTTGGCGATCTGTTCGCCGTCCGGCCCGCGCACTTCTACCACGTCCCCGCGCGAAAAATTGCCGGTGACGTCGGTAATGCCCTTGGCCAGCAGGCTGTTGCCATCGTGCATGGCCTTGGCCGCGCCGCTGTCGACCACCAGCGTCCCGCGCATCCGGATACGCCCGCCCAGCCACGCCTTGCGCCCGCTGTCGCGGCGGCGCGGCAGGAACAGCGTACCGATCCCGCCCTGCAATGCGCGGGCAAGCGGCGCGGTGTACTGGCCGTTCACGATGGCAAGCGCGATGCCCGCACGTTCGGCGATCTCTGCTGCCTGAAGCTTGGACGTCATGCCGCCCGAACCGAGGCCCGAGCCCGATCCGCCGTCGGCCATGTCGTGGATCTGCTTGGTCACGCCGTGGACCATCGGGATCATCTGCGCGCCCGGATCCTTCGGGTTGCGGTCGTAAAGCCCGTCGATGTCTGACAGCAGCACGACCGCATCGGCCTTGCCCGCCTGCGCCACGCGGGCGGCCAGACGGTCGTTATCGCCAAAGCGGATTTCGTGAGTGGCGACCGAATCGTTCTCGTTCACCACCGGCACGACCCCGCGATCGACCAGCCGCTTCAGCGTGGCCGAAGCGTTGAGATAGCGGCGACGACCTTCGAGGTCTTCGAGCGTCACCAGAAGCTGACCCGTCGTGAGACCATGCCCGCCCAGCAGGTCCGCCCAAAGCGCGCTAAGCTCGATCTGCCCAACAGAGGCCGCGGCCTGCGCGTCGGCAAGGTTGGCGCGGCCGCCCTTTTCAAGCTTCAGCCGCGACGCGCCCAGCGCGATCGCGCCCGACGACACCACGATGACTTCCTGCCCCCTGATCGTGGCCGCGGAAATTTCGCCCGCCAGCGAGGCCAGCCATTCGCGCCGCGGCTGTCCGTCGGGGCCGACGAGCAGCGCAGAGCCGACCTTGATCACGATCCGCTTGCAAGTGCGCGGCAACGTGAGGTCGTGGAGAGTGGTAATCTTTTCGGTGGGTTCGCTTTTTTCCATCGTGCCTGTCGTGTCTACCTACCGGTCATGTCAGCCTGTCGTCGGGGTCCGCGCCTTAAAGCGGGGACCATTCTTCCGGCGCTTCGCCGTCCGAACCGTCTTCGGGTCCTTCGCGTTCCGCGCCCTTGGTTTCCGTGCGGGTCTTGTCGGGGAGATAGCCGAGGATCGCGTCCATCAGCCGCTCCAGCCCTGCACCCGTCGCGCCCGAGATCGGAAATACCTCGTCCGCGCCTGCCGCTTTCAGCTCCTCGGCAAAGCCTGCGATCAGTTCCTCGTCGGCCAGATCGACCTTGTTGAGCGCGACGAGCCGCGGCTTGTTTTCGAGATCCTCGCCATAGGCGGCCAGCTCCTCCTCGACGATGTGCAACGCCTCAATCGGGTCCTGCCCTTCGCCCGTGCCCGAGATGTCGATCAGGTGGATCAGCACGCGGCAGCGTTCGATATGGCCAAGGAAACGGTCGCCGATGCCGGCACCTTCCGCCGCGCCCGCGATCAGGCCCGGAATGTCGGCAAGCACGAATTCGCGGCCCTTGTGCCGCACGACGCCCAATTTGGGGACCAGTGTCGTAAAGGCATAGTCGCCGACCTTGGCGCGGGCATTGGTGACCGCGTTGATGAAAGTCGACTTGCCCGCATTGGGCAGCCCGACAAGGCCGACGTCGGCCAGCAGCTTCAGCCGCAGCCAGACCCACATCTCCTCACCCGGAATGCCGGGCTGATGCTGGCGCGGGGCGCGGTTGGTGCTGGTCTTGTAGCTGGCGTTGCCGCGTCCGCCCATACCACCTTCGAGCAGGACGACCCGCTGGCCCACCTCGGTAAAATCGGCAAGCACGGTCTCGCGGTCCTCGTCCGAGATGATCTGCGTGCCGACAGGCACTTCGATCACCAGCGGCTTGGCGCTGGCACCGGTGCGGTCCTTGCCCATGCCATGACCGCCGCGCGGCGCCTTGAAGTGCTGCGTATAGCGGAAATCGATGAGCGTATTGAGCCCCTCGACCGCTTCGAACACGACATCGCCGCCCGAACCGCCGTCACCGCCGTCGGGTCCGCCGTACTGGATATATTTCTCACGCCGGAACGAGACGGCACCGGGGCCGCCCCCGCCGGACTTAATGTAGATCTTGGCCTGGTCTAGAAAATGCATGGGCCGCCATTTAGGGGGCGCAACGCCATTTAGCCAGTGGGCGCGTAACCGTTGAAGTGGCCGCAGAGCCTTTCATAGGTGCCGTCAGGGGCGTGAAGACCCATCTTGCTACGCCGCCAGAGCACGTCTTCGGCGCTTCTCGCCCATTCATGGACGGTCAGATAGTCGACTTCGGACTGGGTGAGGCCGCCGCCGAAATCCTCGCCCATGTCGGCCAGCGTGCGGGCCTTGCCGATGATCACTTCCGCTTTCGTGCCGTATGCGCGGGCAAGGCGGCGCAGCAGATCGTGCGGCAGTTTCGGATGCGCGCGGGCAAGGCCGACGAGATAATCCTCGAAATCGGCAAAATCGCCACCGGGCAATGTCGCGCCCGCAGTCCACGCGTTTCCGGCGCGCGGCAGGGCGAGTTCCTCCATCGCGTGTTCGGCAAGACGACGATAGGTCGTGATCTTGCCGCCGAAAACATTGAGCAGCGGTGCTTCCTCGCCCGCCCCGCGATCGAGGTCGAGCACGTAGTCCCGCGTTACCGCGGAGGCGTTCTTCGCCTGGTCGTCGAACAGGGGACGCACACCCGAATAAGTCCAGGCGATGTCGTCGCGGGTCGTGTCCTTCTCGAAATAGCGGTTCGCGGTATCGAGCAGGTAGGCGATCTCCTCTTCCGAGATTTCCGCCTTTTCGGGAATGTCTGCGCACGGCACGTCGGTCGTGCCGACAAGGGTGAATTCATGCTCGTAAGGAATGGCGAAGACGATGCGCCGGTCCGGGTTCTGGAGCATGAAGGCGTGATCGCCGGGATAAAGGCGCGGCACGATGATGTGACTGCCCTTGATAAGGCGCACCTGCCCCTTGGGCCTGGCATTGGCGATCTGGCCGATCACTGCGCTGACCCACGGTCCTGCCGTGTTGACGATGGCCCCGGCCTCAACCGTATGGACGCCATGCGCGTCCTCTACTGTGGCGGCCCACCGCGATCCTTCGCGCAGCGCCGACACGAACCGTGTGCGTGTCTTCACCACGGCGCCGTGTTCCACCGCGCTCATCGCGTTCAGCACGACAAGGCGCGCATCTTCGACCCAGCAATCGGAATAAACAAAGCCCTTGCCCTTGCGGTCGGCCAGTCCTTCACCCTGCCTTGCCTTGTCCAGCCGCACCGTTTCGGTCTTGGGCAGGCGTTTGCGCCCGCCGATATGGTCGTAGAGGAACAGCCCCATGCGAACCATCCAGCCCGGTCGCGGGCTTTGCGTCTGCGGCAGCACGAAGCGCAGCGGCCAGATGATATGCGGCGCCATGCCCCACAACCGTTCACGTTCCTGAAGCGATTCGCGCACCAGCCGCACTTCGCCATATTCAAGGTATCGCAGCCCGCCGTGAATCAGCTTTGTCGATGCTGAAGAGGTGTGAGAGGCCAGATCGTCCTTTTCCACCAGCAGGACCGACAAACCCCGCCCTGCCGCGTCGCGCGCGATCCCCGCACCGTTGATGCCGCCCCCGATCACGAGGAGATCGACGGACTGCGGAAGGTCGTGGGCTTGCTGCATTGCATCAAACCTAGCGATGACAGGGCCAAGGTTAAACCCCCCAACAAGAGCCGCGGCTTGGCAAGCGGGGTTGACCCGGCGGCGCTCCATCGCGACGTTCGAAGTCGCAGACGCCACCAACCGGAGAGACGATGACCGCAAGCGGCCCCTATATTCTCGCCATCGATCAGGGCACGACTTCTACGCGAAGCATACTGTTCGATGCCCGGCTCGACAGGGTCAGCGTCTCGCAACAGGAATTCGCGCAGCACTATCCCAAGCCAGGCTGGGTCGAACATGACGCAAATGAAATCTGGACGAAGACGCTGGAAACCGCGCGCGGTGCGCTGTGCGGTGCGAACGTTCCGGCATCGGACGTAGCTGCCATAGGCATCACCAACCAGCGCGAGACCGTAGTCGTCTGGGACCGCGCCACCGGCGAGCCGATCCACAAGGCGATCGTCTGGCAGGATCGCCGCACTGCCGCGACGTGCGAACAGCTTTACGAGGCGGGTCACGAGGACACCGTGCGGCAGACGACGGGCCTGCTGCTCGATCCCTATTTCTCGGCCACGAAGATCGCGTGGGTCCTCGACGAAGTGCCCGGCGCGCGCGAACGGGCCGAACGCGGCGAACTGGCGTTCGGCACCATCGACTGTTTCCTGCTCTGGCGGCTGACCGGCGGGCGCGTCCATGCGACCGACGCCACCAATGCCAGCCGCACGCTTCTGCTCGACATCGAGAAGGGTGAGTGGAGCGACGAGCTTTGCGAGCTCTTGCGTGTCCCCCCCGCCATGCTGCCACGCATCGGCGACAGCGCGGAAATCTATGGCGAGACCGACCCGGACCTGCTGGGCCATGCCATCCCGGTCGCGGGCATGGCGGGCGACCAGCAGGCCGCACTGTTCGGGCAGGCCTGTTTCCATCCCGGCATGGTGAAATCGACTTACGGCACCGGCTGCTTTGCCGTTGCCAATACCGGCGACACGCCGCTGCGTTCGGACAACCGCTTGCTCACCACCGTCGGCTACCGGCTGGACGGCAAGACGACTTATGCGCTGGAAGGGTCGATCTTCGTCGCGGGCGCTGCGGTGAAGTGGCTGCGCGACAGTCTTGATCTGGTTGAGAACTCGGCTGAAACGTCAGAGCTTGCCGCCACGCTGGACGACAATGGCGGGGTTTACATGGTGCCCGCCTTCACCGGCCTTGGCGCGCCGCACTGGGACCCGCATGCGCGCGGCGCCCTGCTGGGCATGACGCTGGGCACCACGCGCGCGCATATCGCCCGCGCCACGCTGGAGGCCGTTGCCTACCAGACGATGGACCTGCTTGACGCGATGAATGCCGACGGCGCGCCGCCGCCCGACGCCATGCGCGTCGATGGCGGGATGGCTGCGAACGACTGGTTCTGCGCGTTCCTTGCCGACATGCTGGCCACCCGCGTGGACCGTCCGCAGGAACTGGAGACGACCGCGCGCGGCGCGGCGGCGCTGGCGGGACTGGGCGTAGGGATGTTCAAAAACCTGGAAGCTATCGAAGCGCTGTCGAACTTCGACCGCAGTTTCGAGCCCGACCTCGACGAAGCCTCACGCGTCGAACTGGCCAAAGGCTGGCACGAAGCCCTGTCAAGAGTGAAAGCCGGACGCGCCTGACGCCCGGCTTTCGCGAAAGTCAGTCTGCGCCTTCTTCGCGCATGCCCTGCGATGTCAGCATAACGACCGCGCCCTCCGCGCCGTAAGCTCCGTGTAGCTGCACGATGGAAAGTTTGGCTGTAGCCACTTTGCCGCTGTTGTTCAGGAACCCGACTTCAAGCCGCTGCGGCGGCCCTCCTCGCAGAACGCCTTCCAGCGTGTCGCGGAAAACCACGCGATCTTCCCTTGCGACGAGATCGACGATGGCGACGCCCATCAGGCGTTCTTCGTCCAGTTCGACCATGCGGGCGAAAGGATCGTCTATGCGCTCGATCGTGCCGCGGATCGAAAGCCGGACATAGCCCACGTCGCCATGCACGCTCATCGCCTCGAGAATCGAGGTCTTGACGTCGGCAAGGCGGTGGCGCTGCACATCTTCGGTAATGTCTCGAAACATCAGAACGTTCTGATTGCCGAGCGGGAAGGACTGGAAACGCAGCCACGCACCTTCCTTGAATGGCGAGGGAATGTCGGCGGCACTGGGTTCACCGCCGACGACGGTACGGCGCGCATGGACCTCCATCAACGATCCGGCAACGGACGGCAGCGCCTCTTCCAGAAGGCTTCCGGCGAACTCGGCAGAGTTCTTGCGACAGATCGCGCCCGCCACGCGGTTCGCATACTGGATGCGCAAATCGGAATCGCAGATGACGAGCGCTTCGTCGATCCATTCGGCCAGGCTGACGAGTTCGTTACCGCTGCCCTTGTCGGCCCCGCTGGCGTTTCCGGACGCAAGTTCGCGGTATTGGTCAATATCCAATAGTACGTGGGTTTCCTTGCCGTGGTTCGTGATGAAAACCGCACTGTCGGACGCGACATCCCGCCAGTGCGAAAATGCCCGGACGACTTCGGCTGCAGTAGCGGTGACCTCGCTCATCCTTCGTCTCCTCGATCAGGAAAGCTCATGCTCTCCGGTATGTTCCCTCCGCACACATATTCCCTAGTTACTAACCATACATTGGTATTGCACAAAAAAACCATAATTTTCTGCACCTAATCGTGTGCTAGGCATCAAACCAAGTCCCGCGTCGGCAGATTAAATGACAATTCCTGTCAGTCGGATACTTCTGATAACGCTTCCAAAGGGTGCCGGACCGCCTCGTATGTATTTTGCAGAGTTTTAGGTAACCTAAGAGTTAACTTTATCTTTTTGACGAATGGCGAACCTCTCCCCGTCCCGGAATGGGTTTAATCAGGGGAGATTTTCCATGTATCTCAAAAAAAACAACTGCTCGCGTCGCCATGATGGCCACGGTGGGAATCAGTGCACTTGCCATGTCCAGCAACGCCCAGGCGCAGTCCGTTACGCCTGTGGTCGACGTCTGCACCGGCCTCAGTCTCGATCCTTCGCTCGTCACCGATATCGTTGGCGAGACCGTCCAGCCGGTCGAGGACATCGAAACGGTATTGAACGGCCTTGTTCTCAGCCCGCTGTTGAGCGCGCTTGGGCTGCCGGTCCTCAACAGCGACCTTTCCACCACGCTCGACAATATCGCCAACGGCAACCAGCTTGCGCTGACGGTGCTCGACACCGACGGCAACATCGTCACTTCGTCCGATGCCTGTAATGTCACTGCGGACGGTTACACGCTGAACCAGGAAGCTGGCATCGCCATCGGCGGCAACTCGATCACCGGCCTTGGCGCGAACGGCCTCGACGCATCGGCTGGCGAACTGGACGCGATCGCATTCGGCAACAGCGCATCGACCTCGGTCGGCGCAACGGGTGCCATCGCGATCGGTGCCGACAGCTCGGTCACGCAGGCCGACGGCGTTGCGCTCGGCAACGGCGCCAGCGTCACTTTCGCCAATTCGGTCGCCATCGGCGCCGGCTCGGTTACGTCGCGCGGCGCGGTGTCGGGCTACAGCTCGCCCGGCCTTGCCGGCACATTCGATTCCGCCGGAGAAGTCTCTGTCGGCGCGCCCGGTGCGGAACGCCAGATCACCAACCTTGCTCCCGGTACGGAAGCAACCGATGCCGCCACAGTCGGCCAGGTCCAGGGCGCGCTCGACGCGGTCGCCGCGCTGGATGACGTCGCAGTCCAGTATGACGACGGCACTTACGCCACCGTCACGCTGAAGGGCGCAAGCGGCACGACCGTGACCAACGTCGCCGACGGCGCGCTGAACGACACCTCGACCGATGCGGTCAACGGTTCGCAGCTCTTCGCGACGAACCAGAACGTGCAAGTCAACGCCGACGCGATCACCGCGCTCGATGGCCGCGTGACCACCAACGAGACCGACATCGCCAACCTCGACGGACGCGTCACCGTGAACGAGGGCGACATCGCCGCGCTCGATGGCCGGGTTACGACGAACGAGACCGATATCGCCAATCTCGATGGTCGTGTGACAGTGAACGAAGGCGATATCGCCGCTCTCGACGGCCGTGTAACCACCAACGAGACGAACATCACCAACCTCGACGGCCGCGTTACGACAAACGAAACAGATATCGCGAACCTCGACGGTCGCGTTACCGTCAACGAAGGCGACATCGCCGCGCTGGATGGTCGCGTGACTACCAACGAGACGGATATTGCCAACCTCGACGGTCGCGTAACGACGAATGAGACAAACATCTCGAACCTCGACGGGCGGGTCACCACCAACGAGACCGACATCGCCAACCTCGATGGTCGCGTCACCGTCAACGAGACCGACATCGCCAACATCGACGGGCGCGTCACGGTCAACGAAGGCGACATCGCCAGCCTCGACGGGCGCGTCACCGTCAACGAGGGCGATATTGCCAACATCGACAGCCGCGTAACGGTGAACGAAGGCGACATCGTCGCCATCGATGGACGGGTCACGAACAACGAGACCGCGATCACCAACCTGCAGACGCAAGTGGCGAACGTACCGCTCGGCTATGTCGACGATGGCGACGGCACCACTCCCAGCAGTTCGCCGACGCAAACGGTTGCCATGATCGGCGCGGCGGCAGGTCCGGTCACGCTGACCAACGTGGCCGCAGGCTCGCTCTCGGCAACGTCGAGCGATGCAGTGAACGGCTCGCAACTCTACGCGACGAACCAGCAGGTCGACCAGAACATGACCAACATCGCGCAGAACACCGCCGACATCACCAACAATGCGAACGATATCGCCAACAATACCGCGAACATCGCGACCAATGCGACCAACATCGCCAACAACACGGCGAACATTTCGCAGAACACCAGCGATATCCAGCTGATCCAGAACAACCTTGCAGGCAGCACGGTCGTCGCGGTCCAGTATTCGGACGCCGACAACCCGCGCTACAGCAACGGTGGCGTGATCTCTCAGGACGTGACCCTTGTCGGCCTTGATCCGAATGCCACGGTGGGCCTGCACAACGTCGCCGACGCGGTGTCCGACTTCGATGCGGTGAACCTGCGCCAGATGCAGGCGGGCATCGATGCCGCGCTCACCACGGCCAATGCCTATACCGACATGCGCTTTGCCGAAATCGCCTTCGATCTCGACGACGTGCGCCGCGCTTCCTACGCCGGCACGGCTGGCGCGCTGGCAGTGTCGGGTCTGCCGCAAGTGATCGAAAGCGATGGCCAGATGATGGCCGGCGCAATCGGCCACTACCGCGGGGAAACGGCCTTCGCCATCGGCTATTCGGCATCGTCGAACGACGGACGCGCCGTGTTCAAGTTCAACGGCACGGTCGACACGCATGGATACGCAGGTGTCAGCACCGGCGCGGGTTTCGCCTTCTGACCCTTTGACGAACCTACGCCATGCGGGGGTGCAGCGGGGTCGTGCGACCCATTCCCTGACACCCGCGCACCCCCCGGGCCAGCCCTCGCGACCTCGATCGCGGGGGCTGGTTTCTTTTGTGAGTTGCGAAAGCCGCCGGGATCGATACCAGCCAAAAGTGCAATGTCGGCCAAGCCGCCGAAATGCGATTGACCGCTTTGAAACAGATAGTTCGAGAGGACAGCCATGCGTAAATCGTCTCTGGTCCTGGCCAGCCCCACACTTGCCCTTGCCCTGTCGCTCGCCGCCTGCGGCGGTGCGCCCGAAGAAGATGCACCCGTTGCCGAAGTGACCGAAGAAGTGGCCGAGGTTGCCGAAGACCCGGCCATGGAACCGCCCGTCGCCGAGGAAACGGCAGAGCCAGAGGCCGAGACAACGCCGACGCCCACGCCCACGCCCACGCCGACCAAGACGGCTGAGGCGAAGAAGGAAGCGCCCGCACCCGAACCCAAGCCGGAACCGGTCAAGGTGGCGGCGCTCACCCCGCCGGCGAGCTACAGCCGCTGCGCCGTTTGCCACACCTGGGAAAAGGGCGGCGAGAACAAGCTGGGTCCGAACCTGTGGGGCACGTACGGCAAGTCGGCCGGCGTCCATGCGGGCTTCAACTATTCAAGCGCGCTTAAGGATTCCGGCGTCACCTGGGACGAGGCTTCGCTTCACCAGTGGCTGGAAAATCCGCGCAAGTTCATTCCGGGCAACCGCATGAGCTTCCCCGGTTTGAAAGACGAGGCCAAGCGCCAGGAGCTTATCGATTTCCTGAAGCAGCTGAAATGATCACGGCGTAACGCGAGCTCAAGTCTACGCCAGATAAGGGACCCGGCCTCACCTCTCTCGGCCGGGTCCCTTTTTTGTGCTTCAGGCCGTGCGGTAGATGGCCGGTTCGATGTCGGTAAATCTGGCGACGTCGGCCAGCACCCCCGGCGTACCCGGCGATCCCAGCGCCGCATCGATTTCGTCCTGACTGCCAAAATTCAGCGCGACGAGGCAGGCAAACGGCTGGCTATCGTCATAGGGCCAGCTGACGTCGGCGCCGGTGAGGCCATGCGGCCCCCAGGCGTCGTTCACGACATCCATGTGCGTGCCTTTGTAATAGTCGCGGTCGAACTTGTGCCCTTCGTGACGCGGGTAATAGACGATCAGCTTGGCCATTGCGGGTAAACTCCTCTTCCTTGCGAATTTCAGTTGGCGGGAACAGTCACCGGTATCGCGGGCACGAGCTGCTCGCGCGTACGCCAGCCCTCGATCCCTTCGGCCAGCCACCAGACGCCTTCGTGCCCTTCGGCGGCAAGACGCCTGGCCGCGTTCCAGCCCATCCAGCAATCGGTCCGGCAGAACAGGATGACCGGCAAGTGCGGCTTGCGGCGGCGCGCCTTGGTGACTTCGCGGACAAGCGCGTTCCACAACGCCGGATCGGCGTCGCCGCGTCCGGCCTCGGGGTGCCAGACGGCACCGGGGATCGTCAGGTGCTGCTCGGACAACCGCCACGCGCCCGTTTTGGCATCGCGCACGCCGCCATTGACCGGCAGGACATCGATAAACAGCGCATCCTTCCCCGGATCGAGCAAAAGCGCGGCGGGAAGCGCAAGACGGGCAGACGGGTGCGGATCGCGGTCGACCGGAGCGCGGTAACGGGCAGCGCGATATCCGTCCTCGTCGAACTCTGCGCGCTGCTGCGCCAGCGACGGCGCGGCAAGACAGGATAGCCCTACGCAGGCCAGCAGGATCGCGCTTGCCTTCACTTTCTCACCCGTTCCCTTTTTCTTGGACCAAAGTGCAATGTGGCGCAGACCGTGTCCGTCCTACATTGTTCTTTGGACCCATGCGTTTGATAAAGACCATCCTGCCCGCCGCGGCCTCGGTTTTCCTTGCCGCCTCTCCTGCGTTGGCAGAGGGGCTTCCGGCCGATCCGCTGGGATCGCCGATGTGGGAATATCATGCCGAAAAGCTGTTCACCGGCGGCCCTGTCATCTTCGACAACCGCGTGAAGGTAATCCTGCCCGTCATTGCAGAGGACCAGCACGTCGTTCCCGTTACGGTCGATGCGCGCAAGCTTGATGGTGTGAAGCGGATCGTGGTCTTTGCCGATCTCAATCCCATTCCCGTCGCCATCGACTATCGCCCGATGGGCGCCGCGCCTTTCGTCGCCACCCGCATCAAGCTGGATCAGCGCACGCCGGTCCGCGCCGCGGTGCAATTGGCCGACGGCAGCTGGCACGTCGCGGGCGACTGGATCGACGCGGCCGGCGGCGGCTGTTCCGCCCCGCCCCTGTCCCGCGTGCGCGGCGACTGGGCCGACCACCTTGGCGAAATGCGCGGCGCGGCATGGTCCGACGGCAATTCGACGCGCCTGCGCTTTGGCTTTCGTCACCCAATGGATACCGGACTGGTCGAAAATATTCCGGCCTACAACATCGAAACCGTCCGAGTGACCGACGCCGGGGGCCGCGAGATCGCGACCATGGACGTGTACGGCTCGGTCGCGGAAGACCCTGCCTTCACGCTGGTCGTCGACCGCGACGGCCCGATGGAAGTCTCCGCGCGCGATACCAGCGGGCTGGAGTTTACAGGCGAACTTGCGCCTGCCAGCGGCAAGAGGCTGTCATCGGGGCAATGAGGTTTTCCCGCCGCGCCATGTTTGCCGGCCTTGGATTGGCGGGTCTGGGGCTGGCCAGCCTTGCCCCTGCCCTCGTCTATGCCGAGCAGTTTGCAGGCACCTACAACCCACAGGCCACGCAAGTCGCCGACGGCATCTGGATGGTGCGCGGTGCGGACGAGCCGATCGCCTTTGCCAACGGCGGCGCGATCGCGAACACCGTGATAATCGCAACCGATGACGGAGCGGTCGTGGTCGATCCCGGCCCCTCGCTCTCCTACGGCAAGGCGATCCGCGCGCTGGCGGAAGGTGTGACCGGGAAAGCGGTCATCCGCGTCTATATCACGCACCTCCACCCCGACCACTCGTTTGGCGCAGGCGCTTTCGATGCGGGGCTCGTCCACGCGCTTTCCGCCACGCGCCACGATCTCGAACGCGACGGCGAAGGATTTTCCGACGCGCTGTTCCGCGTGCTCGCCGACTGGATGAAGGGCACGACCGTCGTCCTGCCGCAAGGCGACGTGACGGCGGGAGAAACCGTGATCGGCGGGCGAACATTGCGCCTATTCGCGCTGGGCGGTCATTCGAGCGGCGATCTCGCCATCCTCGACGAGGCGACCGGTACGCTGATCGGAGGCGATCTGGTATTCCACGACCGCGCCCCTGCCACGCCGCACGCGAACATCGCAGGCTGGCTGTCCGCGCTCGATCGGTTGGCAGCCGTTGAGCATAAGCAGGTCATTCCGGGCCACGGCCCGCTCGATACCGGCAATGTCGCGATCCCGCAGACGCGCGACTGGCTGACCTGGCTCGACGGAATGCTGCACGACGCGGTCCTGTCGGGCATGAACATGACCGAGGCAGGGGCGGCCGAAATCCCCGCGCGCTTCGCGAACATCAAGGTCGCGCGCTACGAACTGCAGCGCAGCGTGTCGCACTTCTATCCGGGTCTTGAGGCCGAGCTTTTACCGATGGTGGGCAATTAGGCCATCCGGCGCAGAACGTCGTCCTTCAGCACGAAGTGGTGCCGCAGTGCCGCGCCGACGTGCAGCACGATCAGGAACACCGCGACCCAGCCCATGATCTCGTGCGTTTCGTGTGCGAAACCGTCGATCGCGCCATCAGGCGTAATGCCGAACTTGGGCACATCGAACAGGCCGAACCAGTTTAGCGGATATTTGCTGCCCGAAGACACCAGCCAGCCGGTCATTGGCAGGCCGATCATCAGGATATAGAAGACCGCGTGAGTCAGGTGCGCCGCGCCCTTTTCCCAGGGGGGCGTATGCGCCGGCAGCGGCGGCGCGGGATTGGCCACGCGCCAGCCCAGCCGCACCAGCGAGAGCGCCAGTACGGTCAGCCCTAACGACTTGTGCAGCGGCATGACGTTCACGACATCTTCCAGCGCATCGTGGAAGAACCCGCCGATGATGTTACCGATGATGACCAGCGCGATCACCCAGTGCAGGGTCCGCGCAACCGCGTTGTAGCGTTCTGCACCCGCTGCTGCGGTCACAGGCTGAACCCGATGCCCGCCCATACGGTGCGGGGAATGCCAAGGTCGATCGATCCGGACTGGTTGCGCGTCACGATTTCCTCGTCCGTCAGGTTCTCGCCGCGAAGCACCAGCGAAACGCCGCCAGCAACGGGGATCCGGGCATAGGCATCGAGAGTCGTGGCGGAAGGCATGATGTTCTCTTCCAGATCGTCCTCGAACTGCTTGCCCGCATAGCGTAGCGTTGTCGACAAAAGCCAGCCGTCCATCGGCTCGATCGCCAGCGTCGCGCCTGCGACCCACTTGGGCGTCTGTGAGGGGCGATTGCCGTCAAGCGCGGCGGCAAAGCCGCTGCCCTGCGCCTCGGCATCGGTATAGGCGAGCGATCCGGTGAAGCGGAAGATGCCCTGTTCGATCCCCGCCTGCAATTCTACGCCCTTGGCGCGCACCGCGTCGATGTTCTGACGCTGGCGCAGGTTCTGCGCGATGGTGACGTTGGCGATCGCGCCCTTCACCTTGTTGTGGAACGCGGTCACCGACAGGTTCACGCCTTCGCCCGGCGTGAAGTCGATACCCGCCTCATAGCCTTCCAGCTTCTCGACATCGAGATCCTCGTTCGCCTGGGTGACGACGGGGAAGACCACGAAGGGGCGGTAGAGTTCGTTGAGCGTCGGCAGGCGCAGGCCGGTATAGGCAGCAGCCCGCAGGCTGAGCGCATCGTCCGCAGCGAACACCATGCCGCCGCGGAACGATTCCTCCCAACCCGAACGGTCGGCAAAGACATTGTCCGTGATCACCGCGCCCGATGCATCGCGGGCGGTGTAGAAACCGTCGTTGATCGTGTAGCGGTCGACGCGCGCACCTGCGGTCAGCGTCAGCGCGCCGAGCACGAAGTCGTTTTCGAGGAAGAAGCCCAGATCGGTGTTCGAACCGCCCGCATTGCGGCGTTCGGTCACGTTGCCCGAAAACGCGCTGATCGCGGTTTCGAACAGTTCGCCATCAGACTTGCGATAATCGACGCCCAGGCGAAGCAGGTTGGTATCGCCCACCGGCGGGCGCAGTTCGAACTTGCCGCCGATACCGATCGAGGGCGTATTGCTCTGATCCAGAACCGGCACGAAGCGGGTGGAGGAGATCACCACGTTCGAGAAGTTGCGCGACTGGATATATCCCAAGAGGTCGAAGGCCCAGTCGCCCTGCCCGACGAAGCGGATGCTGGCGTCCTGCCCCTCGCTGGTCGAATCCGCACCGTCGAAGCGCAGCGTGCGCTTGTCGTCGAACAAAAGGATATTGGCCTGCACCTCGACATCGTCGCTGATCGGCGCGACGCCGCGGATCTGGGTCGACCAGCTGTCGTAGGCCGCGCGCGCGGTCGCCGGGACGCGCTGATCCACCGGCGTCGTGTAGAAGCCCTTGCCCCGGTCCCAGCGGCCTGAAACGAGCGCGAAACCGGCGCCAAGCTGGGCTGCGACGGTGCCGCTGATGTCCGTTTCCTCGCGGTTGTTGACCAGCGCATGGCCCGAAAACGTGCCGAGCGATTCGGGATCGCCGCTGGTCAGTTCGATCGTACCGGCAAGCGCGCCCGAACCGAACGGACCCGACCCGCCGCCGCGCGTAACCCGGGCGCTGGCAAGGCGTTCGGGCGCAATCGCCGACAACGGGATATAACCGAAGAACGGGTTCGCCATCGGCACCCCGTCAAGCAGGACCTGCGCGCGACTGGAAGCGTTGCCGCCTAGCGCGCGCAGCGTCACGCCCTGCGCCGAAGGGTTGGCCGAACGGCTGTCGGAACGGCGGAACTGCTGAAAACCGGCGATGTTGCTGAGCGCGTCCTCGATCCGGCCAGACCCCGTGGCGATCAGTTCCTCGTGGTCGAGCACGGTGACGTCGTATGCTTCCGTCGCGGGGGTCGCAGGCAGACCTTCGCCGGTGACGATGATCGGCGCGGCATAGCGGGTAACTTCGACGTCGTCGTTGTCCGTGTCCTGCGCCATGGTCGGAACCGCGCACAGCGCAGCCCCCGTCATCAGCGTGGCGACTATCGATTTGCGACCCGTCATTTTCATCTCTGCCCTCTTCGATCCATCGTGCGAGATCGTTTTCTTGTGCCGTAGAGACACGCTCGGCGACCACGGATCCGTGGCCGCCGACGCGCTTTCCCATAGTGTAATCCGAAGTATCGGAAAACGTCAGAAGAACAGAATTCCCCCGACAGCAAGCGCATCGCTCTGCGCTTCGTTGCCATTGTGGGCTTCCGCCTTCGAGTGAACGTATTCGCCGATCAGCGTCACCCACGGCGTCAGGCCATAGCGAAGCTGGCCGACCCAGCTCGAGTTGGTGTCCACCAGCGTCGGGTTGGCTGCCTCGTCCGCCGCGTTGGCATAGTCGAGGCGGCTTTCGCCGTAGCTGCCGCCGACCGAAACCTTGCCGAAGGTGGCCAGCGCCTGCAGGTAGAAACCGTCGCTGGAACGCGCATTGCCCGAACCGTCGGTGTCGAACAGGCCCAGCACGGTCGTGCCAAGGCCGTCCGCGGTGTACCAGTAACCAACCGCCGTGACCGGACCTGCGGTAACCTTGGCACCGAGATCGAGACCCTTGCCGGTGTAAGAGCCGCCCGCGACCAGATCGTGCTTCTGGGTAATGCCGCCTGCCCACAGGTGGGTGTTAACGCCGCCGAAGGCACCGTCGTATGTCAGCTTGGCCTGAAAGCCCGGATCGGAATTCGTCTGGTCCTGACCCGTCAGCGACTTCAGCGGCTGGAACACGCCGACGCTCGCCTGCACGCCTCCCATCGACGGAGTCGAATAGGTGATCTGCGGCTGGAAGTCGGTGTAGATGTAGCCCGAACCGATGCGGCCCAGCGTCGTGTTGCCCGGAGCGACGTTGCCGCCCGGAGGGCCGCTGGAAAGCAGCGTGATGTCATTGAGGATCGCGTCCGAGCCGAACAGGCCGATGTCACGGCCGATCTTGAACGTGCCCAGGTTCTTCTTGCCGAAGGTCATGAACGTCTGGCGGAAGTCGATGCCTGCGGTGGCAAGCGCGGTCGGCTGGCCGCCGTTGTTTGCGCCCAGCGCGCCCCATGCGGTCGAGTTGATGCCCGGATACATGCCGAAGGTCGCACCGACATCCCAGCCTGCCTGCTGCGTCGAGACGTTGACGACGAGGAAGCCGGGGAGAAGGCCGTTACGCACCGAGCTGGAGTTGCTGCCCGAAACGCTTGCGATACCGCCGGTCACCGCCGTCGTGGCGCTGGGCGTATCGGGATTGTCGTGCACGTAGAATCCGTTGACCGAGCCGGAGAAGCGGATCGTGGCCGGACCCACTTCGAGGCCGATGCCGCTGTCGGTCATCTTGACCATCTTCTCGGGCTCGAAAGATGCCGGAACCGGTGCCTGCGTCGTCGTTTGCATCTGCTGGGCCTGCATCTGCTGGGCTTCTGCCGCGTCCTCGGCCTGTTCCTCGGCAAGCAGGGCGGCGTATTCGTCGTCCGAAAGAATGCCCTTTTCGTGCAGGCGCTTGAGCAGGCTCTCGCTGGAACCGGCGTATGCGGGTGCAGTCGTCAGGGCAATGGCAATCGCCGCGGCAGTACCGCGCAACATGATCTTGGAGATCATTTCTCTCCCCCTTCCTTTCTTATCTGTATCGCATCCAAGCGACCGGAAAGAGGATGCTGCGCCCTTGCGCGCGGCACTATTGGACTTTGGTTCTCGTACTTTGGGACAAGGCGTCGATTACTTGGCAAAACCTGGGCGCAAACCGTGCGCAATACGCTGCCTTAGTGCGCGATTGCGACGCCCCAGGGGCCCTTGCCTGCCTCGATACGCTTGGTCACCTCAAGGCTGGCGAGATCAAGGAAAGCAATGTCGCCGGTGGTGCCGTTAGCAACGACGGCAGTGGTGTCGTCCTCGGTGATGGCAAGGTGCCATGGTCGCCCGCCAGTGGCCGCGTAACCAGTCACCTTGCGGCTTGCCACATCCACGACCGCGACCGCATCGGCGCGGCCCAGCGCGATCACCGCGGTCTTCCCGTCGGACGTGAACCGAATGCCGCAGGGCAGGACCTTGTACGCCGGCGCGCCCGGCGGGGCGAAGGACAGGGTTTCTACGATTTCCTTCGAGGCGACGTCGATGACATGGACCGTCCCGGCAATCTCCGCCGATATCCAGACCTGCGTCCCGTCGGGCGTGAACTCGATGTGACGCGGGCGATAGTCGGTTTCCGTCACGTGGACGATCTCGCGCGTGGCGATATCGATCCAGTCGACGATGTTTTCTTCCTCGCTCGCCACCAGCAGGTACTTGCCGTCGGTGCTCTGCGCGATGCCTTCCGGCTCCTCGCCCACGACAACCTGCCAGGCAACGCGCCTCGTTTCGAGATCGACCGCGGTCGTCGCGGCATCGTCCTCGTTCGAAATGAAGAGGTACTTGCCGTCGTTCGAGACGAAGAACTGCTCGGGATCATTGCCCGATGGCAGCACGCCGACCAGCTCGCCCGTCTTTGCGTTGCGAATCTCCACCGCGTTGTCGAGGCTGGCGCAGATAAGGACGTATTTGCCGTCCTTCGTCAGCGTGATGCCGCGCGGGCGCTCGCCCACGTCCCATGTCGCGGTGACCGTGCGCGTGTCGAGGTCGACTACCGTGACGGTGTTCGAACGTTCGTTGCTGACATAGGCCGTCGCCGCCTGCGCGGACGAGGCAAGGACGATACCAAGGGCGAAAGCCGCGCCGGCAAGGAGTTGACGGTTTTTCATAGAGTTCGATGTACCTTCGCCGATGTCAGCAGCAACATTGTACCAAGGTTCAATGGGTCCGTGCCGTTCGGGTCGCTATCAATGCAATCCAAGCAAGGGGGTTTGTTGGACTGATGGCCCTCGGGTCGCAAATGAGGATGCACTGAAATGTCGAAATTGACCAGCCGGCTGGCGCTTGCCGCCACCGCGATGGCCTTTGCCGGCCTTACCACCACCCAGCTCATGGCACACGGCGACGTGACGCCGCAGGCGGTCGACACCTCGGCCCTGCCGGACATCGGCGAGGAATGGCTGGGCGAGAACCCCTATACAGGCAATGCCAAGGCGATCGAAATCGGCGCCTCGGCCTACAACCAGAACTGCGCGCGCTGCCACGGCCTCGAAGGCATCTCGGGCGGCATCGCGCCCGACCTGCGCTACCTCGAACTCGGCCCCTCGGGCGACGAGTGGTTCATCGAGCGTTATCGCAACGGGTCGAGCCACGATGGCAAGGTTTACATGCCGCCGTTCGGCGAAGTCCTCGGCCAGAAAGCCGGCTGGGCGATCCGCAGCTGGGTCGAAACCAAGTACACGGACGAGTAAGACCATGACATTCGGGCGCAGGGCCTTTCTGGGCGGTCTCGCAGCAGGAGCGGGGTCGCTGGCCCTGCCCCGCATTTCCAACAGCGCCCCGCTCGCCAACGTGCGCGAGCTGGGCGTTCTTCGTGTCGGCCTCTACACAAACAACCGGCCATGGTCGTGGGAAGAAGGCGGCAAGGTGATGGGCATCGATGCCGACATCGCCCGAGCCGTTGCCGAAAGCTTTGGCGTGAAGACCGACCTCGCGCTGTTCCCTGCCGACGAGGAAGTTTCCGACGATCTTCGCAATGTCGTGTGGCGCGGCGGCCTTCTGGGGTTCCGCAAGTGCGACGTGATGATGCATGTTCCCTTCGACCGCACGTTCGCGGCGCAGGAGGACCAGGTGGTCATCCTCGCCCCCTATTACCACGAAAGTTTCGGGGCGGCCTGTTCGCCCGGCATGGCCGAATGCGAAGGGACGCCGACCGAGTTTCGGGGAAAGCGCCTTGCGGCCGAGCTCGATTCGATCCCGGACTTCTACCTGATCGGCAGTTTCGGAGGCATCCTGCGGCCTGACGTGACGCATTATACTACGGGCTTCGAGGCCGTCGCCGCGGTCAAGTCGGGCGAGGCCGATCTTGCCGTCGCCACCGATGCCCAGATCGAATCGGCGATGGCCCATGCGCCGGGCGAGGGAAAACGGCGCAAGGGGCCCTTGCCCGCCATGCTGTCGCCGGGATGGGACATCGGCATCGCGGTCGACGAAAAGAGCCGCAGCCTCGGTTTCGCCTTCGAGGAGGAAATGGACGCGATGATGGCCGATGGCCGTATGGCAGAGATATTCGCCCGCTACGGCGTGACGTGGCGGCCCGCAAATGCGGTCGCTCCGGGGGCCTGACGGCCGCTCTCGTCCTAAGGTTCAATTGTTCAGAACAGGGGCGGGGATAGTCTCGCCGATACCAAGATACCTGAACGGGCGCAAAAGCGCTCAAATCAAAGAAGACTTCGGTCTGACGAAGGAGGGAAGGATGAAGGGGCGTTTCAAAACTCTTGCCGTGGCGCTCGCGGCTTCATGTGCAGCCATGAGTGCACCGGCAGTGGCGGACAACCACGCCGGGCCGAACATGAATGACCTGCTGAACGACGCCGATTCCACCGGGGACGTCCTGACCTACGGCATGGGCCCGTGGCAGCAGCGTTATTCCAAGCTCGACAAGGTCAACACCCAGACCGTAAAGCGGCTCGTGCCCGTTTTCTCCGCCTCTCTCGGCGGGGAAAAGCAGCGCGGCCAGGAAGCCCAGCCGATCGTCTATGACGGCACGATCTACGTGACGGGTTCCTATTCCCGCGTCTTCGCCTTCGACGCGAAGACCGGCGAGAAGAAGTGGGAATACAATGCCCGCCTTCCCGACGGCATCATGCCTTGCTGTGATGTCGTCAACCGCGGTGCCGCCATCCACGGCGACAAGATCATCTTCGCCACACTCGATGCGCACCTCGTCGCGCTGAACCGCGAAACCGGCAAGGTCATCTGGAACAAGGAAATCGGCGATTACAAGGCCGGTTATTCCGCGACCGCCGCACCAATCATCGCCAAGGACATGGTGATAACCGGCAATTCGGGCGGTGAATTCGGCATCGTCGGCGCCGTTCAGGCCCGCGACGTCAACACCGGCGAACTGATCTGGGACCGTCCCACCATCGAAGGCCACATGGGCACGATGCGCGGCAAGGACAACGGCATCACCGGCACCACCAATGCCACCTGGGAAGGTGACCTCTGGAAAACCGGCGGCGGTGCGACCTGGCTTGGCGGTACCTACGATCCGGGCACCAACCTCGTCTACTTCGGCACCGGCAACCCGGCACCGTGGAACAGCCACCTGCGTCCCGGCGACAACCTCTATACCTCGTCCACCGTCGCGATCGATGTCGATACCGGCAAGATCAAGTGGCACTACCAGACCACGCCGCACGACGGCTGGGACTTTGACGGCGTGAACGAGTTCATCCCCTTCGATGCCACGATCAAGGGCAAGAAGATGCAACTGGGTGCGAAGGCCGACCGCAACGGTTACTTCTACGTCCTCGACCGCACCAACGGCAAGTTCATCGGCGCGCACAAGTTCGTCATGCAGACGACCTGGGCCGATGGCATCGACCAGAAGACGGGCCGCCCGAACTTTACCAGCGACGGTCGCCCCGGTGCGCCCAGCGGTGCGGACAAGGGCAAGGTCGTGTTCGCAAGCCCCTCGTTCCTTGGCGGCAAGAACTGGATGCCGATGGCCTATAGCCAGGACACCGGCCTGTTCTACATCCCGTCGAACGACTGGGGCATGGACATCTGGAACGAACCGATCGCCTACAAGAAGGGCGCGGCATACCTTGGTGCAGGCTTTACCATCAAGCCGATCGCCGACGATCACATCGGGGCCCTGCGCGCGATGGATCCCAAGACCGGCAAGATCGTCTGGGAAGCCAAGAACCCGGCCCCGCTGTGGGGCGGCGTACTCGCCACCGGCGGCAACCTCGTCTTCACCGGTACGCCCGAAGGCTACCTGAAGGCATTCGATGCCAAGACGGGTCAGGAACTGTGGAAGTTCCAGACCGGTTCGGGCGTCGTCGGTTCGCCGGTGACATGGGAAGACGGCGGCGAACAGTATGTCGCGGTGATGTCCGGCTGGGGCGGCGCCGTTCCGCTCTGGGGTGGTGAGGTCGCCAAGACCTTCAAGGACATCTCGCAGGGCGGTTCGCTCTGGGTCTTCAAACTCTACAACCAGTAAGTAAGGACATGGCCCGCCCGGCATCTGTCGCGGCGGGCCATTTTCCACTATGGCGACATTGATAACAGACTTGCCGAGGCAGAGGATGAACGAAGCGCCTGCTCCCGATCGCGTGCTGATCGTCGACGATCATTCGCTTGTGCGCGACGGGCTGCGTTCGATCCTGGAAGTCAGCTTCCCCGAATGCGAGATCCTCGAGGCCGACAGCTTCGAACAAGCGCTAGAAGAGCTGCAGAAAGCGGACGAGGTCGATCTCGTCCTGCTCGACCTCAATATTCCCGATGTGAACCGCCTGTCGGGTCTGAAACAGTTGCGCGCCGATTTTCCCAGTACGCCTGTCGTCATGGTGACGGGCGTCGTCGACCCGATCGTGATGCGCGACGCGCTGGCCGCAGGGGCTGCCGGTTACGTTCCGAAATCGCTGAAGCGCCCGGCCATTCTCGACGCGCTACAGCAGGTGCTGGCGGGCGAAATCTACCTGCCCGACCTTGAGACGACCGAAAGCGACGATGCGCGCCTTCGCGAGGACGAGGAAATCCGCGCCCGCATCGACAGCCTCACTCCCCAGCAGCGGATCGTGCTGGGCCACCTTGTCGCAGGCCTGCTGAACAAGCAGATCGCGCACGAGCTCAGCGTCTCGATGACGACGGTGAAGGCGCATGTCTCTGCGATCCTGCAGAAGATGAACGTCTATTCGCGCACACAGGCCGTGATCATGGCCAATCGCGTGGGCTTTTCCGACTGATCCACCGTCTTCGCGGGCGGTCAGCCCGTGATCTCCAGCTGCCGCAAAAGCGCACGCAATTGCGCGGGCTTCACCGGCTTGGTCAGGATCGGCAGGCCCTGCGATCCCAGCTTCATCTTCACCTCGTCGCTTCGGTCTGCGGTGATGATGACCGCCGGCAGATCGCCCGAATGCTTTTCGCGCAGCATGGCCACCGCCTCGTCGCCGGTAAGACCATCGTCGAGGTGATAGTCCGCGATGAGAAGTCCGGTCCCCTGCTTCACGCTTTTCACCACGGCGGCATCGTCGGGATGGCTGCCGGTGACGACCTTGAGGCCCCAGTTTTCCAGCAGGACACGCATGCCCTCCTGAACCTGTTCGTCGTTGTCGACGACGGTGACGGTGCCCTGCCCGCTGCGCCCGATGCGTTCGCCCGCGGTCGTCTTCGCAGCCTCGGTCACGCGCGGCTCGGCTCGCGGCACGAGGATGGTGAAAGTAGAGCCGCGCCCTTCCTGTGAATCGAGGTCGATCTCGTGGCCCAGCATGGCGCTGGCGCGGCGCACGATGGCAAGACCAAGGCCCTTGCCCGGCGTTTTCTGCGTCTTTTTCAGGCGGCGGAATTCCTCGAAGATCGCCTCGCGCTTTTCAGGGTCGATGCCGTAGCCGGTATCGATGACCGAGATGGCGACATGGTCGCCCTCCTCGAGCGCCTGCACGACGACGCTGCCCTTTTCGGTATAGCGGATCGCGTTCGACACGAAGTTCTGCAGGATACGGCGCAGCAGACGAAGGTCGCTTTTTACCCAGAGGCCGGTCTCGGGAATTTCGAACTTCAGCCCGTCCTGGCGGGCCAGTGGCGCGAACTCGATGCGCAGGGCCGACAGGATGCGATCCAGCGGCAGCGCCGCGATCTCGGGCTGGATCGCACCTGCATCGAGGCGCGAGATTTCGAACAACGCCTCCAGCAGTTCCTCGACCGAATCGAGCGCCACCGCACTTTGCCGGACAAGCCCGCGATTGGTCGCGGCAAGGCGCCGTTCGGCCAGCGCGGAAACAAACAGTCGCGCGGCGTTCAACGGTTGCAGCAGATCGTGGCTGGCCGCCGCGATGAAGCTGGTTTTCGAACGGTTGGCCTGCTCGGCTTCGTTCTTCGCCTCGACCAGCTGGCGGTTCACCTCGATCAGCTCGGCGGTGCGTTCCTGAACGCGCCTTTCCAGTGTTTCGGCCTGTTCGGTCATCGAACGCTGAAACCGGATACGATCGGTCACGTCGTCGAAGGCATAGGCCATGCCGCCCGCTGAAAGCGAGACAGAACGGATCACGAAGTTGCGCCCCTTCAAGGTGCAATCGGTGCTGATACGCGGCCCCTTGCCGCTGCGCCATTCGACCGCATGCGGCATGTCCAGCCCGCATTCGTTGACGCACCAGTCGTTCAATCGTTCATGCCGCCCGATCGCGCCTTCGAGATCGCTCTCGATGCCGAGCATTCGTATGAGCGGCTCGTTCCAGGCGACAAGGCGGCGCTGGCTGTCGAACAGGCACGCACCTTCCGACAAAGTGTCGAGCGAGGCCTGCAGGGCGAGGTTGCGTTCGGCCAGTTCGCGGGCGCGTTCGCGCGCGTCCTCGGCCTTGACCGAAGTGATGTCGGTATAGATGCCGACGGTGCCGCCCTCGCTGGTGCGAAGCTCGTTGATCTGCAACCAGCGCCCGTCGGACAGCAATTGCACGTGGGCGCCCGATGCGTCGCGGTGCCTTGCCATGCGCTCCCGCATCCACCGGTCGGGTGACAGACGCGACCCCATCGTGCGCCCGCCACGCGCAAGCTGTTCGGCAAGATCCGTGAAAGTGGGCGAAGCTTCGGAGATATCGGCGAATTCGGGCCAGATCTTCAAGAAGGCCTTGTTGTGCGTGACAAGGCGGTCATCGGCATCGAACAGCGCGAAACCGTCGGAAAGGCTCTCGATCGCATCGCGCAGCCGCGCGCGCGCGGCATCCGCATCGCGGCTTACGGTTTCGAGGTAGGCGTTGACTTCGGCAAGCTTGCCAAGCGCGTCTTCCAGCTCACCCGTGCGGTCGCGCACCATCGCTTCCAGCGCGATGGCGGTCTCGAACATGGAATACGAACCTTCCATGTCGCTCGAGCGTTCGGCGCGGTCGATCAGTGCCTCGTTCACTTTCTCGAGCCTGCGGACACGCTCCTTCAGCGCGGCGATTTCCTCGTCACGCTCGTCCGGGGCCGCCGGGGCCAGGTCCTTGCCGCGCGTTGCCATCAGCGGCCGATCGCAAGGCCGCTAATGGTCTGGTTCACATGCGCGGTGCGAAACTGTTCGCCGTACGTGTTGAAACCGATCACGCCCTTTTCGGTATAGAGCGCAGAAACCTCGTGCGCGACTTGCCTGCGTTCGGCGTCGATGCGGTTCAGCACGCAGTCGAACGCGATGATATGGTCGATCTGGCCGACTTTTCCTTCGGTCTGGTCGAACAGTTCGCGCATCGCAGCAACGCGGTCGACGGGTTCGCCCACCGTCAGCACCACCCCGCGATCGATCGCGCAATAGAACGTCAGCGATCCGTCGGCATTGGCCGACTGGATCGAGCGGACGTGATATTCCCCGCCGGTACGCACCATCAGCGGGTGGGATGCGAAGAAGGCCGCATCCAGGGTCTGGCTCGGCTGGCCCACGACGCGCAGGTATTCCTCTGCCGCGGGAACCGCGTTGATCTCGAAGGCGGTGCGTGTTTCCGCGTCCGCCTCGGTAATGACCATGCGTTCGCCGCCGGGGCGATAGTGGTTGGCGGAAAAAGCCTGCATCTGGCGGGACGAAGACAAGAGGCCGATGACTGCCGCATCCCGCTGGAAATGGCCGTCGAAAAAGATGCCGGTTTCCTTGAAAGCCAACCCATCCCCGCTCGATCCGCCGATCAGTTCGATCTCGCCCAGCGCTTCCTGCGCGGTCATCGTCAGCAATTCCTCACGGTGGGATAGCCCGTCGACAAGGAACAGGGCGACGTGGCTAAGCCCCTCACCCAGCGCCAGTGCGGCAACGTTCCGGCAGCTTCCCGCAAAATGCCGCACCTGCTTGCGCGCGGCTTCCGGATCGAAGTTGTCGAGGTCGGTAAAGGGCAGCAGTTCAAGGTGAAATGCGTCCGCCGGAAACCCGACGAAGACAAGGCTGTCGCTATCGTAACCGCGCGTGGTCAACTCGCCTGCGCTGGTGCATCCGAACAGGGGGATGCCGGGCATCAGCTTGTCGAGCGCTGCGGCCAGTTCCGTCCGCTCGAACCGGTGCGAACAGAACACGAGCCCGCCCGCCAGCGGCACGCCCGCGATGGCGCGCGCGATCTCCGCGACTGCCGCATCGGGCTCGCTGGCGTGGGTCGTTACGGCGACAAGACCGTCCGCGCTCACCTCTGTATCAGTCAGGTGCCCTCTCCTTCATCCCCTCACCGGCCGTGTCGCGCCCTTTTTCTGGCGTCTTGGTCTGGCCGTTTTCAGATTATCGAACCTAGCGTTTCGCGATCCGCTGGCCAAGCGGCAAGCGATACGCGATGACACAACTATCGCAGCCGTCAGGCCACTTCGTCGCCGCGCAGCGGCTCGCCGCCCGCGTTCAGCGCATCGACCTCTTCATCCGTAAAAACCCGGCTGCGCACGATGAAGCGCACGCCTTCGGGCGCCTCCAGGCTCATGCCTGATCCGCGGCCCGGCACAACGTCGATGGTGACTTGCGTGTGGCGCCAGTATTCGAACTGCGCCGCCCCGATCCAGACCGGCGTATCGGCGACCAGAGTCCCCAACAGAACGTCCTGTTTTCCGACCCGGAATTCGCCGCGCGGAAAGCACATCGGCGCACTGCCGTCGCAACATCCGCCCGACTGGTGGAACATCAGCGGCCCGTGCATTTCGGTCAGCCTGAAGATCCAGTCCTCGGCCTCTGGCGTCGCGACGATGCGGGCGGGAGCGGTGGAAATCGTGGTCATGACCTTTGTCCTTACAAGGATTGGCCCGGATGCACCAAGGCCGGAGCAGGCTTGCGCCTGCCCCGGCCCGGGATGGCCTCGCCCCTCGGCTGGCACCTGGAAGATGTGCCGGCACGGGTGTCGAGGTGGGAGGTCGTAAGCCCTCTGCGGCGGCATCAGAAGAAGCCGAGCGCCTTCGGGCTGTAGCTCACCAGCATGTTCTTTGTCTGCTGGTAGTGTTCGAGCATCATCTTGTGGTTTTCACGCCCGATGCCCGACTGCTTGTAACCGCCGAACGCTGCGTGCGCCGGATAGGCGTGGTAGCAGTTGGTCCACACGCGGCCAGCCTGGATGGCGCGGCCGAAGCGGTAGCAGGTGTTGGCATCGCGGCTCCACACGCCGGCACCAAGGCCGTAGAGCGTGTCGTTCGCGATCGAGAGCGCTTCCTCGTCCGACGAGAACTTGGTCACGGCCAGAACCGGGCCGAAGATCTCTTCCTGGAAGACGCGCATCTTGTTGTGCCCTTCAAGCACGGTCGGCTTCACGTAGTAACCGTCGGCCAGCTCGCCGTCGTGCACCGCACGCTCGCCGCCGGTAAGGACCTTGGCACCCTCGTCACGGCCGATGCCGATGTAGGACAGGATCTTTTCCAGCTGGTCGTTCGATGCCTGCGCACCGATCATGGTGCTGGGGTCGAGCGGGTTGCCCATCTTGATCGCCTCGACGCGCTTGATCGCCCGTTCCATGAACCGGTCGTAGATCGATTCGTGGACCAGTGCGCGGCTGGGGCAGGTGCAGACCTCGCCCTGGTTCAGCGCGAACATCGCAAAGCCTTCAAGCGCCTTGTCGAAGTAGTCGTCGTCTTCGCGCATCACGTCGGCGAAGAAGATGTTCGGGCTCTTGCCGCCAAGCTCCAGCGTGCAGGGAATGAGGTTTTCCGAAGCATACTGCATGATCAGGCGGCCGGTCGTCGTCTCGCCGGTGAAGGCGATCTTGGCGATGCGCTTGTTCGATGCCAGCGGCTTGCCCGCCTCGACGCCGAAGCCGTTGACGACGTTGAGCACGCCTTCGGGCAGCAGGTCGCCGATGACTTCCATCAGCACCATGATCGACATCGGGGTCTGTTCGGCAGGCTTCAGCACGATGCAGTTGCCTGCGGCCAGCGCCGGGGCCAGCTTCCACACGGCCATCAAAAGCGGGAAGTTCCACGGGATGATCTGGCCGACCACGCCCAGCGGTTCGTGGAAGTGATAGGCCACGGTGTCGTGGTCGATTTCCGAGATCGAGCCTTCCTGCGCGCGCAGGCAGCCTGCGAAATAACGGAAGTGGTCGACGCCCAGCGGAAGATCGGCCGCGGTCGTTTCGCGGATCGGCTTGCCGTTGTCGATGGTTTCCACCAGCGCCAGCATGTCGAGGTTTTCTTCCATGCGGTCGGCGATGCGGTTCAGGATATTCGCACGCTCGGTCGTCGAGGTGCGACCCCACGCGTCCTTGGCCTTGTGGGCGGCATCCAGCGCCAGCTCGATGTCCTCGGCGGTGCCGCGGGCCACCTGGCACACGGGCTTGCCGGTCACCGGCGAAATGTTGTCGAAATACTGTCCCTTCACGGGGGCAACCCACTTGCCGCCGATGAAGTTGTCAAAACGATCGCGGATAAGCGACTGGCCGCTGAACTTGCTGAGAGCCTGTTCGAGCATATTGAATTCCTCCTCTCGCCAAAGACGTTTCGCCGGACACTTTGCGCGCCCTGCCGACACTCGCCAATTATACCTTGGACCGAGACGGGTCGGGACGCGCCGTCCTTGCGGCAGACAGGCAAGCGGACATGCACGGCGGAAGAGAAATCGAACTGCGACTCGATGACGGGCGTGGCCGGCCCGGTCGATCGCAGCGCTCCGAAGAAGGGCCTGCTCCAGATCCCCATGGACCACAGCGCGGATGGGCCGGTAATTTGGCAAGGGCGCGCCATGCCGGCCAGGCGCGACGAGGACGAGAACCAGACCGAGGCGGCTTTGCGCCAACCGCCTCGCCGCGGCGCTGTTCGAAGGCTTTCCGGCCTCAGCGCGGCGTATCGCGATCTGCGAGGCGGATCGATCCCGGCACGCGGGCTTCGTCGATGTCAATGACGATGTCGGCGGCCATATCCTCGATCTGCCAGCGGGTCAGCCGCTCGTAGTGCGAGATGAAGCGGCGCAATTCGTCCGCCGTCATCGCCGCCCCCGCATCCGCGCCGCTGCGGTCGAGGCCGCGTTCCTGCTCGCTGCGCCAGCCTTCGACGACGGCGAATGACGGCGCGCGCAGCAGGATCGACAGGTCGATACGCCCGAAGAACGTGCGGTATTCGCCCGCCAGCGCCGCGTTCACCGCGCGCCGCCAGTCGCCGCCGGCATCCTCTGCGTGCTCCAGTTCGTTGACGGGTTCGGCCAGCATGCCATCTGGCTGGGGCCGCGCGCCGACGCACCACCCTTCCAGCAGGACCACGTCGACAGGCCGTTCGACCAGTTCCCACTCCGCTGCCGATCGCCGATCATCGGTGGCCTTGTCGAACGAGGGCACCCGCACCGTCTCGCCCGCCAGCAAGGCCGAGACGGTCGCATCCATCAGCGCCACGTCATGCGTGCCCGGAACGCCTCGCGTCGCCAGAAGCGGGTGGCGGGTTCGCGCAAGGTCGGCCCGCTCCGCTTTTGTCAGGTAGAAATCGTCGATAGAGCAGACTTGCGTGGCGAGCCCCCGCGCCGCCAGCTTACCGGCCAGTCGCGCCGCCGTGGTCGACTTGCCGCTACCCTGCGCGCCGCTCAATCCGATCAGGACCGGTCGCCCCGCATCCTGGCTCGCCCCCACAATCGCCTCGACCAGAAACGCATCGGCAGCCACAAGGGCAGTGGCCGCCGAAACGGCCCCTGCCCCTGCCTTGTCACTGCCAGACATCGCGTCAGGCTTCGTCGCTCTCGACTTCCTCGACATCGCTCTTGTCGAGTTCAGCCTTTTCCGGCTTCGGCACCGGCGCGCTGATTGGTGCGTCGTTCACCATTCCTGCCTTTGCCAAACCTTCCAGCGAGCCACCGTCGAGGCCGAGTTCCTTCATAAGACCGTCGATGACCGGCGCCTGCGCGCGGTAGGACAGCGCCGCGCTCAGCGCATCGCTGGCAAGATTGCCGCCGCCCGGACCGGCCGCAACCGGTTTGCCATCGGCGCCGCGGGCACCGGTAATGCCGTCGACCTGCACGATCTTGATCGAATCGATCGCTTCCAGCGGCTTCGCGCTTTCGCGCACGAGGTCGGGCAGGGCCTTGAGCAGCGCGAGCTTCGTCTGCAGCGACACCTGGCTGCTCGACAGGATGTTCGCAGCCTCGTTGACCGCACGCTGACCGGCGGCCTCGACTTCGAAGCGCACGCGGTCGGCCTCGGCGCGAAGCTTTTCGGCCTCTGCCTCACCCTCTGCCTCAAGGCGCGCGGCCTCTGCCCGGTTGCGAGCGGCATCGCGCTCGGCCTCGGCCTCGACCTTCACCTTGATCGCGTCGCGTTCGGCGATCTTCGCGGCCTCGATCAACTGGATGCGCTTGTCACGTTCGGCCACTTCGGTCTCGCGGCTGGTCGCAACCGATTCCTCGGCAGCCACAGCCTTGGCGCGGGCCTCGTCGGCTTCGGCCTTGGCCTGGCTTTCCTCGCGGCTCTTGTTCTGAACCGCGATCTGCTGTTCCTGCCGCGCGATTTCCAGGGCGCGCTGCTGGTCGATGCGGGCTTCCTCGACAAGTCGGTCGGCCTCGATCTGCTGGGCATCGACCTGCTTCTTCGCCTCGATCCGCGCGGCATCGGCCTCGCGGTTGCGCTCTGCCTGTTCGCGCGCGATCTCGGCGATCTGCGCGGCGCGGCGCACCTCGACCTCGCGCTCCTGCTCAAGCCGGGCATATTCCTGGTCGCGGCCGATCTCGAACGAACGCTTGTCCGCCTCGAGGTTCTTGGTCTCCATCTGGACGCGGGTGTCCTGCTCGATATCGTTGCGGAGCTTCTTGCGCGCCTCGATCTGCTCGGTCAGCTTGGTAAGACCCTCGGCGTCGAAGGCATTGTTGGCGTTGAAATGCTCGATGCTCGTCTGGTCGAGACCGGTCAGCGAGACCGATTCCAGTTCAAGCCCGTTCATCGCAAGGTCGTTCGATGACACCTGCTGCACCTTCTGGACGAAGTCCGCGCGCTGTTCGTGCAATTCGTTCATCGTCATGCCCGCCGCGACCGAACGCAGAGCGTCGACGAACTTGCCCTCGACAAGGTCCTTCAGCGCCTCTGGGTGCATGGTGCGTTCGCCCAGCGTCTGCGCGGCCATGGCGATGGCGTTGGCATCGGGCCGGACGCGCACGTAGAATTCAGCCTTCACGTCGATGCGAAGACGGTCGAGCGTGATGAGCGCGTCTTGGTTCTTGCGTTCGACCGCAAGGCGCACGGTGTTCATGTTGACCGGCATCGTTTCGTGCAGCACCGGCAGGACCATAGCGCCGCCGTTCATAACGACTTTTTCGCCGCCCCAGCCCGTGCGAACAAAGCCCACCTGTTTGGTTGCGCGACGATAAAGCCGGGTGATCATGAAGGCGATGATGAGCAGGACGACGAGCCCTGTCCCAGCCATGATGCCGATGGTAATCAACTGATCCATGTGCGTACCCCCTTTAATGCGTTAGCCGGAACGGTTCGGAACCGCCGATGGCAAAGAAAACCTGATCCTCACGGCGGACGAGCATGACCTCGTCACCCTCGATGAATTCGATCGCGTCCTCGTGCGGCTCGACCATCACGTTATGCGATTGGCCGAACCGGTCGGTGACTTGCGCGCGCGCGGGACTGCCGCGCCGCGCGGTGCCGATCGAGATCGTGCCCCGCCGGCCGAGCAGTTCGTCGACCGATACGGCCGTCGTCTCGTCATGCGGCCAGATCCGGCCCAGCGGCCGCGCAAGCAGACCCGTTGCCGGCAAGCCGACGACGACGCCCATGACCGCCGCCGCCGCCGCCGGCAGCGGCGCGCCGATCAGTGCGGTCAGCAATTCCTGTAGCGACAGGCCGATAAGCCCGAACGAGGCACAGAACAGCGCCAGCCATGCCACCAGCGGCAACCGGTCGAGCCCGACGATGCTGGCCAATCCGCCAACCACATCGGCAGCCTCCGGCCCCTCGACATCGATGTCGCCGTCGAAATCCGGCCCGAAATCGCCAAGGCCAAGAAGTTGCACGACAAGCAGCAATAGAAGAAACGCCAACGCAACCGCGAACGGCGTGTTGTGCGTTGCAAGAATATCCATTTCCAACCCCTTTCCCTGTTCGGAAAGATGGCAGGAAATTGTTGCATTTCATACCATAATCGGAAGAAGTGCTGCCGATTTTCGAGTTAGTATAACGGTGCGAACAACCTCCCTAAACGGGCCATCCGCTACCTTCGCTTGGATTATGCGTGTATATCCGCGGCACTAATCGGGCTTGCATGATCCCGCGCCTTGCTTAAGGCGCCAATGCAAAGGCCCGCCCGCGCGCGAGGCCGGCACCGGATACCCGAAGGAAAAGAGCGTGACGCAAGCAAATGCAGCCCCCCGCAGCGACTGGACCCGCGACGAGATTGCGGAGCTTTTCGACCTGCCCTTCACCGAACTGGTCTTCCGCGCAGCGCAAGTGCATCGCGACAATCACCCCGCGAACCAGGTGCAGTTGTCCACCCTGCTCTCTATCAAGACCGGCGGCTGCCCCGAAGACTGCGGCTACTGCTCCCAATCGGCCAGCGCCGACAGCGGCGTGAAGGCGACCAAGCTGCTCGACGTGCAGCAGGTGCTTCAGGCCGCCGCGCAGGCGAAGGACCACGGTTCGACCCGTTTCTGTATGGGCGCTGCTTTCCGCAATCCCAAGGAACGCGACATGCCCGCGATCATCCAGATGGTCGAAGGCGTTCGCGCGATGGGCATGGAAACCTGCATGACGCTGGGCATGCTCAACGAAAAGCAATCGGCCATGCTCGCCGAGGCGGGGCTCGACTACTACAACCACAATATCGACACTTCGCCCGAAAATTACGCCAACATTACCTCGACCCGCACGATCGAGGACCGGCTCGACACCCTGTCCAACGTGCGCAAGGCAGGCATCAACGTCTGTTCGGGCGGGATCGTCGGCATGGGCGAGACGCGGGCCGACCGCGTGGGCTTCATCCACACGCTGGCGACGCTGCCCGAACATCCGGGTTCGGTGCCGGTGAATGCGCTGGTGCCGGTAAAGGGCACGCCGCTGGGCGACATGCTGGCCGATACGCCGCTCGCCAAGATCGACGATATAGAGTTCGTCCGCACCGTCGCGGTCGCGCGCATCACGATGCCGGGCTCGATGGTCCGCCTGTCGGCTGGCCGCGAATCGATGAGCGAGGCGACGCAAGCGCTGTGCTTCCTCGCGGGCGCGAATTCGATCTTCACCGGCGACAAGCTGCTGACCGCGCCTAACGCGGGTGACGACAGCGATGCGGAAATGTTCGCCCGCCTCGGCATAGAGGCAATGCCGGCGAGCGAGCCGCGCGACGCTCAGGCTCCGTCGTGTGCAGGTTCGCGCAGCGAGCGCAGTGCAGAGGCGATGACCTCGTAAACCCGGGCCAGCTGCGCTTCTGAAATGCAGTAGGGCGGCATCACGTAGACGGTGTTGCCCAGCGGGCGCAGCAGCAGGTCGTTCTCGCGGAAGAACTTCAGCAGGCGCGGCTGGACGTCGGCAAGGTAGCCCTGAGCACCGGGAACGTCGAAGGCCGCAATGGTGCCGCACTGGCGCACATTCTCTATCTCGTGATCGGCGGCGAGCGCGGACAGGTGCTTCGCCTGCCGCTCCACCAGCGTCGCCACCTGATCGCGCACCGATCCTTCGCGCCAGATCGCAAGGTTTGCCGCCGCCGCCGCGCAGGCAATGGGGTTGGCGGTGTAGCTGGACGAGTGGAAGAACATCTTGGCGCGGTCGGTGCTGTAATGCGCCTCCCAGATCGGCTCGCTCGCCATCGTGACGGCCAGCGGGATCGCCCCGCCGGTCAGGCCCTTCGACAGGCAGAGGATATCGGGCACGACGCCCGCCTGTTCGCAGGCCAGCAACGTGCCGGTGCGACCCCATCCGGTCATGACCTCGTCGGCAATGAACAGCGTGCCGTGCCGGGCGCAGATGCTGCGCATCTCGGCAAGTACCGCGGGCGAATACATCAGCATCCCGCCCGCGCCGAGCACCAGCGGCTCTACGATGAAAGCAGCCGCTCCGTTCGCGCAGGCGCGGTCTAGCGCATCATAACAGGCCTGCTCCGCACCCTCGGCGGGAAACGGCACTTTCGCGACATCGAAAAGGAGCGGTTCATAGGCCTGATTGAAAACCCCACGCTCCCCCACCGACATCGCGCCGATCGTGTCGCCGTGATAGGAATGTTCCATCACGACGATGCCTTCGCGCCGCGCGCCCTGCGCCTGCCAGTATCCGAGCGCCATCTTCAGCGCGACTTCGACGGCCGTGGACCCGGAATCGGAGAAGAACACGCGGGTCAGCGCATCGGGCATCATCTCGCGCAGGCCGCGCGCGACGTTCTCTGCCGGTTCGTGGGTCCAGCCCGCGAAGATGACCTGGTCGAGCTTCGTCGCCTGTTCGCGGATCGCCTCGATGATCGGCGGATGGTTGTGCCCGTGCGTCGTCACCCACCACGATGATATGCCGTCGATCACTTCGCGCCCGTCCGCGGTGTGAAGCAGAGCGCCCTCGCCCTTCACGACCGTCGGGATCGCTTCTTCCAGTCCGTGCTGTGTGAAGGGATGCCAGATCGGGGAAGTCATCAAAGGAAGTCCTGAAGGTCGAAGTTCTCGCGGAAGGCCGCGCCAAGGCTGGCCGCGTCGAGCGGGTCGACGAAGGGCAGACGGCCCAGACGTTTGACCTTCCCCATTGCGGCGATGATCGCCTCGCTGTCCTCTACCGCATCGCCGACGAAGGCTACGCCGAGGATTGGGACGCCGCGCGAGCGTAGCGCCTCTATCGAGAGCAGCGAGTGATTGATCGTACCCAAAGCAGTGCGCGCCACGAGCACGACCGGTGCGCCCCACCTGGCAAACATATCGGCGTAAAGAAGCTCGCGGGTCAGCGGCACGAGCGCGCCGCCCGCGCCTTCGACGATCAGTGGTCCTTCCACAGCGGGCAGCGCAAGTCGCGCCGGATCGATCGTCACCCCGTCGATCTCTGCCGCGATGTGCGGCGATGCCGGTGTGGCAAGGTCATAGGCAGAGGGCACGAAACGGTCGTCCGGCAGGCCGGAGAGCTCGATCACGCGGTCACGGTCGGTGCGGCCATGATCGTCGGTGCCCGCCTGTACCGGCTTCCAGTAATGCGCGCCCAATGCGCCTGCCAGCGCGGCGGCGAAGACGGTCTTGCCAATGTCGGTGTCGGTGCCGGTGACGACGATCGTATTCACGGAACGCTCCTGCGGAAATGCCCGATGACGACTTCGTACGTGACCGCCGATCCCCGCTCCTCGAACCGCGCCATGACGCGGCGCATTTCGGCAGGGCCCAGCGGGCGATGCGCCGGTTGCGGCGTACCCGCCCCGATCGCGCGCAGGCTACGCAGGAAGCCGAGCGCGTCGTCATGGCTCTCGACCCGTTTCTGCACGACAAGATCGCCGACCCGCGCACCTGCCTGCATATTTTGCAGCTCGCTCAGAGGCGCGAACCTGCGCGTTCCGGCCTCCAGCCCTTCCTCCTCGTGCGCGGCGCGCCATTCGGCAAACGTTCCCGCGCCAAGCGTTGCGAAAAGGCAATGCCCGCCGACTTTCACGCTGCGCAGCATCCGTGCGACCGCCATTTCCTGATCGTCGAACCACTGCATCGCAAGGCTGGAGCAGACGAGATCGAACTCGCCCATCTCGGGCAGTCCATACTCGCCGTCCATCACCGCAAAGCGCCGCCCTGCACTCTCGCCCAAGCGCGCCTTGCACCGTTCGACCATCGCAGGCGCGATGTCGGTGACGAGCCAATTCCCGCCAATTCCCACCTCGATCAGGGCCTGCGTCAGAAATCCCGTCCCGCACCCGATTTCAAGGATGCGCGGATTTTCGGGTAAGTCCAGCGCGGCAATTCGCGCGGCAAGATCGTAGGCGATGTCGTGCTGAACCCGCGCATGGCGGTCATAGTCGCGAGCCGAACCGAAGGCGGCGCCGATCCGTTCGCGTTCGACCGCGTTCACGCCGCTATCCCCGCGAATTCGGCGATGGCCTTTGCTGTCCATTCGGGCGCTTCGAGCGGGAGGAGATGGCCTGCGTTCTCGCAAGTCATGCGGGTCACGCGTGCCTTGGCGAATACCGCGCCGCGCATCGCTTCGGGCAGCAAAGGGTCGTTCGCCCCTTGCAGCGACAGCACCGACAGGCAGTCGGTAGCGTCGCGCAAATCGCCATCGCGCAGCAGTTCCAGATCGGTCAGAAGCGGCGCCAGTTCAGGAGCACCCGCCGCAGGGTCCGCCCCGCAGCGCCTGCGGAAATCCGCCAGAACTTGCGCCGGAGACTGCGGCAGCCGCGCAATCATCCGGTCCAGCGGACGGCGGGCGGCGCCGGAAAAGCCGTCGCCTTCGCTAAACCTGTCGAACCCGTTAACCGCCACCATGCCGCGGCACCGGTCAGGCAAGTCCGCCAGCCAATGCATCGCGCCCATACTGTGCCCCACGACCAGGCAGGGCCCATCGCTCTCTACCGCGACCGGCGAGCCGAAATAGCCGCGATCGGCCAGACGGCATTCGAACCCGTCCAGATGCCGCACGACGCCCGACCAGATCGAGGCATCGAAGCCCCAGCCGTGCATGAACAAAAGCACCGTCACGCCCGATCACCGATCGCGGCAAGCAAGGCATCGACGTCCTCTTCCCCGTGCGTTGCGCGCAGGGCAAGGCGCAGGCGGCTCGTGCCCTTGGGCACCGTTGGCGGGCGGATGGCGGAGGCGATCATGCCCGCCTCTTCCAGCCGAGCAGAAAGCGCCAGCGCGTCTTCGGCCTCACCGATCACGGCAGGCACTATCTGCGTGCTTGATGGACCGACGTCGAACCCGCGTGCTGTCAAACCTTCGCGCAGCCGGTCCCCCAGAGCGGCAAGATGCGCGCGCTGCGCATCCATATCCGGCACGAGGTCGAGCGCAGCATCGATCGCGCCCAGAACGGCAGGCGGCGGCGCGGTGGTATAGATGAAGCCGCTGCTCGCATTGACGAGGTAGTCGATCAGCACGCGCGAACCCGCGACATAGGCCCCGAACCCGCCCAGCGCCTTGCTGAACGTACCCATCGTCACGTCCACCGCGCCCGGCACCGTCGCGGAAAGCCCCGCGCCTTTGGGCCCCAGAACGCCGGTCGCATGGGCCTCGTCGACATAGAGCACCGCGTCGTATTCGCGCGCCAGACGGGCCAGTTCCGCCATGTCGGCGCGGTCCCCGTCCATGCTGAAGACGCTTTCGGTCAGGATCATGCGCGCAGGCGCTTCGGCGCTTTCGGCCAACAGCTTTTCGAGCGCCGCCATATCGTTGTGCGGGAACCGCGTCTGGCGAATGCCCGCGACATTGCAGCCCGCGTGCATGCTCGCGTGGTTCAACCGGTCTGTCAGCACCACCGCCCCCGGCACCGCCGCGAGGAGCGCCGGTATTACCGCCGCGTTGGCCTGCCAGCCCGATGCGAAAATCAGTGCCGCCTCGGTCCCCTTGAACCGCGCGATCTTATGCTCGAGCTCGAGATGCGCATCGAGAGTGCCGGTTACCAACCGCGAAGCACCGCTGCCGCTGCCCATGCGCGCAGCCCATTCGCCGGCACGTTCGGCAAGCAGCGGGTGGCGTGCAAGGCCAAGGTAGTCGTTGCTGGAGAAATCGAGCATTTCCCGCCCGCCCCGCACGATGCGCCCATCCCCTGCAAGCGCGGCAGGCCGTAGCGTCCGGCGCAGGCCTCGCGCGGCTTTCTGCGCCAGCAGATCCTCGAATAGGGGGTCGATCCGGGTCATTCGCGCGCTTCTTGGTCGAAGTCGGGCCGCGCGGCAAGTTTCACCGGCGATCATGGTCCGCAGCCCCCGTTAAACTTAACGTGAGGTCAATGGACTTGATGTTCGTATCGTGTTTCCGCTACCGACGCGTAAGACGTTGAGCGGGGACGAAGAATCAGGTCATGACGGGCGCTGCGGCACCTCCATCCATTTCCGACGGGCTGTCTGCGATCGTGATTGACGCGCAGGGCAAGATCCTTGCCCGCACGACCGCGACGGTCGCGGGCTTTTCGGGACGCGATCTCGAGCCAGGCCGCTTTCTGGACGAGGCCGATACGCTCTTTGGCGAGGCCTTCTACGAATGCGTCAACACCGCCTCTCGCACTGGTGAACGGCAGTTCGAACGCAAGTTGGAGAGCGACAACGGGCACGTTGTCGACCTTTGGTTCCAGCCGTGCAGCGCCGGCCAGCCTGCTGCCGATGGTGCGGTTGTCGTCATCACCGATGAAGCGCCGGACGGGAACGATCAGAGTGGGCGGCACAACCTTCAGAACATCCTCGCGCAAGTGCGCGGGCTGGTGACGCTGGGCCAGAAGGAAGCGGGTTCGCTCGCCCATTTCGCCGGTCTCTTCTGCGACCGTGTCGACGTGCTGATTGCGGTCGATGCGCTCTATGCAGGCTCTGACACCGCTCCGCTGCGCACCGTTATCGAAAGGGCGGCGAGCGTCGTCGGCCTGTCCGGCATCGCGCTGGATGGCGCAGACTTCGCGACTGCGCGCGCGCTGGCCTTGCCGCTGGCGCTGATCCTGCATGAATGGAGCAGCCCGCTCGCCCGCCATGCCCATCCTACCCAAGTCGGCCCGGACCAGTCGCCGATCGCGGTGGCATGGCGGATGGAGGGTGCGGACCTCCTGATCGACTGGTCCGAAACCGGCGCGAACGAATATGCCGGGCGCGCCTCGGCTCTGGCCGACAGGATGGTAGAAGCGACCGTCTATCGCGCAGGCGGCATCGTGCACGAGCGCGAGACCCGCGACGGCATGCGCCGCACCATTCGCCTTCCGGTCGCCTGATCTATCCGGGCCGGGCCAGCTTAGGAACGCCGGCGTTCCGGAGCGAGGTCGCTGCGCCATTCGGCAAGCGCCATCGCTTCGCAAAGACCGGAAATGACGAGCAGCAGGACTGCCACCGCAGGGTCGATACCCGCAGGCGTCTTCAGACCCTCGATAATGAAACCGAGGGCGATCAGCCCGGCGGAGAACCAGCAGTAATAGCGCAACACGCGTGCGTGCTCATCGAACATCAAACAAACCTCGTCCAAGATCCCGCGTGTCTTCATAGACGCGGGTGATTAAGATCGGCTGAAGCCGGGCGCTTTATCTCTTGGCCTTTTCGATGAGGTCGATCAGTTCACCGAATTTCTCGCGCTGTTCGTCCTCGCTGCCGCTGGCGAAGGCCTCGGCAACGCAGCGCGCGGCGTGGTGGGGGGGGGGGGCGGTCGCCACTGCCGCGCTCTCGATGCCCGCACTGTTGAAAGCCGCAAGTGTACACGCAGCCGACAGCACGGCGCGCACATCCGCGAGGGCTTCGACCAGGTTTCTGGCCACCGCATAGACCTGACGCGAACAGCGCGGGGGCGATCCGTATCGGCCGATGCCCGACGCAACAGGCGGCCCGCGGCAGTCAAGCAGATAGCGTATGCGAAACCCATGACAGCCCACCCGCAAAGCAGGATGACCCAGTCGATCTCGCCCGAATCCCGGGCCGCCCCTGCGCCAAAGGCAAACAATAGCGCTGTGAGTGCTGCAGCGCCCGGAATCGTCACGGTCCTCTCGCTCAGTCTTTTCGCGGACAGGGTCTTAAGATCCCTGTCCGCGAACCGTTGCGTCAGAGCACTTTCTTGATGTCGCTGTAGGCGCCATCGGTGCGCAGCGTGACCGTAACAGTGCTGGCCGAACGGTTACGCCAGAACCATCCGTGGCTGCCATCGAAAGCCGCGGTAAGCGTGCCCTTCTCTCCGACCGAGTTACGACCCTTGTCGTAGCCATGGTAGTCGATGCCGGGTGCGTCGGCATGCGTGTCGAAATTGACCGCGCCACCCGCGACCGACCATTCGTATTCGAGGCTGGCGTCCTTCATCATGCTGGCCTTGATCTCTGCGGCCTGTCCGGGCTCGAGAGTGATCTCGGTGACATCGGAACGCGCGTTTGCGGTCTCGGCGGGAGGATCCGCTACCTCTTGTGCAGCGGTTGCAACGGCAGGCGCGCCCGCCGCCTGCGTTTCGGCGAGCATGGCATCGGCGGCGGCTTCTTCGGCCAGTTGCGCCTTGACCTCACCCATATCGGTCAGGCCCAGTGCGCGGCCTGCGCCGGTGGGGTCGATGGCATACTCGGCGGGCAGGACAACTGCCACGAGGATCGCGCCCGCTGAGACGAGAGCGAAAGCCGAAGCGCGCATGAGTTGGCCGGATGTCGGCAGGTCTTCCACCGAGGGACGTTGTGAATTGAACATCGTTTATTCTCCGAAAAGAGAATTGGATAAGGCGACGAAATAGCCGACCAGCTGGTATCCCACGAAGATGAAGCCGGCCGTCATCAGAAGCGTGTTGGCGGCAAAGGCGTGGCGCATGAAGCTGCCTGTCCTGCGCCAGAAACCCATGAGGATCAGGATCGCGCCAAGCGCGAGCAACTGGCCGATTTCCACGCCCACGTTGAAGGCCAGCAGATTTGGGATGAGACCGTCCTGCGCGATCTCGAATTCGACGATCTTCGTCGCAAGGCCGAACCCGTGGAAGAACCCGAAGATCAGCGTCGCGACCTTGGTATTGGGCTGTACCCCGAACCAGCGCTGGAACGCGCCCAGGTTGTCGAGCGCCTTGTAGACGACCGACAGACCAATGATCGCATCGATCAGGTAGGCATCGGCCGTGATGCCCGTCAGCACGCCAAACAGCAGCGTCGTCGAGTGGCCGACCGCGAACAGGGTGACGTATATCCCGACGTCCTTCAGCCGGTAGAGAAAGAAGATCACACCGAACAGGAACAACAGGTGATCGTAACCCGTCACCATGTGCTTTGCGCCGAGGTAGATGAACGGCATGATCAGGATGCCGCTCGATTCCTGGATGTAGCCCTTGTCGCCTTCGGCCACGTTATGGGCCCAGGCATCGACGCCGGTGCACAGCATCAGAAGGATCATCAATGCTGCAAAGCTGAGCCGCCGACTGCAGTCATGCAGGGTGGCTGTGGGTAGTAATGTCATAGATCGGAACTCCATAAAGGAGGCCTCTCGCCCGAAAGACGAGATGTGTTCCGGCCATGGGATAGCCGCTGGACTATCGCTGGCCGACGTTTCCGGGGCGCAGACCGGCGCCAATGGATGGCCCGGCTCGCCAAGGATCAGGCTGAAGGCGGCTCGATCAACGGGGGCGCTTCGGTCCCGATAAGGGGAACCGTAGCCAACGGAGCAGGCAGCAAGTGAGTCAGTCGCCTCGATTTCATGATCGCGCCTGCCTCCGGCATGCCAAGAACCGCGTGCCCGTGGGGGGCCGAATGTGATGAAGGCAGATCGCTGGTATTGCTTAGATCTGAACTCTCTTGCGACGGCGCGTCGTGTTCGTGATCACCGTGATAATCGCCCCCGAGATGGTGCCCGTTTTGTGAGTGCACATGCCCGTGCGCATGATCAAGATGCGGCGTCGCAGCAGCGAAACCGCCGTGTGACACGAGCAGCAGGACAGCGACCATCAAGGCAATGACATTGCGCATCTGAGATCAGACTATTTGGGCCGGGACTGCCTGACAATTACCATGATGGCCCATCACGCGTCCGCCGTTACCAGTCCGGATCCATCCCCGAAACGCCAGGGAAATGCACGACCTTCTCGCCATAGAGTGGATCATAGTAATGGCCGCCTTCCTTGTAGTCGGCGTTCCATTGCTTTTGACCATCTTTGTCCATGCGATAGACAAACGGAGACGTAAGCAAGCGTTCGAGGTGCCAGCGCCCCTCCTCGCCCGAGGGGATGTCCTCTCCCTCGCCGTAAAGCATCAGGCCGCCCTTGGCGTAGATTTCGTGCGCCGGGTTGGTGGTCTTGTACTCGTGACTGACGTTCATGACCTTGTGCCCGATTTCGTGGGCAATCGTGCGGCGACGGCGGTTCGGCGTCGACAGGTTGGTGATCGAAATGACCCCGCGCAGCCTTTCGGGGATCGTGTCGTGGTAGGAATAGGTCGGGAACGACAGCCCACCCGTACGTACCATCTTCACCGTCCAGTTCCGCCCTTCGGCGACTTCGAGGAACGGGAAGATCACGTCCTGCAGCGCGACAAGGTAAACCGTGCGCGAATTGGCAGCATCCGGTTCAATCATGCTTTCGAAAGCCGCCTTGGCCATGTCGCTCATTTGAGAGGGGTGGCGCTTCGAAGCGACGTAGGAATTGACATATTCCGTATCGGGAACGCGGGGGATTTCGTTCGACTGGATCGCGAGAAAACGCTCGTCGATCTCGCCCCGCTTCACGAATAGCAGGTTCAACTGCACGCCGGCCGGCGCATAGATTTCCTTGGCTGCGCGAAATGCCTCGATCATCGAGGGCAGAGTCACTTTCTCGAAGCCGGGGTCGAAGTTCGACGGAATATAGATACCGACATCGACAGTCGGTTTGCCGGCGATGATGTCGGCATTGATCGCGGCGACGTCCACATCGCCGGATGCGGTCCATTCGACCGGCGCCGCACCAGTGCCAATTTCGGTATCGGTTTCGCCCGCCGATGCGGCTCCCGCGCTGCAAAGCGCGAGAGCCACGATCGCGGCGGAACGCAGGTTTCTGCCCTTGATCATCGTTGTTTCCCGATCAGTCGATCTGGGCGAGGACGGCGTCGAAATCGGGGTTTACGCTGCGCGCGAACTTGATCGCCGGGTGATCCTCTTCGAGCACGTCGTAATAGTATGCGCCGCCCTTCTTGCGATCCGCATCGACGTTGGCCGCCATCTCCTTGATGCCTTCGTTGAACACCTTGTAGTCGGTGGATTCGCCCTTGGGCTTGACGATCAGAAGCAGAGCCGGTCCGTTGAACGGCGCTTCCCAACCGGTGGGCATGCCGTCGCCGAAGCGAAACAGCGAGCCCGCTTCCATGACCTGGCGCTTGCCTTCGCTGGCCAGCACCCACTTGCCGCGAACGGTATAGACGATGGAACCGATGTCGTGGGGGTGTTCGGCAAGGAACATGCCGGGCTGGAGTTCGATGAAGAACGCGCGCGTTTCCTCTGCGAACAGGAGCGGGCCGAACAGGCCTTCATGCGTCATTACGGCGGACGACGACTTCACCGCCTTCTCGATATCGGGGACGATCTCGACGTTGGTGGCGAGCTGGAGATATTCCGGCGACACGTCGGTCGCGGCGATCATCTCGGGGTCCTTGATATCACCTTCGGCAACCGCGTCGACATCGTGAGTGTGCGTACCTTCACCGTGGGCGTGGGAAGCTTCCTCGGTCGCTTCCATTTCCGGTTCGGCACCGTTGCAGGCGGCAAGCGACAGGCTGGCGCCCAAAAGGCAAAGTGCTGAAAGTCTCATCGAAAAACCCTCCATCTTATGGTCCCTAGGTCAGTGCTATTCGTCGTTGTGTGCTTTCAGGTTCGCTGGGCGGTTGCGGTCTTGTCGAAGGATGGCTTGCGGCGGACGAGCCACCGGAAATCACGTCGATTGAACGACTTGAACAGGAGATAGAAGCCCGTTCCCGACAGGAAGAGCACGCCGAAACCGACCACGATGATCAACGGGTGATTGAAGCTCGTCCTGTCCGCGTAGTCCATGTTGTGGAGCATCCAGAAGAAGTCCCACAGTCGCCAGTCATCGCCGCGTGCGACGAGGAAGCGACCGGTATCCGCGGCGAAATAGGCGCTGGTCCCTTCGGCATCATCGAAGTCGACACGCCACATCGGGCCGGCAAACTCGCGCGCCTCGAGGTTCGGCTTGTTCATCAACGAGATCGAACGGATCGGCGCGTCGACGATAACAGCCGCGCGCTGGCGCACGAGGGCTTCGTCCACTACAACCGGATCACCGGTCAGGCCGTCGACGATGCGCACGGAACCGCTTTCGCCGATTTCGTAGATCGGCCGTCCGTCGGCCATGGAAAGCTTCAGGCTTTCGACTTTGCCGATGCCAATGTCCGTCGGTGCGAGCAGTCCCGGAACCGATACCGGATCAGCAGCGATCATCGGCTGGTCGCGAACGTCCTTCATGTCGATGAACGCCATCATCGCGCCGCTGACGGACCAGAGGATGAACTGGATGCCCAGCACCAGCCCGACCCATTTGTGGACCCGGCGGAAGAACAGGGGAGTGAACCGGATGCGTTTCATGCTGTTTTCTTCTTTTTGCGGCGACGCGGAAAGGCCCAGACAAGAAGCCATGCCCCGCTCAGCGCCATGGCCACAGAAAGCCACGTGCTTGTCCGCAGCAGCAGGTTGTTCACGTCGCTGCGATCATCGTAATCCATGATATGCAGCATCCACGCGAAGTCGAAGATCCGCCAAAGCGAATGGCGCCGTGAAATAAGCTCACCGCTTTCGGGCGAGATGTAGAAAGTGGGGCTGTCCCAACGATCGAAAGTCACCTGCCAGTACGGCGGCTTCCTGCCCTGCATCTCCATCGGCGCTTCCTGCAACAGGCTTACCGAGGCTACTTCTTCGTCAGAGGTATAGATATTGCGGGCGATGGTTTCTGCCTGATCTGCACCGATCAGGCCTAACCGCTCGCCGGTGCCTGCATCGAACAGGGCGACACCTCCAGGTGATGTCACCCGCCAAACAGGCCGGTTCAGCAATGACGATGAGCGAACCTCCGAAGCGTCCGGCACGGCCGCAAGGACCGTGCCGGGCGCGACGAGGGACGCCATGTCGACCGCAGGGCGTTCGACCGGCCTGACGAGGTGATCGCCATGGATCCGGTCGATGTGGATGACGACCATGTAGAAACCGGTCGCCGTCCACAGCACGACCTGAAGCCCGATAACCAGCGCCAGCCACTTGTGCAGGCGCCGGACGAACAGGGGCCATCTGATTTTCATAGCGTGCCGCTCAGAACCCGGCACGGACACCGACATAGAACCTGCGGCCCATGAGGTCGTAAGTCATCGTGTCGGTATTCGCATCGGTCCAGCTGCGCACGAACGGCGCATCGCGGTCGAAGACATTGTCGACGCCGAAGGAGAAGCGATAGTTGTCCGCCACGTCGAACGCGATCTGGGCGTTGTGGTAGAAAACGTCCGGCATGGAATAGCCAAGATCGCCCGGAGCCGCGTTAAAGTCGGTGCCCGAACCGATCCATTGGGTCGACCACGTGCCCGTAACAGCGCCCTTGGCGACTGAGAGCACACCGTACCCGCGCCATTCCGGATAACCGCCGTTGCCGCCGCCGATGTGACCGTCGAATTCGATCGGAGCACCGCCTTCGAAGGGGTAGACGACATATTCGTTGAGCCAGGTGACATTGAGGTTCAGCGTCACTTCGAAGTCGCCGATCATCCGGTCGTAGATCATGCCGAGATCGAGACCGCTCATCTTTTCGAGGCCGGTGTTGATCGACTGCGCCTGAAGGTAGGTGATCTCGCCGGTCAGCGAACTGCGCGTGAAGTCGTCGCAGAATGCACTGCTGAGATTTTCGCTGGCATAGCAGACCGCCAGCTTGGTCGAGCCCGGGATCGTGCGGATCGCGTCCTGGATCTCGATGTCGAACCAGTCGGCGGTGAAGGTCAGGCCGCTGGTCGGCTCGATCACCGCGCCCAAAGTCCAGGTGGTCGAATCTTCCGGCTGCAGATCGGGATTGCCGCCACGGCTGGTCAAAACCGTGCCGCCAAGCTGGGTGTAGCCTGCAGGAACGCCCGATGCCTGGCAATTGGCAATCAGCGTCGCGTTGCCGCTGGTGCTGTAGCCGCTGCACGGATCGGTCGTCGTCAGATTGCCTTCGGACACGCCGCTGAACAGTTCGGGGACATTCGGCACGCGGAAACCGGTGCCGTGAGTCGCGCGCAGCCTCACGCCATCGACGATCGCCCAGTCTGCGCCAAGTTTGTAGTTCCAGTCAGTGCCGAACAGATCATAATCGGAAAAGCGCAACGCGCCGTCTAGCACGAAGGACTGCGCGAAAGGCGCGTCGCCGAACACGGGGACCGAGACTTCGGCGTAAGCTTCCTTGGCCGAGATCGAACCGGAGATCGGGTCTTGCTGGTTGGTGTTGGCGATGCCCGCGACCGTCAGCTCATCCGGCGTGCGCCAGCCCTTTTCCTTGCGATAGGTTGCGCCAGCGGCAAAGCCGACCGTGCCTGCCGGTAATTCGAAGAGGTCTCCGGTAACGTCGGCCGTCACGGAAAACAGCTCGTTGCCGCCTTTGTCGACGGCAGTGAAGAGCAAATAATCCAGCACTTCCGGAGTCAGATCGCCATAACCGAGCGGATCGGCGCAAGGGATGCCGTTGGCCCCGCAGGTATCCGGATCGAGTGCGTAACCGAGGTTCTGCAGATTGACGACATTGGTCTGGCCGTCATCGCCCGTGTTCTTGCCCCAGGTCGCCGCGACTTCCCAGTTCCACCCGCTCGGCAGCTGGCCGCGCAGGCCGCCGCTGGCCTGATAGGTATCTGTGTCCTGGAAAAACCCGCGCGGTCCGGCCTCCTTCAGGCGCCGCTGGATCAGCAGGATATCCTCGCCCGTCGGGTTGATCGGATTGTCGGCTGCGATCGCGATGTTGCGCAGCGTACCGGGCGTCGCGATTTGGTTCGTCTTGCGCTTGGTGTACAGGAATTCGCCGAACAGCTCGACGGAATCGGTCAGCGCGTAGTCGCCGAAAGCAGCAATGTTATAACGCTCGATCGGGTTCACCGCGTTGAGATCACGGACGTAATTGTAGTTGTGAATGGCCGAGGAATAAGGCTCGTAGAAGTCGCCGTCGCCGCCCAGTTCCTGGTTGAAGTTGATCATGGTGCCGTCAGGCAGGGCCGCACGGCCGCCAATAGTCGCCGCGCTGTTGCTGCAGACGAGCGAGCCGGATGCGCCGCTATAGGCACAGGGAACCCTGTTGCCCATGTTGATCGGATCGGTGTTCTGATACGTCGCTGCGACCATCACGCCGCCGCGTTCACCACGAATGCCGCCCATGAAGTCGAGCGTGCGATCCTGGCCGTCGCCCTCTTCGGTGATGCCATAGCGTCCGCCGACCTCCAGACCTTCGAAATCCTTGCGGGTAATGAGGTTGACCACACCTGCCACCGCATCGGCGCCGTAGACGGCCGATGCGCCGTCTTTCAGCACTTCGGTGCGGGCCAACATGTTTACCGGGATCATGTTTAGGTCGGGCGAAGAGTTCGCGCCGGTACCGCCCGCGACGATGCGGCGGCCGTTCAAAAGGACCAGTGTGCGCTTGATCCCAAGGCCGCGGAGGTTGACCTGCGACGTTCCCCATCCGTTGCCCGTCCAGTAGGCCGCCGTCTGGTTGCCAGCCTGACCGGCGTTGGCGGGCAGACGCTGCAACAGGGTTTCCACATTGACGATGCCGGTATTGGCGATTTCTTCCTGCGTGACGATGGTCGTCGGCCCGACGCCTTCGATGTCGGCGCGGCGGATGCGTGAACCGGTCACGACGATTGGCGCGGCTTGGGTTTCGCCTGCGCCATCGGTTTCAGAACCCCCTTCCTGAGCATGTGCAGGTGCAGCGATTGCGGCCGCCATGGCGCCGCCGGCGAGAAGGAAAGTTCTGAAGTCCATGTGGATGCCTCCCTTGGCTTGATGTCCGGGCCGTAAGGAAACAGTCACACGAGCGGCGGTCAACAACTATTTTGTATATACATGAATTTTCTGTCAGATTGTTATTATGGAAGCGCTTTACGCACATAATCATGCCACCGGACGGCTGGTCCGATGATTAAAAGTTTCTTTTGCGTAATATTATTATGCAGACGCACCGAAGCGAGCAACGAGCGTATACGAATCGCCAAGAAACAATTGCCGCACTGCGGTAATGTGCTCACCCGACCGCCAAGTGCGGCGGATCAGCGAAAGGCAGGCTGTATTGTCTGCGACACCAAGTGCGCGAGCCTCCCGATCCGAGACTGCGGTCGCAGAGATTGCGGTTTCTGCTTCGGTCCAGGGGACATGTTTCAGCAGCCACGTGCCGGGGCTGTCCGGATCGAATACCGCATCGTCGATCTCCGGCACTGCCGTCAGGCTCACCGCACGGCTTTCATGCGCGAACGGTTTCCCGTCAGCTATGTGCACTCCAACAGTCCACAAGACGTCTCCCTCGATCTCGAGCGAACTGTCGACCTTGCCCGCATTGCATATCTCTCGGTGCAGAAGACGATAGCGATACTTCTGCCCGCTTTCCTGGATCTCGTGCGCGAGGTCGGGAATGTCGAGCACCATGGCGTGCGCTTTCGGCGCAGCGACAAACGTGCCAGCCTTGCGCTTGCGGTTGACCAAACCGGCTGCGGCGAGCGCAGAGATAGCCTTGTTCACCGTCATGCGGGAGCAGCCATATTCTGCCATCAAGTCGTGTTCGATAGGCAGACGGTCGCCCGGCATCATTTCGCCGGAGAGAATCCGGGACTCGATGTCCCGTCGGATGCGCTCGTGCAGAGCAGTCATGCGATGAGCGCTTTCAGCACTGCCCTGTATTCCCCCTCGACCTGATCACGCATCACATGACGCCCGCCGCTTACGACCAATCGACCCCGCCGCCACACGCTATCGATTGCGCGCGAGCCGGCTGAAAAGATCAAGTGGTCGATCAAGGCGTCATCCCTTTGCGCCCCGCATACCAAAACGTCCTCTCGCAGTGCAACGAGATCGGCTGACGCCCCCGGCCGGATGCCGCCGTCCAGGCCCAATGCATGCCAGCCACCGTGAAGCGCGCACTCCAGTAAAGATCGGCCGTTCGACATAAATTTCTTTGAAGTCATAATGTTGCGAGCCTGCAAATGAAGTCTCTGGCCGTATTCGAGTACCCGCAATTCCTCCGCCATATCGATCCGGACATTAGAGTCGGAGCCAATTCCAAACCGCCCGCCTGCCTCCATGAAGGCCTGAGCGGGGAAAATCCCATCGCCGAGGTTAGCTTCAGTAACAGGGCACAATCCGACGACCGCTCCTGATCCTGCCATGTCCGACACCTCGCCAACATCGACGTGCGTGGCATGAACGAGGCACCATCGGGAGCCCACCCTTGCGTTGTCGAGCAACCAGCGAACGGGCGTCGTGCCGAGCGCTGCACGACAATCTGCGACCTCGCGCACCTGCTCGGCGATGTGGATGTGGATCGGCCCGTCACCTGCCAGTTCCTCCAATGCGCTCAGCTCCTGGGGTGTCACGGCGCGCAAAGAGTGCGGGGCAAGCCCGACTACCGCATCGGGCAGATCAGCCGCGCCTTCCCGACACCGCTCCAGCAAATGCGAAAACTCATCCAGATCGCAAACGAAACGGGCCTGCGCCTCGGTCGGAGGAGCGCCGTTAAAGCCGCCATGCGCGTAAAAAACGGGCAGGTGAGTGACCGCAATGCCGGTCTGCCATGCAGCAGCGAAAATCGCATTGGACATCTCGGCAAGATTTCCGAACCGTCCACCTGAAACATCATGGTGAAGGTAATGGAATTCTCCAACGCGGGTGAACCCGCTCTCTAGCATTTCGATTTGCGCCATCGCAGCGACCTTGCGCAACTGGTCCGGATCAATCGTGCCGGCAAGCCGATACATGAGATCGCGCCATGACCAAAAGTCATCGCCGTCTGAGCTTCTGTATTCAGCAAGGCCTGCCATCGCGCGTTGAAATGCGTGACTGTGCAGGTTGGGCATTCCGGGGATCGCCACGCCATAGTGCTCGGCACCTATCGGAAGCTGAGCGTCCGGTTCGACTGTCTTGATCAGGCCATCGGCAAGAGTGATGCTGACTTGCGAACGCCATCCCTCGGGAAGAAGCGCCTTGGCAAAGTGCAAAACCCCATCTTGCCTCATAACATGCAACGCCCCGTCGTTTTGAGATCTATATTGTCTATACAATAAATGATAGCTATGCAACATACTGTCGGTGAGGAGGTAGCGGCAATGACGCGATGCGAAACGATATGGACCGCAGCACGGTTGGCGACGATGGAAGGTGGCCGCCTGAAGGTCATCCCCGACGCCGTGATTGCCGCACAAAACGGGTGTATCACATATGTCGGATCGGCTAGCGAAGCGCCGGAGCTCACCGCCGATCGCACTGTCGATTGCGAAGGACACCTCGTCACACCCGGCCTAATCGATTGCCACACCCACCTCGTCTTTGCCGGAAATCGCGCTGCCGAGCACGAGATGCGCCGCACGGGCGCCACTTACGAAGAAATCTCCCGCGCCGGCGGCGGCATCCGTTCTACCGTCGCGGCTACGCGAGCCGCGAGCGAGGATGAGCTCGTCGCATCTGCCCTGCCCCGCCTCGACGCGCTGATCGCCGAGGGGGCGACGACTGTCGAGGTGAAGTCTGGCTACGGCCTCGAGCTCGAAACAGAAATGCGCATCCTGCGCGCCGCTCGCAGACTGGCTGACGAGCGCCCCGTCACGATCCGCACGACGTTCCTTGGCGCGCACGCATTGCCCGCTGAGTTCGCTGGTCACGCCGACGATTACATCGATCTCGTCACGCAGGATATGATCCCCGCCGTGGCCGCAGAAAACCTTGCCGACGCCGTCGATGCATTCTGCGAGAACATCGGCTTTTCCCCTGCACAGACCGAACGGGTATTCGAAGCCGCCGCGGCACACGGCCTGCCGGTCAAACTTCACGCAGAGCAACTGTCCGACCAGAAGGGCGCAAGCCTTGCTGCCGTCCATGGCGCGCTTTCGGCGGACCATCTCGAATATCTTGACGATGCGGGCGTGGCTGCGATGGCGAAGGCAGGGACTGTCGCCACCCTGCTTCCCGGTGCGTTCTATTTCATGCGCGAAACCCGCAAGCCGCCCGTCGCCATATTGCGCGAGGCGGGTGTGCCGATGGCACTGGCGACCGATTGCAACCCCGGAACGTCTCCTCTCACATCGCTGCTGCTCGCGATGAACATGGGTTCGGTGCTGTTCGGCTTGACGGTCGAGGAGTGCCTTGCCGGAGTGACCTGCAACGCGGCCCGCGCGCTCGGCATGGGCGAAAATACCGGCACGCTCACTGCCGGCAAGCAGTGCGACATGGCGATCTGGAACGTCGGCGATCCTGCCGAACTGGTCCACGCGATGGGCACGAACCCGCTTCACGCCCGCATCTGGAGAGGACGATGACCGACCTGACCCTGCAGCCGGGGGCAGTCACACTGTCCCAGTGGCGCGCGATCTATCGCGGCGGGCGGCCCACGCTCGACCCCGCCTGTATGGACGGTGTGCGGGAAAGCGCCGCCTCGGTCGAGCGTATCCTTGCGCGCGGCGAGCCGGTCTATGGCATCAACACCGGCTTCGGAAAGCTGGCGAGCGTGCGGATCGACGACGCCGACCTCGCCACGCTTCAGCGCAATATCGTGCTGAGCCACGCAGCAGGCGTGGGCGAGGCTTCGCCCGAACCGGTTGTCCGCCTGATGATGGCGCTCAAAATGGTCAGCCTCGCGCGCGGGGCGTCGGGTATCCGGCCCGGGACGCTGGACCTGCTGGCTGCGATGATTGAACGCGGACTGACGCCGATCATCCCCTGTCAGGGTTCGGTCGGCGCCAGCGGCGATCTTGCCCCGCTTTCGCATTTGGCGACAACGATGATCGGCGAAGGCGAGATTGTTCTCGATGGCGAGCGTCTACCCGCTGCCGAAGCACTGGAACGGGCAGGCCTTGCCGCGCTGACACTCGGACCCAAGGAAGGCCTCGCGCTGTTGAACGGTACGCAGTTCTCCTGCGCCAACGCGCTGGCCGGATTGTTCGAGGCCGAAACCCTGCTGCAAACCGCGCTCGTCACCGGTGCGCTTTCGACGGAAGCGGCCAAGGGTTCCGATACGCCTTTCGATCCGCGCATTCACGATCTTCGCGGCCATGCCGGCCAGATCGAAACCGCCGCCGCGCTCCGCAAATTGATGGACGGTTCCAACATCCGCGCCAGCCACCTCAAGGGCGACGAGCGCGTGCAGGATCCCTATTGCCTGCGCTGTCAGCCGCAAGTGATGGGCGCGGCGCTAGACATGATGCGCCAGGCGGCCACCACTTTGTCGGTCGAAGCAAACGGCGTTTCGGACAATCCGCTGATCTTCGCCGATACCGACGAGGCGCTTTCAGGCGGGAACTTCCATGCAGAACCGGTCGCCTTCGCCGCCGACATGCTGGCAATGGCCATCTGCGAGATAGGCTCGTTGTCGGAGCGCCGCATCGCCATGCTGGTCGATCCGGCGCTGTCGGGCCTTCCCGCGTTCCTGACGCCAAAGCCGGGGCTCAATTCGGGCTTCATGATCCCGCAAGTCACCGCTGCCGCGCTCGTTTCGGAAAACAAGCAGCGCGCGTTCCCGGCCAGCGTCGATTCGATACCGACCTCGGCGAACCAGGAAGACCACGTTTCGATGGCAGCGCACGGTGCGCGGCGCCTTGCCGACATGGCCCGCAATGCCGGCGGTGTGATCGCGATCGAGGCGCTGGCCGCTGCTCAAGGAATCGATTTCCACGCCCCGCTTTCGTCCAGCAAATCGCTCGAGGCGGCGCGCGCCCTGATTCGCCAGCTGGTCCCCCCGCTGTCGGACGACCGCTATTTCCATCCCGACATGGAAAAGGCTGCTTCGCTCGTCCTTTCAGGAAAACTCGCCGCTGCGGCAGACACGGACCTTCCGGCGATCGGGTGATGAACGACTGGCTGGAAATACACCGGGGCACGGTGCCGCTTGTCGTCGCCTTTCCGCATACCGGCTCTGACCTTGCCGATGTCGAATGCCAGTTCGCATCGCCATGGCTCGCCCGCCGCGATGCGGACTGGTGGGTGGACCGGCTCTACGCCTTTGTCCGCGAACTCGGCGCGACGACGATCCGCACCGCCATTTCGCGCAGCGTGATCGACGTGAACCGCGATCCGTCGGGCATCTCGCTCTATCCGGGGCAGGCCACCACTGAACTGTGCCCGACGACCACATTCGACGGCGAGCCGCTCTATTCGGGCAGCGAACCCGACGAGGCCGAGATAGCCCGCCGCCGTGACAGATGGTTCCTGCCCTATCACGCCGAGATCAAGAGCGAATTGGCCCGCCTGCGCGCAGATCACCCCTCGGTCGTCCTCTACGACGCCCATTCGATCCGCAGCCGCGTGCCCCGCCTGTTCGACGGCAAGCTTCCGCAGTTCAATATCGGCACCAACTGCGGCGAGACTTGCGACAAGGCACTGTCCAATGCCGTCTCCGCAATCTGTGCGGAAAGCGGACGCAGTCACGTCCTCGACGGCCGGTTCCGCGGGGGTTGGACGACGCGCCACTATGGCCGCCCCGCCGACGGAATCCACGCCATCCAGATGGAACTCGCCATTCGCGGCTATGCGGCCGAGCCCGACCATCCCTCCTCCTCGAACTGGCCGCCACCGTTCGAGCCCGACTACGCCGCCGCGCTTGCCGCGACGCTGTCCGACATCCTGAAGGCCTGCATCGCCTTCGCCCAAAACAAATCCGGGAAGAGTGACCAATGACCCGTATCGACAACACCCGCACGATCCGCCCCGCGACGGGCAGCGAGATCACGACAAAGAGCTGGCTGACCGAGGCCCCCATGCGGATGTTGATGAACAACCTGCATCCCGACGTTGCCGAACGTCCCGAGGAACTGGTCGTCTATGGCGGCATTGGCCGCGCCGCCCGCGACTGGGAAAGCTATGACCGTATCGTCGAGACGCTGCAGCGCCTGGATGATGACGAAACGCTGCTGGTGCAGTCCGGCAAGCCTGTTGGCGTATTCCGTACGCATCCTGATGCTCCGCGTGTCCTTATCGCCAACAGCAACCTCGTTCCCAAGTGGGCGGACTGGGAGCATTTCGGCGAACTCGATAAGAAGGGTCTCGCCATGTACGGGCAGATGACCGCCGGGTCGTGGATCTACATCGGCACGCAGGGCATCGTTCAGGGCACTTACGAGACTTTCGCCGAGATGGGCCGCCAGCATTACGGCGGCGATCTGGCGGGGCGCTGGTTGCTGACGGCAGGCCTTGGCGGCATGGGCGGTGCGCAACCTTTGGCGGCAGTCATGGCAGGCGCGTCGTGCCTTGCGATCGAGTGTCAGCCGAGCCGCATCGAAATGCGCCTTCGCACAGGCTATCTCGACCGCAGCGCGACGACGATCAAGGAGGCAATGGCTATCATCGAGAAGGCCAATGCCGCGAAAACCGCGGTTTCCGTCGGTCTGCTCGGCAATGCCGCCGAAATCCTGCCCGAAATGTATCGCCGCGGCATCCGCCCCGACCTCCTTACCGACCAGACCAGCGCGCACGACCCCGTCAACGGCTACCTTCCCGCAGGCTGGACCGTCGCCGAATGGATCGAGCAGCGCGAGCGTGAACCCGAAGCCGTTGCCAAGGCGGCGAAAGCCTCGATGGCGATCCACGTGCGCGCGATGCTGGATTTCCAGTCGGCGGGCGTCCCCACAGTCGATTACGGCAACAACATTCGCCAGGTCGCCAAGGACGAAGGCGTCGAGAATGCTTTTGACTTCCCCGGCTTCGTTCCGGCCTACATCCGACCGTTGTTCTGTCGCGGGATCGGGCCGTTCCGCTGGGCCGCGCTTTCGGGAGATCCCGAGGACATCTATCGCACCGACCAGAAGGTGAAGGAACTGATGCCAGAGGACGAGCACTTGCACCGTTGGCTCGACATGGCGCGTGAGAAGATCCACTTCCAGGGCCTGCCCGCCCGGATCTGCTGGGTCGGCCTTGGCGATCGTCACCGGCTGGGCCTGGCCTTCAACGAGATGGTGGCGAACGGCGAGTTGAAAGCGCCTGTCGTCATCGGGCGCGACCACCTTGACAGCGGATCGGTCGCAAGCCCTAATCGCGAGACCGAGGCGATGAAGGACGGGTCCGACGCTGTCAGCGACTGGCCGCTGCTCAACGCCCTGCTCAACACCGCCAGCGGCGCGACCTGGGTCTCGCTCCACCACGGCGGCGGCGTTGGCATGGGCTATTCGCAGCACTCGGGCATGGTCATCGTCGCGGACGGCACCGACGCAGCGGCCAAGCGGCTGGAACGCGTGCTCTGGAACGATCCGGCGACCGGAGTGATGCGCCACGCCGATGCGGGTTACGACATCGCCATCGACTGCGCGCGCGAAAAGGGTCTCGACCTCCCCTCGCTCTGACGCTCGACCTCAGCACGTTTACAGATACCCGCGAAGTTGCAAAGCCGATGTCCGATACGCCGGCTTCACGTCGCCGACTGTCAAGAGTTGGTGCTGCGGGTGCGGGCGCCCTGGCTCTGCCCGCTTGGCCCCGCGGTGCCGATATGGACGGTGGCCACATTCACCCCGGCCTTGACGAGGTCTCTGCCCTCGGCCTCGCGGAGGCTCTTTATGCGAACGACCTGTTGGCATCCTCAACGTGGTGACGCCCTGTGATCATCCGCTTTAAAAGGAAGCCAGCACCTGCCTCGATCATCAAGAGGCCGGAACCTAATATTGCAGTCAATTCAGGCGTCATCTGACGATCCCTTCGACTCTTGCGCGCTCGCCTAGAAGGCCATCCTTCACCCTCCAAGTTCCTCAATGCGCTTCAGGATCGCCGCCTCGTGGCCGTAGATATCCAACGTGCCCGCTACGGAATGCCGCGTCTCGTCCTTGCTCTCGAATGTCCCGAAATACCTTGCCGTGGCACTGTTGAAGTGCAGGCGGGCAATGCTCTTCCGGTTGTTATCGTCGAGGAGGATGGCGCAGTAGGACTTCGCATCGCGCATCACGATCCGCGAAGGGTCCACCTTCCCGTGCCACAATGGCCGCACGATATTGAACCCTTCAATCTCTTCAGGGGTCGTTTCGATATCCGAGGTCTCTTCCATGACCTCTGGCTCTGGCTCCTCTGCCCCGTTTCCCTGCAGGGCGTTGGTGAGCCTTTCGTTCACGCGATCACGGATCAGCGAAGACGCTGAGGCGACAATCAGGCCTTCGAAGGTTTCCTTCACGTGCGCCGTAAAGCGCCCCGACTGGACGCGCGAGGCGATCAGCCGCACGAACTCTCCCGAAGGCTCGGAGAGTTCCTTCTGCGGTTCCTTGTAGACCAGCGTCTGGAGCTTGTGCTTGCCAGCTTCCGCCACGATCCGGTCGATATCGGCCCCGAAAATGCCGATTATCCCCGAATATAAACGATTTTCCAGAACTGGCTGGGGCGGCAGGATTCGAACCTGCGCATGGCGGTACCAAAAACCGCTGCCTTACCGCTTGGCTACGCCCCATCAACCGTTCGGATGCGCCCATATAGCGCGGCGGGCGCGGATGAAAAGGGGGCGGGTGCAGGAACCGGCCCGCCCCTTGCGCCGTTGCCCCTTCGATCATGGCAAAGCATTCGAACAAGGCGGAAAAGGCGAACGGCGGCGGAGGGACCGGCGGGCTGGTCTTTGTCGACGATTCGCTGCCCGGCATCTCGCGCCGCCGCTGTGGGCGCGGGTGGTCCTATACCGATCCCAAGGGACGTCGGATCACCGATCGCGATGAAATCGACCGGCTGAACGCGATCGCGCTGCCCCCTGCCTATACCGATGCTTGGTTCTGCCCTGCCCCCAACGGCCACATCCTGGCCACGGGAATCGATGCGCGCGGGCGCAAGCAGTACCGTTATCACCCCCGTTTCCGGGCAGAGCGCGAGAGCGAGAAGTTCGACCGCACCGTCGCCTTTGGCAACGCCCTTCCCCTGATCCGCAAGCGGATAGAGGACGACTTGCGCACCGGCGGTCTGACGCGTCAGCACACCATCGCTTGCATCGTGCGCCTGCTCGATCTGGGGCAGGTCCGCATCGGTAACGAGACTTACGCGAAAAAGAACAAGAGCTTCGGCGCGACGACGCTGCGCCAGCGCCATGCCCAAGTAAAAGGCCAGCGCCTGACGCTCAATTACAAGGGCAAGTCGGGCAAGGATCGCAAGGTCACGCTGACCGACCGCAGCCTCGCCAGGTTCGTGCGGCGCCTGCAGGAACTGCCCGGGCAGCACCTGTTCCAGTACATCGACGACGATGGCGATCCGCATCCGGTACGATCGTGCGACGTCAACGAATACCTGCGCGAAACCATGGGCGAGGATTTCAGCGCCAAGGATTTCCGCACGTTCCACGCCAGTTGCCTCGCTTTCGCCACGCTAGCGCAGGCAAAGGAGAACATGACGATCAAGGCTCTGCTCGAAGTCGTGTCGGGCAGGCTCGGCAATACGCCTGCCGTCGCGCGGCGCAGCTATATCCACCCCGCGGTCATCGAGCTTGTCGACCGCCAGCAGTCGTGGCGGGAATCGCTTTCCTTGCCGCGCAAGACACAATGGTTAAGCCGCGAAGAACGCGGCCTTGTAGAACTATTGGATAATTGCGCAGAAGCGGGATTACCGGCGGCGGCTTGAAGTTAAAAAAATATGAAAAAAGGTTTACCCCCAAAGTACTTGTAAGTATCGGGCGCTTGCGAGTATTCTTACGGGAACAGGGGGGCTGGTTCCATAAAACGTATTTTCGCCATGGTGGCGTGCGCTCTGGTTATGGCCGGTTGCGGCGCGACGGAGACAGATGCCGATCGTGCAGCGCGCGACGGAATTCTGCTCGTCGGAAACGGCACCGACCCCAAGACGCTCGATCCGCACCTGCTCGTCGGCCTGCCCGAAGACAACATCGTCCGCGCGTTGAGCGAGGGGCTGGTCGTGCAGGACCCCGACGACAGCTTCAAGGTCCGCCCCGGCGTGGCCGAGAAATGGTCGCATGACGGCGCGTTCAAGCGCTGGACCTTCAAGCTGCGCAAGGGCGCGAAGTGGAGCAACGGGACACCCGTCACCGCGCAGGACTTCATCTTCAGCTGGAAACGCGCCCTTTCACCCGAACTGGAAGTCGAGGGCGCGGAACTGCTCCACGTCATCCGCGGCGGGCGTGCCTACAACCACGGCGAGATCAAGGATTTCGCCGATGTCGGTGTTTCCGCGCCCGATCCGCATACCCTGATCGTCGAGATGGAAGGCCCCACTCCATACTTTCTGCCGATGCTGGCAAGCACGAATTTCGTACCGGTAAACCGCTCTGCGGTGGAGGCCGGCGGCGCGGTCGACAGCCGCACGAACCGCTGGGCCGACGCGGGTTCATATGTCGGCAACGGCCCCTTCCTGCTGAGCGAGTGGAAGCTCCACGACTACGTCCTGGTCGAGCGTAACCCACAGTACTGGGACGCGCAGAATGTAAAATTGAACGCCATCCGCTTCATTCCGATCGAGGAGCCGAGGGCGGAAATGGATGACTTCATGAAGGGCAAGCTCCACGTCACCAGCACCGTCCCCGTCGATGCGATCCCCCAACTGCGCAAGACGCGGCCCGAAAGCCTCTATACCGACGAATTGCTTGGCACTTATGCCTACGTCTTCAATGTCGAGAAAAAGCCGTTCAACGACCCGCGCGTGCGCCGCGCGCTGGCACTGGCGATCGACCGCGATGTCATGATCGAGGAAGTAATGGGCGGCGCGGAACGCCCGCTGGGCGGCATCATCCCGCCCGGAATGCCCGATTACGAGGCTATCGGCGCGCCGAAAACGGATCTGGAGGAAGCAAGACGCCTGCTTTCGGAAGCCGGTTTCGAAGATCCCGCCGACTTTCCGCAGATCGACCTCCTGATCAACCGCATGACCCGCCATCGCCGCATCGCCGAGATGATCTGTTCGATGTGGAAGAAGGGTCTCGGGATCAATGCCGTGGTCCGCGAACAGAACTGGAAAGACTATCTCGACTCTATCGCGGATGGCGAATTCGAGGTGGCGCGATCAGGCTGGGTCGCGAACTACAACGACCCGATGGCCTTGCTGGATTCGTTCGAGAGCGGCAGCCTCAGCAACGATATGAACTGGAGCGACGCAAGCTTCGACGCGCTGATCAGGCGGGCGCGCAACACCGGCGACCGGACCAGGCGGCTTGCCATCCTGCAGGATGCCGAACGCCTGATGCTGAAACAGCAGCCGCTGATCCCGCTGTTCACCTATTCGCAGACCTACCTGGTCGATCCGCGGGTGAAAGGCTGGGGCCACTCGGTCAGCGGCAACCACGTCTACAAGTTCATGTCGCTCGCCTCTAACTGAGGCGCTGCGCGATCAGACGCGGCGCACCCAGTCGTGGGTGTCTTCGACTTCGCCGCGCTGGATACCGGTCAGCTTCGCCTTCAGCTTGCCGGTGATCTGGCCCGGACCGCCCGAACCGACGGTGAAGTCACGGTCGCGCCCGACGACGCGGCCCACCGGCGTGACGACGGCGGCGGTCCCGCAGGCGAAGCATTCCACCAGCTTCCCGCTTTCCGCATCGGCCTGCCACTGGTCGATCGAATAGCGTTCCTCGACGACGTTCAGGCCTTCCTCGCGCAGCAGGTCGATCAGGCTGTCGCGCGTGATCCCCGGCAGGATCGTGCCCGACAGCGGCGGAGTGACGACGCGCCCGTCGTCGAACACGAAGAACAGGTTCATCCCGCCCAGTTCCTCGATCCACTTGCGTTCCACCGCGTCGAGGAAGACGACCTGGTCGTACCCACGCTCGATCGCTTCGGCTTGCGGCACGAGGCTTGCGGCATAATTGCCGCCGCACTTGGCAGCGCCGGTGCCGCCGGGGGCAGCACGGGTATAGTCGCTCGACACCCAGATCGAGACCGCGGGCGCGCCCGACTTGAAGTAGTTGCCCGCAGGGCTGGCGATGACGATGAACTTGTAGCTCTTGGCCGGACGCACGCCGAGGAAAGCCTCGTCCGCGAACATGAACGGGCGCAAGTACAGCGATGCACCCGCGCCGTCCGGGATCCAGTTTCCGTCAACTTCGAGCAGTGCGTCGATCGCGGCCAGGAACATGTCTTCGGGGATGTTCGGCATGGCAAGCCTGTCGGCCGAACGGTTGAAACGCTGCGCGTTCTGTTCGGGACGGAACAGCGCGGTGCTGCCGTCGGGGTGGCGATAGGCCTTCAGCCCTTCGAAGATTTCCTGCGCATAGTGCAGGACAGAGGCCGCCGGATCGAGCGGGATCGGCTGGCGCGGGCCGACGGTGGCGTTGTGCCAGCCTTCGCCTTCCTTCCAGTCGACCGTCACCATGTGATCGGTGAACTGCGTCCCGAAGCCGGGGTTCGCCAATACCGCAGCACGATCGGCATCCGAAGTCGGGGCCGGGTGCGGAATGTGTGCGAACTGGGGCTTCGCGGCGTTGTTCGCCATGGGGTTCGTCCTGATCACTGTGGTTTTTCGAATGGGCCGGTTAGGCCCTTGGCAGGCGCTGCGCAAGCCTTGGCGCGCGTTCAGGCCAGTCCCGCGACGTAGAGCACGAGCGCCACTGCCGCGAGGATCGAAGTTACCGCGCCCAGCCCGCTCAACCAGCGCATCCGCACCCTGCCCTGCCATGCCAGCACATTGACCAGCGCGAAGACGCCCAGGAACACGAAACTGGCCCCTTCGACCAGTTGCGCGATACCGCCCACGACGGCCAGAACCATAGCGACGCCGGAGATGACCAGCACGCCTGCCCAGGGCACGTCGCGGGCGTTCCGCTTGCCGAAAACGGCGGGAAGCTCGCTGTCGCCAGCTGCCTCACCCGCAAGGCGCGCGGTGGCGAATACGGTCGCGTTGATGGCCGATGCGGTCGAGAAAGCCGCCGCGATGGACACCGCGACAAAACCGAAGGTGCCCAGCGCGGCGCGGCCTGCCTCGGCCAATGCGACTTCCTCCTTCGCCACGATCTCGGGCGCGCCGGCCAGCATCGTCGCACCCAGCGCCACTGCCACGTAAGTCGCGCAGGTGGCGATGATCGCAAGGCTCATCGCGCGGCGGATCGTGCGCTTTGCGTCCTTCATTTCGTCGTAGTCATAGGAGAGCAGCTGGAACCCTTCATAGGCCATGAACACCACGCCCACACCGGCCAGCGCGCCCAAAGGCCCGACCGGATCGCCTGCCTCCAGCACCAGTTGCTCAGGCGCCCAGTGCCAGATACCCAGGGCCGCAAGACCGAGCAGGATCGCCAGCTTCACGAAAACCGCGACAAGCTCGACGATCGTCGCCTGCGTCGCGCCCAGCAGGTTCACACCCGCAAGGATCGCGATTGCCGCCACCGCCGCTGCCGATGCCGCCCATCCGGGCGCGCCCAATGCGTTGGCGGCGTACGCCCCGAAGGTAAAGCCATAGACTGCAACGGTCAGCGTATAGCCCGCGATCAGCACCCACATCAGCCAGCGTGCAATTGTTGTCTGCCCAATGTCGCGCAAGAAGCCATACGAACCGCCCGGCTGGTCCCGGCGCACTGTCAGTTCGGCATAGGAGTGGCCCGAACACCACGCAATCAGTCCGCCGATGAGGAAACTCAGCGCAGCCCACTGGCCCGCGACCTGGATGACGACGCCCAGCGTGGAGAAGATGCCCCCGCCGATCATGCCGCCTACCGCCATGGCCCATGCTCCGGGCAGGCCCAAAGCTTTTTCCGCGCTTATTCCAGAGTCCAATTCAGACCTTAAACATTGAAAATAAAGCGAAAAAGTGCTAGAAACGACTCGACCGCAAAATAGTCAAGGAATGCACCAATGAGCCTCATCAATGCCGCCAAAACTTTCGCTCGCAAGGTAAAAAGCGCAAAAGCTAACTTGCTGGGACAATAACGTCGCGTTGCTCCGATTCTATCTGCCCGTCAATTCCCGTCAAGAACAAACCAGAAACAATCACCAGTGCAAATACGAAAAAGGCGGCTCCCGGGGGAACCGCCTTTGTTCGTTTTACCTGTCGCGTATCGCTTATGCGTCTTCGCGAACGGTCTTGCGCTCGGCAATGCGAGCGCGCTTGCCGGTGCGGCCGCGCAGGTAATAGAGCTTCGCACGACGAACGACACCGCGACGAACGACGGTGATCGAATCGATGTTGGGCGAATAGAGCGGGAAGACGCGCTCGACACCTTCGCCGAACGACATCTTGCGAACCGTGAAGTTCGAACCCATGCCGCGGTTCGAACGGGCGATGACGACGCCTTCGTAGTTCTGGACACGCTCACGCGTGCCTTCAACGACGCGCACGCCGACGCGCACGGTATCACCCGCACGGAATTCCGGAATGTCCTTGCCGAGACCCTGGATTGCTTCGGCCTCGAGCTGCTGGATCAGGTTCATTTGCCTGTACCTTCGTCTTTTCGCCGCGCGCCAGAGGCAGACTGGTCCCGAACGCCGATATGACGTTCCCAAAGGTCCGGCCTGCGTAACCGTGTATCGTCTTCGCTGCGTTGCTTTCGCCACGCCGCGATCTTCGCATGATCCCCCGATCGCAGCACTTCAGGGATCGTGCGCCCTTCCCATTCGACAGGTCGGGTAAAGTGCGGATATTCGAGGAGGCCGCTTTCGAACGATTCCTCGACTCCGCTTGAAGCCGCGCCCATTACTCCGGGAAGCAGGCGAATGCAAGCGTCGAGCAGAAGCAGCGCCCCCACCTCTCCGCCCGACAGGATCACGTCGCCGACAGATACTTCCTCGACGTCGCGGCCTTCGAAAATCCGTTCGTCGAAACCCTCGAACCGGCCGCACAGCACGGTCACGCCCGGCCCTGCCGCCAGTTGCCGCACGCGGGCCTGCGTCAGCGGCGTTCCGCGCGGGGTCATCGCGATCACCGGCGCGTCGGGTTGCTTGCCCCTCGCATGGTCGATTGCAGCGGCCAGTACGTCCGCCTTCAGCACCATGCCAGCGCCGCCGCCCGCGGGCGTATCGTCCACCGTGCGGTGCTTGTCGGTAGCGAAATCGCGGATCTGCACCGCGTCCATCGACCACGTCCCTGCATCGAGCGCGCGCCCGGCAAGGCTTACGCCCAGAGGCCCGGGAAACATCTCCGGGTAAAGGGTCAGGACGGTCGCGGCGAAAGTCATGGCGCGCCGGTTAGTCGAAAAGGCGCGAACTGGCTAGGCCGCTAACCGCCGCAGCCGCCGCAGCCACCGCCCCCGCAGCCGCTGCCGCCATCAGAACCGCATCCGCCGCTGGAATCGCTCGACCGCATCCGGTGGAAGTCCGAAAGCATCGTGCCCGCCAGAACCGGCGTACCGAAAAGCGCGACCGCCATGCCGGTTTCTTCCGACAGCGGCGCACGGCGCAGGCGTTCGTTCGTGGCCCGCAGCGAGGCCAAATCGGCACGGCCCGCCTTGGTCGCACGGTCGACCCTGAAGGACAGCGCCATGCCGATCAGGGCAGCGATGATCATCGTGACGATGAGATTGCCGACCGCTTCGCCGCGCATCTCGCCCACCTGCACTCGTACCCAGCCGAAACCAAGCAGGAAGAGGAACGGCATCGCCTGCAGCAGGCGGACCTGCCAGACCTCTCCATCGCCCATCATCAACCCGCGGCTGACCAGCCGCTCCTCAAGCTGGAAAGCGTGGTCGCGCAGTGCCGACATCACTTTCGCCCACTTGATCCGCGACCCCATCGCAAAAACCGCGCGTTCCGCACCGGTCGGGTTGGCAGGGCGATGGGCCGGGGCGAACCGGCCCCTTTCGGGCATCGTCAACATGCCCGTCGCCAGCATCCGGGCGATCACCGCCTCGTTGAAACGTTGCCGCCCGCCCGCGACCATCGCGATCTCGTCAGCGTCCCTCAGCGTCCCGGCATAACCTTCGCCCCGCACGAAATTCGCGATGATCGTGCGCAAGACCAGCGCAACGACGATCAGGACGACATAGAGGATCAGAAACTCCGTCGCGTCCCAGTCCAGCGGATTGACCCCGTTCACGCGTACCCCCTTGGCTAGCCGTCCAGTCCCCACACGATCATCGCGCTAATGCCGAGAAGTGCAACAATCATTACCGCCCACCCGATGCGCCGGGGCACCATCCAGTAGTTCCGGGTCTGAACGCGCCGGGCCAGCGGATCGACATAGAGCCGCCGGTTCGCATCGGGCCAGATATCGGCTGGCGAAGGGCCGAAGACCTTTTCGTAACTCGCCAGCGTCTGCGCATATTGCCGGTAATACCGGTCCCGCTCCGCCTTCCCGCCCGCGGTGGGGCCGTGGTGTAGCGGGGCTTCGAGAACTTCCGCGCAGAAGCGCTGCCAGTAATCGCGGCTGTAGGTGAGGTGCAGGTGCCAGGCCTGGTCGACCTGGTCCGACGGCGTAACCTCGTGCCCGGCGCGCATGGCGAGATAGCAGAAGCGGCGGTATTCCCCGACGACGCGTTCGGCATAGTCCGCGTCCCACCCGTTTTCGCGGGCGAGGCGCTGGGCAAAGGTGAACTCGGCATCGGGCGGGCCGATCCGGTAGGCCTCCAGCCGCTGCCAGAGCGGATCTTCGGGGACCAATGCGCTCACCCCTCTATGGCGAGCGTTTCCTCGTCGGTTTCGATCAGGTTCGGTGCGGCGCTGCGATCCAGCTTCTCTGTCACCCACCACGCTGCCGGAAGCGCAAAGACGGCCCAGAGCACGACCTGAAACACGACGAGCGCGAGAAGGCCCAGCATGAACTCGTCATTCCCGTCCGCGCGCATTTCCGCCGCTTGCGAAAAAAAGCCGCCGAAAGCGATACTCATCGGCAGGAAGCCCGCAAGCCCGCCTGCCAACAGCGTGCGGACGCGCTTCGCCATGCCGGGCTTCAGGAGATGCAGGCACAGCGCAAGACCGCCTGAAAAAGCCGCGATCAGCATGAGACCGATCAACATCGGGATGACAAACCACATTCTGCAAATACTCCGGTAAGTCCGAGGCGGTGTATTATATCAATAATACGGCATCCTCAAGACCTTGCGAAAAGCGGCCTTGCCTGCGGGCACCGATCGGCGTTCCTGCGCGTTGGGCGCACATGGACGAACATATCGACGACTGCATCATCATCGGCGCCGGGCCAGCGGGACTGACCGCGGCGATCTATCTGGCGCGCTATCACCTCTCGATCCGCCTGTTCGATTGCGGCACCAGCCGCGCTGCCATGATCCCGTGCACGCGCAATCACGCGGGGTTTCCCGACGGCATCAAGGGCACCGAATTGCTCGACAGGATGGGCGCGCAGGCGGCGAAATACGGCGCGCTGCGCGAGAACAGGAAAGTCGAAAGGCTGGAGCGGAAGGACGGCGTGTTCGTCGTCGATACCGACAGCGGTACGTGGCGCGCGCGGACCGTCCTGCTGGCGACGGGCGTGGTGAACCGCTATCCCGACACCCTGCCCCGCCCTCTGCATGACGAAGCGCTGTCGAAGGACCTGCTGCGCTATTGCCCGGTCTGCGACGGATACGAAGTGACCGACAAGCGCGTGGCGGTGATCGGCACCGGCGAACACGGCACGGCAGAGGCGCTGTTCCTGCGCGGCTTTACCGCCGACATCACGCTGATCAGCCCGCATGGCGATCATGACCTCGACGACCAATGCCGCGAGAAACTCGCCGATGCGGGCATTTCCCATGTCGCAGGCCCGTGCGGCGGGTTTGCCATGGAAGGTGGGCAACTGGCCTTCGACACCGCAAACGGCCGGATGGCGTTTGACAGCGTCTATCCCGCGATGGGCAGCGACGTGCGGTCAAGCCTCGCGCAGATGGCTGGCGCAGCAACAAGCGATGAAGGCTGCATCGCGGTAGGCGATCACTTGGAAACGAACGTGCCCGGCCTTTTCGCGGCAGGGGACGTCGTCATCGGCCTCGATCAGATCAGCCACGCGATGGGGCAGGCCGGCGTCGCCGCCACCCGCATCCGCAACCTGCTTGCCGAGGAAAGACCGCTGCGCCGCTGACGGCGCGTCCGGGTCAGGGCTCGGCAAAGTCCTTGGTTACAACGAGGCGGGTCTCGTCCCACTCCCGCACCGCATCGGCGTGCATCGGCACCATGAAGGTGCGCGGTTTCGAACCTTCGGGCCGTTCGATCTCGATCACGTCGCCCGCGCCGTAGTTTTCGACCGCTATGACGGTGCCGAGCGGGGTGCCGTCTTCGGCCACGGCGGCCAGACCGAGCAGGTCGGCGTGGTAATATTCACCCTCTGCCAGCGCAGGCAGGGCGTCGCGCGGCACGGTCAGCAGGCTGCCGCGCAGGGCCTCGGCCGCATTGCGGTCCGTCACTTCGGCAAAGCGGGCGATCGCCCCGCCCTTGCCGTCGTCGCGGACCTTTTTCGGGGTGAGCGTTTCGCTCTTCCCCGAAATGCCGAAGGCGCGGAACCCCTTGAGGGATTCCACGCCTTCACCGAAAAGTTTCAGCCGGACCTCGCCCGTCACGCCATGCGCGCCGGTAATAGCGGCAAGAGTGACGGTTCGGCCCGACATGAAGGATCAGCCTTCGGTCTTCTCTTCAGCAGCTTCCTCGGCCGGAGCTTCGGCAGCGGCTTCTTCGGTGGCTGCTTCTTCGGGTGCAGCTTCTTCAGCAGGTGCGTTGGCTTCTTCTTCAGCAGCCTTGGCAGCTTCCTCGGCTTCGCGGGCCTTCTCGGCCTTTTCCTCGGCGCGTTCCTTGGCCTTTTCGCCCGGTTCGGCCTTCTTCGGGTTGTTCTTGGCTGCACGCTCGAGGATGCCGGCGGCATCGAGGAAGCGGGCAACGCGGTCGGTCGGCTGCGCGCCGACGCCGAGCCAGTAGCGGACGCGGTCTTCGGTCAGCTGGATGCGCTTTTCGTCGTCCTTCGCGAGCAGCGGATTGTAGACGCCGACCTGCTCCAGATACTTGCCGTCGCGCGGGCTGCGGACATCCGAGACGACGATACGGTAGTAGGGACGCTTCTTCGCGCCACCACGGGCGAGACGGATTGCAATTGCCATTGTTCGGTTACCTTTCGTTCAATTCGTATTCGTTCAAATTCAATGTGTTCGTAAAAATCATTTCTTGTTCAGCAGGTTGGCGAGATCCGGCGGAAGACCGCCCGCACCGCCGCCAAGGCCGGGCATACCGCCACCGGCACCGCCCATGCCGCCGCCAAGTCCCGGCATGGCAGCGTCGAGACCGCCCTTGCCGAACAGGGCGCCAAGGCCCTTCAGCCCGCCCATCTTCTTGATCTGCTTCATCGCCTTGGACATTTCCTGGTGCATCTTCAGCACCTTGTTCACGTCCTGAACCTGCGTGCCCGAACCTGCCGCGACGCGCTTTTTGCGCTTGGCGTTGAGCAGCGCGGGGTTGGCGCGTTCCTTGGGCGTCATCGAGGAGATGATCGCATCCATGCGCAGCAGCACGCGGTCGTCCATGCCCGACGATTGCATCGCCTGCTTGGCCTTCTTCATGCCCGGCATCATCTGCGCGATCATGCCAAGGCCGCCCATCTTGGTCATCTGCTGCAGCTGCATGCGCAGATCGTCGAGGTCGAACTTGCCCGCCGCCATCTTCTTGGCGAGGCGTTCGGCGTCCTCTTCCTTGACCGACGCCGCCGCCTTTTCGACCATGGAGACGATATCGCCCATGCCGAGGATGCGGTTGGCAACGCGCGACGGCACGAACGGTTCGATCGCATCGAGCTTTTCGCCCGTGCCCGCAAACTTGATCGGCTTGCCGGTAACGGCACGCATCGAAAGCGCCGCACCGCCGCGCGCGTCGCCGTCCATACGGGTCAGCACCACGCCGGTCAGCGGCACTTCGCCGGTGAACGACTGCGCGACGTTAACCGCGTCCTGACCGGTCAGCGAGTCGACGACAAGAAGCACTTCCTTCGGCGCGGACACTGAGGCGACGGCCTTCATCTCGGCCATCAGCGCTTCGTCCACGTGCAGGCGGCCCGCGGTGTCGAGCATCAGGACATCGAAGCTCTGCAGCTTGGCGGCAGAGATCGCGCGGTTCGCGATGTCAACCGGCTGCTGTCCGGCGATGATCGGCAGCGTCGCGACACCGGCCTGTTCGCCCAGCACGGCAAGCTGTTCCTGCGCGGCGGGGCGATTGACGTCGAGCGAGGCCATCATGACCTTCTTGCCCTCGGTCTCCTTCAGCCGCTTTGCGATCTTGGCGGTGCTGGTCGTCTTGCCCGAACCCTGCAGGCCGACCATCATGATCACGACCGGCGGCTTGGCCTCCAGGTCCAGCTTGGCAGCGGCGGCACCATCGCCGTCTTCGCCGCCGAGCATTTCGACCAGCGCGTCGTTGACGATCTTTACAACCTGCTGGCCCGGCGTGACCGAGCGCAGGACTTCGGTACCGATGGCAGCCTCGGTAACCTTGTCGATAAACCGTCTGACGACCGGCAGGGCCACGTCCGCTTCCAGCAGGGCGATGCGAACTTCGCGCATCGCGGCGCGGACATCGTCCTCCTTCAACGCTCCGCGGCCGCGCAGCGAATCGAAGACGTTACCGAGCCGGTCGGACAGGCTGTCGAACATCGTTTTCTCCTTCTGCGGCCCGCGAAATCGGCGCCAAAGACTTCAAAACCGGGCCAAACGCGAAAAACGCCGGTGGGCGAAACCTCGCCGACCAGCGTACCGCGTTACAGTCACGGAACATGATTTTGCGGGCCTGTCCGACGCAAATCGGGCCGGTCCGTGTGGCGCCACATACACAGGCACCCCCCCGCTGGCAAGATCCGGCGCAGAAGCCAGAGCGCTAGGGCGGGTTTAACGCGATGTTTAGAGGGCGTCGGTAACCGTAGCGGCAGGGCCTGTTTCGGCCCAACCAAGGAGTAAGGTCGCAGATGGACGAGTCCCCCCAAGGGCTTGAAGAAGACGAGGGAGGCAAAATGAAGCTTCCCGCAGAGCGCGATGTCGTTGCGCTCGGCATCATCGTTGCGGCTCTCATCATGTTCGTCGGCCATGCAGGCGCGGTGCTTCCGGGCACGATTCGCGTCATGCTGGGCACCGGCGACGGCCCTGCCAACTACATGGTCAGCGCGTTTCTCCTCAATGCCGCGCTCGTGATCTTCGGATGGCGGCGCTACAACGAACTGATGAAGGAAATGCGCGAGCGGCGCGAGTCCGAGGAAGAGGCGCGCGAGCTTGCCTTTACCGATCCGCTGACCGGATCATTGAACCGCCGTTCGATGGTGCCCGAGGTCGACCGCCTTGTGAAGCAGGTCTGCCAGCCAGGCGCCAGGGACTGCGCGGTCGCGTTCATCATGCTCGACCTCGATCATTTCAAGCAGATCAACGACCTCAACGGCCACCGCGCGGGCGACACGATGCTGATTACGATGGCAAGGCGCGTGCGCGCAGTCCTGCCCGATGACGCCAGGCTGGCGCGTCTGGGCGGAGACGAATTCGCCTGTGTCCTGTGCTACGACCCGAACAACCCGGCGGTCATCGACCGGATCGCGTCCGCCATCATTTCCGCCGGACGCCAGCCCTTCGAAGTCGCGGGCGGGGAACTTGCGATCAGCCTTTCGGTCGGCATCGCGTGCAGCACGGCTCTTCCCGACCCTTGCGACAATCCGGCCGAAGAGATGCTGCACATGGCCGACATGGCCATGTACCACGCGAAAAAAAGCGGGCGGAACCGTTACGACTGGTTCGAGCCGAAGATGGAGCGCGAGTTGCGCCTGCGCGCAGATCTTGAAAACGGTATCCTTGCCGGCATCGCGCGCGGCGAATTCGTGCCCTTCTACGAACAGCAGGTCGACGTCGAAACCGGCGAGCTGACCGGTTTCGAGATGCTGGCCCGCTGGCAAAGCCCGCGGCTTGGCCTCGTCACGCCCGACCGGTTCATCCCGGTGGCCGAGGAACTGGGCGTCATTGCCGAACTGTCCGAAAGCGTGATCTCGCAGGCCCTGCGCGATGCGCGCGACTGGGACCCGCGCCTGACGCTGGCGGTCAACATATCGCCGGTGCAGATGCGCGACCCGTGGTTTGCGCAGCGCCTGTTGAAGTTTCTGGCAGAGGCCCGCTTTCCCGCCGAACGGCTTGAGATCGAGATCACCGAGATGTGTCTCAACGAGAACATCGGCCTCGTGCGTTCGATGGTGACCAGCCTCAAGAACCAGGGCGTGAAGATCAGCCTCGACGATTTCGGCGTGGGTTATGCAACGCTGGCCCAGCTGCGCGCGTTACCGTTCGATCGCATCAAGATCGACCGCCAGTTCATCGGCCGTCTGTCGCGTGCAGAGGACACGGCCAACGTCATCTCGACTATCGCCTCGATCGGCCAAGGCATGAACCTGCCCGTCACGGCAGAGGGGATCGAGACCGAATCCTTACGCGATTCGCTGCGCCGGATCGGCACGTTCAAGGGCCAGGGCTACTTCTACGGCAAGCCCGAAACCGCCGAACAGGTGCGCAACCGGTTGAAGAGCGAGGCCCGCCTTGCCGCCGACACGGCGGCCAACGACACGCCTGCAAGCGACATCGTGGCGGCCCGCGCTGCCGATCCGGCGGCCTGATCGCCCCTATTTACCGGCCCGTGGCACTGGACGCATCGCGCGCGGGTGCATAGATGCGGCCCATGCGGATCGCCTTCACCAAGATGCATGGCCTGGGCAACGACTTCGTCGTGCTGGACGCACGCGAGCATGCCTTGCCGCCACTGACCCGCGATGTCGTTGCCGCGCTGGCCGACAGGCACACCGGCATCGGGTGCGATCAGCTTGTCCTGATCGAGCCGAGCCAGAACGCCGACTGGCGGATGCGGATCTTCAATTCCGACGGCGGAGAGGTCGAGGCCTGCGGCAATGCGACCCGCGCGGTCGGCCTGCTGATCGGCGGCGAAGTCAGCCTTGAGACGCTGGGCGGCACGATCGTCGCGCGCCCCGACGAACGCGGCATCGCGGTCGACATGGGAGAGCCCCGCTTCGACTGGAACGCGATTCCCCTGGGCTATGCCATGGACACGCTGGCCATGCCGGTCGGCTGGCCGATCGATGATGGCGAGCTGGAACATCCGGTGGCGGTCAATGTCGGCAATCCGCACGCGGTTTTCTTCGTCGACGATCCCTATGCCATCGACCTGGCCTCTATCGGTCCGGTGATCGAGCATGATCCGATCTTCCCCGAACGCGTGAACGTCAATGTCGCTGCCGTCACCGCGCGCGATGCGATCACCTTGCGCGTATGGGAACGCGGTGCGGGCATCACGCGGGCCTGCGGGACGGGTGCTTGCGCCACGGCAATCGCTGCCATGCGGCGCGGGCTGGTGGACCGCGAAGTTACCGTGACGCTGCCCGGCGGTTCGCTGGTGATCGCGTGGGGCTCCGACAATCGCATCACCATGACCGGCCCTGCCACGGTCAGCTACACCGGATCGTTCGACTGGGGCGACTACGCTTGAGCGCGCCCGAGGTCATTACCCCCGAAGTCATAACGCTCGGTTGCCGCCTCAACGCGGCGGAAAGCGACCGCATCCGCGCCATGCTGGGCGAACGGAGCGACACCGTCGTCGTCAATTCCTGCGCCGTGACGGAAGAGGCCGTGCGCCAGACCCGCCGCGCCATCCGCCGCCTGCGCCGTCGCCGCCCAGATGCGCGCCTGCTGGTCACCGGATGCGCCGCCGACATCGAACGCGAGCAGTTTGCTGCCATGCCCGAAGTCGACGCGCTGGTGCCGAACACCGACAAGCTGGCCCCGCAAAGCTGGAACGCGGGCCACAACGCCGCAGCCCTGCCGCCGGTAAAGGTCCATCAGGGCGCCAGCACCGAGGCGACCGCCCGCACCCGCGCTTTCGTCGCGGTGCAGAACGGCTGCGACCATTCCTGCACCTTCTGCGTCATCCCGCAGGGTCGGGGCGAGAGCCGCTCGCTCACCATCCCACAGGTCCTGTCCGAGATCGAGATGCATCTGGATCAGGGCACCCGCGAAGTCGTGCTGACCGGCGTCGACGTGACAAGCTGGGGCCACGACCTGCCGGGATCGCCGAAGCTGGGCGCGCTCGTCGGGGACGTCCTGCGCGCCTTTCCGCAGCTTCACCGTATCCGGATGTCCTCCATCGACGGGGCGGAGATCGACGGCGAGCTGGAAGAGCTTTTCGCAGGTGAAGCGCGGGTCATGCCGCACCTACACCTCTCGCTTCAGCACGGGCACGACCTGATCCTGAAACGGATGAAGCGCCGCCATTCGCGGCAGGACGCGATCGACCTCGTCACCCGCCTCAAGGCCCGCCGCCCCGAAATCGCCATCGGAGCGGACCTCATCGCCGGTTTCCCGACCGAGGACGAGGCGATGCATCAGGCGAACCTTTCGGTGATCCGCGAATGCGCGGTGGTCCACGGCCACGTCTTCCCCTTCAGCCCGCGCCCCGGCACGCCCGCTGCAAGGATGCCGCAGGTCGATGCCGCCACGATCAAGGCCCGCGCCGCGGACTTGCGCGCCGCCGTCACCAAGTCCCGCGCCGACTGGCTCGGCTCGCTTATCGGCACCACGCAGAACGTGCTGGGCGAGAACGACGGCACCGGACACGCCCCCAATTTTGCGCCCGTCCGCCTGCCCCAAGGCGTGCACGGTGGCGACCTCGTCCCCATGCGCATCGCGCGCATCGAGGACGGACTGCTAATCGGAGAGAGAGTATGAGCGAGAGCTGGTCAGACCGGCTTTTCGGAGGATTTCGCAAGACGAGCGAACGCTTGTCCGGCAATCTTGCGGGCATCGGGGGCGCGACGAAGCTGACCGATGACCAGCTGGACGAACTGGAAGACGCGCTCATCATGTCGGACCTCGGCCCGCGCGCGGCGATGCGTATCCGCGATGCCGTGGCAGAGCGTCGCTTCGAACGGGGTGCCGACGAACGCGCCATTTCCGAAGCCGTGGCCGAGGAAATCGCCGAAATCCTACGCCCCGTGGCAAAGCCGCTTGAGGTCACCGCCTTCCCGCGCCCGCACGTCGTGCTGGTCATCGGCGTCAACGGCAGCGGCAAGACGACGACGATCGCAAAGCTGGCGCACCTGTTCCAGGAAGACGACTACTCCGTCATGCTGGCCGCGGGCGACACTTTCCGCGCCGCCGCCACCGGGCAATTGAAGGTCTGGGCAGACAGGCTGGGCGTGCCGGTCGTCACCGGGCCGGAAGGCGGCGACCCGGCTTCCGTCGTGTTCGACGGGGTGAAAGCCGCGACCGAAAGGGGCAGCGACGCGCTGATCGTCGACACCGCCGGACGCCTGCAGAACAAGCGCGAACTGATGGACGAGCTGACCAAGATCCGCAAAGTCCTGGGGCGTCTCAACCCCGAAGCGCCGCACGATGTCGTCCTCGTGCTCGACGCGACGAACGGGCAGAACGCGCTGCAGCAGATCGACGTGTTCAAGGAAGTCGCGGGCGTCACCGGCCTTGTCATGACCAAGCTCGACGGCACGGCACGCGGCGGCGTGCTGGTCGCGGCGGCGGAACAGTACGGCCTCCCTATCCATGCCATCGGCGTGGGCGAAAAGATCGACGACCTGCGCCCCTTCGACCCCGACCTTGTCGCGCGCGTCATCGCGGGAGTGGCATGATGAACGATACGCCCGAAACGAAGCCCGCCGCCAAGCCCAAGCCGAAAAGCGGCTGGCTCAACATCGCGATCGACTACGGGCCACTGCTCGTTTTCTTCCTCGTCTACAAGTGGTTCAGTCCTTCGGAAGAAGGCAACGCGGTGGGCGAGGTTCTGGCAATCGTCAAAGGCACCGGCGCCTTCATCGCCGCCGCCGTCGTCGCGGTGGCCGTGTCGAAGTGGAAGCTGGGCCACGTGACGCCCATGCTGATGCTGTCTACCGCGCTGATCGTGTTCTTCGGCGGGCTGACCATCCTGTTCCAGGACCCGGTCTTCGTGCAGGTGAAGCCGACGATCATCTACGTCGTCTTTGCCGTGGCGCTGCTGGTCGGCGTGTGGCGCGGCAAGGCGCTGCTCAAATACCTGCTCGACGCCGCGTTCGAGGGGTTGTCGGATCGCGGCTGGATGAAGCTGTCGCGTAACTGGGGCTTCTACTTCATCGCGCTGGCCCTGCTGAACGAAGTCCTGCGCGCCATGCTCAGCTTCGATGCATGGCTTGCCGCCAAGCTCTGGGTCTTCCTGCCGCTGTCGTTCCTGTTCACCTTCACCCAGCTTCCGATGATGCTGCGCGAAGGGCTGGGTAAGGAAGAGGAAGAAGAAGCCGTGACCGAACATCCGCCGGTTTGAGGGGGCGCGAAATGATGAAATTCCTGAGTGCCGCCGGACTTCGCGCGGTCGCAGCAGGCGCATTGACGGGCGCGGCGCTGATGACGGGCGGCGGCGCATTCGCCTCTGCCGAACAAGCCGATCCCCTCGCCGACTTCCTTACGAAATACGTCGCCTGGGCGGAAACGATCGAAGCCGAGGGGCAGGAACGCGGCACACCGCTCACTGCCGACCAGCTTGAGCTGGCAGAGGCGGTCGGCATCCGCCATCCGGAAAAAGTCCGGCTGGTCTATGCCGACGCGGTGCCGTTTCCGGTGGAAGACCCCGAAATGCGGGCAGTTGGCGAAAGCATGGGCTTCATCGGCCCCGGCGTAATCAACAATGCGCAGGCCTTCGGCTACACGATCTGGATACGCAACGGCTTTACCATGGACCGCCCCGCCCTCGCGCACGAACTGGTCCATGTCATGCAGATCGAACGCAGCGCCAGCTTCGGCGCCTATGCGCGCGAATACGTGCCGCAGCTCCTCGAACACGGCCATTCGAACATGCCGCTCGAGGTCGAGGCCTATGAGGCCAACCGGAAGTTCAATTTTTCACGATATTTCCGGCGCGGACTGCTGCATCTCGAAAGTATGCGGCTCGACGAGGCGATCGCAGATTTCACGCGCGCCCATGAACTCGACCCCGATGACGAATGGACACTCGCCAATCGAGGGGGCGCCTATGCGGCGATGAACGAAAGAGACCTTGCCGAAAAGGATTTCGCGGCAGTCGAGAAACTCGACGCCGACAATCCCATTATGCTGGGCGGCCGGGCATTCTTGCACATGCAGGCAGAAGAATTTCCGCAGGCCGTCACGATGCTGGACAGGTTATTGGAGATCGACCCGCAGGACTACTGGGCGCTGCGTGCCCGTTCCGACGCCTATTTGGAGTTGGGGGAAGAAGAGAAATCGTCGGCGGATAACGACCTGGCGTACAAGCTTGAAGAGCAAGACGGCAGCGATGTCGGGCAGGTGCTGCCGAGCAGATAGCCTCAAACCATTTTCCTACATCACCGCGGCACGCCATCATGCAGGCCGCTCTTTGCCATCGTCGGTTCTGCGTTTCCAAGGCAACCTGTCACCCTACCTCGCGGCATTGCAAGGCCGCGCGGGCCCTTTGGTTTCGGCGCATTTGCACAGGGTGACACCCTGTCGCCTTTGTCACCCGCGGCAATCGGGCGGGCATACGTCTGATTCACCATTTAGGGGCTAAACGCACCGTCATGTTCGCAAAGATCGCGCTCTATCTTCTGGCGGTAAACATCTGGACCGTCGGCCAGTTCTGGCATGACAAGTCGCGCGCCATGAACGGCGGCTGGCGCGTGCCGGAAGGGCATCTGCTTGGTCTTGCCCTGATCGGCGGATCGCCGGGCGCGCTGCTGGCCCGCAAGGTCTTTCACCACAAGACGCGCAAGGAACCGTTCTCTACCTGGCTTCAGGTCATCGCGGTCTTGCAGGCTGGCGGCCTGATCGGCTGGTTCCTGCTGGGCTGATCCATACGCGCCGCGACCCGGCCTGCGCGATCACATGATGCCGAGTTCCACGTCGAGGCAGTGGACATAGGCAACCTGGTCCCACCGCTCGAACTGCCGATCGTTCCCTTCCTCGGCATAGAGTTTGGCGATCGCGGTCGCCTTTTCGCAAAGCTCCACGCTCGTCGCGTTGGAGCGGCGCATGACCGTGTATTCGTCCTCCTGCCGCTTAGCCTCGCTGGAACAGGCGGCCAGCGCCAAGGCGGCGGCTATCGCGAGAAGGGCCCTAACCATCGCGGTCCTTCACTCTCGCGGTGGTGAGATCCATGCCGCATCGCGTGCAGGTTTTCGCTGGCCAGAACACGCTCCAGATGCCGCGCTGGAAGATCGATTTCCCGCAGTTCGGGCAGACGATCATCAGGCTGCGAACGCCGAATATCACCACCCACACGACAAGCAACGGCAAGACGATCCAGTCGAGCCAGCCGCTCCCCTCAAGCCCCGCCGCAACGGCCAGCATGGGGATGCCCCAGACGATGAAGATGCCGCTGACGATGCCGCCCACCATGTGGGCCTTGCCGACTTCGTAGACCGTTGGCCTGCGCTCAGCCATCAGGACGCTCTTCCCGGCAGGTCAGATCCTCACCTGAGAGCCCAGTTCGACGACGCGGTTTGTCGGCAGACGGAAGAATTCCATTGCGGTTGCCGCGTTACGCAGCATCCAGCTGAAGATCTTCTCGCGCCACAGCATCATCGCGGGCTTTTCGCTGGGCAACAGCGTCTGTCGCGACAGGAAGAAGCTGGTTTGCATCATGTCGAACATGCCACCGCAATCGTCGATCTGCTTCAATGCAGCCGGCACATCGGTCTCTTCCATGAATCCGTAACGCAGTACCATGCGGAAGAACCCGTCCCCAAGATCGGTGATGTTCACCCGCTTGGCCTGATCGACGTAAGGTTCCTCGGCAATGTCCACGGTCAGGATCACCACGCGGTCGTGCAGGACCTTGTTGTGCTTGATGTTGTGCAGCAACGCGGAGGGAACGCCCGCCGTGCTCGACGCCATGAAAATCGCCGTGCCAGGCACGCGCGTGGCCGAATTGGCCGCGCTCTTGGCGAAGATCTCGATCGGAAGCGCAACCTCGGTCATGCGCTCGCGCATCAACTTGCGGCCCTTGGCCCAGGTCGTCAGCAGGGTGAAGACGATTGCGCCCACCAGCAGGGGGAACCAGCCGCCGTCGGCCACCTTGGTCATGTTCGCCGCGAAGTAGGCGCCGTCCACGATCAGGAACAGCACCACCACGGGCGCCGCATACCACCAGCGCCACTTCCACACGCCCACGAACAGCACCGCCATCAGCAGCGTGTCGATCGTAACCGCACCCGTCACCGCGATGCCGTAAGCGCTGGCAAGGTTCGACGAATTCTGGAACGTCAGCACGAGGATCAGCACCGCGACCAGCAGGGCCCAGTTGATCGCCGGAATGTAGATCTGGCCCGCCTCGCTCTCACTCGTATGGCGGATCGACAGGCGCGGAATGAAACCCAGCTGCATCGCCTGATGGGTGATCGAGAACGCGCCCGAGATCACGGCCTGGCTGGCAATGAAGGTCGCGCAAGTCGCCAGGATCACGAGCGGCAGGCGCAGCACTTCGGGCGCCATGATGAAGAAGGGGTTCTGGATGGCTTCGGCGGCCTCTGCCCCGGTCAGGCTGATGACCATTGCGCCCTGCCCGAAATAGTTGAGCAGCAAGCACGGCATGACGAAGGCGAACCACGACAGCCGCATCGGGCCGCGCCCGAAATGGCCCATGTCGGAATAGAGCGCTTCGGAACCCGTCACGGCAAGGACGACTGAACCCAGCGCAAGGAACGCCAGCGTCTTGTCGACGAGGAAGAACTGCACCGCGTACCACGGGTTGAGCGCGTAGAGGATTTCGGGGTGAACGACGATCTGGATGATGCCCAGCGTCGCGATCGTCGTGAAATAGACGATCATGACAGGCCCGAACATCGCGCCCACTTTCGCCGTTCCGCGCTTCTGCAGAAAGAACAGCAGAACGAGCAGCACGATGGCGATCGGTATGACGAGCGGTTTCAGACCTGCCTCCACCACGGTCAGGCCCTCCACCGCGGACAAGACCGAAATGGCCGGCGTGATCATGGAATCGCCGTAGAACAACGACGTCGCGAAAACGCCCAGCAGAACGGCCATCCAGCCGTATCGGGATCGCCCGATATGGCTCGAAATCAACGCGACGAGCGCAAGACTACCGCCCTGCCCCTTGTTGTCGGCGCGCATGAGAATAGTGACATACTGGATCGCGACGACCAGCGTCATCGACCAGAAGATCAGGCTAACGACGCCCAGCACGTGCAGCCGGTCCAGCGTCAGCGGGTGCGGGCCGACGAACGTCTCGCGAAACGCATAGAGCGGGCTGGTGCCGATGTCGCCGAAGACGATGCCGATCGCGCCGACGGCAAGCTTCGTCTTGGCGCTGAGGCGTCCGTCTTCTCCGGATGCGGAGTGGCTCATGCCCGGTTGTCGTCCCTTGTGGCGGCCACGGATAGAAACCGACAGGCCAACGGGGGCAGGCGATTAGCAGCGCTTTTTCGCACCTGCAAGAAAAGGACGCGACCCGTCACGAAGCGGGACCGTCGGACCCTACGGATTCCGACGTTTCCTGCTCTACCGGCACCGGTCCCGACGGCATTTCGCCGGTCGCGGCGGGCACGCCCTGCCCCGACTGCATGGCGATGATCGTGTCGAGTCGTTCGATGCGGGCGGCAAGATCGGCGCGCCAGCTTTCATCCGGGTTGCCGGGGCGATCCATCAATTCCTGCCAAATCGCGCGGGCATCCTCGAACTGGCCCGACTGGGCCAGCGCGAGACCGGTGAAGAACGGCGGGCCGGGGTGATTTGGCGCGATGTCGGCGGCGCGCTGGAAGGCATAGAGCGAGGCTGGCGTGATAATCCCGCCCGAATGCCCGACAAGCGCATTGCCCAGCGCCAGCCAGAGATCGGGATCATTCGGCGTCTTGCGCACCGCGCCTTTCAGGATGCCCGCCGCCGTCGCGAACTGTCCGCGCCGTGCAAGGGCATCGGCGGTGATGAGAAGATTGCGCCCCTCGCCGAATTCGTTGCCCATGGCCTGACGCGCCTCGATCAGCGCGGCCTGCCCCATCTCCTCGCTCTCGCGCGGCGGAGTCGGCGAACCGGCTTCGGACGGAGAGCCCTGTAGCGCATAACCCGACAGGCCGATCAGCAGCGCGGCTGCGGCGAATTCGCGTCCGCCGCGCGGCAGTTTCAGGACGAAAAGCAGAACGACGAACGTGACGACCGCAAGCCCGATGGCGATTGCCCAGCCCATCATTCCTCTCCTACCGGCAAGCGCCGCGTGAACCGCTTGCGCAGCAGCAGGAGCGCCAGCAGTAGCAGCACCAGTGGCGCTGCGAAAAGCGGCCAGGTCAGCGCGGTCAGTTCAGGTTTGTAGCTGACATAGTCGCCATAACGCTCGACCAGCCATGCCCGGATCGCTTCGGGGTCTTCCCCCGCCTTGATGCGCAGGCGCACCTGGTTGCGCATGTCGCCCGCCATCGAGGCATCGGAATCGGCTATCGATTGGCTTTGGCACTTGAGACAGCGCAGCGTTTCCATCAGGTCCTGCGCCTTCTGCTCCTGCGCCGGGTCTTCCAGCTGGCGGTAGGCGTAAGGCGCGGGCGGCAGCTGGTCCTGCGCGGCCGCAGGCACGGAGAGCATCGCGGCAAAAAGCGCGAGGCATGCGAGGATGCGGCTCACAGCGGCGCCTCGGCTTTCTTAACTTCGGCAAGGATCGTCTGCACGTCACGCTCCATGATCGGGCCGATATGCTGATAGCGGATCGTGCCGGTGCCATCGATCACGAAAGTCTCGGGCACGCCGGACGATCCGATGCCGAGTTGGACTTCGCTAATGTCGTCCTTTCCGATCGTGGCGAAAGGATTGCCATAGCGCGCGAGAAAGCGGGCAATGTCCTGCTCGCGGTCGCGGATGGCAACGCCGTCGATCGGAACGCCGGCACGGGCAATCTGGTCGAGCTGCGGCGCTTCTGCTGCACAAGGGACGCACCAGCTGGCAAAGATGTTGAGCAAGCGCACATCGCCCTTGCGGAAGTCGTCGGTGGCAAGGCCGGGTCGTTCCTGTGAGCCTGCGGCCAGTGTGAATTCGGGCAGCGTCTTGCCGACCATCGCACTTTCGATGTCGCGGTCGGCGGGGCGCACCAACCCGTTCATCACAAGCACGAAGAACCCGCCGAACAACACCAGCGGCAGCCAGATCGCCCAACGCTTGCCGGGCTTCTTGTCGGGCGCGCTCACTCGGCAGGCTCCGGCATCGCGCCGCCCATCGGGCGTTCCTCACGCCTTTCGGCAATGCGGCGAACCTGGTGCGCCTTGCGCATGTCGCCCAGCAAGCGTCCGATCAGCGCCAGTGCGCCGCCGAGCGCGACGATCAGCCCGCCGATCCAGATCAGCGGAACGAACGGTTTCCACCACAGCCGAAGCTGCCAGCGCCCGTCGAGGCCTTCTTCGCCGACGACGGCGTAAAGCTGACCGTTCCAGCGCGTGGAAAGCGCCGATTCGCTGGTCGTCATCGGCGGCTGCGTGAAGTTGCGCGACTGCGGGTGGAGGCTGACCGGATCGCCGCCTTCATAACGCGCGATCATGTTCGCCTCGATCGCAGTCCAGTTCGGCCCTGCGACCGGTTCGATCCCCGCCAGTTCGATCGTCCACGGACCGACCTCGACGGTATCGCCAATGTCTGCCGCGACCAGTTTCTCCGTCGAGAATGCGCTCTCGCTCGCCATGCCGAACAGCGCGACGGCAAGGCCGAAATGGCCCACGACCATGCCCCATGTCGCCAGCGGCGTGCGCAGCAGGTTGCGGCCCAGCAGCGGCAGGAGGCTGGCGATGCCGAGCCCGATGGATAGCGCAAGACCCAGCAGCGGCAGAACCCGGATACCCGGTGCCAGCACGACCGCGCCGACGATGACGGCCGCTGTCAATACGGCAGGCAGGATCAGCGCCTTGGCAATGCGGTCAAAGCTGTCACGCCGCCAGCGCAGCAGCGGGCCGACCGCCATCACCACGATCATCGGGATCGCAAAGAAAGCACCTACCGGATTGAAGTAGGGCGGGCCGACAGAAACCTTGGTGTCGAACGCTTCGGTCAGCAGCGGGTAGAGCGTGCCGAGCAGGACGATGCCGAGAATCGCGGAGAGCGCGACGTTGTTGACGACCAATCCCGCCTCCCGGCTGACGAGGCTGAACTGCTTGCCCTCGTTCACCGTGCTGGCGCGCGCACCGAATAGGGCCAGCGCCCCGCCGATATAGATCGCCAGCAGGGCAAGGATGAAGCTGCCGCGTTCAGGATCGACCGCGAAGGCGTGGACCGAGGTGAGGATGCCCGAACGCACGAGGAAGGTGCCGACCATCGACATCGAGAATGCGATCACGCCCAGCATGATCGTCCATGTCCGCAGCGCATCGCGCGAGGCGAGCACCGAGGCCGAATGCAGCAGCGCGGTCGCGGCCAGCCAAGGCATGAGCGAGGCGTTCTCGACCGGGTCCCAGAACCACCAGCCACCCCAGCCCAGTTCGTAATAGGCCCAGTACGAACCCGCGGTGATGCCGATGGTAAGGAATATCCAGCTGCCCAGCACCCAGGGCCGCATCGCGCGGGCGAAGGCGGGGCCGACCTCGCGGGTCAGCAGCGCGCCGACCGCGAAGGAGAAAGCGACCGAAAGCCCGACATAGCCGATATAGAGCGTGGGCGGATGGAACGCGAGACCGATGTCCTGCAGCAGCGGATTGAGGCCGTTACCTTCGGGCACCGGGGTCGGCAGACGCTCGAACGGGTTGGAGGAGAACAGCAGGAAAGCATAGAAGCCGAGGGACACGAAAGCCTGCGCCGCCAGCGTCGCGATCATCGTGCGTTCGGGCAGCCGGCGTTCGACCAGCGCCACGAACGAGCCCGACAGCGCCATGACCGTGACCCACAGCAGCATCGAGCCTTCATGATTGCCCCATGTGCCCGCCAGCTTGAAGATGAAGGGCTTGGCGCTGTGCGAGTTGCTGGCCACCAGCAGTACTGAAAGATCGGTGCGGATGAATAGCCACATCAACATCAGGAACGAGAGCGCGACCAGCGGGCCCTGCATGATCGCGGCGGGGCGAACGACGCCGCCCATTTCCGCCTCGCTCTGCCCGCCGACGAGCGTCATGACGCTGGCGAACAGCTGGAGCAGCGCCAGCGCTGCGGCGAACCACAGGAGCGCGAGGCCGGTCTCGGCGATCATTTCGCGGTCGTTTCCGCGACGACGGCCTTGGCCTGAGCCTCGCTCATGTCTTCAAGTTCGCGCGGCATATAGTTCTCGTCATGCTTGGCCAGAAGGCTGTCGGCCACGAAAGTCCCGTCGGCGGCAAGGCGGCCGTCGGCAACGACGCCCGAGCCTTCGACGAAAAGATCGGGCGTGATGCCGGTATAGCGCACGGGCACGGTCGCCTCTCCGTCGCCGACGACGAAACTGACGGTCACCCCGTCGGCCAGCGTCTGGATCGAGCCTTCCTGCACCATGCCGCCAAGGCGCACCGCGCGGCCCGGTTCGGGCGGATCGGATGCGATATCGCTCGGCACGTAGAAATAGCTCGCCTGACCGCGCAGGCCCCAGATCGCGAGCAGCGCGGCACCGATCAGCACGACAAGCGCGAGGATGACCAGCACGAGGCGCTGGTGTTTTGGCTTCAAGGCTGTGCTCATTTGCGTCCCTTGGCTGCGTCCCTGCGGGCTTCGGCGCGGCGCATGGAGAGCCAACTCCACACTACCATCGCCAGCATGCCGCCGATGCCGATTGCATAGGCCGCGATTACGAAGGGCCAGTGGTCAAGACCCTCGTTCATACCGTGGCTCCTTCGACCGATGCCATGGCCTCGCTCGCCATGGCTCGGCGGCGAAGGCGTGCCTCTGCCTGGAAATTTGCAAGGATTGCGCGCATCCGGGCCAGCACGACACCGCCAAACAGCAGCGAGAAGCCCAGCGCGCAGATCAGCAGTGGCCACAGGAAGGCAGGATCGATCGCCGACTTGCCCATCGTGATGCTCGCCGGTTGGTGAAGCGAATTCCACCAGATGACCGAGCGATTGATGATCGGCACGTTGATCGCACCGACAAGGCCGAAAATCGCGGTCACGCGGCTCCCCGCGCCGATGCCGTCCTTCTGCGCCGCATTGGCCAGCGCGAGGTAGGCGAAATAGAGGAACAGCAGGACAAGCATCGAGGTCAGCCGTCCGTCCCAGACCCACCAGGTGCCCCAAGTCGGGCGGCCCCAGATGGAGCCGGTGGCTAGACAGATAAAGGTAAAGACAGCCCCCGGAACGGCGGCGGCGCGGGCCGCGATGGTCGCCAGCGGGTGCCGCCAGACGAGTTCGACCAGCGAGGCGATCGCGATCGTCGTCCAGCCGCCCATGCCGAGCCATGCGCTGGGCACGTGGATATAGAGGATGCGCACCGTCTCGCCCATCAGCCGGTCTGCCGGTGCGTAGAAAAGCCCCCAGGCAAGCGCGCCCGAGACGAGCACGAGCCCGGACACCAGCAGAAGCGGGGTCATCCAGCGTGCTAGGCGCAGGAAACGGGCGGGATTGGCGAAACCGTGCATAGTTATTGGCTTTCGCCGACCGCTTTGGCAGCGGCGGCGGCTTGCTTCAAGAGCAAGAGTCGCCGCACTTGTCCTAATGGACGAGATTTCGTCGCAAAATGCGCGAGATCAGCGTCCGATCGCCTTGCGCGCCATCGCGTCCGCGACCCGGTTGGAAGCAATGCCGGTGGCGTCGCTTTCCTGCCAGATCTGTTCGAGGCGGCCCGGAATCTGCGCGATGCGAGCATTCACTTCGTCGAACGTCGCGGGCACCGCCCCGTCACGCGACAGGTATTCGACCGCGACCGAGATGATGCCGCCTGCGTTGATGACGTAGTCGGGCGCAAAAAGGATGCCGCGCTTGGCCAGCAGGTCGCCTTCGTTGGCGGTGGCAAGCTGGTTGTTCGCGCCGCCGGCAACGATCGGGCAGTCGAGCGCCGCGATGCTTTCCGGCGTCAGTATGGCGCCCAGCGCATTCGGGCTGAACACGTCGCAAGGGACGGTCATGATCTCGTCCGCGGCAACGCTGGTGCCGCCGAGTTCTGCGGCGAGCTGTGCCGCGCGGTCGACGTTCACGTCCGCCAGCGTCAGCTTTGCACCTTCGTCGGCGAGGTGGCGGGCAAGACCCGAACCCACGCTGCCAACGCCCTGAAGCGCGACGTGGACACCCGCGACGGTGTCCTTGCCCAGCTTGTGCTTCACGGCCTGCTTTACGCCCAGGAAGATGCCGTGCGACGTGAACGGGCCGGGGTCCGAACCGACGGTCGGCTCATCACCCTTGGCCGGAAGGCCTGTCACGAAATTGGTGCGGCGGTTGACCAGCGCCATGTCGGCCTCGGTAATGCCGACGTCTTCTGCCGTCACGTACTGACCGCCAAGCTGTTCGATGGCATCGCCGAAAGCGAACATCATGTCGTCGGTCTTGGTGCGATCGGCATCGGCGAGGATCACGGCCTTGCCGCCGCCCATGGGAAGCCCGGCCAGCGCGTTCTTGTAACTCATGCCCTGCGACAGGCGCAGCGCGTCGGTCAGGGCTGCTTCGCTGTTGGCATAGTGCCAGAACCGGGTGCCACCGGCCGAGGGGCCGAGGTGGGTCGAGTGGGTCGCGATTATGGCGCGAAGCCCGCTCTTGCGGTCATGGACAAGGGTGATCTTTTCGTGATCGTCGAACGCCGGGTTATTCCACATGCGAGAGTTCGCCGCCTTTTCGTACGGGAACGGATGATGTGGATTTCACCTCCGTTCCGGCAGTGAAGACTGGGGCGACCGAGGGGTCTCGAACCCCCGACCTCCGGTACCACAAACCGGCGCTCTAACCAACTGAGCTACGGTCGCCACGAGCCTTTCGAACGCCCGCCGGACGGCGAGCGGAAGAGGCCTGTTTTCACTGCTGCACGTCTGCGTCAAGCGCTATCGGCGGCGGGCTGCGCCTGTTGCACAAGCGGTTCGAGAAGGGAAGCAAAAAACGTATGATCGAACGTGAAACGCAATAAAATTACGCGCGCCTAATTTGCCTCGCCCCAGCTGCGCGCAACGACACGCGACGGTTCGAGCCCCGCGTCGATAATCGCGCGTTCTTCGAGCACTATCGAATCGACGCGGACGACGAATCGCGCCTCGAACCAGCGCGAGGTCACGGCAAGCTGGCGAAGCTGCACCGGACCGAACGGCGCGCCCGCGTTGGCGAGCGGTCCGACCGCCTGGTTCACCGTGGCCCATCCAGTGGCGGGCCGCTGGTCGAGAAGCGCGCGAACCTGTTCCACGCCAAGCGTTCCGGGCGTAAGCGCAGCGACGAGGCGGGCCTGATCCGGGCGCAGGGTATTGAGGTTGATCTTCGCCCCCTCGCCCCCCGGCAAGGCGCAAAGCCACGGGCGTAGCCGCTGGTAAATAGGCTCTTCCATTCCGCGCATCGCGCGCAATTCGGACAAGTCCACGATGCGGCGGCCCGCGGTACGATAGGGGACTGCAAGCTGCTGATAATAGGCGTCTTCGGCCCCGTTCACTTGCGGGTCCTGGTCCGCGTCGATCCAGTCGGCGACCGAATCGGATATGACCACGGCGGCATCGGGCGGGACTTCGAGGCTGTCCATCAATCGGCGAAACTGTTCGAGCGCGGTGAGATTGAGACGCGTGCGCTCCCCCTCTCCCGAGACCAGCGAGTTCACGTTGAAACAGTTGCCCGCATCGCGCACCCGCACCGTCACCATGCCGCGTGCCAACGGCAGCGGCGTTTCGCGGTCGAGCATTCCGCCCGGATCGATCGTGCGGCTGCGATCAATCGCGACCAGCTGGCCAAGCCGCGAGGCGACGATCGATTCCGCGCTGAAGGCATAGAGCCGCGCCTGCGCCATCGCCTGCGAATTGACGGCAAGCCGGGTGGCAAGGTTCAGCCGTTCGAGCATGACCGCCGCAATCACTGCCATGACCGCGACGAGCAGCAGGACCGACAAAAGCGCCGCCCCACGCTCCTTCGCGCGCATCCAGCGGTTCAGTCCCCGCCTCACTGGTAATTCGCCCCCACAAGCGCGACGACGCGCAAGGTCGTGCCGTCCTGTTGCGGCAGGAGCAGTTCGACCGCTGTCGGCAGGTCGGTCGCGCTTTCCGGCTCCCACCTGTCGAGCCAGTTGCCCTGCGGCGCGCGGAACCTCAGGCGCGGCACGCCCGATACGCGGGCCATCGGTGAGGCTTCAGGCGGCTGCGCGCCGTCAGGGAACGGCAGGCCGACGCGGACGAGCCGGTCGCCCTCGACGCGCCAGCTGACCCGCTGGATCGAGGGGCGCGGTTCACCTGCCGGATTGTCCCAGCCGCTGCGCGTCAGATCGAGCAATGCGCCGCTGCGCCCTTGCTCAATCGCGGGCACGATCGCGCCGCCTTCATCGCGTGCGGGGCGGGCGGCGGCTTGTGCGAGGTCGGCGGTCCAGACCGCGAGGAAGCGGCGCTGATCGGCGATGCGCTCGGTGGCGTTGCGGCCCGAAATCTCGGCATCGACCGAAAAGCGCAGCATGGCGAGCGCGCCGCCCGCGATCACCGCGAAAACGACGAGCGCGACGAGCATCTCGACCAGTGTGAAGCCGTTGCGCTTCACGACGGGGCGACCCGCAGGAATTCGTAGGTCACCGCGCTCGATTCCCGGCCCGGCGTAACTTCGCGCAAGGACAGGACGATACGGATCGTGCCGGGAAACTCGGGCGGCGCCTCGACCATGCGCGACCACTGGAACTGGCGGCCCGCGTTCTCGATCACGCCGTCCTTGTTGCCCAGCGCGGGCGGCATCGGGTCGGTCAGCCATTCGGCGGCAAGGTTCTGCGCGGTGACTTCGCGTAGCAGCCGCTGTTCAAGGTCGGCCGTCCGCGCGATCGAGGCGCCTTCCATCCGCATCAGGGTCAGACCCGCAATCGCGAAGATCGCCAGCGCGACGAGCAGCTCGATCAGGGTGAAGCCGTTTGCGCGCCGTTTCATGCTCATGTTCCGGAAACGGCGACCTCGCCGTTTCGGCGCACGATTACGACCATCGCGTTGCCGTCATGTGACAGCGTGACGCGCAAGTCCTCGCTCGCAAGGCCGAGCGGGTCGAAGATCACGCGGCGATTGGCCGGCGCGTTGTCGCCCTGCCCCGCGATGGCGGCCCGCGTGTCCTTGTCCCAGTCGGTCGCGGTCAGCGACTTGCCGTCGAGCGGGGTCCAGCGCCCGTCGACGCGGCGTTCGAAATAATAGCCTGCCGGGCCGACGACGGCAGAAACCGATGCGGACGTCGAGATCGCCTCGTTACGCGCGGCAATGGTGCGGGCGGCGAACTTTTCCGCCTCGCGCCGCAAGTCGCCTGCGCCGCTGGGCATGGCGAGAACGGCGGCCCCTGCCATCAGCGCGATGACGAAAAGCACGACCATGAGCTCGACCAGCGAGAAACCGTTGGGTTTCGGGCGGCTTGCAGGAACGGTTTGGCGGCGCGTCATGACGGACCAAGCCTATGCGCCAGCCGCGATGCGCCTGCAAGCTTGGCGCGCGGGCGGCCATATTCTAGAGGCTGGGCCATGCAGGATTTCGGTCAACCGGTCACCGCCCACGTCAGCACCTGGCCCGGGATGCAACGCGTCCCATCTCCCAAAGTGGAGCTGTTCACCGTGCGCGACTTCGTGCCCGAGGACATGCGCGCCGAATTGATGGACCTGATCGATGCGAACCGCCGCCCCTCGACCATCGCGGACCCGAACGGCGACGACTATTTCCGGACCAGCGAGACATGCGACCTGCCGCCCGCAGCCGACGTCGTGCACCGCCTGCGCGACCTGTTCACGCAAGTTTCCGGCATCGACCTTGCCTATGCCGAACCCTCGCAGGGACAGCGCTACGCCGTGGGGCAGGAGTTCAAGAACCATACCGACTATTTCGAGCCGTCGGGTGCGGACTTTGAAAAGTACTGCGCGGTCGCCGGACAGCGTACCTGGACCTTCATGGTTTATCTTAACGAACCCGAAGCCGGCGGCGCGACGCGGTTCAAGGCAGTGAACAAGACGTTCCAGCCCGACGCCGGCCGACTGGTGTGCTGGAACAACATGCGACCCGACGGTCGCCCCAATCCAGCCACGCTCCATCACGGGATGAAGGTCCGCAAGGGAACCAAATACGTCATTACGCAGTGGTACCGTGAAAAGGAGTGGAAATGAGAAACCCGGGAAAACCGGTCCTTCACGGAGAGAGGATCACTTTAAGACCCGTCACAGCCGACGATGCGGACGTCATGTTCGCAGGGTTGGAGGACGAAGAATCGAATCGCCTGACCGGCACGCACGAGATTTTCACCGCCAAGCGCGTGGAAAAACATTGCGCGATGGTGGCCGCAGCCGAAGATCGCTGGGACTACGCCATCGAAATCAATGGAAAGATGGTCGGCGAAGTTGTCTTGAACGAGATCGACTGGGACAACCAGTCCGCCAGCATCCGCATCGTCATTTGGGAGCCTGCATCGCGCAATACAGGCCTTGGCACCGAAGCGATGCGCCTTTTGACGAAGTTCGGGATCGAGGAAGTCGGCCTGCACCGCATCGAGCTTGGCGTCTATGCCTTCAATCCGCGCGCGATCCGGTCCTACGAAAAGGTCGGCTACAAGCTGGAAGGCACCCGTCGCGATGCCCTTTACTGGGATGGCGAGTGGATCGATTCCTTTACGATGGCAGTGCTCGCCCCCGAGTGGGAGGCGAGCGCAGCCTGATCGGTTAGCCGAGCGAGCGGAAGAAGCTCAGCTGCATGTCTTCCGCCAGGCAGTCCAGAATCGGCGGAACCAGCCGGTCGTGGAAGTCGATGGCCATGTGCTTTTCGAAGGCGGCGTCGTCCTTGAACGTGGCGACGACATTGAATGTATCGGGGTCGTCGTCCGATTGCAGGAGCTCATAGACCTGCGCATCGGGCTCGTGCTGGAAGACGAGACCCTTCAGTTCGGCCTGAAGCGCGATCATCTCCTCGCGCTTTTCGGGCTTCGTCTTCAGGACGGCGATAAAGCTTTTTGCAGACATGCTCAGCCCTCCGGATGACGGCCCAGGTCGAACAGCAGTTCGCGTTCGTAACTGCCGTCCATGCATGCGATCATGCCGTCGATCAGGGGCTTGTTCTGCGGGTATTCCATGTGCGCCTTGTCCGCCGCTTCGTCGACGAAGCTTTCCAGCACCGCGAACATGCCCGGATCGCCCAGCCGGAAGAACTGGAAGTGCAGCGTGCCCGGTTCATCCGGTGCCTGCTTTTCCATCTTGCGGGCAAGGTCGATGAACTCGTCCTGCTTGTCGTCCCGCACCTTAAAGCGGGACAGGAAAGAATATGCCATTTACCAGGCTCTCCTCAGCCGTGTCTTCTGTTCTCGTGATAGGTCTGCCAGCTTTCCAGCTTTTCGGGAAAGTCGGCAGGTCCGGGCGTGTCATAAGCCATGTTGCGATCCTCGCGCAGAAGGATGTCGGGGTATTCGGACACCGGCACGTAATAGAGGAACTGGATCGTGCGTTCGGCAAACCTCCAGCCGTGGTCGGTCTTCCGGTACTTGTCGGCATAACGGATGGCGGTGACCATCATCATGCCCTTGCGTTTGAGTTCGGCATGGCCGGAAACGCGGCCCGTGGCCTCGGTCTCGCTGACGAAGTCGATCTGGACGTCGTGCATGAAGTGATGGCCGGGGCCCAGCACGTCGAAGCGGCCGTGATACTGGTCGATGATCGCATCGGGGCCCTGTGCGTGCATCACTCCGTCGGCGGACTGGATCACGCCGTCTTCGGTGAACAGGTCGCGCACCGCCTCGATGTTCCGGTCGTCGATGTCGAAACAGTAGTGCGCGATCAGCTGGCGAATTTCCGATTCCGCCTCCAACCGCGCGAGGCGTTTCTCGATATCGCTCATCCATGTGCTCCTTCAATATAGCGCGAGTTGGCATAGACCGGATCGCCCTTCCCCCATTCGCCGATGGGGCGAAGGGTCTGGTGCATGCCCTGTTCCAGGATCTGGTTCGACGGGTGGCTGGCGTTCCAGTCGCTGACGACCATGCGGCGCATGATGCGCCATTCGCCGTCGCGCTTCTCGAACCGGTCGAGATAACGGCCTGCCATCACGAACATTTCATGACCGGCATCAAGGCCGCTGCCCGCCAGTTGTCCGAAATAGCTGGAGCCGAGCATTTCCTCGGCCATCCCGTTACGAACCCGGCAGGCGGAATAGAGGTAGCTTTCGCTTGCCGCATGATCGCCGTCGATCTCGATATCGACGTTGAGCAAGCAATGCGTGCCCATCGTGAAATACTTGGTAATCTCGGAAATGATGAAAGGCACGAACTCGCTCGCCCGCCCCGAGTAGATGCCGTGGATGTCCTCTCCGTCCGGCCAATAGACGGTTTCCATCATGGCGAGGTCTGCACGGTCGAGCGCGCGGCAATATCGCGTCAGGACATCGCCGACATCACGCACCGCGACCAGTTCGGCCAAGCGGTCGCGTGGCGACAGGGTATTGGCAGTCATGGCCGGTTGCCCCAGACCGGATCTCCCGGCCCGCGCTCGCCCAGCGGGCGCAGCGTTGCGAACATGCCCTGGTCAAGGATTTCGTTGGACGGGCGGTTCTCGTTCCAGTCCATCACGACTTCACGGCGGAAGATGCGCCATTCGCCTTCCCGCCGCTCAAACTTGTCGAGATAGCGTCCGCCGAAAAAGAAGTGGTGGTGCGCAGGGTCCAACCCCTTGCCGGCAAAACGCTCCATGTAGCGCGAGCCGAAGATTTCCTCGGCCTTCTCCTCGCGCACCTTGTGATAGGCGAAAAGATAGGTCTCGGTCGCGGCTCGGTCGCCTTCCACCTCCATGTGCACGTTCATGATACCGTGCATCGTGACTTCGAACCATTCCTGGATCTCGCGCACGATGAATTCGGAAAACTCGACCGCATTGCCGTCGAACACCCCGTGCGAATCCGACCCGTCGGGCCAGTAGACGCTTTTCATCAATTCGACGTCTGCGCGGTCCAGCGCGCGGCAATAGCGGGTAAGCACCGAATAGATGTCCCTGCGGGCAAGCAGGTCCTCGATCTCGGCGTCGGATATTGCGGGCGCAGGTGCTGTGGCGCTTTCGGTCATCCTCTTCTCCATCACGGCGTCCCGTTCGTGCGGGATCATTACGAAGGACGATACCGGACCAAAATAAAAAAACAATCATGCATGTTCGTAACTGCGACGAGTTGCTCTTTGGCATCGCCTGAAAAAATTTCACAAGAAAAAAACATTCATGATTGATTGGAAGCTGGCAACGTGCTTCTATCCTCCCCGGCGTTACCCGCAAGATGGCGGGAACCAAGGAGAGGAGCAGGGGATGAAAGCGAGTAATCTCTATCGTACGACGTGCGCCATTGCATTGGCCGCAAGCGTCGCAATGCCGGCCTATGCGCAAGATGCGGACAATCTTGACGGGCCAGAAACAGTACCGGCTGGCCCTGTCGACGAAAGTCCTTCGTCAACTTCGAGCGGCCTTGGCGAAATCATCGTTACCGCAACCCGCCGCGCAACCGACTTGCAGACTACCCCGGTCGCGGTCTCGGCGGTCGATTCCAAGCTGATCCAGCAATCCAACCCGCGCGACGTGGGCGATCTGGCCGCTTTCGTCCCGAACTTCTCCGCAGCGACGATCGCTAACTTCAACGCGGCATCGTTCGCCATGCGCGGCGTCGGCCAGACGTCGATCATCATCTATTACGAACCGCCGGTTGCCGTCCTTGTCGACGACTTCGTGATGCCGTCGGTCCAGACCCAGCTTCTCGACACGTTCGACGTGGAACAGGTCGAAGTGCTGCGCGGACCGCAAGGCACCCTGTTCGGCAAGAACACCACCGGCGGCGCGGTCACCATCCGCACCAAGCGCCCGGAACTGGGGTATGTCGGCATCGACGGACAATTCGAAGTCGGCAGCTGGAACACGATCAACGCCAAGGGCGCGGCCAATGTGCCGATCGGCGACGTGGCGGCCCTGCGCCTTGTCGCGGGCTACGAATCGAACGACGGCTACTACAGGAACGGCGCCTGTTATGGCCCGGTGACCGGTTTCGTGGACAGCAAGTTTCAAGGCGTTTCCGGCTGCCTCGGCGGCGAGAAGCTTGGCGGGCAGAGCGTCATCTCGGCGCGTGCCAAGCTGCTCGTCGAGCCCAGCGACCAGTTCTCGGCGCTGGTGCAGTACGAATATTTCCGTGACGATTCGGACGTCGTCCCCTCGGTCAACGTCAATGACGAGTATACCGGTGATGTTCCGTTCCTCACCGATATCCTCGGCACGATCCGCCCGAACCCGAACAGCAGCGATCCGCTCGACAACGCGGCCTATACGGGCCGCAACGCAGGCGGCCTGAACCTCGGCAAGGGTCAGCGCATCTATGTCGACGGCATCTACGCGAACCTCGAATTCAGCCCCGATTTCGGCACGTTCACGTCCGTGTCGGGCTATCGCTTCCAGCGTTCGCGTATTCCCAACTCATACGCCGGCGCCACCGCGGTCGCGCCTGACGGCACGTACCTTTCGTTCTTCGACGCAAGCCGCGACGACGATCGCAAGACTTGGCAGCAGGAACTGCGCTTCGCCAGCGACCTTGGCGGTCCGTTCGACTTCGTGACCGGCGGTTTCTACCAGAAGGACAAGACCAGCTTCTGCGTCCCGCAGCTGCTCGGCTTCCTCGACCTGACCAGCGGTCCGCTGCCTTTCGGCAACTGGAACGACACGGTCTACACGCTCTGCAACGCGCAGAAGGCGGAATCGAAGGCGGTCTTCTTCGAAGGCACGCTGCAGGCGACCGATCGTCTCTCGATCACCCTCGGCGGTCGCTATACGTGGGAAGACAAGACCTGGTACGGCCGCCAGCAGGCTTTCTATGCTGCGCTGAACGGCGGTTTCGACCTGTCGATCGTCGACCAGATCCGCACCCCGCTCGACGCCAATGTCTTCGACTATCCGGCAAACGTCATTCGCGTGGACGGCAGCTGGAAGGAGCCGACCTGGCGCGGCAGCATCAGCTACGAGATCAACCCGGACGTCTACGTGTACGGTACGTATTCGCGCGGCTTCAAGGGCGGCGGCTTCAACGACCAGGCTGGTAACTTCAACGCCTTCGGCGACGATCTCGACGCCTTCGCCGAGGCCGCGGCACCGACCGATCCCGAAACCGCAGACAGCTTCGAAGCGGGCATCAAGTCCGAGTTCTTCGACAACCGCCTGCGCTTCAACCTCACCGGCTTCTACGTGAAGTACAAGGACCTGCAAAAGCAGCTCAACGTGCCGATCGTAGTCAACGGCCAGCCGAACCAGGTTACCCTGTTCGTCAACGCCGCAGCCGCCGAAGTGAAGGGTATCGAGCTTGAAACCTCGGCCAATCCGTTCGAAGGCTTTACCCTTCGCGGCGTGCTTGGCTACCAGGATGGCAAGTACAAGGAATACGACACGACAGGGGCCGGTTACGACCTCTCCACCGCCCCGCTCGACCGTGCGCCGAAGTGGCAGTGGACTGTCAACGGCACTTATGAAACCGCCGTGTCGTCGGACTTCAACCTCGCCCTCAACGGCTCGGTTGCCTATGTCAGCCGAAACCTGAACACGCAGGCGATCACCGACCCGCAGGGCAATACCTACCTCAATGCCCGGACGCTGGTGAACGGTTCGATCACGCTGAGCGAGGCGGACGACAAGTACTATGTCCGCCTGATCGGCCAGAACCTGACCGACAAGCGTTACAAGGTCGCGATCCAGAACGTGGGCGGCCTGTGGCAGAACGCCCAGTACGGCCCGCCGCGCTACTTCGGCGTGGAAGTCGGCTTCAGCTTCGGCGACCTCCTCTGAGGCGACAGGGCTGAAGGGGCGCCGCAGCCTGCAGCGGCTGCGGCGCCCCTTTAATGATCCAGGCGCTGCAACGATGCTTTCGCTTGCATCAGGACGCGTCGCCAGAAACACAGAACCGGGGTCACAGAACGGGGCAAAGGCATCTTGGAAAGGACAGCCATGACCGAATTGACACTCGACCAGTACCAGCGCGATTGCGTGATTGACCCTGCGCTGAAAGAGGGCGAGCACGGCGCGAAGGTCGACAACGTCGACAACGGCTGCGGCCCGATCTCTCCGGAACGCTATTATGCCGAGGAATGGGCTGAGCTGGAGCGGACGAGGCTCTGGAACCGGGTCTGGAACTGGGCCTGCCGCGAAGAAGACATTCCCGAGCCCGGCGACTATGTCACGTTCGAAATCGCCCGCGAAAGCTTTATTATTACGCGGGGCGACGACATGCGCATCCGCGCTTTCTACAACGTCTGTCCGCATCGCGGGAACCGCCTGGTCACCGACGAGGACGGCGCGCGCCCCGCGGGCTTTGCCTGCCGTTTCCACAACTGGCGCTTTGCCCTTTCGGGCGAAAATATCGAGATCAAGGACCGCGAAACTTTCCGCGAGGAAGCGTTGTGTCGCAACGCCGATTTGCGACAAGCGCGTTGCGAGACGTGGGAAGGTTTCGTCTTCATCAACATGGACAAGGGCGCACCTCCGCTGCGCGAACACCTCGGCCCGCTTGTCGAACATGCAAAACCCTATCGCCTTGCCGACATGCGGATCATGCGACGGGTGCAGGCAGTATGGGAATCGAACTGGAAGATCGGTGTCGACGGCTTCAACGAGGCCTATCATGTTCATTCGATCCATCCGCAGATCCTGCCAATCTTCAACGACTACCACGCACAGATCGACCTCTTCCCCAACGGAATGAGCCGGATGACGACGAAGTTCGCTTACCAGTCGCCCCGCACGCCATCGGGCGAGGATGCGCCTAGCCTCAACCCGGGGCTCAGGATGCTGATGGAGGAGGTCGGCCTCGATCCCGACAGTTTCAACGGCAGCATGGAGGAAGTGCGTCCGGCCATCCAGGCCGCGAAGCGCAAGCGCGCCGAGCGGCTGGGCATCGATTATTCCGGCTTCACCGACAACCAGCTGACCGATGACTGGAATTACGACATCTTTCCCAACATCCAGATGGGGATGCACCCCGAGGGGGTCTCGATGTTATATTTCCGGCCCCACAAGTCGGACCCACGCAAGTTCATCCTCGATGTGATCACCATGATGCACCCGCAGGAAAAGGGCGAGATCAAGCCGCCCGCCTACATGGGTCTTCCCGAAGGATGGGACGTATCGGGCAGACATCCGGCCGAAATCGAAAGGATCGACTGGAAAAAGGGCGGCCTTGGCGAACTTTTCGACCAAGACGCCTCCCTGTTCGCGGACGTACAACTCGGCATGGAAAGCGAAAGTTACGAAGGGGCGATCCTGTCCGAACAGGAACAGCGCATTGCCCACTTCCACGCCGAACTCGAACGCTACCTCGGAATGCGATCCTGAGAATAAAACCCACTGACGAGCGGACACCGATGAACCGACGTTTCCAATGCGCGATACTGGCCTCGGCCGGGCTTTTTCTTGTTTCCGCCTGTGGCGGCTCTGGGGGAGAGGATGCCTCATCCGCCAGTAGCGCGCCCCAGTGGCTGGCCCAGCTTTCCGACAACAGTGACGGCAAGGACTGGCCCGCGTTCGGCCGCACCTATGGCGAACAGCATTTCAGCCCGCTGAGCCAGATCAACGCGGACAATGTGGGCGAACTCGGGCTCGTCTGGGCGGTCGACCTGCCTGCGGGCAATCCCGCCACCGGCCCGATCGCCATCGATGGCACGGTCTATCTCGCCAGCGGCTATTCGGTGGTCCGCGCGATCGATGTCGAAACCGGCAAGGTCAAGTGGACCTACGATCCCGAAGCTCCGCAGGCGTCGGGCGTGAAGCTGCGTCAGGGCTGGGGCAGCCGCGGCATTGCCTATTGGAATCACAAGGTCATCACCGCGACGCAGGACGGGCGGCTGATCGCATTGGACGAAAATACCGGAGAACCCGTCTGGACCACGCAGACCTTCGGCAAGGACGAACTGCGTTTCATCTCCGGCCCGCCGCGCGTGTTCGACGGCAAGGTCATCATCGGCAGCGGCGGTTCGGATTCGGGCCCTGTGCGCGGCCTTGTGATGACATACGACGCAGATACCGGCGAGAAGCTGTGGGAATTCTACACCGTCCCGGGCAATCCCGCCGACGGGTTCGAGAACGAGGCCATGGAAATGGCCGCGAAGACATGGGCTGGCGAGTGGTGGAAGTACGGCGGCGGGGGCAGCGTGTGGAACGCGATGACCTATGATGCCGTGAACGACCAGATCCTGCTCGGCACCGGCAACGGCGCGCCATGGAACCACAAAATCCGCTCTGCCGGTGAAGGCGACAACCTGTTCCTGTGCTCGATCGTCGCGCTCGACGCGAAGACCGGCAAGTACAAGTGGCACTACCAGATCAACCCCGGCGAAAGCTGGGACTTCAACGCCTCGATGGACATGGAACTGGCCGACCTCGTCATCGACGGGGAGCCGCGCCAAGTGGTGATGACGGCCCCCAAAAACGGGTTCTACTACGTCATCGACCGCACCAACGGCAAACTGATCTCGGCAGAGCCATTCGTCGAAGTGACATGGGCCGAGGGCATCGATATCGAGACGGGCCGCCCGATCGAGGCGAAGGGCGTTCGCTACGAAGGCGGCACGACCACCTTCCGCCCTACCCCGCTTGGCGCGCATAGCTGGATGCCGATGGCCTACAGTCCGCAAACCGGCCTGACCTACATCCCCGCCATCGACCTTCAGGTCACGTTCGACGACACCGGCGTCACGGCAGAAAACTTCAAGTGGACGCCCAAAATGGGCCTGTCCCCGGGCGTCGGTTATGCGATCGGCGACGGCGGCAAGAAAGTGACCGGCTGGCTTATCGCGTGGGATCCGGTGAAGCAGGAACCGCGCTGGAAACTGCCGATGGACAAGCATCTTAATGGCGGCATCATGGCGACCGGCGGCAACCTGATCTTCCAGGGCCGTCCCGATGGCGGTTTCAGCGCCTATAACGCGGCGACCGGCGACAGGCTGTGGAACTTCGATGCCAAGGCGGGCGTCGTCGCGCCGCCGATTTCGTACAGCGTGAACGGCAGGCAATACGTCACCGTGATTGCCGGTATCGGCACCAGCGCCGGCCTGTTCGGTCCGATGTTCACCGAATACGGCATCGATTATCATACGCAGAAACGCCGCGTTCTGACTTTCGCACTCGGCGGCAAGATGACGCTGCCCGATAACGAGCCTTACAAGGCAGTCGCCTTCGACGATGCGGACTACAAGGAAAACGCAGCGCTCGCATCCAAGGGCGAAGGCACGTTCAACGCCCGCTGCGCGGTCTGCCACGGCACCGGCGCAATCGGCGGGGGCACGGCGCCCGATCTTCGCACTTCGGCAGCAGCAGCCGATGCCGAAACATTCAAGGCCGTCGTCCATGACGGGATCCTGGTGCCCAACGGAATGCCACAGTTCGAGGAACTGGACGACAAGAGCCTCAACGCACTGCGCCAGTACATCCGTTCGCGCGCAGCGGCCCTGCGCAGCGGGAAGAACGAAAACAACGTGGCTTCGACCATGAAGGCTACGGACTGAGCGTAGAAGCCTTTATCGGTAGAACGGCGCGCCCCTCTCCCTTTGGGCGCGCCGTTCGAAACCCTTATTCCGCGCGCATCGGCCAGGCCGTCATCAGGCGGATCGTCTTGAACTTCCACTTGCCGTCGACGCGGACATATTCGTCGTCATAGCGCCCTATCAGCAGCATCGGATTGTCATGCCCGCCGCGTGTCGCGATCGGTGATCCTTCCTCCTGCCGCGTGACGAAGTCGAGCAGCAGGCAGTGCCCCTTGGCGGTATCGGGGCCGGTCAGTTCGATCGAGTGATTGCCGATGAAATGCACCGTGTCGAGCGGGGCCTTGCAATTCGCCCATGTGGCCCGGAACAGTTCCAGCACCGCCTCGATCCCCGTGATCGCCCCGCCGAAAGCGACGGGGTAATGGCACACGATATCGTCGGCGAAATTGGCGCGCACGGCTGTCTCGTCGATCGTGTCGAAGGCGGTCGAATAATCGCAGCGCAACTGACGGATCTCTTCGCGCGCGATCAGGTCTTCAAGGGTCATCACTCTCTCCATTGTCGTGTTTTTGTGGGATTTCAGGCGCACGCTGTGCAGCATGCGGGGCCGGTCAGACCGACGCGATCCGGTTCAGTTTCTTCTGGATGCCGGCCAGCTTCGCAAGGTAGTCCTCGCGGTGTTCCTCGCGCAGCATGAGCATTGCGCTGCGCAGGAAACAGGCGTGCAGTTCCAGCTTGCATTCCTCACTGCTGGACTGCCCCAGCACCCAGCGGCGATAGACGAGGAATTCGTGCATCACGTGGTCGCGCGCAACGCGTTCGACGTCGAGTTCGTCGCGCACATGGCCGGCCTCGCGCTGAAGTTCGTACCAGCCCATGAAGCGGGAATAGGCAACGCTGGTCAGTTCGCGCACTTCCAGTTGCCGCTGCTCGGTCTCGAACACGAAACCGACGACGACGCGAGCGTAAAGCGTGTCGCGCTCCATCTCGCTGACCATCCAGTCGAGTTCTGAAAAGACCACCGGCAGCGTATAGGTCTGCCCGCGCCGCGCGATGTGTTCGCGCACTTCCTTCATGCGGTCGACGACGGTGGCGGAAATCACGCCGTCCTTGTCGCCGAACAATCGGTAGATCGTGCGCTGTGCGACCCCCGCCTCGTCAGACAACCTGCGGATGGTGAGCGCGGCGACTCCGCCCTCGCCCAGGATGCGGTGTGCGGTGTCGACGATGCGCGTACGGCGCTCCCGCATGGCCGGAGACGTGTAACGCCGGCGAGCGGGCTTCACTTTTTCGCCCTGAGTCTCCTGCACTGCAACATCGCCTGTCGGCACGATCGTCATTCCCCGTTTCACGACGTTTCTAATCCCATCGGGAGCAGTCAGGCAAATCGACATCACAACTCCCTTTCGCCATTGCGGCATAAACTAAACATACATGATTGTATTTTTTATCTTCACAAAAATGATCACATGCGTTCATTTATTGGACAGGCGAACAGCGCCGCACTGATTCGAGCCGCCAGCGACAGACATGGTGGCCGGAATGGGAGAGGGTTTGATGATCGGTAAGACACAGGCAAATTGCGCCCTGAAACTGTTGGCGACAGGGCTTCTGACCACGGCAAGCAGTCAGGTAATGGCCCAGACGGCCGCGACCCAGGACACTACGGACAACGAACAACCGCAGGTCCAGCAGGCGCCATCGCGCGATGCAGGGCTTGAGGAAATCATCGTCACCGCACGCCGCGTGACGGAATCACTGCAGGACACGCCAGTCGCGGTGACCGCGTTCACATCGGCGGCAATCGACGACAAGTTTGCGACCGACATTCGCGGCCTTGCAGGCGACGTGCCCAACGTCGTCATCACCAACGTGCCGGGCTTCAACGCGGCCTCGATCGGCATTCGCGGCCAGTCCACCGGCGACATCATTCTAACGTTCGAACCGGCGGTCGCCGTGGTCGTGGACGACTTCGTGCTCGCCCACGTGCAGACGCAGTTGTTCGATCTGTTCGACATCGACCGGATCGAAGTCCTGCGCGGTCCGCAGGGCACTCTGTTCGGCAAGAACACCGTCGGCGGTGTCGTGAACGTCATCACGAAAAAGCCCGAAGCCGGCTTTAGCGGCGAGGTTCGCCTTGGGTATTCGAGCTTCAACACCAAGGACGTGAAGCTCGCGCTCAACATCCCGCTGGCGGACAATCTCTATTTCCGTACGGCAGGTTCGTTCCAGGAAAGCGATGGGTACTACCGCCTGACCAAGAACAACGACGTCGACGGTATCCAGGGCGTGCCTGGCAACGGCCAGCGTTGGGGCGGATCGCGTTACTTCAGCAACCGCGCCAAGCTGCTCTGGGAACCGGGCCCAGCGAGCGAGCTCATGCTGACATACGAAATGCTGCGCGATCGCGGCGATTCGCCGCCGTCGGTGAACGAAACGCCCGAAGGCTTCCTGTTCGATGTGGTCGGCTTCCCCGGCATCCAGACGACAGGGGCCAGCCCTTTCGACACCGGCACCACGCTTTGCGAAGGGTCTGCCACCGATGCGACATGCCCCGGCACGCTCAGTGGCCACAGGGTCGATGTCGACGGCGTGTTCCTTCGCGGTGAGCATGGCATGGACGCAGGCACCGTTACCGTCGTCGGCGGCTGGCGGCGCGTGAAATCGCAGCTGCCTTCCGACTACACCGGCGAGAACGCCTACCTGTTCGTGTCCACCCGCGATGACGTGCGCGAACAGTACAGCGTGGAGGCGCGCTTCTCCTCCGACTTCTCGGACGTGTTCAAATTTACCGCCGGCGGCATGTACTGGGGCCAGACGCTGGACGCGAACGCGACCAGCTTCCTAGGCTTCCTCCGCTTCCTCGGCAGCCCCGGTTCGCTGACCGATCCGAACCTGTCCACCGCCGACTACAAGGTCGATTCCTACGCCGTCTTCGGCGAGGCGGAGTACCAGGTCGCCGACCCGCTCGCAGTGTTCTTCGGTGCCCGTTACACCAAGGAAGAAAAGACCTTCTCGGTCCGCCCGCAGGTGCCGCGCTCGGTCGTCGAAGGTGGGTTCTGGCCGGAATATGGCGACAGCGCCAAGTTCGACCGTCCGACCATTCGTGCCGGTTATCGGTGGGACATCGCGCCGGGCATCAACAACTACTTCACCTACAGCCAGGGCTACAAGTCGGGCGGCTACAACGAACAGGCGATGTCGGCGACATCTGCCCTGCCGTTTGCCGAGGAAACTGCAGACAGCTTCGAACTGGGCCTGAAAACCGAAACTGCCGACCGCCGCCTGCGCGTCAACGTTGCGGGCTTCTACGTGAAGTACAACGACCTGCAGCGCGACGCCGTCGTCCCCTTCATCGACCCGATCACCGGCCTTCCGGGGCAGGAGACGAAGACGACCAACGCCGGCAAGGCCGAGGTCTATGGCCTTGAGGTCGAGCTTTCGGCGAAACCGGTTGCAGGGCTTACGCTGGGCGCTGGCATGGGCTGGCAGAAGGCAAAGTACCTGGAGTTCTTCACCGACGTCGACGGCGACGGCATCAACGACGATGCGTCCTACCTTGGCCTGCGCAATGCGCCGGAACTGACGATGTCGGGCAATATCCGCTACGAATTCCCGCCGATGGACTGGGGCATCGTCGCGGTCACGGCCGACGTGAACTATCAGTCGGAATACGAATCCGTGACGCTCAACGCCGACTATACGCAAGGCGAGGCTCGCACGCTTGTCGGCAGCAGCCTGTCATGGACCGATCCGTCGGAGATGTACCGCATCGCGGTGTTCGGACGGAACCTGCTGGACGAACACTACCGCGTCAGCGCGAACTCGGTCGCGGGTCTGTTCAACTTCACCAACTATGCCCCGCCGCGTTCGTTCGGCATCGAGGGTTCGGCGAAGTTCTGATCGATGGCGCAGGGGCACTCTCCTTCCTCGCGCGCTACCGGTACTCTCCCGGAACGGTCCCGTCGGCCGTTCCGGGAGAGCTCGGCCGCGTCACGAAAGGCTGTGCGCCCGGCCCACGCCCTCTGGCACCAGATCGAAAGCAAAGCTGATCCGATCCTCCTCACCGCCGAAGGGCAGCGTCGCGTGCCACAGGTACGAGGGGAACAGGATCAAGCGTCCCGTTCGCGGGGTGAAAACCTGCAAGGGTTGGGCGTTTCCGCCCAGTTCTTCCGGCAGGACACCGATGCCGAATGCTCCCTCGCGCCCGTCATCGGGGTTGCCGGTGAAGTCGGGGTAGTAGACCCCCGACATCCAGTTCGGCGCGTGGATGTGCGCGCCCACCTCTCCGCCGGGGCGCAGGATCGTGCCCCAGAGCGTGAGAGACCAGTGTTCGGGCAGAGCGCGCAGGAAGGGGTGGTTACCACCCAAGCCGCGCAGCCTGCCTACTTCCGCCGCGAGCCGCTCTCTCGCCAGATCGCCCAGCGCGGCGAGCGCGGGGGTCTGCGCGGCGGCGAGATCGTCGCTCTGCCGGCCCTGCCGCGTGACGAGGCCTTCCGGCTCCTCGGTCAGCGAGGGATGATTGCGAAGCTCGGCGACCAGCGCGGCGTTGAAATCCGCAATCGTTGCGAAACCGGAAACGGCATCGATATCGTGAACGGTCACGAAATGCTCGATGCCCATGAGCTGGGCCTGCGCGCCATGTTCGCCCATCCGGCCCAGCGCAACCGTCGCCATGGCGAGCGGGGTGGTGACCGAAGGGGACGTCGCAAGCATCCGTTCGCACACGGCCAGCGCGTCACGCGGCCTGTCGGCGCGGATCAGGTTGCGGGCAAGGTTGATGCCCAGCGCATGGTTGGGGGCATCGGGATCGAAGCCGCTGCGCAGTGCGGCGGCGGCGGCGGCGAAGTCCCCCGCCTTTTCCTTGAGCAGGCCAAGCTGGTTGGCAGCACGCATATTCGAACCGGCGGCGAGCACTTCTTCCAGCACGCGCATCGCGCCTGCAGCATCGCCGGACTGCGCCAGCGCGTCGGCCATGTTGATCCGCGCCTCGGCCATTGCGGGCCGCGCGCAAATCGCACCGCGATAGGCCTCTACCGCCTCTTCGAAGCGCCCGGCACGGGCGAGCGCGATGCCGCGGTTGTTGCAGAAATCGGCATGGGCGGGATCGTCGACACCAGCCGGATCGAGACGCGCCAGCGCCTCATCATTCCGGCCAGCGGCCAGCAGGCACGAACCCATGTTGGCGATGGTCGCCCCGTGGCGAGGACGCAAGGCCAGCGCGGTCTCGAACGCGGCGAGAGCTTCATCGAACCGGCCCAGCCGCTTCAGCGCGACAGCCAGGTTCTGATGCCGCGAGGGATTGTCCGCATCGGCATCGCGCGCGACGGCAAAAAGGCGAACCGCCTCGTCCCCGCGCCCCGTCCGCTGCGCCACCAGCGCCGCGACAGTCAGCGCCTCGGGATCGTCCGGCGCTTCGCCCAGCAGACGCTCTACCAACGGCACCGCATCGCCCGGCCTGGGCCCTTGGGCGAGGCGTGCTGCCTCGGCCAGCAAGTTATCGTCCATTTCGAAAGGCCCCTCTCATGATCGCAGTCATCATGCATTTTCGCACGAAGCCGGACAAGACGGAGCGCTTCGTCGAACTGGCCACCCAGCTTCAGGCCGACGTCCGCGCAAACGAGCCGGACACGCTTCATTTCCAGATCCTGCGCTCGCCCGAAGACCCGAACGTCTTCGCCTTCTACGAAACGTTCCGCGATCGCGCGGCGCAGAAAGCCCACGCCCAAATGCCCTATCACGTCGCAATGTCCGACGAGGGCTGGTCCTGCATCGACGGCGACGTCGACATCCGCAGCTTCGACCTTCTGGGTGAACCACACGTAAAAGGAGTCCACGCATGATTTCATCGCTTGAAGGACGGGTCGCACTCGTCACCGGTTGCACTGGCGGTATCGGCCGTTCGATCTGTCAGGCCCTGGCCGAAGTGGGGGCCACCGTCGTCGGCGCGGATCTTCCCGCCGATGGCGGCGACTGGGCCGACGACATCGCCAAGTCGGACTACATCCAACTGAACGTCACGGACGAAGCTTCGTGGGAAGCGGCGATCAAGCATGTCGAAGAAAAGCACGGCCGTCTCGACACGCTGGTCCACGTGGCCGGCATCGTCGTGGTCGACAAGCTTGAGACGACATCGCTGGCCGACTGGCGCAAGCAGATGGCGGTCAACGTCGACGGGGTGTTCCTCGGTTCGAAGGCGGCGGTGCAGATCATGAACCGGACAGGGCAGGACTTGCCGCACGGCGCTTCGATGATCGTGATCTCGTCGGTCGCAGGCCTGATCGGATCGCCGCTCCACACCGGATACTGCGCATCGAAGGCTGCGGTGAACATGTTCGCCAAGGCCGCTGCGCTCGAATTTTCGGCGCTTGGCTACAAGGTCCGGTTCAACTCGATCCACCCCAGCGGCGTGAAGACCGGAATGGTCGATCACATCTTCCAGCGCTTCGTCGACTGCGGCTTTGCCGAAACGGTCGAACAGGTAGCCGAAGGCATGGCACCCGCACACCCCATCGGCCGGATGGCCGACCCCATCGACATCGCCAAGGCCGTCCGTTTCCTCGCGTCTGACGAGGCCGGTTACATGCACGGATCCTCGCTGGTCGTGGATGGCGGTTTTACGGCGCAATGACGCGACAAAACGACACCCGAGGAGAGCAGCAATGACCGAACACAATCCCGGCAAGCTTGGCGATCTGATCGTCAACATCAACGACTGCAAGGAAGTGGAACTGGGTACCGGCACCACGATCCGTCTCCTGCGCTACAGCGAGGAAACGGGAGACTGGGTGCTCTGGGTCAAGATGGAGCCCGGCGCGACGTTCGCCCCGCACTGGCATCTGGGCCACGGTCAGTATTTCGTCACCAAGGGCGAACTGATCTACGACGTCGGCTCCGCGCCCGAAGGTACCTATGGCTACGAACCAATCGGATCGCGCCACAGCGAAGCGCGCTGCGAACAGGTGACCGAATACCTCTTCATGGGCCACGGCGCGGTCGCCTTCCTCGATGACGATGGCGAGATCCGCTTCATCCTCAACCACGAATTCCTGCGCGATGTTGCGCGCGGCGAAGTCGTCTCGAACGTGGCGAACGAGGGCCTTGAGGAGGCAGCCGAATGACCGAGCCGAACAACCCTCGGGCGGAGCGGCTGCGGCGCATGATGGGTGAGGAGGGTTACGACGCAGTCGTGCTCTCCCACCCGCACGACGTGCGCTATGCGGTCGGCTACCACTCGATCCTCGAACGCTGGGGCCAGATGGAAGCAATGGCGGCCGCCATCGTCTATGCCGATCCGGCCAAGCCACTCACTCTCGTCATTCCCGAGGCGAACCTCGGCCTTGTCGCGGTGCTGAACCAGGACGGTCCGGCCTGCACCTTTGCTGAAATCCGCACGTTCGAGATGCTGAACTTCTGCGAGGTCAGCCGCTATCTCGACCCCGACCGCGATGCGGGACAACTGGGCGAAGACGCGATGGCAATGGCGGACCTAATCAAGGGATCGTGCCAGCCGGACATCGCCGCCGCCGTTGCCTCGGCGCTTGCCGACAACGGCATGGCCGGCAAACGCATCGGGTTCGACGAACACCGCATGTCGGCGCGCATTTCGAACCGCGTTCCGCACGAATATTCGGACGTTCTGGATTTCATGATGCGCGTGCGCGTGGTGAAGACGGCCGAAGAACTGGATCGCTATCGCAAGGTCGGCAAGCTGGCCGACCGGATCATCGAATTTGCCGGAGGCGTCCTTTACGAAGGCGCGGACTGGAACGACGTGCAGGCGAAGATCTGCGACTTCATGGTCCGCAACGAAGTCATCCCCGTCGACGAAGGTGCGATGCTGTTCGGCGGCGCGTACGAGCAGGACGAGTTCATCCCCGACCTGTTCCGCACGCGCGGTAACCGTTCGCTGCGCAAGGGCGACATCGTGATTCTGGAAACGCAGGGCATCCACGACGGCTTCTGGGTCGACATCAACCGCACCGCCGTGATCGGCCCGCCGAGCGAGGAATACCAGCACCAGCACGACGTGCTGCGCGATGCCTTCGTGAAGATGGTGGACCAGCTTCGCCCTGGCATGAGCACTGCCGACCTGCCCGCCATCGGGTACGAGCACCTGAAGGCCAATGGCGTCGCCACGCCGGAAAAGCTGTTGGTGGTCGCACATGGCATCGGGCTCATGCCGCTCGAAATTCCGCTGCCTTATCCGGCTGCCGGTCTTGCCGGTGTGAAGGAAGGCTTCGTACTTGAAGAAGGCATGCTGCTCTCGCTCGACAGCCTCTACTTCGGTGCGAAAGTCGGGCCCTGCCACATGGAAAACGTCTACGCGATCACCTCGGGCGCGCCCGAGCCGATGTACGACGCCCCGCTTGAACTGATCGTCGCGCCACTGGCCGCCGAGACAGAGCCCGCGGAATAAGAACAAGAGGACGAGAGATGACCACCACAGGCGAAAACGATCCGCGTCTCGAAAAATACCGGCGCATGCAGCGCATCCGCCAGTTCGAGGCAAAAGCGGAGAAGATCCATGCCGACGGGGAAATTCCCGGCGCGCTCCACACTTACGCGGGCATGGAAGCATCGGGCGTAGGCGCATGCATGGCCTTGCGTGACGACGATTACATGGTCGGCAACCATCGCAGCCACGGCCACCCTATCGCCAAGGGCGCAAAATTGCGCCCCTTGATGGCCGAACTGCTCGGCAAGAAGACCGGCGTGTGCAGCGGCAAGGGCGGTTCAATGCACTTGTCCGATTTCTCGATGGGCAGCCTTGGCGAAACCTCGATCGTCGGATCGGGAGGACCGGTTACGGCAGGCGCGGCGCTGGGCGCGAAGCTGCAGGGGCTGGACCGCGTGGCGCTCTGCTTCTTCGGTGACGGGGCCAGCAGCGAAGGCGCGATCCACGAAGGCATGAACCTTGCCGCCGTCTGGTCGCTGCCCGCGATCTTCGTGTGCGAGAACAACCGCTTCGGCATGTCAACGCCCACCAGCGACGCGGTAGCGGGCGAGAACGTCGCCGACCGTGCCCACGGCTATGGCATCCCCGGCGTGATCGTGGACGGTCAGGACGTCGACGCGGTCGAGGCCGCAGTACGCGAGGCAGTCGACCGCGCGCGGGCCGGAAAGGGTCCGACGCTGATCGAGACCAAGACCTACCGCTATGGCGACCACGCCGTGAACATGGGCCGCGAGCTTACCCCGCGCGGGCCGGAGCATGACGACTGGGTCAAGCGCGACCCGATCACGATCTATCGCCAGCGGCTGATCGAGGCGGGCGTCACCGAGGCCGATCTCGACGCCATCGACAAGACGATCGCCGACGAGGTCGCAGACGCACTCCAGTTCGCGCGCGACAGCGAATACCCCGTCTTCGAGGAAGCCTTCGACGACGTCTTCGTCGATCGCGTTCCCATCCCCGCCGAAGTCCAGGCCCACGCCTGAGGAGGACCAGACAATGGCAAGAATCACGTTTCTAGAAGCGATCATGCAGGCGCAGCAGGAAGAAATGCAGCGCGACGACAAGGTCTTCATCATGGGTGAGGACGTGCGCTGCAACGTCTTCGGCACCACCACCGGCTTCGTCGATGCCTTCGGCGCGGAACGCGTGCGCGACACGCCGATCTCCGAAAACGGCTTCATCGGCGCGGCAGGCGGCGCGGCGATGGTGGGGATGCGCCCCATCGTCGATGCGACGATCTCGTCTTTCCTGTTTCCGGCGATGGACCAGATCTGTTCGATTATCGCGAAATCACGTTATATCTACGGCGGTCAGGCGAAGCTGCCGCTCGTCATCCGGTCCTGCCTTTTCTACGGCAATTCGAACGCGGCGCAGCATTCGGACCGGCCCTATTCGATGTTCATGAATATGCCGGGCCTTAAGATCATCGCCCCCTCATGTGCCAGCGACATGAAGGGCCTGTTGAAGGCCGCCGTGCGCAGCGACGATCCCGTGCTCAGCTTCGAGGATTCGACCTGCTGGATGGCAAAGGACGAAGTGCCCGAGGGTGAACACATCATCCCGCTCGGCAAGGGCGACATCAAGCGCGAGGGCAGCGACGTCACTATCATCGGCGTGGCGGGCGGCGTGAACGTCGCGCTGAAGGCGGCCAAGGCGCTGGAGCAGGAAGGCATTTCCGCCGAAGTCATCGACCCGCGCACGCTGGTCCCGCTGGACCGCGAGCTGATCCTGCAATCGGTGCGCAAGACCGGCCGCGCGATCTGCGTCGACCCTGCCCACATGACCTGCAGCGCGGCCAGCGAAATCTCGGCCACGATCGTCGAGAACGCCTTCGATGCCCTGCGCGCACCGGTCCTGCGGGTCACCACTCCCGACACGCACCTGCCTTTCAGTCCGCATATCGAAAAGCCGCTCTACCCCTCGGTAGAACGCATCGTCGACGCGGCCCGCAAGGTCGTGGGCACCAAACAAACCCAACCCGCCTGAGCCGGAAAGGAACACCATGGCTGAATTCACGGTAGTCCTGCCCCAGTACGGAATGGGGATGCAGGATGGCGAAATCGTAAAGTGGCTCAAGGGCCCGGGGGACAGGGTCGCTGAAGGGGAAAACCTGGTCGAGGTCGAAGCGGCCAAGACCACGGTCGAAGTCCCTTCCCCCGTGTCCGGGACGGTGCTTCGCATCATCGCAGAAGAAGGCGAGACGGTGGACGTGCGCGCGCCGATCATGGTCATCGAGACCGAGTAGGACCAATGGCGAAAGCGGAAAGCGTGGGCGGGGCGCAGCGGCGCCCACCCCTGTGGTCGCGCCTTCTCGCGGCGGTGTTCCTCGGCCTTGTCGGTCTTGCCCTACTGGGCGGAGGGGCGTGGCTGATCTCGCTTGGCGGGTCGGCCTATTACGCCATTGCCGGCGCGGCCTGTCTCGCATCCGCTTTCCTCGTGTGGCGCGGCGACCATCGCGCCTTGCCGGTCTATGCCGCGCTGCTTGCAGGAACGCTCGTCTGGGCGGTCTGGGAAGTCGGGCTGACCTTCTGGCAACTCGTGCCGCGCCTGGCAGGGCCGGTGGTCATCGGGGTGGTCCTTGCCCTGCCCTTCGTCCAGCGCATGCTGGTGCGAAAGGGTCCGATAATGGCGCGCCTCCTGCCTGCCCTTGCGATAGGTGCGGCGGTTGCCGTCATGTCGGTCGCCTTCTTCCAGGTCCGCACTTACGACATGTCGCCGGGGGCCAGCCGCGTTGCCGCAGCCGTCTCCGACGATGGCCCCACCGACTGGACCGCATACGGCAGCAATGCGGCGGGCCTACGCCATTCGGGCGCTAACCAGATTACGCCCGCCAATGTCGCAAGCCTTGAACCTGCATGGTCGTTCGAGACCGGCGACACAAACGCCAAGCGCCCCGAGATCGGCCCCCCGATTTCATTCATGGCGACACCACTCATGGTGGACGACACCGTCTACTTCTGCTCGCCCACGGGGAAGGTCTTCGCGCTCGACGCCGATACGGGCAAGCCGGTCTGGACCCGCGATCCGCGCGCCGAAATCGGCAATGCGCAGATGCTGAATTGCCGCGGCGTGTCCTACCATGCCGATGCAAAAGAGGCGGGTCTTTGCTCCGCACGCATCCTTTCGATGACGGTCGATGGCCGTCTTCTTGCCAGCGATGCCAGGACTGGCAAGCCATGCCCCGATTTCGGCAAGAACGGCAGCATCGACCTGACTCAGGACCTTGGCTCGATCGACCCGCTGCGAAGCTATACCTCTTCGCCGCCCGCCATTATCGGCAATGTTGCAGTGCTCGGCTCTTACGTACGTGACAATTTCGACAAGGACGACCCGTCGGGCGTGGTTCGCGCGTTCGATGTTAAGAGCGGCAGGATGCTATGGGGTTGGGACAGCGGCAGGCCCGACGATGCGCCGCAGCCCGCAGCGGGAGAAGAATGGACCCGCGGTTCGCCCAACGCGTGGAGCGTGTTCAGCGCCGACCCTGACCTCGGCCTTGTCTACCTGCCCACCGGCAACGCCACGCCGGACCATGTCGGCACCCATCGCTCGCCCGATCTGGAACGCTATGCCAGTTCGATCGTCGCGCTCGACGTGGCGACCGGCAAAGTGCGCTGGAGCTTCCAGACCGTGCATCACGACATCTGGGACTACGACGTTCCGGCCCAACCGGTCCTGTTCGACCATCCATCGGCAAACGGCCCCGTCCCCGCTCTGGCCGCACCGACCAAGCAGGGCGAGATCTTCATCCTCGACCGCCGCACCGGCAAGCCGCTGGTGCCCGTCGAAGAACGAGCCGTCCCACAAGGCAAACTGCCGGGTGAACGCTATTCCCCGACGCAGCCGTTCAACAGGAACTTCGCATCCTTTGCGCCGCCAGAACTGACCGAGGCTTCGATGTGGGGCGCAACCCCGCTGGACCAGCTCTACTGTCGCATCCGGTTCCGCTCTCTCGATTACGAAGGGCTCTATACGCCCCCGTCGGAGCGCGGAACGATCCAGTATCCCGGAACCTTCGGCACGCTCAACTGGGGCAGTGTGAGCATTGACACCGCACGCGAATTGATGATCGTGAACTCGGCGGCGATTCCGCAGGAAGTCCTGCTTTTCCCGCGTGACAGCGATGCCGACACGCCAGAGGAAGCGACCAGTTCGCACGCCCCCGGCTACCTGCCGCAGATCGGTACGAATTACGGGGTAAGCCTGTGGCCGATGCTGTCCCCGCTGGGCATTCCGTGCACTGCCCCGCCATGGGGGCACTTGTCCGCCGTGGACCTGAAGACCGGCAAGCTGGCATGGAAACGCACCATCGGCACCAGCGAGGATGTCGCGCCGCTGGGCATCAAAATACCCGGCGCATTCAATCTTGGCGGATCGGTGACGACGGCGTCTGGCCTGACCTTTATCGGCGCGACCATCGACGATTACCTGCGCGCCTTCGATACCGAAACCGGCGAGGAGCTATGGAAGGGCCGCCTGCCCGCGGGGGGACAGGCGACGCCGATCACTTACCGTTCGAAAAAGACGGGGCGGCAGTACGTCGTGATCGCAGCCGGTGGTCACATGTACATGGGCACAACGCCCGGCGACCATGTCGTCGCCTTCGCGCTTCCGGAGGGCAACGACTGAGCGGGCGAACGGGTCAGAGCGCCTTGCGCTTCGTCTTGCCGTCCCAGTTGCGGACTTCGCCGCGGATCATTTCGAATGTCTCGAACATGGCGTCGTAAGGCTGGATGATCTCGACGATCGGGCTCAGCCCCGGCTTGGCTGTGTCGAGATAGGCAAAGCGCGAAAGCGGCAGCGTGCCTTCCAGCAGAACCGGAACGCCCCGCGCCCGCGCATCGGCCATCACCGCGTCGTAGTCTTCGACGAACGTGCCGAAATGGTGGATGCCGCTCTGCCCCGATTCGAGGAATTCGCGGTATGTGGAAGCGGCTGTTCCCGGCTGGATCAATTCGATCATCGTGTCGCCGCTGTAGGATACGCCTACGCCTGCGAAGACCGGGTGATCGTTTGGCACTTTCTCCTCGCGCACGGCCAGTTCCTCGAATGGCAGGGGAATCGGGAATTCGAAGAAAGGCCCCACGCCCATCTTCGTCGTCCAGTGCTCGATCGCGGCGCCCAAATCGGGCACGACATAGGCTACCTGGAACGTTGTGCCGTAGATTTTGCTCATCTTCGTCTCTCCCGTGCTGCGCCCTGTCGTGTGCATGACGCTTGTCACTTGCAAAACAATCATGACTGTTTTTTAATGACAGTCCAGCCCCCGCAGAGTCGGCCACCGAAAACAGGTCGCATGCGGGACCGGTCCCGGATCGGATTTCCGGAGAAGAATCCCATTGGAGAGGGATACCTGATGAAGCTCGATTTCGATGATTGGAACATCCACGTCGGCACGCCGCACCCGTTCAACGGCCGTGCGCCCAAGATCGACAACGGTACCGGTCGCCCCGACCCGCGCCGCTATTACGACCGCGAATTCATGCGCGAGGAGTGGGAGAAGGTCTTCTGCAAGTCTTGGCTGCTCGCCGGCCACATTTCCGATATTCCGGAGGCTGGCGACTTCTTCCGGTTCGACATCGGCCCGGAAAGCTTCATCATCGTTCGCGGCGAAGATGGTGGGGTAAAGGCGCACTACAACGTGTGCCCGCACCGCGGCAGCCAGCTGGTGACGACCGATTTCGGATCGGTGGACCAGTTCACCTGCCCCTTCCATTCCTGGAAATTCGACCTTGAAGGCAAGAACGTTGCCGTCACCGATGAAGAAACCTTCCGTCCCGAAGTGCTGTGCCACGGGCACGACCTGTCCTCTGTCCGCTGCGAAGTGGCATGCGGGCTGGTCTTCATCTCGATGGACGCCGATATCGAGCCGTTGAAGGAATGGCTCGCGCCGATCCTGCCACAGCTTGAACTCTACGACATGGACAAGATGTACGTCGTCCAGCATCGCCGTTCCGACTGGGGCGCGAACTGGAAGGGCGGCGTCGACGCCTTTGCAGAGATCTATCACCTGCACGCCGTGCATCCTCAGACCCAGTGCCTGATGGACGATCGCACCCAGATCGACCTGTGGCCCGGCGGCCTTTCGCGCCAGTTCGTGCCGTTTGCACAGCCTGCCGAACGCTATCACGATCAGGAAACGGTGAACCCCGGCATCCAGCTCATGCTGCGCGATGCAGGCATCGATCCCGAAACCTACCAAGGCACCGCCGCCGAAACGCGTGAGGCCGTGCAGAAGGCAAAGCGCAAGCGGTCCGACGAACTCGGGCTCGGCTATGAAAAGTTCAGCGACAGCCAGCTTTCGGATTCGGTTGTCTATTCGCTGTTCCCGAACGCTCAGATCGGCTGCCACCCCGAGGCGATCTTCCTGCACCGGTTCATCCCGCACGAAAGCGACCCGAACCAGTTCACCTACGACACCTGCATCCTTTACCGCCACGTCGACGCGCCCGGTTATCGCGCGCCTGCGTGGATGGGTTTGAGCGACGAAACCGACCTGTCGGGCAAGACGCGCCCGGAAATCGTGCACACTGGCCTTGGCGAACCGCCGGGCCTTGGCGAAGTGCTGGACCAGGATTCCGATCTCCTGCCCATCGTGCAGCAGGGTGCGAAGTCGCGCGGATTCCGCGGACCGTTGTGGAGCGAGCAGGAAGGACGCCTGCGCCACTTCCACGGCGAGCTCGACCGCCGCATGGAGAAGGGCTCGTGAACTACGATCCGCGCAGCTGGGCGGTCCACAAAGGGTCCGACCATCCCTTCGACCAGCCGGCCCCCGCCATCGACAACGGGGCCGAACGGCTAGACCCTTCCCGCTACACCTCGAAGGCTTTCTTTGAGGCGGAATGGGAGAAGGTCTTTACCAAGACCTGGCTGCTGGCCGCGCCTGCCAGCGATCTTCAGGAACCGGGCGACTGGGTGAAGGTCGACATCGGGCGTGAAAGCTTCATCGTCGTTCGCGGCGAGAATGGCGCGGTACATGCACACTACAACGTGTGCCCACATCGCGGCAGTCAGCTGGTCACGACCGACATGGGTAGCCAGGACAGCTTCACCTGTCCGTTTCATTCCTGGCGCTTCGGCATCGACGGCAAGAACGAGAAGATCACCGACGAGGAGACCTTCCGCCCCGAAGTGCTGTGCCACGGCACCGACCTCACCTCGGTCCGCGCCGAGGAAGCGGTGGGCCTCGTCTTCATCTCGATGAGCGACGACGTCCCGCCGCTCAAGGAATTCCTCGCCCCGATCCTCGACATGCTGGAGACTTATCGCATCGACCTGATGCACGTCGTGCAGCATCGCCGGTCGGACTGGGCGGCGAACTGGAAGGGCGGGATCGATGCTTTCTACGAAAGCTATCACCTCCACGCGATCCATCCGCAAACGATGGGCGTGATCGACGATCGCACGCACATCGATCTCTTTCCGAACGCCCTGTCGCGTCAGTTCGTGCCGATGGCGCAGCCCAATTCGCACTTCCCCGATCAGGAAGGCATCAATCCGGGCATCGCCATGCTGCTCGCCGATGCGGGCGTGGACCCGGATACGTTCGACGGAACCGCTATGGAAAGTCGTGCCGCCGTGGCCCAGGCCAAGCGGGAGCGGGCGGAAAGGATCGGTCTCGACTATTCGCACTTCTCGGACGCGCAGTTGACCGATGCGACGATCTTCGGAATTTTCCCGAACATCCAGATCGGCTGTCACCCCGAGGCGGTGTTCCTGCACCGCTTCAACCCGCACGAAAGCGACCCCGAGCAGTTCACCTACGAAACGACGATCATGTACCGCCACGTCGATGCGCCCGGATATGGCGCGCCGGGCTGGATGGGGCTTGGCGACGATGTCGACGTGACCGGCGCGACGCGGCCCGAAGTCGTGCACACCGGCCTTGGCGAACCGCCGGGCATGGGTGAAGTGCTGGATCAGGATTCCGACCTGCTGCCGATCGTACAGAAGGGCGCAAGGTCACGCGGGTTCAACGGCCCGCTGTGGTGCGAACAGGAAGCGCGTCTGCGCCACTTCCACACCGAACTGGATCGCTGGCTCGCCAAGTAGAGAGCCAGCCAAATAGCCACCTCCCTGGCCCTGCCTTCCCCGTCGGAAGGCAGGGCATTTTTTTGGCCTGGCCCTGCCTCCCCGTCGGAAGGCAGGGCATCTTTTTGGCCTAGCCCCGCCCCATCGGGAGGGAGGGCATTTTGGGAAGCTTGCGGTCAGAAAGGACGGATCGTCACGCCATTGTCGATGACGAGTTCGGCCCCGTTCACAAAGCGGGATTCGTCGCTGGCGAGATAGAGGACCAGAGCGGCGACATCCTTGGGGGCACCGGGCGTACCGGGCGGCAGAACCCCTTCCGCCACGGGCTGTGCATCGCGCCCTTCGGCGGTCTGAACCATCGGCGTCTCGATCGCGCCGGGGTGAACCGAATTGCAGCGGATCTTGTAACCCTTTTCCTGGCACATCACCGCGACCGACTTGGTCATGGAACGCACCGCACCCTTCGCCGCGGAATAGGCGAAGAAGATCGGATAGCCGAGCAGCGCGCCAGTCGAGCTCATGTTGATGATCGAGCCGCCATCGTTCTCGTTCATCAGGGGAATGGCGTACTTCATGCCGAGGAAAACCCCGTCGGTCATGATCGCGTTGACCCAGCGGAACTTTTCGAGGCTGGTATCCTCGACATCGGCATTCAGCACCACGCCTGCGTTGTTCACGAGGATGTCGAGACGACCGAACTTCGCCTTGATCTCGGCCATGACCGACTGCCACTGCTCTTCGCTCGATACGTCGAGCGCAAGAGCGATCGCACCGCCTCCGATGCGGTCGGCAACGGCTTGCGCGGTTTCCTGTTTTACATCGGTGACGACTACGATCGCCCCTTCGGCGGCGAGCGCCTCGCTGTCGGCAGCGCCGAGTCCCGAACCGCCACCCGTGACGAGCGCAACCTTGCCTTCTACGCGGCCCATAATCCTCTCCTCTTCATGATGATCCGCGCTGTCTCGCGGTTACTCGAAAGCGGGCAGGGCTCAGGCGGCCCCGTCCTCGCTGAAATAGTCGGGCATCCCGGCCGGCCAGACGACGCCCCACTGGGCCTGTCCGCCGTCTAGGATGATCAGATCGCCATTGATGAAGCGCGCCGCGGGCGATGCGAGATAGGCGATCATTTCCGCCACGTCCCACGCGTTGCCGCGTTCTTTCATCGGATTCGCCTTGTGGAAGCGGGCCAGTGCTTCTTCGGGATACATGCGGAATCCTTCGGTTTCGATCACGCCGGGGCCGATGCAGTTGACGCGGATGTTCCACTGCGCCCACTCGGTCGCCAGTGTCTTCGACAGGTAGATCACGCCCGCTCGCGCCGCACAGGTATGCGCGGCCTGCGGCATGCCGCGTTCGACGTTGGCGACGATATTGACGATGTTGCCGGGCTTGCCATCCTCGCGCCAGCGCCTGGCCGCTTCCTGCATCATCCACCAGGTCCCGTTGAGGTTGGTGTCGATGACGGCCAGCCAGCCCTTGCGCGAAAAGTCGATCGCGTCCTGGGGGAACTGCCCGCCCGCATTGTTGACCAGCGTGTCGAGCCCGCCGAAATGGTCGTGCACTTTGCCGATCATCGCCTCGACCGCCTCGGCATCGCGGATGTTGGTGCCGAGCGCGAGGATGTCGCTGCCGATTTCGTCCTTGACGAGCTTAACCGTGGTTTCCAGCTTCTCCTCGTTGCGGCCGCAGATGGCGACTTGCGCGCCCAGTTTTGCCGCGAGGTAGGCGGTCGCCTTCCCCATGCCGCTGCCGCCGCCGGAGATGAGCACGGTCTTTCCCGCAAGCATGTCATCACGGTAGATCGTCTGCTGCTGCTTGAGGTCTTCTTCGTCGAGGCCGCGCTTGGGCCTCTCGCTCGTGACGTCTTCGGGCCGGAAAATTTTCGGCTTGTACGATCCTGCGTTCAAGGCGTGTTCCTTGCTTGTTTTATCAGGTGCCTGAAGTCGTGGCATCCAACCTTCTCCGTCGGCAACGGTAACGCCGAACCACCAAAAAGACAAACAAGATTGTTTTATTATTGTGAGCCGCCGATGACGACATCAGCGCTCAGCCCATCGGCGGCATCAGTGCTCTGATCTGGTTTTCAAGATGGTTCAGCATGGGCGGCACCTGATCGGCCGACATGGCGCCGGTCTGAAGCTGGATCGCCATCCCTTCGAGTATCGTCTGCGACAGACGCATTGCAAGGTCGAACTTTTCCGGCGAACTGCGCCATTCGGGAAAGAGCGATTCGGCCTGCGTGTTGAACCGGTCGCGGAACTCTTCCTGCAGCGGCTCCATGATGCCGGCGAGATCCTTGTCCGTGCGCGCAGCGATTGCCAGTTCGTGAAAGGCGATGAAGCCCGGCTTCTGGACTTGCGTCCAGTAAGTCTCGACTAGGTTGTCGACGTCGTGTTCGGTCTCGCCCGCGGCGCGGCGGAAGGCGCGCAGACGCTTTTCGTGCAATTCGCGGATCGTCGCCTTGATCAACGCGGCACCGTTTTCGAAGTGGTGCATCATCGCCCCGCGCGATAGCCCCGCCTCTTCCGCGACGCGCGGCGTGGTGGTCCTGGCATAACCGTATTTGACGAGGCAGCGCACAGTCGCATCGATCAGGCGCTTGCGCGTCTGCGCGGCCTTGGCAGCCTGCAGCGTCCCGCCGCCTGCCTTGGCTGTCGACGTGCTGCTGTCGTTGGTGCGCGTGCGCGATGTGCTCATGCCGGTTCGATTCCAGTTTCTCGGTGCGGGTAGTCCCTCGAACTGATTTCACGAGAAGCTTTATGCCGCAATTGATCCTTAAGGGCAGCAGGGCGGAAAGCGCAAGCATCGGCCCGACGCCACGATCGCAGCGATCCGCCGCAAGAAACATTCATGCATGATTGTATTTTTCTTATTGGCTGATAAGCTTCGCGTCAAACAGCCACCGGTGCTGCGACGAACGGCACGGCGGGAAAGTTGGGAGAGACACGATGGGCGAAAACGGGCCTGTGCTTACCATGGGCGAGATGATCCAGACCTCGGCCGAACGATTCGGCGAACGGGACGCGATCATCTTTCCGGACCAGAGACTGACCTACACCGAACTCAACGAACAGGCTCGCGCATGGGCGCGTGCTTTGATTGCGCTTGGCGTAAAGCCGGGTGAGAATGTGGGCATCCTGCTGCCGACCTGCATCGACTTCATCACCGCGTTCTACGGGATCACCATGACCGGCGCGGTCGCAGTGCCGATCAACGCACGCTATCAGGCGAGCGAGCTTGGCTACGTCACGGCCAACGCCGATCTCGTCACGATCATCACCACCGGCAAAGTGGCCGAAAACCTCGACTTCGGAGAGCGTCTGGAGGCAGCCCTCCCCTCGCTCAAGTCGGCCAGCGATCCGCGCCATCTGTCGCTGGACGAAGCGCCGGTGCTGCGCAACGTGATATGCCTCGACGACGACTGCGCGCCTTACCTGCTGTCGGCAAAGGATGCGCTGGCGGGCGGCGATGTCGTGACCCCTAGCGAACTCGACAAGCGGATCGAGGATGTCGATCCGCAGGACACCTCGATGATCCTCTATACCTCGGGAACGACGGCGAACCCGAAGGGCGCGATGATCTCGCACCGCGCGCAAGTCGCCAACAGCCGCAACCTCGGCGTGCGGTACGAATGCGGCATCGAAGACAAGGTCTGGTCGCCGCTGCCGATCTTCCACATCGCGGGCATCCTGCCGATGACGATGATCCTCGACATCGGCGGCGCCTACATGACCATCCCGCGTTTCGATGCGGGCGTGGGCCTCGAAATGCTGGGCCGCGAAGGAGCGACGATCGCCTATCCCAGCTTCGTCACGATCATGCAGGACCTGATCACGCACCCGACGTTCAAGGACACGGACCTTTCGAAGCTTCGGGTCATGAACTCGAACTTCGCGGTGCAGCCCGAATGGATCAAGAACGCGGTGGCCGAAGCCATGCCCCACACCACGCAAGTCGGCACTTATGGCCTGACCGAGGCGGCGGGCACTGTTTCGACCAGCCGCCTGTCCGATAGCTACGAAGTGCGCACGGGCCGCTGCGGCACCCCGATCGAGGAATGGGACGTGCGTATCGTAAACCCGGAAACCGGCAACGATTGCGCCCCCGGTGAACACGGCGAGATCGTCCTCAACGGCCCCAACCGGCTGAAAGGGTACTATAACGATCCCGAAAAGACCGCCGAGGCGATCCGCGACGGCTGGTTCCACACCGGCGACATCGGATCGATCGATGCGGACGGCAACGTCATGTTCCATGGCCGCCTGAAAGACATGCTGAAGGTCGGCGGCGAGAATGTCGCCGCGGCAGAGATCGAGGCGATGCTGCAGACGCATCCGGCGGTGAAGCTGGCGCAAGTCGTCGGTCTGCCCGACGACCGCTATGTCGAAGTGCCCGCCGCCTTTGTCGAGCTGGCCGAGGGGCAGAGCGCGAGCGAGGCCGAACTGATCGAGCACTGCAAGGGCAAAATCAGCTCGTTCAAGATCCCGCGTCACATCCGGTTTGTCGAGGAATGGCCAATGTCGACCTCGAAGATACAGAAATTCCGCCTCCGCGATGAACTGGTGCAGGAGTTGCAGGCGGCGTGAGAAGACCTATATAAAAGTCAGTCATGACTGTTTTTATCTTGCGTCGGGAGCGCCGCCGCTTCTAAGGCAAACATTGAACGAGGGGCGAGATGCGGGGATACGCCGCACCGCCGGAGAAGCAAGGAACTGATAACATGGATCTTGGACTGCAGGGGAAGAAGGCCATTCTGGTCGGCGCGGCGCGCGGCATCGGTTACGCCGTTGCCGAAATTCTCGCCCGCGAAGGCTGCGACATCGCCCTTACCGCGCGCAGCGAGGACAGCGTCAAGGACGCGGTCGCGGAACTTGGCAAGTATGGCACCAAGGTTGTCGGCAAGCCTGCCAACGCGAAGAACGCCGACGAATACAAGGCATGGTTCGAATGGGCGATCGAGGAGCTCGAAGGCGTCGATATCATGATTCCCTTCACTTCCGCCGGCGGCGGGATGGGGTCCGAGAAGTATTGGCACAACGCTTTCGAGGTCGACCTCATGGGCGCCGTCCGCGCGGTCGAGGCCGTCGTCCCCACGATGACCGAACAGCAGCGCGGGTCGATCGTCCTCATCGGCACGACCTCTATCCTCGAGGCGATGGGCGGTCCGCAGGCCTATAACGCGCTAAAGGCCTCGATCGCCACTTACGGCAAGCAGCTTGCCCTGCATCACGGCAAGGACGGCATTCGCGTCAACGTCGTGTCCCCCGGCCCGATCGAATTCGAAGGCGGCAACTGGGACATGATCAAGGGCACAATGGAAAAGTTCTACAACGCCCAGGTCCGCCAGCAGCCGATGGGCCGCCTCGGCCGTCCCGAAGAGGTTGCCAAGGCGATCACGTTCCTCGCCAGCGATGCGGCGAGCTGGTGCAACGGCTCCCACCTCGTCGTCGACGGGGGCTACACGAACCGGACGCACTTCTGATGAAAAAGCACGTCATGGGATGGGATCCGGCGGCGATGGACGCGCTTCGCGTCGTCGATGTGCCGCGCGTCGATCCCGAGACGACGGGCAACGGCACGCCGGTCGAGAAAGCGCCGGACCCCGAGCTTGGCACCGACATCATTCCCGCCGCCCGTTACTACTCGCCCGAATTCATGGCGATGGAGTGGGAGAAAGTCTGGACCAAGACCTGGCTTCTGGGCGGGCGGTCGGACGACCTGAAAGAGGCCGGCGACTACATCTGCACCGAGATCGGCAAGGAATCCGTCCTGATCGTGCGGCAGGTGGACGGTTCGGTCCGCTGCTTCCCCAACGTATGCCTCCATCGCGGCAACCGCCTGCGCCCAGAAGGTCGCGGCAATGCCGAGAAGTTCCAGTGCATGTATCACCACTGGACGTACGGCCTCGACGGGAAGCTCGAACATATTCCCGACTTGTGCACTTTTCTGCAGGGCGGCCCTCCGGGAATGTCGGCCCAGCCGCTGCCGTGTGTCGAGTGGAACAGCTTCGTCTGGTTCTCGCTCAACCCCGACGTCGAGCCGTTCGACGACTTCATCGACCCGCTGAAGCAGCATCTTGAACCGTATCACCCCGAACGCATGGCGTGGAAACGCGACATCACGGTCGAGTGGGATTGCAACTGGAAGACGTCGGTCGACGCGTTCAACGAGACTTATCACGTGCAGGGCATCCACCCGCAGCTGAAGTGGTATCTCGACGACATCAACGTCCAGATCGACTGTTACGGCAAGCACAACCGCTACCTGATCCCGTTCGCCGCGATCAGCCCGCGCGTCCACATGCCGAGCCAGATCCCGCCCGCGATCTACGAGATCATGGTCAACGCCGGAATGGACCCCGCCGAATACGAAGGCCGCGTGTCCGACATCCGTGTCGACGTCCAGAAGTTCAAGCGCGAGCATGGCCCGGCACAGGGCAAGGACTATTCGGAGCTGAACGACGATCAGCTGACCGACGATTATCACTACATGATCTTCCCGAACGTGGCCGTGAACGTCCACAGCGACGATATCATGCTGTTCCGCCAGCGCCCGCACGCGACCGACCCGAACAAGATGTACTACGACATCTGGATGTTCGAGCTCGTCCCCGAAGGCGAGGAATGGCCCGAACGCGTGAAGCACAAGCGCTTCAAGCACGGCGACAAGTCGATCGGGCAGGTCCTCGACCAGGATGCCTTCAACCTGCCGACCGTGCAGACGGGAATGCAATCCGAATACTTCCCCGGCCTTTGGATCGGCGATCAGGAACAGCGCATCCGGCACTTCCACAAGGTGCTGGACGACTACATCTACGGCCCCGGACAGAAGACCGCGGACGACCTTTAAGACTTGCCCGACGCAGGACCCCAGACATGAATTTCTCGCTTACAGAAGACCAGCGGCAGCTGCAGGAAGCCGCACGCGATTTTGCCCAGGGCGAACTGCCTGCCATCGCCGCCGAACTGGAACGCGACAACAAGCCGCCCAGCCGCGAACTGGTGAAGCGTTTTGCCGAACTCGGCTTTCTCGGCATCAACGTGTCGAGCGATCTGGGTGGGCTTGGCCTCGGCAATATCGAGGCGCTGATCGTGCTGGAGGAATTCGGCAAGATTTCCTCTGCCATCGGCTTTCCGGTCTTCGAAAGCTCGGTCGGCCCCGTGCGCGCGATCGAACACTTCGCCTCCGACGAGCTGAAGCAGCGCGTCGTCCCGGCCGTCTGCGCGGGCGACATGGTCGTCGCGGTCTCGATGTCCGAACCCGATGCGGGTTCGGCGCTCACCGACCTCAAGACCAAGGGTGTCGTGAAGGGCGACAAGATCGTCATCAACGGTACCAAGCGCTGGTGTTCGGGCGGCGGCCATGCCGATGCCTATGTGGTCTATTGCCGCCTCTCCGACGATCCGGGTGCCAAGGGCATCGGCGCGGTGCTGGTCGAAAAGGACGCGCCGGGCCTGTCGTTCGGCCCGAACGAGCAGCTCATGGGCTTTCGCGGCGTGCCTTCGTCCGATCTCAACTTCGACGATTGCGAAGTGCCGGTCGGCAACGTCATCGTGCCCGCTGGCGGCTTCAAGAAACTGATGGAAGCCTTCGACCTCGAACGCTGCGGCAATGCGACGATGTCGCTGGCGCAGGCATCGGGCGCGCTGGAGGACGTTTGCGAATACGTCCAGGAACGCAAACAGTTCGGCAAGCCGATTGCCGAGTTTCAGGCCGTGCAGCTCAAGCTAGCCGAAATGCAGATGAAGTGCGAAGCCGCCCGCCTCCTCATCTGGCGCGCCGCTTCGCAGGCAGAAGACGGTCTGCCCTCGGTGCTCCACAGCTCGACCGGCAAGTGCTTTGCCAACACGATCTCGCGCGAGGTCACGGGAGATGCGATGCAGCTCATGGGCGCCTACGGCTATTCCAAGGAATTCCCGATGGAACGCCGCCTGCGCGATGCGTGGGGCTGGGGCATCGCCGGTGGTGCGATCGATATTCAGAAGGTCAACATCGCGTCTGCCATGCTGGGCCGCCGGTTCGACCAGCGGAAGTGATATCAGGCACCGCTAGCGCGCGGTGCCGACCATCCTTGCACGCCCTTCGCGGGTGTAGACGAGATTGATGCTGGTAAACGTAACGCACTCGGTCCCATCCTCCAGCATCACGGCATAGCGCGTCAGCGCCGTGCCGCGGTCGTCGCGGGTCTTCGAAGGTTCAAGGCTTATGATCTCGCTCGTCACGTGGATCGTGTCGCCTGCGCGGATCGCGCGTTTCAGGCGCAGTTCGTCCCAGCCCACGCCGCAGACGAAGTCGATGTCCCAGTTGATCTCGTGGTCCATCTGCCGCCACAGGGCGAGCACGTAGATGCCGCTGGCGACGACTTCGCCGAAAACCGAATCCTTTGCCGCGTCGGCATCGGCATGGAACCACTGCGGGTCGTACTTTCGGGCGAAATCGATCATCTCTTCCGCCGTCACGGTCCGGCTTTTCGATACGCGTTTTTCGCCGACGGCCAGGTCCTCGAACGTGCGATAGGGCTCGCGCGCTTCGTATGTGTCGATCACAGCTTTCCTTCTCGTTTTGAGTCCAGCATCCGGACCAGCCCCTGCTGGCTGACGCTGGCGACGCATGTCCCGTCGCGTCTGAAAATGTTGCCCCGCCCATACGACAAGGCATTGCCGGCGGCAGGCGACTCCAAGGTGTAAAGCAGCCAGTCGTCGACGCGGAACAGGTCATGAAACCACACCGCGTGGTCGAGGCTGGAGGTCTGAAGCCGGTCATTCGACCAGTCGATCCCCATGGGGCCGAGGCCGGTATGAATGATGTGCATGTCGGATGCATATGCGAGCCAGCGCTGGTGCACATAATGCGGCCCGTCGATGGTGCCCTTGAAGCGGAACCAGAACTGGCGGCAAGGAGCGAGCCTTCTGCTATTGCGGAAGGGGAACGGCTGAACCGGCCGCCAGTCGATCTGCTGCCTGCGAAGCCAGAACGGGCCGTGCCGTGCCGGCAGGTCCTTGGAAAGCCGCGCAAGGATATCGGCCAGCGGTTCAAGCGTTTCCGGATCGGGCACGTCGGGCATCGGGATCGAGTGGCCGGCGCTGTCCTCGTCCACCTTGAACGATGCCATCATCCGCATCAGCGGGGCATCGCCCTGCGTCATCCTCACCGCACGCGTGGCAAAGCTGCGCCCGTCGGTCTCGCGCGTCACCTCGATCTCGTTCACTGCGTCGGTCAGACCCGGCTTCATGTAATAGGCGTGAAAGCTGTGCGCGATCTTCTGATCGGGCACCGTGCGCCGCGCGGCATCGAGGCACTGTGAAAGGATCGCCCCACCGAACAGCCGCAGCAGGCCGCTGCGGACTGGAGCGACACTGAACCGGTCCGGCGCGGTCTCGACAAAGTCGAACAGACGCTCACGCTCGTCCAGCGGGTTATCGGGGTACGGGTTCTGATCGCTCACGACGTTCGCATAGGCCCCGCCCGCCCCGTCTGCCAAGCCGGGTCCATTCACCAAACCGGGACCCTCCATCAGGCAAACTGCTGTTTCTCGAACGCGAAGGCGCAGTCGGGATCGACGATCTGCAGAATCTCCACGACATTACCGTCGCAGTCGCGGCCATAAGTCGCGCGCGTCGCCGCGCTGCCGCCGGGCGGGCAGTTGAACTCCATGCCCAGCGCCTTCAGCCGCTCGTACTCCGCGAAGACATCGTCGCAATAGAGGCACAGGTGCGTGATGCCGCGATCGCACATGCGCGGGCGCACGTCCTGCGGATCGTTGCTGGCATATTCGAAGACCTCGATATGCAGGTTGCCCAACCGGATCATCGCGTATTTCGCCTGGCTGTCCTTCAGGCCCACCATCGTGTCGATACGCTCGTTCCCCGGGTCCCATCCGCCACCGCCCGCGCGCTCGAACCCGAACCAGCGTTCGTAATGATCGATGAAGCGTTCTAGGTCGGGGGTCGAGATCGCGAGATGGTGGACCCCGCGGATCATTCTGCCGGTTCCGCGGCGCGAGCGGCCTTCACCGCGGTCACGATCTCGCGGTTGGTGGGGTTGCGGCGCAGCGTCAGGCCGCCGTTCACCTGCAGGACCTGCCCGCTCATGAAACAGGCATCGCTCGCCAGCCAGGCCACGGCCTCCGCAATGTCCTCGCTCGTGCCCACGCGGCCCAGCGGGTATTCCCTGGCGAACGTGTCGACGATCGCCTCGTTCTTCGACGCCGCCTCGGTCATCGGCGTGACGGTGAAACCCGGCGCGACCGAATTCGCGCGGATACCGCGATGGCCGAATTCGTTGGCCACACAGCGGATGACGTGATCGGCCCCCGCCTTCGTGCCCATGTATGCAGCGTGATCTTCCAGCATGATCGACGCCGTGGCCGACGAAATCTGGATCAGCGAACCCCCGTCGTTCATCACGCGCAGCATCGCCTGGTAGAACAGGAACGCGCCCGTGAACTGGAGCGCGGCCATCTTTTCGACCTCTTCCTTGGTGTTCTTGAGGAATGGCTTCAATAGCCCCCACCCCGTCGCGTTCACCGCGATGTCGAGCCCCCCGAACCCTTCGACCGCCGAATTGGCAAGTCGGGCGAGGTCTTCCTCGCTGGTAAGGTCGCAATCGGCGACCGCAATCCCGCCGATTTCTTCGGCGAGCGCCTCCAGCGGCCCGGCATTGCGGCCAGCGACGACGACTTTCGCGCCGTCGCTCGCCAGCCTGCGCGCGATGACTTGCGCCATGTTGTCAGGGTTCGCCGCGCCCATGACGACGGCGACCTTTCCGTCCAGATTGGCCATGTAAGGCCTCCTCTCCAATTAATGTGCCGCCAGCCTTTTCGGCCGATCAGTCTTTCTGAACCCAGTCACTCAGCACCTGTTCGACCCGCGCGTGTTCAGGCACGCGGTTGAGGCCGATGCGGCGATCCAGTTCCTCGTGCCAGTGATAGATGCGGCGCTCCTGGTAATTGAGCGGCATGCCCTTGAAGCCGGGGCTTTCCAGCGATTCCTGAATCTGCGGCGCGTACTGCAGGTCCTCGTAAAGAATACGCTCCCAGTTGCTGAGGCGCGTGGGCCAGAGCGGGTGCGGATTCTCCGGATCGTGATCGGGCGCGAGCCAGCTTGAAACCACCCGCGACTTTCGCGGCCCGAGCGGCCAGAACTGCAGGATCGGAATACCCGTCGGTGCCGGCGGCATCACGAAGTTCGGGTAGATCTGGTAGCTGACGTTGTTCTTGGCCGGAAACTCGGTGATCGAGGGGATTTCCGGCATTCCCACCGTCCCCGGATCGACCCAGTCGGGACGGCGGTTCGGCGTCGCCATGCGGCTGTGCCCGTTGGGCCAGAGCGTGACGATCATCGCGCGGTGATCGAGGAAACGGTCCACCGTGTCGATGTGTATCGACTTCAGGTGGTAGACTTCAAGGAAGGCATCGAGCAGCACCTTGACGTTGCAGTCCACCTCGTACTCGCGGCTGTCGACGAGACGCAGCTTGTCGAGCTCGAACTGCTCCAGCTGCTTCGCCATCGGGCCGATGTGGTCCATCAGCGGCTCTGCATCGTCGTCCTTGTTCACGAAGATCATCGAACCGAGCATTTCGCAGCGCACCTGCACGAGACTGCGGCACGAGAAGTCGAGATCGACGAAGTCGCGCTTGTCGCGCACCGCCGTCAGCTTGCCGTCGAGCGTATAGCTCCACCCGTGATAACCGCACACGAAGCCGCGGTCCTTGCCGCTGTCCTCGGTGACCAGCGGCGCACCGCGGTGCTGGCAGGTGTTGTAGAACGCCTTATACTCATCCTGCAGCGTGCGCACGACGATGATCGGCACGCCCGAATTGCGCCACAGGAACCACGAGCCCTTTTCGGGAAGCTGGTCGACATGACCGGCATAGAGCCAGGCCTTGTCCCACATCATTTCCTTTTCGAGCCGCAGAAATTCGGCGTCGGTGTAACGGCTGCCGGGAATGTCCGGCAGATTCGGGAAACCTTCGGGCGGGCCCTTGCGGTCCCGTTCGTAATCCATACGCGCGAAGTCGTTTTCCGGTTTTTGGTTCGTAACCAGATCGAGCATCGATGTCTTCTCCCATGCATCGTGCGAGCGCCTTGGAGGCGGCGCTACGATAATCTATTAAAAACATACATGACTGTTTTTGATTCGTCACGCACGATGGTTGCGAAGGTACCTCTTCCAGGTGTAAAACGTCAACATTGGGTGCACCGGGTCCCAGATATACGGACAATTCTGCCAAACGCCGGTTTGGTGGAATCGTTTTTGGAGAGGTTCGTTGGACGCCAATAGCCTGGACAACATCTCTCATGCCGATCCGGCGCAGAGGAAAGATCGGGAGGACCGCTGGCAGCAGGTCGTTGCGGTTTCTGCCGCTCTCTTTGCCGAGAAGGGATACGAGGCGACTTCCCTGCGTGAAATTGCCGAGCGTGTCGGCATGCTCAAGGGCAGCCTCTATCACTACATCAACGGCAAGAGCGACCTACTGGTCCACGTCCTGCGCGAGGCACATTCACGCGGTGTGCTGGTTCTCACCGGTATAGCGGAACGCGAGGGTCGGGCCCTGGAACGGCTGGAAGACGTCATCACGGCCCATGCCAGGTACATCTTCACCGAACGCGTCTTTACCGCCGGTTTCATCGAGGCGCACCGCCATCTGACGCCCGATCGTGCGCGCGAGTTCGACCTTGCCGAGCGCAACTATCGCAAGGCGGTAGAACGGCTGATTGCGCGAGGTCAGGCCGAGGGCGAGTTGCGCCACGATATCGACCCGAAAGTCAGCGCGCTTTGTCTGCTGGGCTTTTTGAACTCGCTCCACGGCTGGGCAAAGCCTGCCAGCGGACTCACCACCCGGCGGCTTTGCGATCATGCGCTCGTCATGGGTCTCGGCGGGCTTCGGAAGGCCTGATGGTGCGCGGATCAGTCCTTCCCGAAGGAGGCTCCGCGCTTTTCGGCATAGGCGGTAACGCCCTCTCGGCTGTCGGCGCTGTCCAGCGTCGCCTTGCCCCATGCATTGCCCAGCGCCAGCGCCTGTTCGATCGAGACGCCGGTCGAGAGATCGTACAACTCGCGTCCGTTGCGGATCGCCTGCCAGCTGTTTTCCAGCATCCCGCCAGTCACCGCCAGCGTGCGCTCCATCAGCTCGTCCCCCGGCACGACTTCGGTCACGACGCCAAGGTCGTAAAGACGCCGCGCAGGGAACAATTCGCCGGTCATGATCATCGCCAGCGCAGTCGCGCGCGGAACCTGCTGCGCCAGCCGCTGAATGCCGCCGGCAAATGCGAACAGACCGCGCTTCACCTCGCTCACGCCCATCAGCGCATGTTCGGCGGCGAAGACCATGTCGCAGGCCATCATGATCTCGAACCCGCCCGCGACTGCCGTGCCATTGATCGCGGCGATCAGCGGCTTGTCGCGCTTGCGCTCGGTAATGCCGCCAAAGCCCCTGCCCGGGATCAACCCGTGACCCGCGCCGTGTTCGGCCGCTTCTTTCAGGTCCATGCCTGCACAGAACGCCCGGTCGCCCGTGCCGGTGATGACCATCGCGCCGATCGCGTCGTCGGCCTCCGCCTCGGTAACCGCCGCATCGAGCGCGGCAGATGTCGCGGCATCGAGCGAATTGCTTGCCTTCGGCCTGTCGATCCGCAGCACGCGGACCTTGCCGTGCGTTTCAGTGACGAGACCCGTCATGATCCTGTTCTCCTGGAGTGTGTTTCTTGAAAAGCTTTGCCAACCTGCATCACCATGGCCGTATCGTGACTGACATCGCGGCCTCCATCACGGCGCTCGAAAGCGATCTCGGCATGACTTTCGCGCCTGTGCGCAAGTTCGATCCGATCCGTGTCTGGCTTCCCGAAGACGGCTGGGGCGAGGCGCATATCGCGGTCACTTATTCGCGCGTCGGTCCGATCCACCTCGAACTGATCGAGATGCTGGCCCCCGGTCCTTACGAGGTGTTGAAGGCGGTCGCCACCGATCATGTCGGCGCGTGGGTGGCAAACGTGGGTGACGAGGTAGAGGCCCTGATGGCCGATGGCTGGGACCTCGTCATGGCAGGTGCCTCGCCCAAGCATCGCTATGGGCAGATGGCGTACCTTTCGAAGGACGGCGGGCCGGTGCTGGAACTGGTGGGGGAACCGATCCGCCCGATGATCGAGGAATGGATCGCCTCGACGGGCTGAAAGGCCCGCCACGATCACACCCGCAACCTCACAAAGTCGCCATGCTGCCGAGGACGACGGTGGCCTGACTGGACAGGGTGCCGCCGTTGCCGTGCGCGAGGGCAAGGTTCACATCTTCAAGCTGGTTCGCCGCCTCGCCGCGGATCTGGCGCGCGGCTTCGATGATCGCGAAGAGGCCGTACATGCCGGGATGGCAATAGGACAGGCCGCCGCCATTGGTGTTGACCGGCAGGCTTCCGCCCGGCGCGATCGCCCCCGATGCCACGAAAGGCCCACCCTCACCCTTGGCGCAGAAACCGAGGTCTTCGAGAAACAGGATCGTATTGATCGTGAAGGCGTCGTAAAGCTGCACGGTGTCGAAGTCCGCAGGCTTCACCCCGGCCATCTCCATCGCCCGCGCGCCCGATTCCCGCGCGCCCGTCATGGTGAGGTCTTCTGCCTGCGACACCGAATTCCACCAAGCCGCAGCAGCAGAGCCCAGCACCGGCACCGGCACCTTCGCACAGTCTTTTGCCCTGTCCATCCGCGTCATCACGATAGCGGCGGCGCCATCGGTCACAAGGCAGCAATCGGCTTTGGAAATCGGCGTGCTGATCATGCGGGCCGAAAGACAGTCCTCCATGGTCAGCGGGCCACGCGCAAAAGCCTCGGGATTGGTCTGCGCCCATGCCCGAGCCGCCAGTGCGACCGATGCCAATTCCTCGCGCGTCGTGCCGAAGACATGCATGTGGCGCGCCGCTGCCAGCGCATAGTGGCTCAGCGGGTAGAGCGGCTCGTAAGGCGCGTCCCACTGGTCGTTCGTGATCTTGATCTGCAGCTTCCCGCCGCTCGTCCGCTGGTTCGAACCGTAAGCGATCAGCGCGCAGTCGATGTACCCCGCCTCCAGCGCAAGCGCGGCGCTGGCGACGTGGCTCATGAAGGCCGACCCGCCGGTGCGATTGTTGTCCGTATAGCGCGGCCTGATCCCGAGATATTGGGCAAGGGACAGCCCCGCGAAGAAGTCTGTAGGCTGGCAGACATAAAGCGCATCGACATCGGCCAGCGTGAGCCCCGCATCGTCGAGCGCCATCAACCCGGCCTTCGCGGTCAGCTCCATCGAGGTATGGCCGGGAGCCTCGCCGACGCCATATGTCGCCAGGCCAGCAATCGCGGTTCCTCCGCGCGGGAATACGTCGCTCATGCTGCCTCCCCTGCGAGCCGGAACAGCAAGACCGGTTCCTCGCCGCTCCTGTCGACGAAGGCCTCAACCTCCTGCCCGATCCCGAGCGTATCGGGCGAGGCGTCCTCGACCCGGCTCATCAGCCGCGCACCTTCAGCGAGATCGACCAGAACGACATTGTAAGGTTCTTGCGGCGGCTTGCGCTGGATCCAGGTCAGCGAATAGATCGTGCCCCTGCCCGAACCCTCGAACCATTCGAGCCCGCCCTCGCCCGTGCCGGGGGTGGCCACGCGCGGCGGGAAGACGGCCTTGCCGTGGGCCGTGCGCTGCAACAGCAAGCGCCCCTCGGCCAGCGCCTCACGCCATTCCGCTTCGGGTCCCTTCACGCCGCGACACCTGCCTTTGCAACCGCGCCCTTGGCGACGAGATCCTCGATCTCGGCCTCACTGAAGCCTGCATCGCGCAGGATCGTCTCGCCGTCGCCGCCCAGTCCGGGGCCGGGATCGCCGATCGCGCCGGGAGTGTCGGAAAAGCTGGTCGGGATGCCCGGGAAACGGATCGTGCCCATATCGGTATGACGCTCGTCCCAGAAGCCGGTTTCTTCCAGATGCGGGTCGACCAGCAGATCCTCAAGGCTCGCGATCGCGGTCGCGGGGATATGCGCGCGGCGGAACAGTTCGACCCACTCCTCTGTCGTGCGCGTTTCCAGCACACGCGCAACCTGGGCCAGCACCTTGCCGATATTCTGCGTGCGCGTCCGCATCGAGGCGTAGATCGGGTCCTTCGACCATTCGGGATGGCCAAGCTCTGCAAAGAAGTTCTGCCAGTGCCGGTCGTTGTAGATCATGACCCCGATATAGCCGTTCGACGTGCGATAGGGACGCCGCGCCTCCGACGTGGCACGCGGATATTCGGGCGGACCCTGCGGCGGCACGAAGAGCGAGCCGCAAAGGTGTTCGACCATTGTGAAGGATACCAGCGTCTCGAACATCGGGACCTCGATCTCCTGCCCGCGCCCCGTCTTCTCGCGCGCATAGAGCGCGGCCATGACGGAATAGGCGCCGGTCAGTCCGGCAACCTTGTCCGCGATCACTGTCGCCGTATAGGTCGGCACGCCGTCCGACAGCTTGGCCTGAAGATCGACGATGCCGGATGCGGCCTGCACGATGTCGTCATACGCCGGGTAGTCGCGATAGGGGCCATTTCGCGAAAAGCCGTACATGTTGGCGTAAATGATACGATCGTTCGCCCCGCGCAGGGCCGCGTAATCGAGGCCAAGCCGCCCGATCGCGCTGGCCCGCATAGAATGGATGAAAACGTCCGTCTCACCCGCCAACCGCAGGAGCGTATTGCGCCCTTCAGGGTTCTTCAGGTCGAGCACGATCGAGCGCTTGCCGCGATTGACGTTCAGGAACATCGCACCGCGCGAATGGTCCGGCCCCGGCGGAATAAAGCGCGTTGTATCGCCTTGCGGGCTCTCCACCTTGATGACGTCGGCGCCAAGATCGGCGAAGATCTGGGTCGCGTAAGGCCCCATCAGCACGCTGGTCAGGTCCAGCACCTTCACGCCGGCCAATGGCCCCTTGCCGCGTCCGCTCACAAGTCTTCTCCACGCATCACGTTGTTCTCTTCCCCGCCCGTCTAGCGCAGAACCGTCCGCAAAAAAAGACATACATGACTGTCTTTTCGTGTTAGCCGAAAGGAAAGCTGCAAGCCCCCTTCGAAGGGGGCAAGAATGGCACTATCGAGAGGACCCGCCAAGTGAGCGACCGTTTCCCGCTTTCGCTGCACCACCTGACCGCGCTCGACGCAACGCCCGCGCAACTGGTCGAACTTGCCCAGGACAGCGGGTGCGCGCACGTCTGCCTGTTCACCTACGTGCCGGAGGCCGCTCGGGACGCGTTTGCGATGGTCATGCCGGACGACGTTCCGGCCCTGAAGGCGGTGATGGACAAGTGCGGGATAACTGCCTGCAACCTTGAGGTCTTCCCGCTCGACGGTACCGATGATGCAGCAGGCTTTGCCTCTGCGCTTCAAACCGGAGCCGCACTGGGCGCGACGCGGGCTACAGCGCATATTCACGAAGTTGCGGACGAAGCCGAAGCCATCGCACGATTTGCGGCGTTCTGCGACTTGGCCAAAGAACACGGCATCGTCGCCGGGCTAGAGTTCAATGCCTTCTCCGCCGTGAACGATATCGAGAGCGCGGCGCGCATCGTACACGGGGCCGGACGGGCGAACGGACAACTTGTATGCGATGCATTGCATCTGTTCCGCAACGGCGGGACGGTCGAGGCCGTTGCTGCGCAAGCCGACATCATCGGCTATGCCCAGTTCTGCGACGGGCCGATGGAGCGCGACCGATCCGAGTGGTGGCGTGAGGCAGTCGGCACCCGCGAACTGGCGGGCTGCGGGGAATTTCCGCTGAGCGAGCTTGCAGAAGTGCTTCGGGAGGGAACGGTCATCGAAGTCGAAATACCGCGAAAGGCCGAAATGAAAGCAGGCATACCCGCTGCCGACCGCGTCAGGGCAGCCGTCACGGCAGTAAGATCCGTGCTTCCTTAAGTAGCCTTTGGCCGCATATCGATGATCTTGGCCTCCAGCATCTTGAGCAGGTGCGGGACCATGCCCTTTTCCAACGCGCCGGTCGAAAGGCTGGTCGCCATCCCCTCCATAAGCGTCTGCGATAGCGCGATGGCCTTGGCAAAATCGTCGGGCGCGGAGTGCCATTCGGGATAGAGCGCGATCGCCTCGCTCATGAAGCGTTCGCGATATTCTGTCTGTAGCGGGCGCATGATCTCGGCAAGGACTTCGTCGGTGCGAGCCGCCATCGCCAGTTCCTGGAAGGCCAAGAAAGCCGGCTTCTGCACCTGCTTCCAATAGGCATAGACCATCGTCGCCGGTTCGTGGTCGCCGGCTTCCGACGACCTGCGGAACGCGCGCAAGCGACGCTCGTGCAGTTCCACGATCGTCGCGCGAATCAGCGTCGCGCTGTTTTCGAAATGATGCAGCATCGCGCCGCGCGACAGGCCCGCCTCGGATGCGACCAGCGGCGTCGTCGTGCGCGCATAGCCTACCTTGACGAGGCACTGGATCGTCGCCTCGATCAGCCGCCCACGTGTCTGCGCGCTCTTGATCGACTGGCGGGTCGGTGCTTGCTCTTCGCCTGCGGCTTTCTTTGTTCTTGTTGCCACTAGAGGCTCCCGAATTGTCGCCGGCCCCGCACTTGCAGGGCCGTTTTCTTTTCCGGCGCCTCTCCTACGCCAGTTAATCAGTCATGATTGTTTTTTTGCTCGCACTCGTCAATCCGTCGCGTGAATTTGCCCCCGATCGACACCGTCAGTGACCGTCGCCGCCGATCTTCACGACCTTGTGGAGCACGAAAACGATTATGACGCCAAGGACAAGGCCCAAAATAGCCGAAGACGCCGCATAGGCGATCCATCCCAGCACGTTGCCCAAAGCGCCAGTCGTCATCTCGACGTGATGTTCGATCCCGTCGACCACCTCGTAGAGCGTGTGGAAGCCCAGATCGTGCGTGCCGTGTAACACGATCCCGCCGCCAACCCAGAGCATCGCGATCGTGCCGACGAACGAAAGCGTCGTAAGCAGGCGAGGCATCGCGGCGAGCAGGAAATGGCCAAACTTCTGCGCGGCCTTTGAAGACTTCTTGGCCAGATGGAGGCCGATGTCGTCCATCTTCACAATGAGGCCCACGGCGCCGTAAACGACAACCGTGAACATCACGCCGATGATCGCGAGAACGATGGCCCGCTGCCACAAGGACACGTCCGCAATCTCGTTCAGGGTAATCGCCATGATCTCGGCAGAGAGGATGAGATCGGTGCGGATCGCGCCGGATGTCCGCTTTTTTTCAAACTCGGCCATGTTCTCGGGCTCGTCCTCAAGCGTCTCGCCATGCTTGGCGCCGCCGAGTTTCTCGACAACCTTTTCCGCGCCCTCGTAGCAGAGGAACAGTCCGCCCAGCATCAGGATCGGGGTGATCGCGACGGGCAGAAACTCGCTCAGCAACAGCGCTGCAGGAAGCAGGATCAGCAGCTTGTTGCGCAGCGACCCCTTGGTGATCTTCCAGATGATCGGAAGTTCGCGCGCAGGCGTGATGCCGGTGACGTAGCTTGGCGTCACCGCCGCATCGTCGATCACGACGCCTACCGCCTTTGAACCAGCCTTGGAGGCCGCGACGCTGACGTCGTCCATGCTGGAGGCTGCGGCGCGGGCAATAAGGGCAACGTCGTCGAGAAGCGCGACCAGACCTGAGGGCAACGGTAATCCTTTCGAACCAAGTTCTGCAGGGCAGACGGTTCGACCGGCCCCAAGTTCCCGTTGTTAACCGGTGCCCGTAAAAAGGCAAACGCCCTTGCCAAAACGAAAGGGGCGGCCCCGCAGGGCCGCCCCATCGTATCTTCTGCCCCGGCGGGGCACCTCTTCCCTCGCGGGAGGAGATTACTTCTTGAGCTTGAGGCCGCCGAAGCGCTGGTTGAAGCGGGCGACGCGACCGCCTTCGTTCACCACGCGGTTGCCGCCGGTCCATGCCGGGTGGCTCGTCGGGTCGATTTCGAGCGTCAGCGTGTCACCTTCGCTGCCCCAGGTGGAGCGCGTTTCGAACACGGTGCCGTCGGTCATCTGCACCTTGATCATGTGGTAGTCGGGGTGGGTATCGGCCTTCATCACTAATCTCCGTCGATGCGCCGGTTCCGACCGGCGGCACGGTGTGTCTTTCTGGAAAGCGGCGCGCTTAACCGCGAATCGATTCAAAAGCAAGCGAAGCGGCGAGTGGCGCCGCCTTCGCCTGTCCTTACTTCTCGATCATTGCGGTGAACTCGGCCTCACACGTGACGTTGCCGTCGATCGAGGCGGTGCCGGCGAACTTGCAGATGCGCGCGCGCTTGTGAACGAAGCTTACCTTGAGGTCGAGCAAGTGGCCGGGCGTGACCGGCGCACGAAACTTCGCGTTGTCGATCGCGAGGAAGTAGACCAGCTTGCCCGAACCTTCGAGGCCCAGAGCCTTGATCGCCAGCAGGCCGGCGGCCTGTGCCAGCGCCTCTACCTGAAGCACGCCCGGCATGATCGGACGGCCCGGGAAGTGGCCCTGAAAGAAATCCTCGTTGAACGAGACGGCCTTGACCGCGTGGATCTCCGATTCCGGGTCAAGCGATACGACCCGGTCGACCAGCAGCATCGGATACCGATGCGGCAGGAGTTCGAGAACCTTTTCGAGTTCGAAACCCGTCTCGCTCATCGATGTGCTCCTTAGCGGCCGCCGGGAGCGGCAGCGTTGCCCTGCTGCGCGGCAGCGGCCTGCTGTGCTTCGGCCTGACGCTGTGCAGCCGGCTTCCAGTCAGCGGGCGGGACCAGCTGTGCCTGCGGGAGCATGCGGTTAAGCTCGGTCAGGACGTCCTGGTTGAGGTTGTAGGCCTGATCAGCCGAAACGACGGCAGCCGGGTTCAGGACAAGCGTGATCTTGCGGCGCTTTTGCGCTGCGTCCATCGCGGCGGGCAGCTTGTCGCTGATCTGTTCGAGGACATAGGCGCGCGAGATGGCGACCGGCTGAAGCAGGCGGTTCAGTTCCGCTTCGCCCGACTGCTGGATGCGCTGGATCTGCTGGGCCTGCTGCTGCAGCGAAGCCTGATTCGGCGATGCGGCCTGGCTGTCGGTCTGGTACTTCTGGAGCAGCGGATCAAGCTGGGCCTGGATCTGGACGCGGCGCTGTTCGGCAGCGTCGATCTGGGCCTTGTAGGTCGTCGGACGCTGCTGTTCGGCAAGCTTGTAGGCGGCCGAGTTCACGACGATGGCATCGGGGTTGGCAACCGCGATGCCGGGGACCGTCTGCGCCGAGGCGGTGACCGGCAAGGCGACGGGCGCGGCAGCGGCAAGTGCTGCGGCGAGGATCTTGTGCGAGGTCTTCATCAGAATTGCGTTCCTACGTTGAAGCTGAATGTCTTCGGGTCGTCGCCTTCTTCCTTGAGGAGGACCCGCGAGAAGTCGAGGCGCAGCGGTCCGAAAGGCGAGTTCCAGCTGACACCGATACCGACAGAAACACGCGGCTTGGGCGTGTCGCCGAGGTACTCTTCTGTAAAAGGTGAGATGAACAGGGTATTATTGGTCTCACCATCAGGGGCGACCGGATCGTTGGTGTAAACCGGCGAGGAGAGCGGATCGCCGTTGGCGTCCACCGTCTGGATGTAAAGCGGGGACGAGATGGTGTTCACGTTCGGATCCTTGAGACCCCATACGGCGCCGATGTCGGCAAAGATCGAGGGACGCAGGCCCAGTTCGCGCGCGCCCGAGCCCAGCGGGATCTCAAGCTCTGCACGGCCCTTGTAGTACATCTTGCCGCCAAGCGCGTCGTCGACCCAGTTCTTGCGGTCTTCGTCGACGATCGTGAAATTGCCGTCATCGTCGGCCAGCAGGCGCTTGCGCACGACGCGCGGGCCGATGCCGCGGATATCGAAGCCGCGGAGGTCAGGCTCGCCCAGAAAGAAACGGTCGGTCAGGCGGACGTCGTCCGTCCCGTCGAGGTTCCGGTCTTTCAGCGCCTTTATGTAACCACCTTCGGCCGCGAGCGAGAACACGAAGTTGCCCAGCACCGAGAAGTACTTCGACCCGTTAAGGCGCAGGCGCGCATAGTTCACGTTGCCGCCGAGACCCGCATAGTCGGCGTTGGCGACGATGCGTTCGCCCTTGCTGGGACGGATGCGGTTGTTGAGCGTGTCGTAGATGAGGCTCGCACCGAGGATCGAGCTGGTGCGCTTGCCAAGGGCGTCGCAAAGGTAGCGGCCAGCAACCAGCGGATCGCACTCTGCTACGCCGTCGCCGTTCAGATCGCGGAAATAGCGCTGACCCAGCGTCACGTCTTCGAGGTTGAGCGTATAGCGCCCGATCAGCGTCATATATTCGCTGAGCGGCGTACCGGCCCGCAGCGAGAACCCGGTGGTCGAGTTCTCGTATGTGTTGTTACGGTCGGAATTGAAGTAGTTGAAGCTGTTGTAGTCGCGGCGATAGACGTCCGCACCGAACGAGATGTTCGAGTTGAACATGTAGGGTTCGGTAAAGCTGACCTGCGCCGATTTGGAATAGCGCGAATAGTTCAGCGACAGGCCGACCGTCTGGCCGCGTCCGCGGAAGTTGCGCTGCTGGATCGAGCCCTGGAGGATGAAGCTTTCGAGGCTGGAGAAACCGGCCGAGAGCTGAAGCTCGCCGGTCGGCTTTTCCTCGACGTTGGCGACCAGCTTGATGCGGTCCGGCTGGCTGCCCGGCTGCTGCTCGATCTCGAAGTTTTCCTGGAAATAGCCCAGCGAGTTGATGCGCGCGGTCGAACGACGGACCTGCAGCGAGTTGAAGGCATCGCCTTCGGTCAGACGGAATTCGCGCCGCACGACCTTGTCCTGCGTCAGCGTGTTGCCATTGACGTCGATCGATTCGACATAGACGCGCGGAGCGTTGCCGATGCGGAAGACGACGTCCATCGTCCGCTCGTCCTTGTTCCGGTTGTAGTCCGGCTCGACCTGGGCGAAGGCATAGCCGAACGCGCCGATCGTTTCCGACAGGCCCTCGATCGTGTCTTCGACGGTCTGCGCATTGTACCAGTCGCCCGCCTTCATCGGCAGGTTGCTGGTCAGGCGATCGGAATCGAAGTCGCGGATTTCGCTGTCGACCGTGACGTCGCCGAACTTGTAGCGCTCACCCTCTTCCACCACGTAAGTGATGATGAAGTCCTTCTTGTCGGGCGTAAGCTCGGCAACGGCGGACACGACGCGGAAATCGACGTAACCTTCGGTAAGGTAGAACTGGCGCAGCTTCTGCTGGTCGAAGGCCAGCTTGTCGGGGTCGTAGCTGGTGCCGCCCTTGATGAACGACAGGAAGCCGGTCTGCTTGGTCAGCATCTCGCCGCGCAGTTCACCGTCTGAGAACTCCTCGTTCCCGATGATGTTGATCTGGCGGACCTTCGACTTGGGGCCTTCCTTGATCTCGAAGACGATGTCGACGCGGTTCTGGTCCAGCGTGACGGCCTTCGGCTCGACCGTGGCGGCAAAGCGGCCCTGGCGCTTGTAAAGCTCGATGATGCGGTTGACGTCGGCGCGCACCTTGGAACGGGTATAGATCTGGCGCGGCGCGAGCTTGATCTCGGGCAGGATCTTGTCGTTCTTGAGGCGCTTGTTGCCCTCAAGGATGATGCGGTTGATGATCGGATTCTCGACCACCTGGATAACGACGTTGCCCGCTTCTTCGCGGATCTTCACGTCCGAGAACAGCTCGGTCGCGTAGAGGTCCTTCAGTGCCTCGTCAGCGGCAGCAGCGGTATAGACGTCGCCGGGGCGCATCTTGATGTAGGACAGGATCGTCTGCGGCTCGAGGCGCTGCGCACCTGCGACAGCGATCTGGCGAACGATCGTCTGGTCCGGAACGACGGGCGCAGCGGCTTCACCTTCGGGCTGGACGGCGACGGGCTGTGCTTCCTGTGCCAGCAGCGGGGTCGGCGCAAGGGCCGTTCCCGACAAAAGCACGGTGAACAAGCCGGCGCGGTATGCCGAGAAACGCGGCGATCCAACTGCCATTGCGGCCATCAAGAAACCTTCCGTCCAATATGGGTATGTCCGTCCCCGACGAACATCCCGGATACGTCCCCCGCCCAGCCGGTCACTAACCGTCCCGGCGCGTCGCAGCCCTGTGCCCGATGGAGGCGGCACTATCAAGCCGCAGCCGTGTCCTTTTCCGCGATTCACCGCCACGAGCACCAAAGGTTCGCGGCCCTTTCCCGACGAGCCGAGGGCCCTGCCGGGTCAGAATATGTCGAGTGAGGAAATATCGAGGATCGTCACGAACACCATGAGGCTCAGAACAAGAGCCAGCCCCGTGCGGAAAGCCAGTTCCTGGCCCCGCGGTGAAACCGGCCGGCGGCGGACGGCCTCGATCGCATAGAAAGCGAGGTGCCCACCGTCGAGGACGGGGATTGGCAGGAGGTTAATGAATGCCAAGTTAATTGAAATCATGGCGACGAAGCCGATGTAGGCATACCAGCCCTGGATCAGCTGTTCGCCCGAGTATTTCGCGATCTTCACCGGCCCGCCCAGTTCGTCGAGCGAGCGCCTGCCGGTGATGATCTGCCACAGGCCGACCGCCGACATCTTCATGATCGCGTAAGTCTGCGAAACGCCCTCGCCCACGGCCTCGACCGGGCCGACTTCGTCGATACGCATTTCGCGCGCACCGATGCCGAGGCGGCCCATGCGGAACTCGTTGCCGAAGCGATCGACCTCGACATGGGTGCCCAGCGTTATGTCGGCGCTCTTTTCCGCGCCGTCGTGGAGCCAGGTGACGCGAACCGTCTCACCCGGATAGGCCATAACGGACTGCTGGATGTCCTCGAAGCTGTCGATGCGGCTCCCGTCGAGCGTCAGGATGCGGTCGCCAAGGTCGATCCCGGCTGCGGCAGCAGGCGATTCTTCGAGAATCTCGCCAACGACCGGTTCGGCGACGACTTTGCCGAACGCCATCATGAACCCTGCGATGATGACGATCGCGACGATCAGGTTCGTGACCGGCCCCGCCGCGACGATCGCCGCGCGCGCGCCCAGCCCCTTGGACTGGAATGTCTGGTTCCGCTCTTCCTCGGGCAGTTCCAGCCACTCGTCGGTGGGCTGGCTGGCGGGGTTCATGTCGCCTGCAAACTGGACATAGCCGCCCAGCGGCAGGGCCGAGAGCTTCCAGCGCGTGCCGCGCTTGTCGGTAAATCCTGCGATTTCCTTGCCGAAGCCGACGGAAAACGCCTCGGCCTTCACGCCGAAGAAGCGGCCAACGAGATAGTGGCCCAGTTCGTGTACGACGACGAGCGGCGCCAGCACGACGATGAAGCCGATGATCGCGGTCAGAAGATTAGGACTGTCGAACATTTCAGACGCGTTCCAGCAATTCCCCGGCGCGGCGCCGTGCATCGGCATCGGCGGCGATGACTTCATCGAGTGTGTTCGGCGCTGGCGGAATGCCCAGGCCGAGGACCTGTTCGCACTGTGCCACAATCCGAGTGAACTTGATCTTACCGGCAAGAAAAGCAGCCACGGCCACTTCATTCGCGGCATTAAGGACCGCGGGCGCGGCCCCGCCCGCTTCTGCACATTCGCGTGCGACGCGCGTGGCGGGGAACATGTGCTCGTCCGGTGCGCGGAACGTCAGCGTGCCGATGGCAGCGAGGTCCAGCGGCGCGCAGGGCGTATCCATGCGCTGCGGCCATGCCAGCGCCGAGGCGATGGGCACGCGCATATCGGAAGGGCCAAGCTGTGCCAGCGTGGAGCCGTCGCGGTACTCGACCATCGAGTGCACGATCGACTGCGGATGGACGATGATGCGCAGACGCTCCAGCCCGACGGGGAACAGGTGGTAGGCCTCGATGAATTCGAGTCCCTTGTTCATCATCGTGGCAGAATCGACGCTGATCTTGGCGCCCATGTCCCAGTTAGGATGCGCCACGGCCTGTGCAGGCGTTGCCGCCTCGATCTGCTCACGCGTGGCATCGCGGAACGGACCGCCGCTGGCCGTCAGCGTAATCCAGCGCACGTTGGCCAGATCCTCGCCCTCAAGGCACTGGAAGATCGCATTGTGTTCGGAATCGACCGGCAGCAAGGTCGCGCCGTGTTTTGCGACGGCGGCTGTCATGACTTCGCCCGCGCTGACCAGCGCTTCCTTGTTGGCGAGCGCGATGGTCCCGCCCTGCTCGATCGCAGCCATCGTGGGGGCCAGCCCTGCGCAGCCGACGATCGCGGCAACTGTGATGTCGGCCCCGCGTGCAGCGGCTTCGTTCAGGGCATCGGGTCCGCCAGCCGCCTCGACCCCGCTTCCGGCAAGCGCCTCGCGCAAATCGGACAGGCAGCTTTCGTCACCGACGACCGCGACTTCGGCTTCGAACTCCCGTGCAAGCTTCGCCAGCTCCACCGCGCTGCAATTCGCTGTCAATGCGACGACGCGCCAGTTGCCACGGTTGCGGCGGACGAGATCCAGCGTGGAAGCGCCGACCGAACCTGTCGCGCCCAGAACCGTAATGCTGCGCGTCATGTGGCGACCTGTGCCAGCACGCCGATCAGGATCGCGACCGGAAGCATCCCGTCAACGCGGTCGAAGACGCCGCCGTGTCCGGGGATCAGGGTAGAGCTGTCCTTCACCTTGGCGCGGCGCTTCATCCAGCTTTCGAAGAAGTCGCCCGCCTGCGCCAGAACAGCCAGAACCGCCCCCGCCGCGATGGCCGAGGCGATCAGTTCAGGTCCGCCGAACATGACGAAGTAGGTCTCATGTGTCGCGCCGCTGCTGACCGTATCCCCCATGCCCGTCGCCCACATGTGCGAGCTAAACATAAAGAGCAGCAATGCCAGCGTGGCACCAACCACGCCGCCGCCCAGTCCCGCCCAGGTCTTGGACGGGCTGATGGCAGGGGCGATCTTCGGGCCACCGATGGTGCGCCCCGCAAAATAGGCGAAGGTGTCGACGAAGGCGGTGACAAGGATCGCAAAGACGACCAACATCGAGGGTATCGTGACCATCAGGTATGCGGCAACGCCCATGTAAGCCGCACCTGCCAGCATCCAGACCAGCGACTTCGCACCGGAGAACCCGAGTTCGGCCGACATGCGCCGCACGATGCGCTGCCATTCCCAGTAGGCTGCCCCCGCGACCAGAACGATCAGCGCGTCGAGCAGCAATCCGCCAACCCACAGGCAAATCGCGGCAACGGCGACCATGACAACTGCTGAAATCGCGCGTGCGCCCAGATCGGTATTGCGCGGACCTTCGGGGCGGACGTGGCCGAGCTCTACCGGCCCCGGCTGTTCAGCGTCCGCCATAGCGACGCTCCCGTCCTGCAAAGTGGTCGAGCGCCTCGCGAAAGTGCGCGGGGCTGAAATCGGGCCAGAGCACATCAGTAAAATAAAGCTCGGCATAGGCGGCCTGCCAAAGCAGGAAGTTCGACAGGCGCACTTCCCCGCTTGTGCGGATCAGCAGGTCGAGCGGCGGCATGTCCGCCGTGTCGAGATGGCGCGCGATGGCCTCTTCCGTAATTTCGCCCTCTTCCGCCGCAGCCCGCGCCGCGCGGACGATTTCGGCCTGCGCGCCATAGTTCAGCGCGATGGCCAGCGTAACCTTGTTGTTGCCTGCCGTACGCGCCAGCGCGCCGTCGATCAGTTTGACCGCCTCATCATCGAAAACCGAGTAGTCGCCCACGATCTTCAGTTTCACGCCGGCTTGCGCAATCTCATCCAGATCGTTGCGGATGAAGTGCTTCATCAGCGCGGTCAGATCCGCGATCTCGTCCGCCGGGCGGCCCCAGTTCTCGGTGCTGAAGGCATAGAGCGTCAGCGCCTCGACAGGGTTCTCGCGCAGCGAACGTACGAGGTTGCGAACCGCCTCGACGCCCTTCTTGTGGCCCATCGCGCGTGGCAGCAGACGCTTTTTCGCCCAGCGCCCATTGCCGTCCATGATGATCGCGACGTGGCGCGGACCGCCACGCGTCCCTGCGCCAGAACCTGACGCCGGCGCCTTCGAGGGCGCGGAACTGCTCACTGGGTGAGGATTTCCTTTTCCTTCGCCTCTGCGGCCTTGTCGGCCTCGGCGACGTACTTGTCGGTCAGCTTCTGGACCTCATCCTCGGAACGTTTGCGATCGTCCTCGGAGATTTCCTTCTTCTTCTCGTCTTCCTTCAGCGATTCCATGCCGTCGCGGCGCACGTTGCGGATCGCGATCTTGGCCTGTTCGGCATACTTGCCGGCCAGCTTGGCAAGGTCCTTGCGACGCTCTTCGGTAAGGTCCGGCATCGGCAGGCGCAGGGTCTGGCCGTCGATCATCGGGTTGAGGCCGAGGTTCGCGTGGGCAATGCCCTTTTCGACCGCAGTGACGTTCGACTTGTCCCACACCTGCACCGACAGCATCCGCGGTTCTGGCGCGGAGACGGTGGCCACCTGGTTCAGCGGCATCATCGCGCCGTAGACTTCGACCACGACGGGATCGAGCAGCGAGACGTTGGCGCGGCCCGTACGCAGGCCGGAAAGATCGCTTTTCAGCGATTCGACGGCGCCGTTCATGCGGCGTTCGATGTCGGCCTTGTCGTATTTGGCCATGATCGGTCCTCTCTAATTCAAGCTTCAGGCCCGGCGCAGTTCCGTCCGGACGATGGTCTGGGTACCTTCTCCTGCCAGCACGCGGGCAAGATTGCCCCGCTCGCGGATGGAGAAGACGACGATGGGGATGTCGTTGTCGCGGCACAAGGCCACGGCGCTTGCGTCCATGACTTTCAGGTTATCCGCAAGCACGGTGTCGTAATCGATATGGTCGAAGCGCGTGGCGGTCGGATCCTTCTTGGGATCGGCGTTGTAGACGCCGTCGACGCTGGTGCCCTTGAAAAGGGCGTCGCACTTCATTTCGGCGGCACGCAGTGCGGCGCCGGAATCGGTAGTGAAATAAGGTGCGCCCACGCCCGCTGCGAAGATCACGACGCGGCCCTTTTCAAGGTGCCGTTCGGCGCGGCGGCGGATCACCGGTTCGCAGACCTGGTCCATCTGGATCGCTGACTGGACGCGCGTTTCCACGCCCAGCTTTTCAAGCGCGGACTGCATGGCCAGCGCGTTCATTACGGTCGCCAGCATGCCCATGTAATCGGCCTGCGCGCGGTCCATCCCCTGCGCTGCGCCCGCCATACCGCGGAAGATGTTGCCACCACCGATGACAAGACAGATTTCGAGCCCCGTTTCCTTCGCCGCCTTCACTTCCTCGGCCAGCTTGGCGACGAAGTCGGTATCGATGCCGAACTGCTGATCGCCCATCAGCACCTCGCCCGAAAGTTTCAGGAGAATACGCTTGGTATCGGCAAGAAGCATGGCAGGGTCGGTTCTCGAATTGGTGAGGGGCCGCCATGCCTTAGTGTCGCGCGCCGCCAATGCCAAGCGCGCTTTGTCCGAAATTGCCCCATCGGCGCAGCACTGCGCCGCACACGCTACTGCGCGGCGCGGCGTCCCTTGACCCAGCGCCACAGCCCCCAGACAATCGCGATGTTGAGCAGCGGCGTCAGCACGAAGGGCATGACACCTTCCACGCCCATGCGGTCGGCCAGAATATTCCACGGCAGACCCAGCGGCAGAAGGAACACGGCCGACAGGGGATCCTGCTCCTGCCCGAACAGTCCGAACGTGCCGATGATCAACAGTGCAAGCGCCGCCAGATAGAGCGCGACATAGATACCCAAGAGCCACTTCATCGCAGCAAGTCCCCCGCCACCAAACATGATGGCGGGGGCATAGCAGATGTCAGGCCGCTTCGCTAAGGGGGCCGCCGATGCTGCAGGCCATGTCGACGCCAAGCACGTGGGCAACGCGGCCCATCGCCATCCATGCGGCGGTGGCATAAGTCAGCTCGACAATCTCGGCGTCGGAAAGGTGCTGCTTGATTTCGGTCCAGAAAGCCTCGTCACGGGCGAGGCCCTGCGGGTCCTGGCCCATGCGCTGCGAATAGCGCACTGCGATGCGCTCACGATCCGAAAGCGCCGAAAGGTCGCCGTTGAGCACGGCCTGATACATCGCCTCGTCGGGATGTTCGTCCTGCTCCAGAACGCCTGCATCGAGACCGATCGCCCGCAGGTCGCGTTCGGAGCGCCAGTTCTTGCACACGACGCAGCCGTTGATAACCGCGGTAGCAATGCGGCACGCCTCGAACATGCGCAGCGGCAGCGTGGAGAACCGGTAAGGCGCCATGGCAAAGCCGTCCGCCGCCTTGATGATCTCGGGCGAATACTGAGCCGCAAGGCTGGGAATCGGGGAATTCGGCTGGGGATCCAGGGCAACGCGCATGATGCTCTCTCCGGTAAGCGGGGGCCTCGTTGTCGTCTCTTGCGGACCGGCCCTCCCGTCGGGCGGCGCCTCGCCGCTCCGTTCTACGGGCAAGGCTACGCAGACCCCGCAAAGAGTCAATCATGTTTGTTTTTACCGGAAGCTAGTCCTCGCGGCTCTCGATCAGGTCGGCGGCCAGCCACAGAATGCCGACATTGATCGCCGGGACCAGCATGGCCGCGACCGATCCGGTCGTGGTCTTCGGATCGAAGAACATGGTCCACGGCAAGCCGATGTACTGCAGGAACTTGCCGGCAAGCGTTTCCTCGCCTGACCCAGTCGTGCCGATGTATCCCACCGTCGCAGCCAGATCGAGCCCGAGCGCGACGAGATAGACAGCGGTAAAAAGGCGAACCAGCCACTTCATGATCGTCCCCCCGAACGACCGCGACCCTGCGGCAAAGCATACCAGATCTGGCGAGCATCGGTAAGCGTAAGCCGAACAATTCGAACATCGGGCTGTCCGGCACGGCGAAAGGCTCTCTTTGGCAGAAAATGGATAACGGCCTCGACGCGGGACCCTGGGAATGTCAAATGACGCTCTTCAACACGCGTCGATCAGGGGATCGGCGTATCATCGGGGTGCGCACATACGTAGAGTGGCAGTTGGTAGCTTCGATCTTACGATCGCGCCGGACATGCCGAGTTCAGGGTTTGAGTGACTGATAACATTACAAAAAAGACGAATATTGTCCGATTGAACGGGCGCGAATTATACCAGTTCGTGCGCTATTACGCGGTCGCTGCTCTCAACACGGCTTTCGGGTACGGTATCTTCGCCGCGTTCATTGCACTGGGCGTCAACATCTTCGTCGCGCAGATTCTCGGCCGGATCATCGGCACGACTTTCAACTATTTCACGTATGGCAAGCTGGTTTTCCGGTCATACCACTTCAGCCTGCGCCGCTTCATCCTGGCCTATATCGGCAATTATCTCGTCGCGCTCGCCCTCCTGGCTGTCGCTGTGAAGGTAATCGCCAATCCCTACGTCGCCGGTTTCTCGGCAATGCTGACCGCTTCGCTAATCAACTTCGTGGTGCTTCGCCTGTGGGTGTCGCGCAAGAAGGACGGTGAGGACTACACCCCCTACCCGATCAACTGGGCGTTCCTGCCAGAATGGATGCTGCTGGTGAAGGATACCGTCCGTCACTTCATCTTCTGGGTGATCGAAGGCGCGATGTCGGTCGGCTGGGTTCGCTCGCTCTGGAAGATGCTGATCGGTCGCCGCATCGCCGATTCCATTCAGAAGGCAGACCGGCTTTTCATCCATATTCCCAAGAACGGCGGAACCTCGGTCGCCAAAATTCTCTACGGACGCAACCTGCCCCACTTTTCCAAGAGCTTCTACGACAGCATGCTCGGAGACGAGATCGAGGGCTGCGAAAGTTTTGCCGTCCTGCGCGACCCGGTGGACAGGTTTCTCTCGGCGTTCCGCTTCATGGCAAGCGGCGGGACCGACGTCATCCTGGTTTCGCGGTTCGAGCAGAAGCGGCTCAAATACCTGCACTCGCTTCCGCAGTTCGTCGACTTCCTGACCGAAGAGCCCGAGCGCATGGCGATCGCCCTGCCATTCATGCCGCAGACCTACTTCACGATGAAGGACGGCGAAGTCGCAGTGGACCGGCTTTTCGCGCAGGACCGTAATGGCCAGTTCCCGCAGGAGATGGTCGACTGGCTTGGGGTGGAGCAAGTACCCTACGTCAACAAGACGAAGGCCAAGGTGCCCCAGCTCGATCCGAAACTGCGCGAAAAGATTCGCGCGCTCTATGCCGACGACGTGAAGCTTTACGAAGCGGTACTGGCGCAAGGCCGCGCGATCGATTTCGAAAAGGACGACGTCCCGCGCGCGATCCTGAAACTCGCGGCCTGACGCCGCGCAAATCCGGATGAAGACGGGCCGGGGAACGCAGTGTTCTCCGGCCCTTTCCGTATGTCCGGCACTTTGGGTGGCACGAACCTTGCTGCGCCGCGTCACTCGCCGGCTTCGGGCGCGTCAATTATCTGGAGCGGCATGTATCGGTTCCGTTCGGAATAGAACGGCTTCACCTCGGTCGCGCGCCAGATCGGATGCGAAGAACTGAGCCGACTGCGCCCCGCCAAGTCGCAAGGCAAAGAAAAAGGGCCGGGAAACCCGCAGGTCTTCCGGCCCTTTTTAAATTCTCGCCTGCGGAAGGCGGAAAGAATCAGCCGCCGACGGCAGCTGCGACTTCTGCTGCGAAGTCGCTTTCTTCCTTCTCGATGCCTTCGCCGAGCTGGAAGCGGACATAGTCCTTCAGCACGATCTTCGCGCCTGCATCCTTACCAGCCTGATCGACGACCTGCTGGATCGGGGTCTTGTTGTCCATGACGAAGACCTGCGACAGCAGCGCGTTTTCCTTGGCGTACTTGGCGACGGCGCCTTCGACCATCTTTTCCTGCACGTTCTCGGGCTTACCGCTTTCGGCAGCCTTTTCGCGGGCGATCGAACGCTCGCGCTCAATCACTTCGGCGTCGAGGCCTTCAGCGGTCAGCGCCTGCGGGAAAGCGGCGGCGATGTGCATCGCAAGCTGCTTGCCCAGCGATTCCAGAACGTCGGCCGAAGCTTCCGATTCGAGAGCGACGAGAACGCCGATCTTACCGAGGTTCGGAGCAGCAGCGTTGTGCACGTAAGGAACGACGACGCCCTGATCGACCGTGACGGTCTTCATGCGGCGAACCTGCTGGTTCTCGCCGATGGTGGCGACGTTGTCGGTCAGCTTGTCCGAAACGGTGCCGCCGCCCGGATAGGCAGCAGCCTTGAGCGCTTCGACGTCGTCGCCGTCAACGCCCAGAGCAGCTTCGGTGGTCTTGCGCACGAAGTCCTGGAACTGGTCGTTCTTGGCAACGAAGTCCGTTTCCGAGTTCACTTCGACGGCAACGCCGCGGGTGCCTTCAACGGCGACGCCAACGAGGCCTTCTGCCGCGGTGCGGCTGGACTTCTTGGCAGCGGCAGCAAGGCCCTTGGCGCGCAGGAAGTCGACAGCGGCTTCCATGTCTCCGTCGGTCTCGGTCAGAGCCTTCTTGCAATCCATCATGCCCGCGCCGGTCTTCTCGCGCAGGGTCTTCACGTCAGCGGCGGTGTAAGCCATCGCGTCGTTCCTCTTTCATTTGAATGTGCAGCCGGGTGGCAGCAACTGCGACCCGGCGCACGAAACAGCAAAACATGACGGGGTCGTGACGCGTGAGGTGCGCCCGGCCCCGTCAGAAGGCATCAATGCCTCAGGCGGTTGCCTCTTCAGCAGCCGGCTCTTCCAAGGCGCCCATGTCGACACCCGAATCCGCAACACCCTTTTTGCCACCCTGGCGGGCCGCATCGGCGATGGCGTCGCAGTACAGACGTACCGCGCGGGCCGCGTCATCGTTGCCCGGAACCGGGAACGCGATGCCCGAGGGATCGACGTTGGTGTCGAGCACGGCGACAACCGGAATGCCAAGAGTGTTGGCTTCCTTGATGGCCAGCTCTTCCATGTTGGCGTCGATCACGAACATCACGTCCGGAATGCCGCCCATGTCACGGATGCCGCCAAGCGAAAGCTCGAGCTTGTCCCGCTTGCGGGTCATGTCGAGGATTTCCTTCTTGGTCAGGCCCGAAGTGTCACCCGACAGCTGTTCCTCGATCGTCTTCAGCTTCTTGATCGACTTCGAAACGGTCTGCCAGTTGGTGAGCATGCCGCCCAGCCAACGGTGATTCACGAAGTACTGACCGCACGAAAGAGCGGCTTCGCGGATCGGGTCCTGCGCCTGGCGCTTGGTGCCGACGAAGAGAACCTTGCCGCCTGCCTGCGTGGTAGCCGAAACGAAGTCGAGCGCACGCTGAAACAGCGGAACGGTCTGCGACAGGTCGATGATGTGCACGCCGTTGCGCGAGCCGAAGATGTACGGCTTCATGCGCGGGTTCCAGCGGTGGGTCTGGTGGCCGAAGTGTGCGCCGGCCTCGATCAATTGCTGCATCGTGACGCCAGTGGACGTCATAGTCATTTCCTTTCCGGTTGAGCCTCTGGAAGACGGATGACCGCGGCGGCGCTTGGGCCGACCGTGGCACCGGTATGTGTGCCTTCCATGTGGATTTCGCCTGAACGCCCGGGAATCGGAAAATTCCAATCCCCAAGAAACAGACGCGGGCGCCCTTAGCGCGGGCGACGGTAAAAGAAAACCCCTGATGGTCGGGGCGTCGGATCCGGCCTGAAAGCTGCTGGATCTTGACAGATAGGAACAAAAGGAGAACAAGGCGAATCGGAAAGACTAGCTATCCGAGTCGGTTTCCATTCGGCGCCTGCACCTTCTAGCGGAACAGGCATTGGAACAAAAGGGGGTCATACAATGTCGGACATCATTTCCGGTCTGGTCGCATTCTTCTTCGTCGCCGCTGCCATGGGTGGTTGCGTGCTCGTCGGTAGCCTGCTGTTCGACCTGCTCCCCGTTTTGCGTGACGGCGACGATCGCCTACGCCAGCCGCTGGTCTTTCCCGAAGTGAGCGAAAAGCCCGTCGTCCGCGCACCGGCGAACGTCTACCGCATTGCCCCCGCCGGCCGGGTAGCGCTTCCCGTTACGGCACCGCTGCGCGCTGCCGCCTGACCTTCGCGTAACGGAACACACCGACAGGCAACAGCAGCAAATAGATCGCAGAGACTACGACCAGCGTCCACCACGGTTCAAGGAACAGGAACGCACCCAGCAGGCCGACGAGGGCAATCAGTTCGAGCCGCACCGACCGGCTCGGCTTGATCGAGGTCCAGCTGAGCGTCGCCAGGTTCGAGATCATCAGGAACGCGGTCACGATCACCCACGGGAAGACCAACAGGGGATCGCGGAAGATGTCGAGCTCTGTCGCCTTCCAGAGATAGAGCGGCAGGAACGCAACGCCCGCACCGACAGGCGCGGGGATGCCCGTCAGGAAACCCGCCGACTTGTGCGGCTGTTCCTCCACATCGATCTGGGCGTTGAACCGCGCCAGACGCAACATACAGCATAGCGCGAGCGCCAGCGCAGCGAACCAGCCCAGGCGCGGCAGGTCCTGAAGCGACCAGGCAAACAGGATTAGCGCGGGCGCGACACCGAAGGAAAGCGAGTCGGCAAGACTGTCGAGCTCGGCCCCGAACCGGCTCTGCGCCTTCAGAAGACGGGCGATACGGCCATCGATACCGTCGAGCGTCCCTGCGACAAGAACGGCAAGAACCGCACGGTCCCAGTCGCCGGCCATTCCGAAGCGGATGCCGGTCAGCCCGATGCACAGCGCGGCTGCGGTAATGGCATTGGGCACGACTGCACGCATGGTAAGACCGCGCGAACGGCGGGCTGGCACGGCACGTTCGCCATGCGTGACGCGCGGACCGACATCGCCGGGTTCAGCCATCCGGTCGTCCTGTTCTTCCATCACAGGCGAACCCCTTCCAGCATCGGTATTGCGCCGACTTCGGCAAGCACGGTCTCACCCGCAACAGTCTTCTGACCCTTGAGCACTTTCGGTTCTGTCCCTGCTGGAAGATAGACGTCGACGCGGCTGCCGAAGCGGATCAGGCCGACCCGCTGTCCGGTGCCGACCATGTCGCCAGGCTTTACAAATGGAACGATGCGCCGTGCGATCAGGCCCGCGATCTGCGTAAAGGCAACCTGTACGCCATCCTGCCGTTCGACAAGGAAATGCTGGCGCTCATTGTCTTCACTCGCCTTGTCGAGATCGGCATTGAGGAACTTGCCGGGGATATAGACCACCCGGCGGACGGTGCCCGCAATGGGCGAGCGATTGATGTGAACGTCGAACACGCTCATGAAAATGGATACGCGCGTGACTGGTTCCGGCGACATGCCCCGGGACTCGCCGCCATCGTCCAGCTGCAATTCGGGCGGCGGGGGCACTTGCGTGATCAGAGTGACGAGCCCGTCGGCGGGCGCGACGATCGCATTTTCGGTTTGCGGCACGATGCGCTGCGGATCACGGAAGAAGGCGAGCACGCCCAGCGTCAGGAAGGCGAGCGGCCATGCCAGCGTCTCCCAGGCCATGATCGCGCAGCCGAAAGATGCCGCCGCAGTAATTAGGCCGAACTTGCGGCCCTCGGGGTGGATCGTCGGCCAGCTCCAGCCAGCCTCGCCGCGTCCGCGATTGTCGAGAATTTCTCCTGCCATCGCCGTTGTCTAGGCGGCTGGATTGCAAGCGGCAAGCCAAGTGACGCGATCTCCCATCACGAACCGCTTCCACAGCACGACCTTGCAGACACTCTCTCAAGATACGAGAATCCGTTTGCGTTTTTATTAAGTGATCCTTATTAGACTGGCAAAAGTGAGTGGGAGGATGCAATGAACCTGGAAAATTCGATGGGATCGGTACGCGCTGCGAAAGGGCTCTTGCTGGGCACGACGCTGCTCTGGACAATGCCGGCACTGGCTCAGGACACAGACCAACAGGCCGCCGGACCATTAGAGACGAATGCCATCGTCGTCACCGCGCAGCGTCGCGCCCAAAGGCTGGAGGAGGTCCCTCTCGCGATTACCGCACAGACCGGCGCGCAGTTGAGCGAAGCGGGCGTCGACGACATCCGCGATCTCGGCAATGTCGTGCCGGGCCTGACTTTCACCACGCAAGGCGCATTCGCCGCACCGACCATACGCGGCGTACAGTCCACCGTCGCCATCGCAGGCGCGGATTCGCCGGTCGCCATCTACGTCGACGGGGTCTATCAGCCCAACCAGCTCGCCAACGTGTTCGAGCTTGCCGACATCGAACGGCTCGAAGTGCTGAAAGGGCCGCAAGGCACGCTGTTCGGCCGCAACGCCACTGCCGGCGCCGTCGTCATCCACACGAAGAAGCCCAGTTTCACGACGACCGGATCGATCGAGGTGAGCGAAGGGCTGTACTTCGGCGGAAGTTCGAAGACCTCGACCGACACGACCGTGAAGGGTTTTGTGTCGACGCCGCTTATCCCCGACGTCGTCGCGGCGAGCCTTTCGGGCTTCTACGAATATATCGACGGATACCTGACCGACGACCGCACGGGAAATCGCACCGGACGTGTCGACAAGTGGAACCTGGGCCTCAAGTTCCTGATCCAGCCTGCCGACAATCTCGAATTCCTCGTCAGCGGATCGATGAGCGACAGGACCGACTTCGCCGCGATGGCGACCCAGCCGCTGGACGGTAATTCGAATTCTCAATTCTATCCCGACGCGGTTGTCCCGACAGAGCCCTGGCACGTCGCCACCGAACTCGAACGCGGCGGCAACCCGACCCGAACGAAGCACAAGGCGCTTTCACTGAAGGGTACACTCGACCTCGACGAGGTCGGCACGCTCACCTCGATCACCGCGTGGCAGGACATCAAGGCCCGCATCACGGTCGACATCGACGCGGCCTATTCGCCGCAGTGTACTGCCGTCTTCGCCTGCATCATCTACGACGAGGACTATCCCGAGGAGACCTTCCAACAGGAACTGTCCTTCGCCTCCGAACAGTTCGGGGCCTTCAGCTTCGTGGCCGGCGCGTTCTATTATCGCGACAGCCACTTCATGGGGAACGGCATCCAGCCGCTCCTGCGCGCCGACGGCAGCGTCGATCCAAGCGAGACTTATGCGGTCGAGTTCGATGCCACTATCAAGACGCGTGCGTGGGCCGCATTCGGCGAAGTGAACCTCGACGTCAGCGACAGACTGCACCTCATCGGCGGCCTTCGTTACAGCCGCGAAAAGCGGTTCGGCATCGGCGATGCGGTTCCCTACTTCCCGACGACCGGCGCAGTCATCTCGGATTCGTGGACGCCGCGGCTTTCGGTCCGGTACGACGTAGCGCCCGACTGGAACGTTTATGCGACTTATTCGAAGGGTTTCAAAAGCGCGGTGCTCGATACCACCGGCCAGTCGAACAACTTCGCCGCGCCCGAGACCATCACCAGCTACGAAGTCGGCGCAAAGGGCAATTTCGACGCCTTCTCCTTCTCGCTCGCCGCGTTCTATTACGACTACACAGACCTTCAGGTTCAGTTCTTCGACGGCAGCGCCACGATCCTTGCCAATGCCGCCGATGCGACGATCTATGGCCTCGACGGGGAATTCACGGTCCAGCTTAGCGACAGCTTCAGTCTGCGTGCGGTCGGTTCATGGCTGCCGGAGGCGAAGTACGACACGTTCGAAAACGGCGTCGCGTTTGCCCTGCCCAACACGCCGGGAGGCATGAGCCAGGTCGTGCTCGATGCCAGCGGCGAGCGCTTGTTGAAGGCGGCCAAGTTCGCCGGCTCGCTGGCGCTCAGCTACGAAGGAACGCTCGGCTCGGGCGAAATGGATGGCAACCTGACCGTCGCCCATTCCAGCGCCTATTCCTTCGACCTGCTGGGCCGCGTGAGGACCGGACCCTATACGACGGTGAACGCGCAGCTCGGCTATCGTCCCGGCGGCGGGCCGCTTCGCCTCGCCATCTATGGCAAGAACATCACGAACGAGGCTTATTTCACCAGCGCACTGCTGGGCAATCAGGCGGATGCGCCGGTCTATGCGCCGCCGCGCCAGCTGGGTGTCAGGCTGCAGTATGATTTCTGAGATCGTGGAGGCGCGCGCGCGGACCGCGCGCGCGCCCTCATTTCGTGGCGAGCCCGATCAGCAGCGTCTCCACGAAACTGCGCGCCTGTTGTTCGACATCGACCGGCCTGCCGGCAAACGAAGTACGCATGGCCACGTGTTCCAGCCCGCCGAAGAGCATGTCGCGCACCATCGGTGCATCGAGGTCGGCGCGAAGTTCGCCTGTCGCGATCCCGGCCTCGACCGCTTCGACCACCGTGTTCGCAAACCGGCGGTTGAGCTTGTGCAGCGGCGATCCGGCGTAGTCCTGCCAGCGCAGTTCCTGGTAGAACACGCGGTGAAGGCGCGGCGTGTCGTCCATGCCGCGCAAGTAGCTCGTGGCGATCAGAACAAGCCGCTGGCGCGCCGTCGTCGCACCGTCCAACTTTGCCATCAGGCTGGTGATGAACGGCTCTGCCCATTCGGTCAGGACCTGGTTGATCAGCGCCTGCTTGCTGTCGAAATAGCGATAGACCAAGGCCTCGGACACGTGAGCGCGGGCCGCGATGCGGGCCATCGACACGCCCGAAAGGCCCTTGGCTTCCAGCATCTCGCGCGCCGCCGCGATGATCTCGGTCGGGCGGTCGTTCTTTCGCCTGCGCCAGGCAGGGCCATCCTTGGCCGTATCGGACAACGGTTGCGTCGACATGCGTGGAAAGAGGGCTCCGAACGGGGACAGGTCAAAGCACCTTATTTCATTCGCGGCGCCAGATTGGCAAGTTCGCCAGCGAAACAATGCCGGAAGGGACGTGCTTGATGAGCGAATTTCCGATGGCGTTGGCATCGGGCACCTTCCGCCTCGATGCCGCGCTCGACGACAGGACGAGGCTCAGTTGCCGCTCCGAACCTCGTTCGGGCAGCGAGGCGCATCCGATCTTCGCCTTCGTCGCGGCCCTGCGCGGGGCCGGAACGTCGATCGAGACGCTGTGCTCGCTTTGCGGATGTTCGATCGCGGACGGGCCCGTCCTTGCTTCCTGTGACATCCAGTATCTCGCCCCCATGCCGGTAGAACAGACTTATCGCGTCGACGCGCGCATTGCAGAGCGTATCGAAAAGCCCAGCCGCCGTTTCGGGCAAGCCGTCCATGCCTTTGTCGAGTTTTCGATAGGACGCGGCGAGGACGAGTGCGCCAGAGTGCGTCTCCACATCATCATGCCAAGGAGTGCGGATCATGGGTGAAGACCCTTCGTGGAAACTCAATGATGTCTCCGCGTCGGAGATGGTGTTCTGGGCGGATCTGCTGGACGATCCGAACCCGATCCATTCGGATCCAGAGGCGGCTCGGCGGCTGGGGTTCGGCAACCGGACGGTGAATCCGGGGCCGGTGAACCTGGCCTATGTGTTGAACCTCGTCGCGCAGGAATTCGGCGGGACCACGCCATCGCGGATCACCGCTCGCTTTCTCGGCAACGTGATGGCAGGCGACGACGTCACAGCCACGCTTGTTGAGCACACAGATAGCGGTGGCTCGGCAGTCCTGTCACGCAACGGCGACGAAGTCGTGCTGCAGGCGGACTTCACCATGCCCGAGGACCCCGCATCATGATGGCGGGTGCGACGATCTTCGGGCTCATCGAAACCCGTGCTTCCGCCGACCCCGGTGCGATCGCGCTGGATGACGGGGCGGTAGAGCTTTCCTATGCCGATCTGGTCGATCGGGTCGGGCAGATCGCCGCCGGTCTGGCGGCGCTGGGCGTTGCGCGCGGTGACCGGGTGGCGATCCTGTCCGAGAACTCGATGCGCTACACGCTGCTGCAGCTGGCCTGCGCGCGCTTCGGGGCGATCGCCGCCTGTCAGAACTGGCGCCTGTCGGTGGAGGAGCTGAAGCACTGCGTCTCGCTGGTCGAGCCGAAGCTGCTGTTTTTTTCCGAACGCTATCGCGAAGTGGCCGGCCAGATCGAGCCCGAGTGCCCGGCGATGTCGATGGCCGATATCCCGCTGGCCGACCCGCTTCCCGCCACGGCACAGACCGACGACCCGTGGCTCATCATCTATACCAGCGGCACGACGGGCCTGCCCAAAGCCGCGGTCATATCGCAACGCGCCGAGATCGCGCGGATGTGCACGTTGCGGCTAGACCTCGGGCTGGAGAAGTCGGACGGCTTCATCGCCTGGGCCCCGATGTTCCACATGGGCGGGACCGAGCATACGATGGCAACGTTGATGGCAGGCGGGCGCGCTTTCATCATCGACGGTTACGACCCTCGGCGCATCGCGGACATCCTTGCGCAGCACGCCATCGGCTGGCTCCTGCTCGTGCCTTCGACGATCACGCCGCTGGTCGATGTGATCAGGGCGGGCGAGACCGCGCCGCGCTCGATCAAGGCCGTCGGCTGCATGGCCGACCTCTGCCCCGAGGTAGAAGTTGCTGCGGCCATCGAGACGTTTGGCGCGCCCTTCCTCAACAGCTTCGGCGCGACCGAGACCGGCCTCGGCCCGCTGTCGGGCAATCTGGTCCGGACCCGTTCGGACACGTCGGATCTCTCGAAAGATCTCAGCTCGCTTTACGAACTCCGCATAGCGGACGAGAGCGGCGCGCCTTGTGGTCATGGCATTGTCGGCGAAGCGCTTGTACGCGGGCCGTGTCTGTTTGACGGATACTGGAATGCGGACGCGGCCAATGCCGAGGCTTTCCGCGACGACTGGTTCCGCATGGGCGACCTGTTTTCGCAGCGGCCCGATGGGCGGTTCGAGTATGCGGGCCGGTCGAAGTACCTCATCAAGTCGGGAGGCGAGAACATCTATCCAGCCGAGATCGAGCGCGTCCTGCTGTCCGATCCCCGCGTCGAACAGGCCGTCGTCGTCAGGCAACCCGACGAGCGATGGGGCGAGGTGCCTGTCGCGATCCTCGTCGCATCGGGGATGACCGAGGACGAAGCCCACGCCATGCTCGAAGCGCGGCTTGCGCGCTACAAGCTGCCCCGCCGCTATATCTTCGTAAAGGAGCGGGACCTCGGCCTCAATGTCAGCGGCAAGGCCGACCGGACAGCCCTCGAGAACCGTCTCGAAGAACTGGCCGGCGCCTGATCAGGCGATAGGCAGGCTCGCGAAGTCGGGATGGTCGGTCCCCGTCGCGCCGATGGTGTTGAGCGCCGAGAGGTCGCCGGTGATCGCGGTGTCGGGCAGGTCGGTCCCGGCGACGAGGATGTGCTTGCGCCCGGCAATGGCCCAGCGCCCGTCACGCTTTTCCATCCGGTCGTTGTAAAACCCGAAGAAGCCGGTCAGCCGTGAATCCTCTGTGCTCGCCACACCGTCAGTAGCAAGCGACAGGTTGTATCCGGTGACCCGCGCGCTGTTGCCCTCTATCGCGGTGCGCAGCTGCGAAGTGAAGTGCCAGCGCCGCCCCATGCTGCGCTCGACCTCCATCAGGATCGGCTTGAAATCGGCCCCGCTGCCCTTGAAGAATCCGTAGTCGATTTCGGCATCGTCCCAGAACACGCGGTCGAGCGTCCCATCGTCGAGCCAGTCGAGCGCGAGCGAATAATCTGCAAGCACGCGGGCGATCGCCTGCTCGTCTTCCAGGGTGGCAATACGCGCTTCGAGCGCGGCCAGGCGGCCCTCTTCAGTCACATTCTTCTCCTGTTTTTCAGCATCGTACCCGAGCTTTTCCGGCCGCGCTACCAATTCGATCATGCGATACCATATTGATCGCTGCAACAAAATCATAATATATTATCGAATTGATTGACCCGCAAACCATGCGGGCTGCGAGCGGGAGCGCGATCAGATGAACATGGCCAGCGAGAAGTACCGGATAGACCCCAAGGCGACCGAGTGGGTCACACGCGGGCATGGCGTGTTCGTCGATGGCGAACTGTCGCACGGCAACGGTGAGGTACTGGCCGTGATCGACCCCGCAACCGGAGAGCAAATCGGCACGGTTGCTGCGGCATCAATCGCCGAAACCGATCGCGCTGTCGCAGCGGCGCGCAAGGCTTTCGACGATGGTCGCTGGCGACTGATGGACAGCGACCAGCGCAGCCAGGTCATGTGGCGGCTGGCTGAACTGATCGCTCGCGATGGCGAGGCGCTGGCCGCGACGGAGGTGCTGGACAACGGAATGCCGCTGCCCTTCGCGCAGTGGGAAGTGGACGCGATGGGCAAGTGGCTGCGCCATTTCGCGGGGATGACGCGCACAATCACCGGAAGCAACGCCAGCCAGGCCATGTCGTCTGAGGCTGCCGAGTTCCACGCCTATTCGCGCAAGGAACCGGTCGGTGTCGCGGCGCTGATCGTTCCGTGGAACGCGCCGGCGGGCAACCTCACGATCAAGCTGGCCCCTGCCCTTGCCGCGGGATGTTCGGTGGTCATCAAGCCTGCCGAGGATACCAGCGTCAGCGCGCTGCGGATCGCGGAGCTGGCGAAGGAAGCCGGCGTGCCGGACGGCGTCATCAACATCGTCACCGGACGCGGGCATGACATCGGCGCTCATCTTGTCTGGCATCCCGATGTCGACAAGATCAGCTTTACCGGATCGACCGACACCGGCCGCCGGATTGCGGCAAGCGCGGGCCATGATCTCAAGCGCATCACGCTGGAACTGGGCGGAAAATCACCGGTCATGGTCTTCGACGACTGCGACGTCGAAACCGCGATCCCGCAAGTGGCGATGGCGATTTTCGCAAACACCGGACAGGTTTGCTTCGCCGGATCGCGTCTCTTCGTGCAGTCCGGCGTCTATGACCGCATCATCGAGGGCGTAGCCGAGTTCGCGAAGGGTCTGACCGTGGGCTCGGGCTTCGAGGAGGGCGTCCTGCTCGGCCCGTTGATCTCGTCCAAACAGCTCGACCGCGTGACGGAATTCCTCGCATCGGGCAAGCAATGCGGGGCAAGCGTCGTCACAGGCGGTGAGGCGATTTCGGGTGGCGGTTACTTTGTCGAACCGACGGTCTTCGCCAATGTCGATGCCGACGCCCAGATCGCGCGCGAAGAAATCTTCGGGCCGGTCCTGGTCGCCAACCGCATCGATGACGAGTCCGAAATGCTGCGCCTTGCCAACGACACCCGCTATGGCCTCGGCGCGGGCATCTTTACGCGCGACGTCGGCAGGTTGCATCGGCTGGCGGCGCGGCTTCAGGCGGGGAACGTCTGGGCCAATTGCTATGGCAACGTCCACCCGACCCTGCCGTTCGGCGGATTCAAAGAATCAGGTATCGGGCGCGAGATGAGTAACGAAGGCCTCGACGCGTTTCTCGAGACCAAGTCGGTCTATGTCGACGTGACGGCTCGCTAGTCCGAACTTTCCGTCAGTCCGCCTCGGTCGCCGCGACGCGCTTCGCGGCGGCATCGGCCCGTTCGAGCGCCTCGGTCCGAGCAGGTTCGGCAAGGATGGGCGCGACCGCGAGGAAGAACGCGCTTTTCAACGCGTCGGCCACGCTCTCGTCCTTCAGCGAACGCTGCATCCAGTTTAGGAAGACCGAGTATTCGAGGTCGACCTGCCGCTCGCAGGCGATTGCCGGGTCGATACGCGGATCGAGCTGCCCTGCATCTTGCATCGCGCCAAGAAAATGTTCGACCCTGCCGATTGCGACCGATCGCATGGAAAGGCGCGCGCGGGCATCGATCGTCGGGCTGAAATAGAGCTGCATGATCGCGCGGGCATATTCGGGATCGCGGTGCAGTTCGGTGACGATCCAGTCGTACTCGGCCTCCACCGCGTCGAAGGTCGCGGGCCTGCCAACGCCATCGAGGTGGTCGGCGATCCCGTCCATGTGCTCGACAATGGACTGGTAGATCACGCCTTCCTTGCTTTCGAACCCACGGTATATCGTGCTGGGCGCGACTTCGGCCAGTTCGCTGAGTCGGTTGATCGTCATCGCCTCGACCCCGCCTTCGGCAAGGATCTGGTGCGCGAATTTCAGGATTCGCACACGCCGTTCCGCCATGCGGGGACTGTCGTATCGGGTGCGCGGACTGGTGCCCGTCTCTTCGGATGTGATCGCATTCATCGGCTCCGACCCTAGCATGAATGACGCGTTCCACCACCCAGATAACCCTTGCTTTTAAGCGCAGCCCACTTAAAACGATAACGAGATTGCGTTTTGACGCAGCACTGAGAGAGGTTGAGTGATGCTGAAGGCCTATTTGCGCCGTGCAGCCAGGGTCGTGCCCACGGGAATCTGCGCCGGTCTGGGTGCCCTTTTGCTGTCAGGATGTTCGACATCCGAAGCCGCGCCGGATGCCGATAACGGCTGGCCGACACATGGTGGAAACTACGCCGAGCAGCGTTACGGGACGAGCGATCAGATCTCTGCCGAAAATGTCGGCGGGTTGAAGCTGGCCTGGTATCACGACCTTTCGACGAGCCGAGGGCAGGAAGCGACGCCGCTGATCGTCGATGGCGTGCTTTATACCACGACGGCGTGGAGCATGGCCGTGGCCGTCGATGCCGCGACGGGGGAAGAACTGTGGAGCTACGACCCCGAAGTGCCGGGCGAGGTCGCCATCCGCGCCTGTTGCGACGTGGTAAACCGCGGCCCGGCCTTCGCTGCGGGCAAGCTGTTCATCTCCACCCTAGACGGCAGGCTCATCGCGCTCGACGCCAAGTCGGGTGAGCCGGTATGGACGACCATGACGGTCGATGCCGACAAGGACTACACCATCACCGGCGCTCCGCGTGCGGCGGCGGGGCTGGTCTATATCGGTAATGGTGGCGCCGAACTGGGCGTGCGCGGCTATGTCTCCGCATACGATCAGGAGACGGGCGAACTGGCATGGCGGTTCTACACCGTGCCGGGCGACCCCAACGTAAAGGACGGCGCGGCCTCTGACGAGATTATCGAGAAACTGGCCCGCAAGACGTGGTCGGGCGATGCCTATTACGAGTATGGCGGCGGCGGCACGGTGTGGGATTCGATCGTCTATGACGAGGATCTGGACCGCATCTACATCGGCACCGGCAACGGCAGCCCTTGGACCCACGCGACCCGGTCCGAAGGCAAAGGCGACAACCTGTTCTTGTCCTCGATCGTCGCGCTCGACGCCAAGACCGGCAAATATATCTGGCACTACCAGGAAGTGCCCGCCGAAAACTGGGACTTCACCGCAACCCAGCAGATCGTGCTCGACACGATCGAGTGGGAAGGAAAGCCGCGGCAGGTCATTCTCCACGCGCCGAAGAACGGGTTCTTCTACGTCATCGACCGGACGGACGGCACGCTTCTGAGCGCCGAGAAATTCGCCGATGCCAACTGGGCCGACCATATCGACATGAAAACCGGCAGGCCGGTCGAGGCCGAAGGCGCGCGCTATGAAGACGCCCCGTTCCTTGCGAGCATAGGGGGCAGCGGGGCGCACAACTGGCACCCGATGTCGTGGGACCCGGTGAACCACGTCATGTACATTCCGGCACAGCAGGTGCCGTTCCTTTACGTCAAGGATCGCAAGTTCAAGTACACGCCGGGCACGTGGAACCTGGGCGTCGACATGCTCTCCACCCCGTTACCCGAAACGCCGACCGACATCGCGGCGATGAAGGAAGCGCTTCAGGGATCTCTGCTGGCATGGGATCCAATCGCGCAGAAAGAAGTGTGGCGCGTGCCCCACGGCGCCCCATGGAACGGCGGCGCGCTGGCGACGGCAGGCGGGCTTGTGTTCCAGGGGCTCGCCGACGGCACCTTCCGCGCCTACAACAGCAAGGACGGGACAGAGCTCTGGAAGTTCGACGCGCAGTCGGCGATCCTTGGCGGGCCGGTCAGCTATACGCTCAACGGAAAGCAGTACATCGCCGTCATGGCAGGCAACGGCGGTGGCTTCCCGCTCACCCTGCCGCAGTTCGACGGGCCGAAGCCCGCGCTGAACGGTCGTATCCTCGCCTTCACGCTGGACGGCGCGGCCAAGCTTCCGGCCAAGCCGACCGAGCTTGCCCCGCTCAACCCAGACAGCGCGAAGTTCAGCGATCAACAGGTCGCAACGGGCAAGGCGAAGTTCGCCGCGAACTGCGCCTCGTGCCACGGCATGGGCACACTTTCGGCAGGCATCGTGCCCGATCTCAAGCGGTCGGCCGCGCTGTCCGATGCGGACCTGTGGCAGGAAATCGTGATCGGCGGTCTGCTGCAGCAACGCGGCATGGTCAGCTTCAAACAGCGGCTGTCCCCTGAAGAAGCCGAATCGATTCGCGCCTACGTCAGCCGCGAAGCGGCCAGGCGCAAAGCCCCCTGACGGCCCGATACCGACGCATCATCACGCCGCGCGACAGCAATCGTGCGGCATGATCCGTCGTATCTGCGCTATGTCTGAAGAGCGGCGGTGGTGGCAGGGCTTGAATCGAACCGGAAAAATAACGCTTTGATATCAATTCTGTTCTTGGAACGAACAGAGACCTTCCCCCACACTCTCCCCCACATTTTCGTTCATTTAACGAAGGTTCGGTTCAGCGTTTTGGCCGAAAAGCTGAATAAATGGGCGGTTCCCGAAGCGCCTGAATGCAGCATAATGGCACGCGCTGACACTGTCCAATTGCGAGTTGGCGGCCTGGTCGAAACGTTTCTTTCCCGAAGCCAAATTGGCGGGATCGGAATGCGATGTGAGCGATTGCCGCACAGCAGCATATTCAAACCACAATAATGCTATCCTCTTCGGTAAAGTCATGCTGTTCGCAGTGAGATTGGGGGCTTGCAACCTTGTTTTCAATCTCCCGCATGACCTCAATCACGTGCGGCTCGGCGCGGGCAAATATCTCCGGATCAATTGCGATACGCAGCCGTTCGGCTCGCTCCTCATCACGGGCGACTAGAAATAGCTCGTCGGTTCCAGCGGCTAGAGAAGCCAGGAGAGGCCAGTCAACACTGATATGGAAAGGGCCTCCAGATCGCTGGTAAGGGGAACTAAGATCAGCATTGCCGTATCGCCGTTCATTAGCATCCACACGGAATTCGAGAGATAGCTCATCATCTACATCGCGATTCCGGCCATCGATCTGCCATATGTGCCACATTACATTGGCATAGCCGTTATTGATCTCGAATTGCTGGCTCGAATCCATATACCACGCCGCAGTAATCCAAGGGTTTTGATAGCTGCCATCACCTGCATCCCATTTGACGTAGCCTTCGGGGCCTTCGCCATCACGTATCCGCATTGTGACCTCGACAAGCCCGAACGATCCTGCCTTTTGTGAAGAGCAAACAAAGCCAAGCTTTGAACGGACGTGCGCATTTTCATCCTGGCCGGAATGCGCGCACGAAGCGACAAGCAAGCCTGTCGCCACAACGATCCAGTGCTTCACGCCTACCTCCCCTAGAAGATGACCATGACTGGCTAGTTTGTAGCCGAAGTTTCCTCAACATTACTGAATTTCTGGCCGACCGCCTCTGGAACATAGTCTCGATTGCAATTCCTGTTGATCAATTGATGCAAGCTGGCAGTGGTGATGCGTGTTGCTTTGCCGATCTTCACCGTTTCGAGTTCACCGCTGGAGATCAACTCATAGAGCTTCGTGCGCCCAACGCCGATCATGCGGGCAGCGTCATTGACTCTAACGCAGATCGGCTCGACAGGTTGCTGAGCACTCATTCTGCCGGTTCCTCTTCACGATAGTGAGCGGGATCGGCGATCCAGCGATTAATAGCTGACTCGTGCCAGCCCGCCCCATGGACGCTGATCTTCACCTGTGACGGGAAAGTCCCCTCGGCGATCTTGCGATAGATGGTAGAGCGGGAAAGGCCGGTACGGTTGAGCACGGTCTTCAAACGGATGATGCGTTCAGTATTGGACATTGGGCTTTCTCATTCTGACACTGGCAGCCCCTCGGCGGAACATAATGAGAACTTTTTGATGGGACTCAAGGGCTAATTCCGAGCTAGATCGGCCCAAAGATCATGTCGGCAGCTACAGCGGGAACGCTACGGACATTGCGGGACCGATATGGAAGCAAGCCTTCTCAGAATCTGCCCGCAAAGATTTTTTCACGTCCATCGACCGCCAAGACTGTAGACGCGATACTTCGAGCAAGGATGCCAACTTTTGCGCTTGCTAAGCCCAATTCCGAGCACGAATCGTCACGCGGATTGGCCAACGAGATTTGCTAACAGAGGCCGCATCTCACCAATCGACACATTGCCTTTCAGTCTCAATACAATAGCGTATTCTTCGATGCGAAAGGGGTGCGGGCATTGAGATTCGTTCGTTGGGTAATCAAGTATTTCCTGTTCTTCTTTGCCTGTATGGTCGTGGTCGCGATTGCGATGACCAATGTGCCAGCCGGGATTCAAATGCTGTTCGCGTTTGTCACTCCTGGGCTTCTTGTATGGTGGCATGAAAAGCGCCGAGAGAAACGCCTCGCGGAGAAGAACGGCATTGAGGCCCCAAGTCGTGTAGCTCTGGCGGGCGAAAGCGAGCAGCTCAACCAACCCAAGCCCTACCAGCCAAGGCAAAACAATGCCGAGCTTATCCGGGCTGGGCAGCAAGCGAGAGCCGAACTTGAAGTAGCGGCGGAGCGAAGATCAGCGGAGAAACTGGCGCGGCAAAGCCAGTCGAACCAATTTCTAGATCAGCATTCGCAACCAAAAAAACCTAAGGAAAACCCATCAACTAGGTCGCAAGGCTGGGTGCCTAAGGGGCAATCGGTCACGATCGCAGGCCGCACAATCGATGGGATGGTGTACGTCGGCAAACCACCGCGCATTGGCTCATCCTATTATGGCGAGGTCTGTCGAGCCTACATTGATCCGTCGTTATCCGTTGCGCACGTCGGGACGGACAAGAATGGCGACAACATGTCATATTGGCCGGGCTATTCGAGCATCCCTGCCGTTTGCAGAGCCACCTATCTAGATTGGCTTGCGGGTGGGCGACAAGACCGGACAATCAACCCTGGCTACATGTTCCTGTTCTTCTATGGTTTGGAGCGGCGGTTTCTGGTCGATGAAGCGCCAGAAAGCGAAAAACGCGACATTCTTGTCGAGGTAGGGCGACTAAAGGAGTTGTTCAGTACAAATCACTCTGCGCAACGCTATCTTGGAGAATTTATCGATTTAGCGAGCATCATTGTAGACGACGCCGATTTCAAGAAGCCCATCTACAAAAATTGGGGCTGGGAACTGCCACTGTCCTTGAAGGTCGCATTAGGCGGAGCAATTGCTAACGACATGCCAATTGACGCAGATTGGCTTCTGAGCTGGTTCATGTGCCATAATGAAAAGCGCCTTCGCACACCGGCTACACGCTGTGAGAACGAGTTTATGTCATTGTTCAGACATAAATTTGCAATCCGCTTTCCTAGCGACCTGACGGTGTCGAAGCCAAGAAAGCACCTAGAATACAGTTACAGGGCCGCATCAGGTGAGTTTGGCGGAAACATTCCAATTTCCGCAAACGGGAAGCCTATCCTCGACATCTCCGGCTTACGCAAGCCAGTCGAGATAGCCCAAGAAATCGCAGATGAGGCGATGGATGAACTCGATAAGTTCAGCCGATATATTGGACGAAATCCAGATGGCCGTGGGACCATTGAAGCACAGGCGCTGCTACCTGCTGAGCTTTGGAGCCTGTTCCCGTCGAGCGAGTTGGAAGAACTCAAGGACTGGGCGCGCGAGCAAGTAGCGGCGGGCGGCCTGGTCCCGGCACTTGATGTGATTTCGCGCCTGGAAGGAGAAAAGCCGGAGAAGCTCGGCAAGCGGAACTTGACTGGCGCAGCGGATGCACTCGCCCGTATCGGATTCGGTATGGCTCCAGACCCAAGATTTTCGCTGCGTGGACCGAAGATCGACGAGCCCGTTGTGATCTTCGAACTCGGCGAGCCGATCGAACAGCTTGAAGACGTCTCCCCGGCCTATCGAACCGAATTGTTCGAACTAGCGCTGGCGACCTTCGTCGCACATGCCGACAGCAAAATTGTGGAAGCCGAACGCAGAGCACTCCGTGAAAAGATCGAAGCGGTTGGCGGCCTGACTGAGCTTGAGAGAAAGCGTCTCTACGCCAACCTCGAATGGTATCTCGATGTTCCGCCCGACATGTCATGGCTGCGGAGCAAGCTGAAAGACGCAGACGCTGAACATCACCTCGCCTTGCGCGCTGCGGTAGTCGCGATAGCCCACGCTGACAGCGTGATTCAGTCTGAAGAAGTGGCTTGCATCGAAAAGATCTACAAGGCTCTGGGGATCGATGCTGGCCTCGTTTACGCCGACCTCCATGCTGGCGACGTGCCAGACGGCCCTGTTCGCGTCAAAGCCGCCGAAGCTGAAGCACCAGGCGAACAAATACCGGACGAGCCGAAAGCCAAAGCCGCTTCGCTCGATGCAGCGCGTATTGCCGCTATTCGAAATGACACCGAGCGCGTCTCAAGCGTACTCGGCGAGATTTTTTCGACCGACGAAGACGTGAGCGACGAGGCCACCGCAGCAAATGCTCTTCCATCATCAATGGCTGGCCTCGCTCCCAAGCACGCGATGCTTGTGGAGCAGATAATCCAGCGCGAACACTGGACTGGCGAAGAGTTTGACGAGATCGCCGGTAAGCAAGGGCTCATGCCCTCTGGCGCGCTTGAGGTAGTCAATGAGTGGGCTTTCGATAAATTCGATGAACCATTGCTCGATGAATATGACGGATATGACGTATCACCGGACATAACCGCTACGTTGAGAGCCGAAATGGCGAAGGGGGATTAGTTCATGTCGAGACTGAAGCCGCGCGAACGCGACGCTATTGTTCAGGCGCTACGCGCGGGGGTTGTTCCCAAATTGGGACTTCGGCACATCCAGGTCGGACGAGCGCGTGAGATCGAAGAACTCGTCAAGGATATGGACCGGATCGCCGATGGCGGTTCAGCCATTCGTTTCATCATCGGCGAGTATGGCTCCGGCAAGACCTTCTTCATGAACCTGATCCGGCTTGTGGCGCTCGAAAAGGGACTGGTCGTCATGTTTGCAGACCTTGCCCCGGATCGACGCATCCACGCGACCGGCGGGCAAGCACGGGGCCTCTACGCAGAGATGGCGCGAAACCTTGCCACCCGTACCAAGCCGGATGGCGGTGCATTGCCAAGTGTTGTCGAGCGGTTTGTCAGCCAGGCCCAGCACGATGCCGAGGCTCAAGAACAATCGACAGATGACATCATTCGCCAGCGCCTTGCCCATTTCGAGGAGCTGACAGGAGGCTTCGACTTCGCGCAGGTGATCCGCCGGTATTGGGAGGGACATGAAACCGGCGATGAAGAACTGAAATCGGCAGCAATTCGATGGCTGCGCGGCGAATTTGCTACGAAAACCGATGCTCGCAAGGCTCTGGGTGTTCGCACAATCGTCAATGACGCCAGCGTCTACGATCACCTCAAACTGATGTCGGCATTTGTTTGTGAAGCGGGCTACAAGGGCCTGCTCGTTGGCCTTGACGAGATGGTCAACCTTTACAAGCTGACTTCATCGCAGGCCCGCAATGCCAACTATGAGCAAATCCTGCGCATCCTGAACGACGTTCTGCAAGGAAGCGCGGAGAACCTTGGGTTCCTCATGGGAGGAACGCCGGAATTCCTCATGAATACGCGGCGCGGCCTCTACAGCTATGAGGCTCTCCAGTCTCGCCTTGCAGAGAACACCTTTGCGCGTGACGGACTGGTCGATCTCTCCGGGCCGGTCATTCGACTGGCCAGCCTTACGCCTGAAGATTTGTTCGTGCTTCTGGCCAACATTCGCGCCGTTATGCAGGGCGATGAAGCAATCCTGCCAGACAACGCCTTGGAAGCGTTCATGGCGCACTGCTCGGACAGGATCGGGGAGGCCTATTTCAGAACCCCTCGAAACACAGTCACGGCATTCGTGAATCTTCTGGCGGTGCTCGAACAAAACCCCGGCGTCGAATGGTCGGACCTCATCGAAGAACTCGACGTGGTGGAGGATTCTGGTGATGACATGAGCGACGTGGATGAGAGCGTTGGCGCTGTTCCCGAGAGCGACGAGCTAGCCAGCTTCCGACTGTGAGCGCGGCGTTCGACAAGCTGGCTCGACCGATCCAGAAATGGATTCGTCAGCAAGGCTGGAAGGAATTGCGCGATATTCAGGCGCGCGCAACGCACGTGCTTATGGACGGCAATCGTGACCTGATTGTCGCCGCCAGCACCGCCGGAGGCAAGACTGAAGCCGCGTTTCTCCCGCTACTGTCCCAAGTGCTCGATGAACCCAGTGAGGACACCGGATTCGATGTTTTGTATGTCGCGCCGCTGAAGGCGCTCATCACCGATCAGGCGCGCCGACTTGTAGACATTTGTCGCGATACAGACTTGCCTATCACGCCGTGGCATGGCGACGTTTCGTCATCGGTGAAGGCTAAGGCTACCAAGCGACCGAGGGGCGTGCTGTTAATCACCCCGGAGTCCCTTGAAGCGCTATTCATTCGACGCGGATTGGAGATTCCGAGGCTGTTTGGATCAACGCGCGCAGTCATTCTCGATGAATTGCATTCGGTCCTCGACAGTGAGCGCGGCATCCAGATGCGTTCGCTTCTAACGCGCCTCGAAATTGCTCTAGGGAGACCTATTCGCCGGGTTGGTTTGTCGGCCACACTCGGAGATATGGAGTTGGCGAAGGCTTATCTTCGTCCTGACAGCCCAAGTGAAGTCGAACAGGTCATTGCCGAGGGCGGATCAGCCGAATTGCAGCTTCAGCTCCGTGGCTACGTTGCTGGTGACAAGGACGATGAAGGCCCTTCAGCGACGGATGCCATTGCGCAGCACCTATTCGAACACCTGAGAGGCAGCGACAATCTTGTCTTTGGCGGTGCGCGTCAGGCAGTTGAAATCTACTCAGATCGGTTGCGCGCGCTTTGCGAAAAGGAACACCTGCCGCAGGAGTTTTACCCTCACCACGCCAGCCTATCGCGCGAGCATCGAGACTTCGTCGAACGTCGCCTGAAAGATGGTACTGCGCCGACGACTGCCATCTGCACTTCCACGCTGGAACTGGGAATTGATATTGGCGATGTGACCTGTGTCGGCCAGATTGGCGCACCGTTCAGCGTCGCATCACTCAGGCAAAGGCTTGGCAGATCAGGGCGGCGACCGGGCAAGCCAGCCATCCTTCGACAATACGCAGTCGAGGCGAAGCTTACGTCGACGAGCAATTTCTCGGACCGTCTTCGCCTAGGCATGGTGCGGGCCATTGCGATGGTCGAATTGCTTTTGGAAGGCTGGTGCGAACCGCCGCAACGCGAGGCCCTGCACCTCTCGACCCTCGTTCACCAAATCCTCTCGGTGATCGCCGAGAGGGGCGGAATACGTGCGCAACAACTATACGGGATTCTCTGCCAAGTCGGACCATTCCGCCAGGTCGATACACAGTTGTTTCTGGATGTCCTGCGAGCGCTCGGGCAACCCGAGGTCGCGCTCATTGAGCAAGCCAGCGATGGCCTTCTATTGCTCGGTGCCAATGGCGAGAAGCTGGTTGAGCACTATAGCTTCTATGCCGTGTTCCAGACACCCGAGGAATACCGGCTGATTTCCGGCGGTAAGGAGCTTGGAACACTCCCCATCGACAACATGATTGCGCCCGGAATGCTTCTCATTTTTTCGGGCAGGCGCTGGCTGGTGCAGGAAGTTCTCGACCGGGATCGTGTCATCCTAGTTGCACCGGCGAAAGCCGGAGTGCCGCCCATCTTTGGGGGCGACCCTGGCAACATCCATGACCGGGTGATCCAGCGTATGTTCGATGTTCTGAAGGGAAATAAGCGCCCGATCTACCTTGATGCGACTGCGCTGGTGCTACTCGACGAGGCACGCAGCAATTACGGCCAACTACAATTTAACCCCGGAAGGATTGCGCAGCTAAGCGACAACGCTGCTGTCATAGCGACGAAGTCGGGTTCCGTTCGGACAACGACCCTAGCACTCGCCCTTCGCGCGAGCGGCTTTACCGTGCAGACACACGACGGGTTTCTCGAAGTGTTCGGAAAGGACGAAAGCCCGGATTTGATTGACGCACTTTCGGCCCTGGCAGATGGCAAAGAGGTGGACCTATTTGCGCATTCGCCGAACCTGTTGTTCGAGAAATTCCATCCTCACTTGACGGAGGAATTGCTGCAAAGAGATGCCTTGTCCGCTCACCTAGACGCTAGCGGAATGGCTGAGTTGACCCGCTCAATTTTAGGACGGGACTAGCATACCAATTGCCGTTCGGACTGCGCCCCTATCCATCATTCGATTGCTCAGCCTCGAACTCCCGCTTGCCCTTGCGCCGGAACAGCACCAGCGCCTGCGCTCCGTCTGGCCCGCGCAGCTTGGCAGCGACGGTGAGAAACGCGCCGTAGAGCGCGGCGCGGTCATCGTCGGTCAGCTCGACCAGATCGGCCTTGGCGACGAGGCCGCCCAGCTCGATCAGTTGCCGCGTCCGCTCGCGTCGTTTGACCTGCCATTCGCGCATGTCGGTTCGCGCCTTTGCCGCTTCAAGCCGATGCCGCGCCGCCATCGAGCGGGAGAGTGCCTTCCGGCTGCTGGCGAGGTCCGCTCGCAGTGTCGCGTGACTTGCCCTGAAAGAAGGCAGCGCCACGCTTGCGCCAGCCCTCCCCTGTTGCCTTGTCGGTATTGTCCGCAGCGTCGAGCAGCGCGCCTGCCAGCACATCGGCATCTAGCACGTCGGCTCCGGTTGCCGTGACCAGCGCACCGAGGTCGCGCACGCGGCGTTCCTTCAACTGCTTTGCCTTGTCGGCAAGGGCCTTGAGCTCCGAATCAAAATCGCGGGGTTTGCGCATTGGAAGTCTCCATCGTTGGTGTGATGGAGCCATGATAATCGTGCTTGTAATCCAATGCAGTAAGGTCGCCGGGACAGTGTGATACCGCCTAGTCCCGATCAGGATTTTATCATGAGAGGGCGCGCTTATACGTCGTGCCGACGTGGCGTTTGGAGTGTAACTGGATTGCCGACATGGCAATCTTTCACTTCAGCGCAAAGGTCATCGGAAGGTCGAGCGGACGCAGTGCCGTGGCGGCGGCGGCCTATCGTGCGGGCGAGCGGTTGCACGATGAGCGGATCGACCGCGATCACGATTTCACCAACAAGGCGGGCGTTCTTCATTCGGAAGTGATGCTGCCCAAGGGCACACCTGAGGCCTTCGCCGACCGCGCCACGCTGTGGAATGCGGTCGAAGCCGCCGAGAAGCGCAAGGATGCCCAGCTATCCCGCGAGGTCGAGTTCGCCCTTCCGCGCGAGTTGGCAAAGAAGGACAACATCAGGCTGGCGCGCGAGTTCGTCAAAGCCGAGTTCGTCGAGAAGGGCATGATCGCCGATCTCAATGTCCATCGGGACATCGGCGAAGACGGCAAAGCCATGCCCCATGCACATGTCATGCTGACCATGCGCGAAGTGAGCAAGGACGGCTTTGGTGCAAAGGTCCGCGACTGGAACAAGACCGCGCTGATCGAACAATGGCGGGAGCGCTGGGCCGATCACGTCAACCGCGCGCTGGCGGAACGCGACATCGATGCGCGGATCGACCACCGCAGCCTGGAAGCGCAGGGGATCGCTCTTGAACCGCAGGACAAGATCGGCCCCGCCGCTTCGCGCATTGGCGGGCGCGGGCTGGAAGCCGCCCGGATCGAAGAACACCGCGCCATCGCCCAGCGCAATGGCGAGCGGATCATTGCCAATCCCGCGCTGGCATTGGATGCGATCACGCACCAGCAAGCGACGTTCACCCGGCGTGACCTTGCTGCGTTTGTTCACCGGCACAGCGACTGCAAGGAGCAGTTCGATACGGCTTACAATGCCGTTCGCGCGTCGCCTGAGCTGATCGCGCTTGGCATGGATGGACGCGGGCAGGAACGCTTCAGTTCGCGGGCAATGATCGAGACCGAACAGCGCCTGCATCATGCTGCCGATGCAATGGCACAGTATACCGGCCACGCCGTCAATGATGTGCAGCGGAACGAGGCTTTCACCAGTGCTGCGAAGCGCGGCCTGGTCCTGTCAGGCGAGCAGAACACTGCCTTCGAGCATGTCACCAACAGCAAGGGTCTTGCCGTGGTCGTCGGCTATGCCGGAACCGGCAAAAGCGCCATGCTGGGCGTGGCGCGCGAGGCATGGGAAAGCGCAGGTCACAACGTGCGCGGCGCAGCCCTGTCCGGCATTGCTGCTGAGGGCCTGGAAAACGGCTCAGGCATCGCATCGCGCACCATCGCCAGCCTCGAGCATCAATGGGGCAAGGGACGCGAACAGCTCACTTCGCGCGACGTGCTCGTCATCGACGAAGCGGGCATGGTCGGCACGCGCCAGATGGAGCGCGTGCTGTCCCATGCCGCCAAGGTGGGTGCAAAGGTTATCCTGGTCGGCGACCAGCACCAGCTTCAGGCCATCGAGGCAGGCGCGGCCTTCCGGGCGATCCACGAACGCCACGGCGGCGTCGAGATTAGCGAGGTCCGCCGCCAGCTTTCCGCATGGCAGCAGGACGCGACCCGGCACCTCGCCACAGGCCGCACGGGCGAAGCGATCCGCAAGTATGAGGAGCGCGGCATGGTCCATGCCGCCGACACGCGCGAGGATGCACGGACGGCGCTGATCGAGCGCTGGGATCAGGAACGGCAGGGCAGCCCCGGCGACAGCCGGATCATCCTAACCCACACCAATGACGAGGTGCGCGAGCTGAACCAGATGGCGCGCGAAAAGATGCGCGTGGCTGGCGCACTGGGTGCCGATGCCACGATTAAGGCGGCAGGCGGCGAACGGCAGTTTGCATCGGGCGATCGGATAATCTTCCTGCGCAACGAGCGCGGGCTTGGAGTGAAGAACGGGACACTCGGCACGGTCGAAATGGCCAATCCCCAGAGCATGACCGTGCGCACCGATGATGGCCGCGAGGTTGCCTTCGACACCAAGTACTATGCCCATATCGATCATGGCTACGCGGCCACGATCCACAAGGCGCAGGGCATGACGGTGGATCGTGCACATGTCCTCGCCACGCCGGGGATGGACAGCCATTCTGCCTATGTCGCAATGTCGCGCCACCGCGAAGGGCTGGCTCTGCATTACGGGCGCGATGATTTTGCCGACCAGTCGAAATTGGTTCGCACGCTGAGCCGTGAGCGTGGGAAGGATATGGCTGGCGACTACAAGCCCGAGCTGGCGTTCGCCGAACTGCGCGGCATCACCTTCCGCCAGCGGATCGTGGAGATAGTTCGGCAGGTGCCGGAGAAGGCCAGATCTATCTTCGGAAACTTCCGTCCGCAGGCCCGCCAGCTTGAGCCGCTTCCGATGCCGTCGAATTCGCAAATCGAGCAGCGCCGTGCGGTCGAACGCTATGCCCGAGCGCTTGGCGATATCGGAACGATGCAGGCGCAGCGCTTGCCCGTGCTTCCGCATCAGAAGGACGCGCTGGAGAAGGCTGGAAAGGCTCTCGAAGCGATCCGGCCCCATGCCGCTGCCGATGTCGCCAGGGCGCTGGAGCGCCGTCCTGAGCTGATCGCCGAGACCGCTGGCGGGCACAGCCAGAAGGCCATGCGCGCCATGCAGCACGAGGCCGCCGTGCGCACCGATCCCGCACTGCGAACCGAGCGCTTTGTCAGCGATTGGCAGGGACTAAGCGCGACGCGCAAGCAGCTTGAGCAGCAAGGCGACCGAGCGGGTTCTGCTCGTGTGTCGGCAAAGCTGACCGAACTAGCGAAGGGACTTGAACGTGACCCGCAGGTCGAAGGCCTGCTGCGCGGAAAAACCCGCGAACTGGGTATCGATCCAAAGCCCGAACGCAGCATCGCCAATGAACTCACCGCAACCCTCGCCCGCGAGCGCACCCGCGCTTTCGACATGGGCATTTAGGAGATACGAAATGGAAGACGACCACATCGAAGAAGTGCAGCTGGACCTCGAAGTCGAGGAACCGCGAGCCCCGGCACCACAACCGGAGGCCGTGACAGAAACCGATCCGGCAACGGAAGCCTTCTCCCGTCTTGAAGGCGAGATGGCGATGGTGCGCCATACGGTCCAGAACATGGCCAGGGAGCGAGCCGAAATCGTGATCCCCGACTACACGACTACGCTCGGCCAGATGGCCAGTCAGTTGGATCAGATATCCGACAGGCTGGCAGCCATCGGCGGCAAGCCTGCCATCGAACTTACACCGGAAGACATAGCAGTTCAGATCAAGCGTGCCTCACTCGACATGCTGCGCGATGCCAGCGACCTGTTCCGGCACGGACGCAAAGACCTGGACCTTGCAACCGGTCGTCTCGCTGCAATTGTCGGGCGGGTCCGCACCGAGGACCAGCAGAAACGCCAGACCTGGCGCTTTGCAGGCTTAGGGCTGGCTGCCGGTATCCTGCTCTGGTCGATCCTGCCCGGCACCATCGCCCGCACTATGCCCGAATCTTGGCATTGGCCCGAACGGATGGCTCGCAAGGCGGTAGGTGAACCGACCATTTTGGAAGCGGGCATACGGTTGATCCGGTCGCAGAACCCCGAAGCTTGGGAAGAACTGGCGGCAGCGCAACGTATTCTGAGCGAGAACCGCGAAGCCTTGGCGCGCTGTAACGACAGGGCGAGGAAAGCTGAAAAGTCAGTTAACTGTGCAATCGACATTCAGCCCTGACGCTCTTACGTCGCCGTTCCCCATACAAAGCCTGACAACCAAGTTGATCCACATGCTAGGGCCGTAGAGGAAACCCCGTGCTGCGAACCGTCAATTGCGAGACTTCGTTGGCACAAAAGCGAACTCGGCGCTCAGTGACCCTTCGTACTCCCAACCTATCGGCACAGCAAACGACATACTCTTTCCCTCAAAGTGAAGGCCGTGCCCCTTGCGAGGCCCCTCGAACAGCCAACAAACCCCAACTTTCTCGCCGGTTTCCCCGAACGGTATTCTGCCGAACTCAAGCCAATCACACGGTACGGAAATGCCCCGCTGTTGATCAACCACTGCCACATCGGTGGCTCGCCCCTCTTCGAGAAAAACTAGACCTCGCGATTCAAGCAACTCGATGTAATCTTTAACCTCGCGCGGGCTTAGGAAGCCCGCGCGGGCAATTTTTTCATCGTGACAAAGGGTGGAATTTGGTACGTCGCCAAAAAATGCATCCCGTCCATTAGGATACTTTTCCGCGACCCTATCGAGACGCACAATGACTGAGATGCCTTCGACCAATACTGCCACTTGCTACCTCTTACCTCGATCAGTGCGCAGACCTTCGCGAGCAAACCATAACATGCGAGCTTTCACTTGAGACTTAGCCAGATATCGTGCCACTCGTACCTCGGTCGCTCTGAAAGCCAGTTTATCCATTCGCTCGGACCGCGAAGAAAGTTTTTCCGCCGTTCAAGAGGGAGGATCAACAGGGGTAGGCTGGCGATCAGGACTGCTGCAAACAAAAGGGCTTGCAAACACGGGCGAATGATCCTCCACGCACCTCGACGTATTTTTTCAAAGAGCGGCTGAATGGCGGAATTCAGATACATAGCATTCTGAATTTCTTCGAGAATTTCCTTCCTCTCGTTCGATGACCTTTTGAAGACTTCCATGAACGCCAATTGCTTTGCCATTGTCTTTTTGTCTGTCTCCGAAATCTCGTCGCCCTCAAAAAGAGGCATCGAAAGAAGCCCACTAACTTCCGCTTGCGAAAAGCTCGGCGTCCCGACACCAGGCTGAAAATTCGCTAATAGAAGCGCTCCTGCTGCAAAAACCTCAACCTCGCGCTTGCTCGGATTTGTGGCAATTTCGATGAGATAAGCGTGCAAGATGACATCTTTGTCATACGAGAGCTCAGAGACATCGAAGACTCCGGGACCGTGTTCCTCTAGGTGATCAGAGACCGAGAAAATCACCTTTCTTCGAAAATTGAAGTTTTTTCGGACGAGATCGATGTCTGTGTCAGGCATCATTGTAGAACCCTCCCCAAAAAATGCCGTACTCAACAGACCTCGGAATCCATTGTTATGGCTCGGGCGTCCTTCGTTGGGTGCTGCGAACATGGCATGTTAGATCAACGACCTTACTGAAATGAAAATTCCGAAATTTCATGGCATCAATTGCTCACGATATGCCCGAATATCATCCGTCGCCAACACCTTCCGGCTCACCTGAGCTGCCAGAAGCGTTTACACCAGCACAATACCTCCCCCAGGCCTCCATCAGTTTCACCCGCGCGCCTGGATTGTCCGGCGTGCCGAGATAGGTGGTGCGGCGATATGCAGCCTGGACCGCATCAGGCGTCTTGTGCGCCAGTGCCGCTTCGACAACCGCATTGGGGAAGCCTTCGTTCGCCGCCCAGTCGGTGAAGCTGGAGCGGAAACCGTGAACGTGGAAAGGCTCCTGCATGTCGCGCATGACCTTGAGCAGTGTCATGTTGGACATCGCCTTGCCGGTCATGCCGGGGAAAACCACTTCGGCTCCCTCCATCTGCATTGCTTCTGCCTTCGCAAGGACCGCCATCGCCGCTTCTGATAGCGGCACGATGTGCGCCCTGCTGCGTTTCATATGCTCGGCTGGGATTGTCCAGAGGCGCTGGTCCAGATCGAATTCGTCCCATCTCGCGAGTCGCACTTCCTGCGAGCGAACGCCGGTCAAAATGAGCAGGTCGAGCGCCAAACGCGAATAGGATGGCTTGCGACGCAGCGCGGTCAGGAATGGTGGAACGGCGACGTATGGCATTGCCTTGCGGTTTGCCGGTTTCTTGATCTGCCTAGGCAGCCCTCGCCCCGCCTTCAGACTGCTGTTGCCCGATGGAGCCTCCGTAGAGCGCCAGCCTTTGGCGTGGGAATAGTCGAGCACCGCGCAAATCCGGTTGCGGACCTGGCGCGCTGTTTCGGGGATTTCCTGCCAGATCGGCGTAAGGACAGAGATGATATCGGCAGCGGTGATCCCGCCAGTCGTCATGTCGCCCAGTTTCGGGAAGGCGTAGTTTTCCAGGCTGGCAAGCCATTGCCGACCATAGACATCGCTCTTCCAGCCAGCTTCGTTTTCTGAATGATATTGGGTCGCGGCTTCGCGGAAGGTGACCTTGGCAGCCTCCTCGTCCTTCCTCTCCGTTAGTACGTCGCGTTTCTCGACCTTCACCGCCTTGCGGAGTTCGGCGGCCTTCGCCCGCGCCTCGGCCAGTGTCACCAGCTTCGGACTACCCAGTCCTATATCCTGACGCTTGCCATCCCGCTGGATTCGCAGGAGCCAATATGCTCCCCCTCTTTTGTCGACTCTGAGGACCAGTCCGTCGCCATCCTGATAGGTGCCCGGATTCGCCAAAGCGGCCTTGACCGCAACCGCCGTGAGTTTGCCCATCGGTTACTCCCACATCTTTGCCGCCATTGTGGGAGAATCCAAGTGTGGGAGGAGGTCACTTTACTCCCACACCCCTCCCACACTACGCTTCGGCTGCAAGCAAACAGAAGCGGTCGAATGCGGACGATGTAGAGCATAATACCCTTGGTTTTCTGCGATTTCTAGGGCTTTTCGGGGATGTCTTGAGAAAGGACGGTGGTGGACAGGGCTGGATTCGAACCAACGTACGCTTGCGCGGGCAGATTTACAGTCTGCTGCCTTTAACCACTCGGCCACCTGTCCACACCGGTGCCGCAAATTGGGGTAAAAACCCCGCTTTGTTCGACAGAACCCGAAGGTCCCGTCCGGCCGAGAGGCGCCCATTTGGCGAAGCGGCGCTTGCCTGTCAATGGGGGTGATCGCTAGAGGCGCGCAAAGATTTAAAAAGGCGAACAATACGATGGCAAAGAAGGGCAAGGAACGCGCACTGCGCGGACGCGCGGGACGCATGCAGGGCGGACGCGGCAGCGGGCGCGCTACCAAGGGCGCCGTGCGGCTGTGGGGCAAGCACGCCGTAACGGCAGCGCTCAACAATCCCGACCGCGAGGTAAAGCGCATTTGGGCTGTTCGCGAGCTTCTGGAAGAGATGGTCGATGCTGGCGAGATCGAAATCCCTGAGGGCGTGCGGGTCGAATACGCCGATGCGCCCGACCTTGCGCGACTCGTATCGCGCGATGCGCCGCACCAGAACATCGTGATCGAATGCGATCCGCTGCCCGAACTCCTGCTTGCCGATCTCGGCGCCCCCCGCCCCGAAGCGCCGATCGTCGTGCTCGACCACGTGACCGATCCGCACAATGTCGGTGCGATCATGCGCTCTGCCGCGGCATTCGGCGCAGCCTGCATCGTGACGCAGGATCGCCATGCCCCGCCCGAATCGGGCGTCCTGGCAAAATCTGCGTCCGGCGCATTGGAAACCCTGCCCTGGATCCGTGTCGTGAACCTGTCGCGCGCGCTGGAGGAAATGGCAGAGGCCGGATACTGGCGCATCGGGCTTGATGGCGACGGCGAAGTCACTCTGGCAGAGGCGTTGCCCACCGGCCCCGTTGCTTTCGTGCTGGGCGCGGAAGGTGATGGGCTGCGATACCAGGTCGGCCAGCACTGCGACCAGATCGCCCGCCTTCCCATCGAAGCGGCGGTCGAAAGCCTCAACGTCTCGAACGCGGCGGCCATCGCCCTTTACGCCTGTGCAACCCGCAGCCAGTAAGGAGGCGGGATAGACAGGAGGGATACATGGGAAAACTGTTTACGCCGCGCACGCTTGCCGCGGCGGGCGTTGCGGCCTCGTCGCTGCTTCTTTCAGGCTGCCTTCTGACGCCGGGGGCCTTTACCTCGGAACTGACGCTGTCGAAGGGCGGGGCCTTCACGTTCACTTATGACGGCGAGATCGCCGCAATGGGGCTTTCCGACCTCGCCCGCATGGGTTCGAACAAGGAATTCGCGGCCGAGTGCTACGACGACGACTTCGAAGAAACCGAATGCACGGCTGCGGAAACCGCCGAGCAGAAGGCAGAGTGGGAGGCCGAGCAGGCCAAGGACAAGGCCGAGAAGGAACAGTTCGTCCAGATGATGGGCGGGCTCGACCCCGCCGATCCGGAAAGCGCGCAGAAGCTGGCGGATTCGCTGTCGAAGCAGGCCGGTTTCCGCAGCGTTTCGCACAAGGGCAACGGGGTCTATGACGTCGACTTCGCGGTCAGCGGGCAGATGACGCACGGCTTCGTCTTCCCGATGGTCGAGAAGATGCCCACGATGTCGCCTTTCGTTGTCGCGATCCCGCGCGGCGACGGCAGCATCCGGATCGAGGCACCGGGATTTGGCGGCAACGATTCGATGGTCGACCCGAGCCTGGCGATGATGATGGGCATGGCCTCGAAGCAGGCCGGCGGCGACGCGCCCAAGGCCGTCCTGCCCGACGGCACTTTCACCATCCGCACCGATGGCCGGATCCTTGCCAACAACACTGACGATGGCCCGGCAGAGGCCGGCGGCATGCAGGTGCTGCGCTGGGAAGTCACTTCTGGCAGCAAGATCGCACCTACGGCGCTCATCGCGCTCGACTGATTGCAGTCGGCATACCGGCAAAGAAAAAGCCGCGCGGGAGATGATCCCGCGCGGCTTTTTCTTTTTGCGACCCCGTTGTCAGGGGTTCGAAAGACGCGTCTTAGTTGACGGCGTCCTTCAGGCCCTTGCCGGCCTTAAACTTCGGCTGGGTGGAGGCCTTGATCGTCATCGGTTCGCCGGTGCGCGGGTTGCGACCGGTCGACGCCTTGCGCTTCGCGACCGAGAACGTGCCGAAGCCAACGAGGCGGACTTCGTCACCCTTTGCAAGGGCGGCGGTGATGGCATCGAACACACCTTCGACAGCCTTCGTCGCGTCGTTGCGCGAAAGGCCGCTGGTTTCCGCGACGGTCCCGATGAGTTCGTTCTTGTTCATTTGGTAAAGACCCCCTTTTGGTTCTTCGTTTTAAAATTCGTGGGAGGCGATTGCGGAGTGAATCTCCGCACGCCGATCGCGTTGAGCGAATGCGCGGGAATGGAGCGACTTTTTACATTCGTGTCAAAGCCAAATAGGCTCGGAAACGGGCAAATTCCGCCATTTTTTCGATGAAATGAGGTTAACGGCCCGTCATCCGACTGACATGCAGATCCATGGTGCACTGCAGCATGCTTTTTGTTGCACCTGCAACCGCATCGGCCGCAGGGTACAACAACAGAATCAATGTGCAGTCGGCGCGACCGGACCTCCGCCGTGGACAGGCGCAGGCTGGCTCGCGATGTCGTCCTCATCGCTCCACTCGATGGGGTGGAGCGGTTCGGAAAGAGCGCGAGCCAGAACCTCGTCGACGTGACTGACGGGTATTATCTCCAGACGCTCGACGATGTTGGCCGGAATTTCGACGAGATCCTTCTCGTTCTCTTCCGGAATCAGCACCGTCTTGATGCCGCCACGCAGCGCGGCGAGCAGCTTTTCCTTCAACCCGCCAATGGCGAGAATACGGCCGCGCAGCGTGACTTCGCCCGTCATCGCAGTGTCGGCGCGGACCGGAATGCCCGTCAGTGTCGAGACGATGGACGTCACCATGCCGATGCCCGCGCTGGGGCCGTCCTTCGGAACGGCTCCTTCGGGCAAGTGAATGTGAATGTCCTTGCGGTGGAAGATCGACGGCTTGATGCCGTAAGCAGGCGCACGCGCCTTCACGAAAGAGAACGCGGCCTGAATGCTCTCGTTCATGACCTCGCCCAGCTTGCCCGTCGTGCGGACCTGTCCCTTGCCCGGCACCGTCACGCTTTCGATCGTCAGCAGTTCGCCGCCCACTTCGGTCCAAGCCAGGCCCGTGACCGCGCCGACCTGGTTCTCGTCGTCGCTCATCCCGTGCTTGAACTTGCGCACGCCCGCAAAATCGCCAAGGTTCTCGGGCGTGATCGTGACGGTCTGCACTTCGCCTTCGAGGATTTTGCGCAAGGACTTGCGGGCCAGACGCGCAATCTCACGTTCCAGCGTGCGGACGCCGGCTTCGCGGGTATAGTAGCGAATGAGGTCGCGAAGCGCGGGTTCGGTCAGTTCAAACTCGCCCTTCTTCAGTCCGTGCAGTTCAACCTGCTTGTCGACGAGATGGCGCTGCGCGATCTCGACCTTTTCATCCTCGGTGTAACCTTCGAGTCGAATGATCTCCATACGGTCCAGCAACGGCTGCGGCAGGTTCAGCGAGTTCGCCGTGCAGACGAACATGATATCCGACAGATCGTAGTCGATCTCGAGGTAATGATCCTGGAACTTCGCGTTCTGTTCAGGGTCCAGCACTTCGAGCAGGGCCGAGGCCGGATCGCCGCGGAAGTCCTGACCGAGCTTGTCGATCTCGTCCAGAAGGAACAGCGGATTGTTCGTGCCCGCCTTCTTCAGGTTGGACACGATCTTGCCCGGCAGCGAACCGATGTAGGTGCGGCGGTGGCCACGGATCTCGGCCTCGTCACGCACGCCGCCCAGCGACTGGCGCACGAATTCGCGGCCCGTTGCCTTCGCGATCGACTGGCCGAGTGAAGTCTTGCCGACACCAGGAGGGCCGACGAGGCACAGGATCGGACCTTTCAGCTTCTTCGTGCGCGCCTGCACCGCCAGATATTCGACGATGCGGTCCTTGACCTTGTCGAGAGCATAGTGATCGGCGTCGAGCACTTCCTGCGCCGTGCCGATGTCCTTCTTCAGGCGGCTCTTCTTGCCCCAGGGCAGGCCGAGCAGCACATCGAGGTAGTTGCGGATGACGGTCGCTTCGGCCGACATCGGCTGCATCGACTTCAGCTTCTTCAGTTCTGCATCGGCCTTGGCGCGTGCTTCCTTCGAAAGCTTCGTGCCTTCGATCTTGGCAGCCAGTTCGGCGATTTCGTCGCCGCCTTCATCGCCGCCGCCCAGTTCCGACTGGATCGCCTTCAGCTGTTCGTTGAGGTAATATTCGCGCTGCGTCTTTTCCATCTGGCGCTTCACGCGCCCGCGGATGCGGCGTTCGACCTGCAGCACGCCCAGTTCGCCTTCCATGAAGGAAAGCGCCATTTCCAGCCGTTTCACCGGGTCCCGCTCGGTCAGCATCGCCTGCTTGTCGGAGACCTTCGCCGCGATGTTCGAGGCGACGGCATCGGCAAGGCGCGAGGCATCGTCGATCTCGCCAAGCTGTTCGCCCGCGTCCGCCGACAGCTTCTTGTTGAGCTTGGCGTAGTCGTTGAACTGTTCCAGCACCTGCCGCATCAGGGCCGAAACTTCGGTCCCGCTGGCGGTGATTTCATCCAGCAGCTCAACCTTGCCGGTCAGCAAGGCGGCATTGTCGTCCAGTTCGATGAGACGCGCACGCTGCTGCCCTTCGACCAGTACGCGCACGGTGCCGTCAGGAAGTTTCAGAAGTTGCAGGACACTGGCTACGACGCCGATGTCGTACATATCGTCCGCGCCCGGATCGTCACAGCCCGGATCGAGCTGCGAGACAAGCATTATGTCCTTGTCGCCGGCCATCGCCGCCTCGAGCGCGGCAACCGACTTGTCACGCCCCACGAAAAGCGGGACGACCATGCCCGGAAACACGACAATGTCGCGCAGGGGCAGCAGGGGAAATTCGTTCATCGACATAGAGTCCGTCCGAAAGATACGATCACATGCCATCCATCATAGGATGGTCTGCGCGAACCGGTTTCGCCCTTCTCGCGCCGTTTCCCCCGATATGGGGTTTTTCCGCCCGACGACAAGCAAACTGACACGTCTTCGATCAGAGGCCCAGCTTCGAAAGGTCGAAACCGGGGGGAAGTCCGGAATTCTGCTGAACCTTGGCCATTTCCTCGCCCGCCTTCTGGTCGGCCCGCTGGCGCGCATCGTTGAAAGCCGCGGTGATAAGGTCTTCCAGCATCTGTTTTTCAGACAGGACCATCAGGCTGTCGTCGATCGACACGCCGAGGATGCGGCCCTTGGCGGTGCAGCGAATCTTGACCATGCCGCCACCCGACTGGCCTTCGACCTCGATCGCGTCGAGAGTCGCCTGCGCATCGTTCATCTGTTTCTGGATCGTCTGGGCCGCCTGTTGTGCAGCCTGGATCATCTCTTCCATCGATTTCATCGGTCTTTGTCCTTTCCTAGCCGCCTTCGCCCCAACTCATGGGGCACCGGTCGACATCAGGCCCTACGCTGGTCCCGCTCATGCTCGAGCAGCTTGGCGTCGGGAAAATTTTCCATCGCGGCCTTCACCATCGGCGAATTACGGACAATTTCCGCTTCCGCCTCTGCCTCGGCCTTGCGGCGTTCGGTGATCGTGGGCGTGCCTTCCTGGTCAGGCGCGGCCCTGTCGACCTGCCAACGTTCGCCGGTTGCGCGGTAGAGCGCATCGCGAAGGTCGGCGGCCGGATCGTCGGTGAAACCGGGTGCCAGTTGGTAAGTCAGGCGCCCCGGCGCAAGATCCACGACGCGGATCCAGTCGGTCATGATCTGGCCGACCTGCAAGCGCCCCGCCGCCTCGACCTGCGCGATCAGGCGGTCCCAGTCGGGCGCAGGGCCGGACGGGACTTGCGCGACCGACGCGGCATCGCCCGAGGGCGCATCGCCGGCAGGGGCTGACGGCGCAGGCGGATTGGCGGCGAGTTCGTCCAGCTTGCGAAGCAGCGATCCGGGATCGGGCATGTCTGATGCGTGCAGCACGCGAAGCAGCGCCATCTGCGCGGCCACGATCGGTTCGGGCGCGCTACGCACTTCCTCGTGTCCCTTCAGCAACAATTGCCACATCCGGTGGACCTGCGCCGGACCCAACTTCTGCGCCCAGCCGGTCAGTTCCTCGCGCTCTTCGGCGCTCGGCCCGTCGGCTTGACCCTTGCCGAGTTGTGTCAGCGCAATACGATGAACGAGGTCCATTTGCCCGCGCATGACCGCGATGGGTTCCACGCCCAGCGAATACTGCCGGTCAAGAACGTCGAGCAACTCGGGGCCGTTACCCGTCAGGATTGCGGAAAGCAGGCGGCGCTGCACGCCCTTGTCGGCAAGGCCAAGCATGTCGCGGACCTGTTCGGCGGTGACGTGCGTGCCTTCGCCCTCACTCGCCATGTCGGCATGGGCAATGGCCTGGTCGAGGATGGAAAGGCCGTCGCGCACGGACCCTTCGGCGGCCGAGGCGACCATGGCCAGCGCCTCGTCCTCTGCCGTCACGCCTTCTGCGTCGCAGACCCTGGCGAAGTGTTCGCGCAGCATCGGCGCGGTGATGCGGCGAAGGTCGAACCGCTGACAGCGCGAGAGGACCGTGACCGGCAGCTTGTCCACCTCTGTCGTCGCGAAGAGGAACTTCACATGCGCGGGCGGCTCCTCAAGCGTCTTGAGCAGCGCGTTGAACGCGTTGCGCGACAGCATGTGGACTTCGTCGATGATGTAGATCTTGTAGCGGGCCGAGACCGCGGCATAGCGCACTGCCTCGATGATTTCGCGCACATCGTCGACGCCGGTGTGGCTTGCCGCGTCCATCTCGATCACGTCGATATGGCGGCCTTCGGCGATGGCGCGGCACGGTTCGCACACGCCGCAAGGATCGATCGTCGGGCCGCCCTGCCCGTCCGGGCCGATGCAGTTCAGCGCCTTGGCGATGAGGCGCGCGGTAGAGGTCTTGCCGACCCCGCGAACGCCGGTCATCAGGAAGGCATGGGCAAGCCGGTCGCGCTTGATCGCGTTGGCCAGCGTCTGGACCATCGCGTCCTGCCCGATCAGCTGATCGAAAGTCTGCGGACGATACTTGCGCGCCAGCACGCGATAGGGCTGCGCCGCAGGAGCGGGAGCCGCGACTGAGGGCGGTCTGACAGCCGCTGATTCGGGCGGTGCACCAGGCGTCACAGGGGCCGGATCGCCAAAAAGGTCGTTCTGACCAGCCGCCTCCAGCTCTGCCGCGCTGGGTTTCGGGTCTTCGCCTTCAGGCTCTTCGGAGCCGAAAATGTCGGGTGAATCGGACATTGGCAGTCAATCTAGGCACGCATGACGCCGGTGTCGAACCGTCAGGCGGGTTCAATCCGCCGAAAGTTGTGAAAGGTTTCGCCGCTGGCCGCAAACGCACAGCCCCGCAAAAGCGCGGGTCCGCAACAGAACGGTGATGTGATGAAAAAGGAGCCGGGCGACCCGCTGCCATCCGTTATGGCTGCTTCCTTCCGGACCTGACCAGGTTGGCGGACGCGAACGTCCACCCGACTCCCGGTGGGCGATATGGCGATCTTCCCACGCGAACGCAAGTCCAAGATCGGAACAGAAAGGCCGCGATATGGTTACCTTGATTGGGGCTGGTTTCGGTGCGTGGTAACACGTTGCCATGGACAGAAAGGTTAATTCGCCGATGCGTACCCGCCTCTTCACCGCACCGATCGCTGCCGCTGCAATTGCGGCGCTTGCTCTGCCCGCGCCCGTCATGGCGACCCCCGAATCGGAGCTTACCATGTCGATCGGCAGTTTCGAGGGTATCGATTTCGGCGACGACGCCGGCGAATTCGCCCGTGACGGAGAGTGCGACGACCTGCGTTTCGACGGCGAAGGCATGACACAAACGCCGCTTCTGGCCGAAGACCTCTATCACGACGCCAGCGACTGCCGCGCCGCGTTTAACGCCAACAAAATCACGCTCAGTCCGATGTTCATGCGCCTGTCGGGTGCGGCAGAGATCATCTGGGGCGACGATTCGGGCGATTTCTCGCGTGATGGCGAATGCGACGATATGCGCTTCGAGGGCCCGGGGATGACGTTCACACCACTGATCGCCGAAGATATAGGCCGCGATGCCAGCGATTGCCGCGCCGCCTTTCAGAAAGGCAAGATCACCTGGCGCGTAGGCCCGGTCGGCCGGCTCGACCAGGAACCGGCTTCTTTCAGCTAATCAGGTAATCCGCGCTTAGCGGAAGTTGTCGGCGTAGGCCTGGATCTTCAGCCGGCGCGGCGGCGTCGGAACGACGTGCGCCTCGATCCCGTACTTTTCCGCATAGGCGACAGCCGCGTCACAGTCGGGGAACTTGAGCTGTACCTGCTGCTGCGTGTCGCCCGAACCTGCCCAGCCCATCAACGGATCGGGCTTCTTCGCTTCTGCCGGAACGAAATCGAGCACCCATTCGCCCGTGCGCGCACGGCCGGACTGCATGGCATTCTTCGGACGCTGATAGATACGAGCGGGCATGACGTTCCTTTTTGGGTCGGCCTTCGTGGGTCGGCTGTCCGGCGACCGTTATGCGATTCGCCTGCGCGGCTCAAGCAGGGACATGAGCCAATTCAGCGGTTGCGCCCAAATCAGCGGTTGAAGGCATTCTTGGTTTTGAGGCTGGGCTTTTCCTCCCACGGCCGGTCGGGCCAGCGGTGCTTGGGATAGCGGCCCTTCATGTCCTTGGCGACATCGGCCCAGCTTCCGCGCCAGAAACCGGGCAAGTCGCGCGTCGCCTGTATCGGGCGGCCAGCAGGACTGGTGAGGTTGAGCAGCAGCGGCGTATTGCCGATCATCGGATGGCTATCCAGCCCGAACAGCGCCTGCACCCGCACTTCGACCGAAGGCGCATTCTCTCCGGCATAGTCGACGGCATGGCGCGTGCCTGCAGGGCTCTCGAATTCGCGCGGGGCCAGCGTGTCGAGCCTCTGACGCGTGTTCCAGCCGACCCGCGCCAGCAGCGCGTCGGTCAGCGGCCCCTTCGCCAGATCGAGATCGCGCCGCCCGTGCAGAAGCGGAAGCAACCATTCCTCCGCACTCTCGGCAAGCGTTTCGGGCGCAAGCTCTGCGATGCCGAGATGCGCGGCGCGGGCGATCAGCGTTTTCGGCAGAATAGCCTCGATCCGCTCGACCGCCTTTTCGAGCAGCACTCCCGCCACCGCGTCGGGATCGGGCTTCGGATCCGGCCCGCTCGCCAGCGTGATCGCGCCCAGTCGCCTTTGCAGCCGCGCCTCGACACGCCGTTCGGCAGCGTTCCAGTTCAGGACCGAGCGTCGTTCGATCCGGTCCGCGAAGGCGGCTTCGACTTCCGCCGTGGTCAGGGCCGCTGCCGCCGTGATGCGCGCGCCTTTCGCCTGACCTTGCGCATCGCCGATGGCGAGCCATTCCTCGCGCGCCAATGGCGACGCGGGATCGAGCGTGAAACCGCGCCCCGAAGCCGAAAGCCAGTTCTCGCCGCTGGCATCGCGGCGGCGCGCGACGTTTCCGGGGATCGCCTGGGCGAGGAACAGCGCAGGATTGCCGCCCGCCGCCTGGCCTGAAACCAGCTTCTCCGCGCGCTTCGCCCAGCCATCGGCAAGCCGCCGCGCCGCATCGGCCCGGCGCCCGCGTTCACCTTCGAGGCGCGAGAGGCGTTGCAACAAGTCCTCTCCCCGCCCGCCAAGGCCGCGTTCCTGCAGCAGCAGCGCCATGCGCGCGGCATCGCGGGCCTGCCCCGCCTCCGCCCCGAACAGGACCATCGCGGCATGGACCGGATCCATGGGCAGTTCCGAAAGCTTCCCGCCGAAATCGGTGATGTGGCCCGCATCGTCTAGGGCCCCCATCGCCATCAACCGTTCCCGAGCACCCGCCAGGGCCGGCGCGGGCGGAGGGTCCAGCCATGGCAGGCGTGTCGGATCGGCCTCGCCCCAACGGGCGAGCGAGAGTGTCAGCGGGGCGAGGTCGGCAGTCTCGATTTCAGGCGCGTCGAATTCGGGGCGCCCTGCGTGGGCCGCCTCTTCCCACAGGCGATAGGCAACGCCCGGCCCCTGCCGCGCGGCGCGGCCCGCTCGCTGGGCGGCGGCGGCGCGGCTGGCGCGGCGGGTGACGAGGTGGCTGGTGCCGGCGGCGATGTCGAACTCGGCGCTGCGCGAAAAGCCCGCATCGACGACGACCGACACGCCGTCCAGTGTCAGTGACGTTTCCGCGATTGCAGTGGCGAGCACGATGCGGCGGCGGCCATCGGGATTGCGCCGTATGGCCAGCCTCTGGGCAGCGGGTTCGACCTGTCCGTGAAGCGGCAGGATCGGCACATCGGGCAGGCGCTGTTCAAGCCGTTCGCGCACGCGCTCGATCTCGCCCACGCCGGGCAGGAAGGCGAGGATGTCGCCATCTTCCTCGCGCCATGCGGTCAGGACTGCGCTGGCCACTTCCTCGTCCACCCGTTTTTCCGCGCGCGCGCCGAGCCATTCGATCCGCAGCGGCCAGGCCTTTCCCTCGCTCTCGATTACCGGAGCATCGTCACCCAGAAGGCGCGAGAAACGCGCGCCGTCGATGGTCGCGCTCATGACGAGAATGCGCAGGTCTTCGCGCAGGACCGAACGGCTTTCGATGGCGAGCGCAAGGCCGAGATCGCTGTCGAGATGGCGTTCGTGCGCTTCGTCGAACAGAACTGCGCTCACGCCCGGAAGATCGGGATCGGCGACGATGCGGTTAACGAAGATGGCCTCCGTCATCACGACGATCCGCGTGTCCTTGCCGACGCGCGTGTCCATGCGGGTGGCATAGCCAATAGTCTCGCCCGCCTTTTCGCCCAGCGTTTCGGCCATGCGTTCGGCGGCGGCGCGGGCAGCGACGCGGCGGGGGCTGAGCAGGAGGACCTGCCCCTCGCACCAGTCCTCACCGATCAGCGCAGGCGCGACGGCAGTGGTCTTGCCCGCACCGGGCGGCGCGATCAGGACAGCGCCGGTGCCCTTGCCCAGCGCGGCGAGAAGGTCGGGAAGGACGGCTTCGACCGGAAGGGTCATGGACCCGGCCGGATCAGAAGCGGCGGGAAACCGCGAACTGCGCCGCTTCGATCATCGCGGCGCGAGCCTCGTTCGCCGGAAAGCCGGAGATCGAATCGATGGCGCGGTTGGCAAAGTGCTTCGCCCGTTCGCGCGTGTCTGCCACGGTGCCGTGCTTCGCGATCAGCGACGTGGCGTGGGCCAGATCCTCGTCCGAGGTGCGGCGCCCCTGCATCGCGTCCTGCCAGAACTGGCGTTCCTCGGCACTGCCGCGCGCATAGGCGAGGATGACAGGCAGCGTCATCTTGCCGTCGCGGAAGTCGTCGCCCTTGTCCTTGCCGCTTTCGGTAACTTCGGAATCATAGTCGATGGCATCGTCGACAAGCTGGAAGGCGATTCCGAGGTTGCGACCGTAATCGTCCAGTTTCTGTTCAATCGCCGGATCGCGCTCGGCGACGACCGCAGATATGCGGCAGGCGGCGGCGAACAGCGCGGCGGTCTTGGCGCCGATGATCGACAGGTACTGGTCCTCGCTCGTTTCGACGCGGCGCTGGGCCGTCAACTGATCGACCTCGCCCTCGGCGATAATCGCGCTGGCGCCCGACAGGATCTTCAGGACCTTAAGGCTGCCGTCCTCGACCATCAGCTCGAAAGAACGGCTGAACAGGAAGTCGCCGACCAGAACGGCCGCAGGATTGCCGAAAATGATGTTCGCGGCCTGCTTGCCGCGGCGCATGTCCGAACCGTCGACGACGTCGTCGTGCAGCAGCGTGGCCGTGTGGATGAACTCTACCGCAGCCGCGAGCTTGTGATGACGATTGCCTTCATATTCGAGCAGCGCCGCGCTGGCCAAGGTCAGCATCGGGCGCATCCGCTTGCCGCCGCCGGCGATCAGGTGTCCGGCAAGTGCCGGGATCAAAGGGATTTTCGACTGCATGCGATCGAGGATGATCTGGTTCACGCAGTTCATGCCGTCCGCCGTCAGGGCCAGGACAGGTGCCAGCGAAGGCTCGCTACGGGGCATCGTATGTACGGTCGCACTCACGGGCGTCCGTTTGGGCGCTGCAGCGCGGAATGGCAAGAGCTTTGGGCCAGATCCGTTGTGTGCCACAGCGTTTCGCCCGTTGTGCCTTGCACCGTTTTGTTTTGCCTCTGACCGCTACGCTTTGCTAGGGGCCTGCCCCCATGAGCGGATCGAACGAACAGCAAGGCGCGCCGGACAAGGTCCTGGCCGGTTTTCGCAAGAGCATCGACAATATCGATGCCGCGCTGGTCCACATCCTTGCCGAACGCTTCCGCATCACCAAGGCCGTGGGCGAATACAAGGCGCAGACCGAACTGCCGCCTGCCGATCCCGACCGCGAGAAGAACCAGATCGCCCGCCTGCGCAAGCTGGCAGAGGACGCCGATCTTGATCCGGAATTCTCGGAGAAGTTCCTGCGCTTCATCATCGATGAAGTCATCCGCCACCATGAAAAAGCACGCGGTCAGTAACTTCGGCAGGCTGGGCGAAAGCCGCCAAGATCAGCCGTTCAGGACGGCCTGAACGCTGTAGAAAATTACCACTACTAAGGCGAGAAACAGGCACAACGCGACGAGCGAGCGCGTGTCGTCGCGTTCGCTGCGCACTTCGCGAATCGGACGACGTTGCACTTCGACCGGACGGGTCTGCATCGACCGGGTCCGGCGCGCGGCATCGTCCACCACCGACACCGGGATCGGTGCGAAGAAGCGGCAACCGTATTCGTCGGCGTCATGCCACATGACTTCGGCTGACGTCGAACCGATCGTCGGCAGGTCCACCTGAACCGTATCGCCAACGCGCAACGCGCGCGGGCTGGAAAGCATCATTCCGGAAGTCGAGAGGTTGATGAGCGTAAGCGGGTAGTCCCCGACCGCATCATGCGTGACGAGGCGGACTGAAACGCGGTCAGCGCGACGTTGTTCGTCAAGCTTCGCCATTGCCATGCCCATCGGTTCAACCCCTGTATCTTAGCGGTTCGTCGCAGACATTTCTATCGTGGAAACAGTTAACGAGGTGTTGAGACCTCGCTTTCCCACCTCATTTGTCATTGATTAGAGCGCGCGGCAGGCGAAGTTCGACAAGAAGTCCGCCCAGATCCTCGCTTTCGCCCAGCGCGACGGTACCGCCGTATATCTCGACGACGTCGCGAACGATCGCAAGGCCGAGCCCCGTGCCTGGTTTTCCGGTATCGAGTCGCGCGCCGCGATCGAAGATGCGCTGGCGATCCGCCTCGGGGATGCCGCGGCCGTCATCCTCGATCCAGACGACGCAAGTGCGGGCATTGTCTGGTTCGGCGTCGACCGTCACGAAGACACTGCCGCCGCCGTACTTGGCCGCGTTTTCGATACAGTTGCCAAGGATCTCGTCGAGGTCCTGCCGTTCGATCGAGACGATCGTCTCCCCTTCCGCGCCGCCTGCTATATCGAAGCGGACGTGCTGGTAGAGGCGCGACACCGCACGCTCGACCGCTTCTGCCGCTTCGCGCACGTCGGCGCGGGCAAGACCCGTGGCGCGGCGGCCTACGGCCCGGGCGCGGGCAAGGTGGTGGTCGACCTGCCGCCGCATCGTTGCCGCCTCGCGCTGGACCAGTTCGTCGAGATCGGGCGCGTGCGCGGCGGCGGCATTATTGAGAACCGTGAGCGGCGTCTTCAATGCGTGCGCGAGATTGCCGGCATGGGCGCGGGCTTCCTCGGCCTGACGCTCCGAATGGGCGAGGAGCGCGTTCAGTTCTTCCACCATCGGCTGAACCTCCAGCGGCAAGGGTTCGGTCACGCGGCTTTCACCCGTCACGCGGATGCGCTGGATCGCGCGCCGCACACCGCGCAGCGGCGATAGGCCGAGCCACGTCTGGAGCCCTGCCATCATGATCAGGCCGCCCGCCAGCACGATGAAACTGTAGAACAGGATCGACCGGAATCGCGCGATCTGGGCGTTCAATTCCTCACGGCTGGCAGCGACGACGAACCACCATGTCGTATCGCTGCCGGGCAGCATGATCGGCCGCTGCATCACGCGCAGCGGTTCGCCGGTGAACTGGACGCTGTCGAAGACCATCGGTTCGAGGTGACCGCTGGGGCGCACTTCGAGCGTTCGGTCCCATAGCGAGCGCGAGGGGAAATCCTCGTGCCCCTCACCCGTGATCTGCCAATAAAGTCCCGAGTTCGGTTCGAGGAAACGCTGGTCGCCCAGCGGGCGCGAGAAGAAGACCTCGCCGTCCGGGCCGATTTCCGCCGAGGCGACCATCGCCGTAAGCATGTATTCGAGCTGTTCGTCGAAGTTGCGGGTGATGAGACCCGAGAGCGTTCGATCAAGCGCCACGCCGCCGATCAGGAGCAGGAACACGATCCAGCCGATCGCGATCAGCATCATGCGCCGTGACAGCGATCCGGTGTGCCCTGCATTCAGGATACGCTCCGGCCGTACCAGTCGCCGCGCGACCTTCAGGCGGTACTTGCCTACGGCAGAACCCGGGCCCGATTCCCCCGCTGCCGAAGACGGCGCACCAGCGCCGCCCTCGCCTGGCAGGCGATCAGCCGCGGGGCTGGTCGGCGGGATCGTCGAGGCTGTATCCGAGGCCACGTATCGTCGTAATCACGTCGGCACCCAACTTTTTGCGGATGCGGGTGACGAACACCTCGATGGTGTTCGAATCGCGATCGAAATCCTGGTCGTAGATGTGTTCGATCAATTCGGTCCGGCTGACCACCTTGCCCTTGTGGTGCATCAGGTAGCTCAGCAGCTTGTATTCCTGTGCCGTCAGCTTGACCGGCTCTCCCTTCAACGTGACGCGGCCCGAGCGCGTATCGAGCCGCACGTCGCCTGCGGTCAGCTCGCTACTGGCGTTGCCGGTCGCACGGCGGATCAGCGCGCGCAGGCGGGCGATCAGTTCCTCGGTCTGGAAAGGCTTTGCCAGATAGTCATCGGCCCCGGCATCGAGGCCCGCGACCTTGTCCGACCAGCTGTCACGCGCGGTCAGCACCAGCACCGGAAAATTACGCCCCTCGCGCCGCCACATGCCCAGTACGGTCAAACCGTCGATCTCGGGCAGGCCGAGGTCGAGCACCACGGCGTCATATTCTTCCGTCGAACCCATGAAGTGACCGTCCTCACCGTCGACGGACAGGTCGACGGCATAGCCGTTCTGCTCCAGCGTGGTCTTGAGCTGGTTGCCCAGGGTGGGCTCGTCTTCGACGATCAGGATACGCATGTGCTCTCCGCATCAACGGGCATAGTGCCCCGCTTGTTCATGTAGATGAACAGATGGGAGCAAGAAAAGGTCCGCGCAAGATGAACGGATTTGGATTCGAGCAGGCGAAAAGAAAGGGGCACGCCCAGGCGGCCCCTCACTTCATGACGTTGATGATGCGGCCCGTCCGTGCGTCCACGTCGACAAAAACGACGCGGCCGTCCTTGATGAACTTCAGGCGGTAGGTGTTAGCCACGAACTCGTCCATGCCGAGATAGTCCATGCCGCGCATCTGCGGCAGGACCCGGTTCTCGATCTGGCGAAGCGTCTGGACGTTGCCCGCACGCAGTTCGCGGCGCGCCTCACCCTGCCCGTCCCGGCGACCCTGCGCCGACGCCGGGACCACCATGGCAAGACATGAAAGCGAGGCCAGCGAGAGCCCGACAAGGCGTGTGAAACGGTTCATCGTGGGCACTGTGCCTATCCCCATGGCATTGAACAAGGCGTGAATGTGGTATTCGTGCTGCGGAAAGCAGGGAAGTGTTGCCGCTTGGCGACAGTCACTTCACCAGTTCGAACTTCATCGTCAGGCCCACGGTCGTCGCCACCTGTCCGGGCCGGGTCGGCGTCATCGGCGGGGGCGGCGGCGCGGACGCGGTCTGGATCGCCATCGCCCGCTCGTACATCGGCTGGGAGTAGCCCATCGATTCCTCGATCGCGAGCAGGCGGATGTCGCTGTAACCGGCCATACGCGCATATTCGCGGGCCTGCGCCATCGCGGTATCGAACGCGCCCTTGCGCGCCTCTGCCTTGCGCGATGTATCGTCGATAACGCCCCACGTAGGACCGTTGAGGTTGTTCGCGCCCGATGCAACGAGAGCGTCGAGCACCGGCCCCACCCGCTCCAGATCGCGCAGTTCGATGCTGACCGTATTTGTCGCATCGTAGCCAAGGAAGCGCGGCTGCTGCGAGGCGTTGTTGTACTGGTACTGCGGGTTCAGCGTGATGCCGCTGGTCTGGACCCGGCTGTCCGGCACGCCCAACGCCTTCAGCTTCTTCAGCACCGCGTCCATCTGGGCAGCATTCGCCTGCATCGCGGCAACCGCGGTCTGGGCGCGTGTCGTTACCCCTGCGCCAACCATCGCCTTGTCCGGATCGCCCACGACCTGCTGGCTCACCTGCAGTTCGACGACGGGGCCGGTCGCCTCGATATCGACTTCGGCGGCAAGTGCGGGGGTTGCTGCCATTGCCACAGCGGCAAGAGCGACGGATGGCATGGTGATAATATCGCGCATGGGGTTACTCCTCTAATCCCTTCCCATCTCAACCCGCCCCGAATGCCGCTTGTTCCCTGAACCATCGCTTGCGGCCTCGTTCACCCGCCGCGAACTTTCGATGCCGCGATTTCGCAAGGCGCCGGATGAAGGCTTTCATCCCGCTCGAAATCGCTTTAGTCGCCACGCAACATGGCACAACCTCCGATCCTTTCATGGGAAGGCCTAGGCCTGCAGCAGGGTGGCGGCTGGCTGTTCGGCGGCCCCGACAGCCCTACCGCGTCCGGTGGCCTCGACCTCCACATCGGTCCGCGCGACCGGCTGGCGCTCATCGGGCGCAACGGCGCAGGCAAAACGACACTCCTGAAGCTGATCGGCAACGAGATCGAGGCCGACCGCGGCAAACGTTCGATCCAGCCCGGCGTGAAGGTCGTCATGCTGGAACAGGAACCCGACGTCGCGAAATACGACACGCTGATGGACTACGCTCTGGCGGGCAAGGACGCGCCGGAGCAGTACGAGGTGGAAGCAATCGCCGGACAGCTCGGCATCGACATGACCCGCAACGCCAAAAGCGCCAGCGGCGGCGAACGTCGCCGCGCCGCGATTGCGCGGGCGCTGGCGATGGAGCCCGACCTGCTGCTGCTGGACGAGCCGACCAACCACCTCGACCTTGGTGCAATCGACTGGCTGGAATCGTGGCTCAACCGCTTCAACGGCGCATTCGTAGTCATCAGCCACGACCGTACTTTCCTCACCCGCCTGACCAATGCGACGCTCTGGCTCGATCGCGGAAACTTGCGCCGCCGGGAAATCGGCTTTGGCGGGTACGAGGCATGGGAAGAGCAGGTCTATGCCGAGGAAGCGCGGGCGGCGGAAAAGCTGGACGCAAGGTTGAAGCTGGAGAACCATTGGCTGCAACGCGGCGTCACCGCGCGGCGCAAACGCAACATGGGCCGGCTTGAAAAGCTCCACGAAATGCGCGCCCAGCGTGCCGCGATGTTGAGCCCGCAAGGCACGGCGAAGATGGCGGTCGTGGCCGACGACACCAAGACCAAGTCGGTCATCACGGCAGAGCATGTCACCAAGTCTTTTGGCGACCGCACGATCATCAAGGACTTCAACCTCCGCATCCAGCGGCAGGACCGCATCGGCATCGTCGGGGCCAATGGCGCGGGCAAGACCACGCTGCTGAAGATGCTGACGGGCGAGCTTGAGCCGGACAGCGGCACCGTCACGCTGGCCAAGACGCTGAACGGCGTGATGATCGACCAACAGCGCAGCCTGCTGAGCGATGAAAAGCGGATGCGCGACATCCTGGCAGAAGGCGGCGACTGGGTCGACGTGCGCGGGGTTCGCAAGCACGTTCAGGCTTACCTGAAAGACTTCCTGTTCGACCCTTCGCTGGTCGATGCGCGGGTCGGCACGCTGTCGGGCGGCGAACGCTCGCGGCTTCTGCTTGCCCGCGAATTCGCGCGCACCTCGAACCTCTTGGTGCTGGACGAGCCGACCAACGATCTCGACCTCGAAACGCTCGACATGCTGCAGGAAGTCATCGCCGACTATGACGGCACCGTCCTCATCGTCAGCCACGACCGCGACTTCCTCGACCGGACGGTGACGATCACGCTGGGCCTTGATGGCAGCGGCACGGTCGACGTCATCGCGGGCGGCTATGCCGATTGGGAAGCGAAGCGCAAGAAGCCGGCAGGCTCTGCGAAAGAAGCGAAGAAGGCAGCGGCCCCGACTCCCCCTCCCCCGCCGCAGAAAAAAACGAAGCTGTCGTACAAGGACCAGCGCGACTACGACCTGCTGCCCGGCAGGATCGAGGAACTGGAGGCCGCGATTATCGCCGACGAGGAAGCGCTGGCCGATCCCGATCTTTACGCCAGCGACCCTGCGAAGTTCGCGAAGCTGAGCAAAGCGCTGGAAGACAAGCGAACCGAAAAGGACGCCGCCGAAGAACGCTGGCTGGCGCTGGCCGAAGAGGTCGAGGCGCTGGACGGCTGACCTGCCGCCGACATTGCAGTGGGTGACAAAGGTGACACCCTGTCACCCACGGCAGAACGCCGGAAACCCGCAGAATTGCGCGCCTGACGGCCCATGCGGCCAGGGTGACAGGTTGTGCGCAGACATCACGATGGCAAAGAACGGCGCGCATGATGATGGGTGCAGCGCGTGTAGGAAAATGGTTTCGTGGGGCGCACAATATTCGATCTTCCAAAATACAGGACTGTATTTTGGGTGAGACCTTGAAGAAGCCCCCGAGTTGTCATTCATGTGGGCAAAACAAGAGTAAATCTTGCGGACAATTATTTCTGCTTTAATCCGCACCTCATGACTCTGAAATCGCTACAAATTGCAGGCTTTCTGATCCCAGCGGTAACATTGCTGTCTGGTTGCGGGGGAAGTGATGGGAACCCTAGTTCTTCGCCTGCCTCAGTCCCGGCACCAGCACCTACGCCATCGCCAACACCCACGCCAACGCCCACGCCGACAAGCGCGGGCTTTGCAAAGCTGCAGGCATCGCTGTCCGAAGGACGCGCACTGACCGTTGACGCAAGTGCCGGGGCCACCGTTACGACGCTAGCGGGCACTTCATCATTCACTTCTCCGGAAGTCATCGCTTTCGACGACCCGCGAATTCGCTGGCTTGGCGGAAAGTGGATCTCGGGGCCGAACTATCCGTACGATCGGGCGCGCGTTGGCCAATCGACCACGTATCGCGACCCTGCAGACCTGAATGGCGCCGGACTGCCACGTTACCGTGCAGGTGAGAACAACGGTGTCCAATTCGTTCTACCTGCCAACCAGAACGAGTTCGAGGCCGTGCTTCTCGACTCCGGCTCACCGCAGAACATCAATCTCATCGTCGATGGGTTCGCGACGAGTGCATCGGGCTACAGCGGTGAGCAGGTCTTCAACGGCAGCTTCAAGTACACCCGTTTCAGCTTGCCGCCGTCGGGACAGGCGCGGACCGTCACGGTGAATTTCGGCTTCCGTCCGTTTATGGGGCTGAGGCTCCCTTCCGGCGGGACAATCGATGCTGCGCCCACAGCAAACGCCAGCGTCGTTTTCATCGGCGACAGTATTACGGAAGGCGCGGTTTCGACCATGGCTGACATGGCATGGCCGATGCAGGCGGCCTATCGCCTCGGTATTCCCAATTCCATCGTATCCGGCGTTGGCGGTTCCGGTTATCTCAAGCGGTACCCGTCCGACACCGGCTACAACTTCCGCGACCGGATAGACGATGTGCTGACGGCTGTGGACGGCGGTCCGCCGGATGCGGTAATCATCGCAGGCGGCATCAACGACTGCTCAGTCGCCCCCGGCGGACCCTACTCCGCCGACGAGGTCGGTAGTGCCGCCCTGACCTATTTCCGGGAATTGCGTTCGGGTGCGCCCGATATGCCGATCTTCGTGCTTGGCCCGTTTACCGACTACAACCATCCCGATTACTCGCAGACGTTAACTACTTGCCGGGATGCAATTTTTCTGGCCGCAAGTCAGGTGTCCGAGACTCACACCATCGATGTGTCCGACTGGGTGACCAGCGCCAATCGGGATATCATCTTCGACGGAACCAATAATGGTCCCCACCCGATAAATGCCGGACATGCGATCTATGGCCAGCGCGCAGCAGAAGCGATGATCAGGATACTCAACGGCAGAATGTGATCGAGGGGCCGGCTTCCCCTCAAACCCCCAGCCGCGCCTTCTCCGCCGCGATCCACTGGTCGATGCGCTTGTCGAGCAGGGCCAGCGGCATGTCGCCGTCGAGCAGGAGGGTGTGGAAGCGCTTGATGTCGAAGCCTTCGCCCAGCGCCGCCCGCGCCCGTTCGCGGCCTGACAGCCAGGCGTTCTGGCCGATCTTGTAGCTGCACGCCTGCCCCGGCATCGTGATGTAGCGTTCGATCTCGTTGCGGGTCTGGTTGTCGGGATAGCCGACGGTCGATCCGAAATAGTCGATCGCCTTCTCGCGGCTCCACCGTTTGGAATGAAGCCCCGTATCGGTCACCAGCCGCGCCGCGCGGTAGAGCCATGACTGCAGCGCGCCTGCCCGTTCCAGCCCGTCGTACATGCCCAGTTCGTCGGCAAGGATCTCGCTGTAGAGTGCCCAGCCTTCGGAATAGGCCCCGATGTACTGGTTGCGCAGCAGGAGGTGCAGGTCGTCGTTTCCGGTCAGCAGGCCGGTCTGCAAATGGTGCCCCGGCAGCCCCTCGTGGAAGATGATCGCGGGCAGCGTGTAACGCGGCCAGTCGTTCATGTCGTAGAGGTTGAGGAAGAACGTGCCCGGACGCGTCCCGTCTGGCGAGGGCGACTGGTAATAGGCGGTCGACGCGCCGACCTCGATCGCCACCGGCACGCGCTGCACTTCCAGTGCCTGCGGCGGAAGCTGCGCGAAGGCGGGGCTGACCTGCTCCCAGCTCTTCTCGACCCGACCGGCGAGCCAATCGATGATTTCCTCGCGTCCCGCCGCGCTGTCCTCGAACAACTGGTCGGGCCGTTTGTTCAGCGCCATCAGCCGCTCACCCACCGTGCCGCCAGTCATGCCTGCGGCGGAAAGCTCGGTGTCGAGCTGGGCGAGCAGGTCGGCCACCTGCTCAAGCCCGATCTCGTGGATCTCGTCCGCGCCGAGGTTCGTCGTCGTGTAATGGGCCAGCGCATCGGCATAGAGCGCATCGCCATCGGGCACCCGCCATACCCCGTCGCCTGCGCGGGTGCGCGGCAGCAGGTTGTCGACCAGCGCCTTCTGACGCGAGAGCGCGGGATAGACCGCGCCTTCGAGGATTTGCGCCGCCCGCGCGGCCCAGTCGCCCGCGATGCCCTTGTCCGCCGCGCGCCTGGCCAGCGACTGCACCATCAGCGCATCGGCCGGCTTTGTCGCCAGCATCTCGCCCAGCGAGTTCGAGACGTGGGTCAGCGACCAGTCGGGCGCAGAAAACCCGCGCGCCGCCTCGCTGCGCTGAAGCTCGGTCTCGTTGTCGAGCGCGTAGGCAAAGCTGTCGAGGCGGGCGAGATAAGCCTCGGCATCATCGGCCGTCTCGACCGGATGCACGCTGTCGAGGAAGTCGGGCACCGACCCGTAAAGCCCGTCCTGCTGCGTCAGGACATAGGGGGTGCCGAGGTGCGACAAGCCATGTTTCCGGGCGTGCAATCTCGAATCGATGTCGAATGCGACGATGCCGGCATGGACTTGGATAAGGTCGGATAGGGAAGACGTATCGACCTTCGCCAGCTCGCTCTTCATCCGCTCGGCATGGCTCCACCCCGCGACGCGGCCCGCCATGCCCCCGCTCGCCAGTTGCGAGCGCGCCCAGCCATAGGCGCCCGTGTCGAGCCCCATGTAGGTAAGTACGGTCGGGTCCAGCCGGAAATCGCCCCATAGAACCTTGTCCATCACCGCGTCGAGCGACGCGGCAGCGCCGTCCTGCGCGCGAACGGATACGGGAACCGCGGACAGCACGGCACCTGCCGCTCCGTAACGGAGAAATTGCCTGCGCTTCATGGATGTTCTCGTGCCTTCCGGTTGCATCGGCAACCATTTGCAGAAAGGCACCTGTCGCTCAAGCGACCTTCTCTTTACGCCAGTTCCTTAAGGCACTTGCATCTCTTAGTCTGGCAGAGCGTCGACAAGAACGCGGAGAGGTATATTGAATGCAATCCATGAACTGGATGCCACGATTCCGGCCTTTATGGAGCGGTTTGGCGATCCGGGCGACGAAGATGCCGTCCTCCGCCGCGAGATAACCGAAGCCGGCATCGCGCTGATTTCACGATCAGGTGCCGAGGGGCTGACGTTTCGCCGCCTCGCATCGGCGCTGGATATAAGTACGTCAGTCATCACACGGCTTTTCGCCACGCGCGACGAATTGTGGATCGCGATCTACTATACCACGATCCTTCGCACGCAGGCCCGCATCCGCAAGGCCTATGCCGAGAGCAAGGGCAGCCCGCTGGCCCACCTGCTTGCCCAGATGCCGGTGACGCCCGAAGCGCGCGAGGACTGGCACGTCTATCTCGCCAACATGCAGGCGGCGACAGCGAACCCGTCTTTCAGCCGCGAGGAACGCGATCAGGTCCGCATTGCCTTGCGCGATCTGGCCGAACTGCTGGTGCGCGAACATTCCTTTACGCAGCAGGCCGCAAGAAAGGCCTCGCGCCAGTGTTTTACGTTCCTGATCGGCGTTTCTGTTCAAGCAATGTACGATCCCAGAAGCTGGTCACGCCACAAACAGACGCTGTTCATGCGCAGCCAGATGGAGATCAATGGCATCCCCGTCTAGTTACAACCTATAAAAAACAGGCGTTTTCCATCAAATATTGTAATTTATGTCTTTGTAAACCTATCCACATTCACGAGCCATCGTTTCTCGTTTCCGACTAATTACTTCCTCAATATTCGGATAATATCGAGGAACGGGATATTTTTGCAGACGCGAAAGAACTTCCGGTGAATCGGTTCTTGCAAGCTCTCCCGCCCCTTTACTAAGTCACGTGGTACAAAACTGGGCGAACCCAGGTCACGGTACGGTCCGAAAGGGAGAGGGACATGAAGACAATCTACAAGGCACTTGCGTCCACCGCAGCCATCGCCGCGGCCGGCATCGCCGCCCCGGCGCTGGCGCAGGATGCCGTTTCGGGCGAGGCGCAGGCATCGGAACAGGCCGGCCAGTACGATGCCATCATCGTCACCGCGCGTCGGCGCGAGGAAACGCTGCTCGACGTGCCGGTCGCCATTTCCGCCGTCGGGTCCGAACAGCTCGAACGCTATGCCGCGACCGATCTTCAGAAGATCGGCCAGCTGGTCCCGCAGGTCATCCTCGCCAAGACCGGCGGCGGCGGTGCGGGTGCATCGTTCACCATTCGTGGCCTCGGCTCCTCCGCGCTCGACGCGGGCATCGACCAGACCGTCTCGCTCAACATCGACGGCCTCCAGATCAGCCGCGGGCGCCTTGTCGCGCAGAGCTTCTTCGATGTCGAACAGGTCGAAGTCCTGAAGGGCCCGCAGGCGCTTTTCTTCGGTAAGAACAGTCCCGGCGGCGTGGTGTCCGTTCGCACCAAGGGTGCTAGTTCGAAGCTGGAAGGCTACGTCCGCGCAGGCTACGAATTCAAGGCGGACGAGCGCATCATCGAAGGCGCGATCTCGGGCCCGATCACCGATACGCTGGGCTTCCGCATCGCCGCGCGCGGCAGCAAGATGGACGGGTATATCCGCAACAATGCAGGCCCGATCACCCTGCCCAGCGACCCGACGCATCCCAGCATCGGCGCGGCGAACGGGCGCGATCCGGGCACCAGGGAAATCCTCGGCCGCATCACGCTGGAATGGAATCCGTCGAACGACTTCGACGCGACGCTAAAGGTCTTTGGCGACAAGCTGCGCGACCATGGCGAGACTTCGGGCACCGAACTGCTTTGCGACGGCGGATCGCGCACGCTGGACCTGTTGGGCGGTGTCTTCGTTGCCGACCCCTACAGCGACTGCGAGCTGAACGGCGAACGCACGCTTGGTGCCTTCAATCCGGAAATCGGCGCGGCCTATCCCGGCTCGAACGGCGGCGTGCCGGAAACGCGGTACGAATCGCTGCTCACCTCGCTCACCATGAACTACCGCGCAGGCGGTCTGAACTTCACCTCGGTCACGGGTTTCTGGACTTATACCAACGACGGGTTCGACAACTTCGCCTTCGATTCCACCCCGACGGTGGCCGGTGCGAACAAGGACCATTCCGAAGCGTTCACGCAGGAACTGCGCGTCAATTCGGATTTCTCGTCGATGCTGAATTTCGCAGCCGGCCTTTTCTTCGAGGACAGTTCGCGCAACACGCGGGGCAACGGCTTCATCGCCAACGTCGGCACCGATCCGCGCTATGATACCTACCACAACTGGCAACTGCTGACCGACAACAGCGGCAAGACCTATTCGGTCTTCGGGCAGCTGATCCTCGACCTTACCGACACCGTCGAACTGGCGGGCGGCGCGCGCTGGACTCGCGAGACGAAGCGCACATCGGTGGGCAACAGCTACGTGAACCAGAACTTCGCGCCCTTCGGCATCACTGCCGAGGAAGGCCTGTTCACCTCCGGCAAGTTCGCCGACGAACAGGTCTCGCCCGAAGCGACGATCAGCTGGCGCGCGACGCCGGAAACCACGCTCTATGCCGCGTACAAGACAGGCTACAAGTCGGGCGGATTCTCCAACCCCTCGATCCTGTCGGCAGGCCAGACGATAAACGACCTGGGCTTTGCGCCCGAAAAGGCGGACGGCGGCGAATTCGGCTTCAAGGGCGAATTGCTCGACCGGCGGCTGATGCTGAACGCAACCGTCTATCGCTATACGTTCAAGGGGCTCCAGCTCACCTCGTTCAACCCCTCGCCGCCATCGTTCACGATCCGCAATGCGGCATCGGCGCGCACGACGGGCGTGGAGATCGACGGCGCGTTCAACGTGACGCCGCAGTTCACGCTGCGCGGCGCGGCAGGCTACAACAAGGCAAAGTACCTCAGCTTCCCCGCAGCGCCCTGCTATGCCGGACAGACCGCCGACCAGGGCTGTAACGGCACGACGCAGGACCTTTCGGGCACTGCACTGGTGCGCGCGCCGAAGTGGAACCTGACCGGCGGCATCGCTTACGACGTCGACCTGTCGAATGACATCGGCCTCGGCCTGTCGGGCGATGCCAACTACACCAGCGGATACTGGCTGCTCGAAAACCAGAATCCTGTCGGCTGGCAAAACGGGTTTGCCCGCCTCAACGCCACGGCGCGTCTGTTCCAGCTCGACGATGCGTGGGAACTCGCGCTCATCGGGCGCAACCTGACCAACAAGTATTACGGCATCGCCGGGGCGGAAAAGCCCTTCGGTACGCCCGACGCCGTGTGGGTGAACATCGGCCGCCCGCGCGAAATCCTGCTTCAGGGCACGGTGCGCTTCTAGGCGCCCGCGCTCGTCCGTCCGCTTCCCGGTCACTCTCCTTTCCGGGAAGCGGACGGCAAACTTCTCCTACTGAACAATCGAGATCACCATGGCCCTTCACGACCCCAGCACCCCCGTCAGCGAGTTTATCGCGGGCAAGCACGGCATCTTTATCGACGGCGAGTGGCGTGACGGCGAAGGCGGCGAGACTTTCGACGTTCACGACCCCGCGACCGGCACGACGATCGCAAAGGTCGCGCGAGGTACGGCGGCTGACATAGACCGCGCGGTGGCGGCAGCGCGGCGGGCCTTCGAGGAACGGCGCTGGCACGGACTTCCCCCCGAAAAGCGCGCCGACGTGCTGTGGAACCTTGCCCGCATTTTCGAGCGCGAGGCCCGCACCCTGGCCGAGATCGACGTCGCCGACAACGGGATGCCGATCGCCTTTGCCGAATGGATGGTGGGATCGACCATCGCGCAGCTCAAATACTATGCCGGCATGATCACCAAGGTGACGGGCCGCAACGTCAGCCCCGCGCTTGCCAGCGATCAGCTCCGCATGCATGCCTATACCAGCGTCGAGCCGGTGGGCGTGGCGGGCATCATCATCCCGTGGAACGGCCCTATCGGCACGCTGATCATCAAGCTCGCCCCCGCGCTTGCCGCAGGGTGCAGCCTTGTCGTCAAGCCCGCCGAACTGACCCCGCTTTCCGCGCTTTACGCAGCCGACCTCATGAACGAGGCGGGCATTCCGCCGGGCGTCGTCAACATCGTGCCGGGCTTCGGCCACGATGCGGGACAGGCGCTGGTCGACCATCCCGATGTCGACAAAGTCAGCTTCACGGGGTCGACCGCGACGGGCAAGAAGATAGTCCAGTCGGCAGCAGGCAACCTGAAACGCGTGACGCTGGAACTGGGCGGGAAATCGCCGGTCGTCGTGTTCGACGATGCCGATCCCGAAATCGCCATTCCGGGCGCGGCGATGGGGATCTTCGCCAATACGGGGCAAGTCTGTTTCGCAGGCTCGCGCCTGTTCGTGCAGAAGAAATCCTATGACAAGGTGGTCGCAGGGATCAGCGACTTCGCCAAGGGACTGACGATAGGCAAGGGCATGGACCCTGCCACCCAGATCGGTCCGCTGATCAGCGCGGGTCAGCGTGACAAGGTGGCAGGTTATCTCGAAACCGGCGTCAGCGAAGGGGCGGAAATCGTCACCGGCGGCGCGGCGCATGGCAATCATGGATACTTCGTCCAGCCGACCGTCTTTGCCAATGTCGATGCCTCGATGCGGATCGTTCGCGAAGAGATCTTCGGCCCCGTCCTCGTTGCGACACCGGTGGAGGACATGGACGACATCGTCCGCATGGCGAACGACACGCGATACGGCCTTGGCGCAGGGATCTTCACGACCAGCGTCAACAAGGCGCATCTCGTGGCCGAACGGTTGCGTGCAGGCAACGTGTGGATCAACGGTTACGGCATGATGCATCCGGCCATGCCTTTCGGCGGATACGGCGAATCCGGCTGGGGCCGCGAGAACGGGACCGAGGGCATTTCCGCGTATCAGGAAACCAAGTCGGTCTTCGTCTATCTGAACGAGAACGACCGGACCTGATCCATGACCGCCAAGTCCCCCCGTCACAGGCCCCCGCGACGCAGGCCCCTGTTCTGGCCGGCCCTTGCCCTGTGTGCGGCGATTGCCGCCTGCTCCGCGTCCGATAGCGCATCCGTTGGAGGATACCCGTCGGACGACCGCATCGTCGGCGCCGACAGCGAGCCGCAGAACTGGCTGAGCCACGGCAGGACCTATTCGGAACAGCGGTTCTCGCCGCTGGACCAGATCGACGACGGCAATGTCGGCAATCTGAAGCTGGCCTGGTATCTCGATCTCGACACGTTTCGCGGACAGGAAGGCACGCCGCTCGTCGTCGACGGGGTGATGTACACCACCACCGCGTGGAGCAAGATCGTCGCCGTCGATGCCGCGACGGGCAATCAGTTGTGGCAGTTCGACCCCGAAGTACCCGGAAGCGCGGGCCGTGATGCGTGCTGCGACGTCGTCAACCGCGGCGCGGCCTATGCGGATGGGTTGTTGTTCTTCGGCACGATCGACGGCCGCCTGATCGCGGTCGATGCCAAGACGGGCGCGAAAGTCTGGTCGGTCCAGACCACCGATCCCGAAAAGGCGCAGGCCATTTCCGGTGCGCCGCGCGTTGCCAAGGGCAAGGTCTTTATCGGCAACGGCGGCGCCGATCAGGGCGTGCGCGGGTTCGTATCTGCCTACGACCAGAAGACCGGCAAGCTCGCATGGCGTTTCTATACCGTGCCCGGAAAGCCGGGCGTGAAGGACGGCGCAGCATCGGACGAAGTGCTCGAACGGCTCGCCCGCGATACGTGGTCAGGCGACAGATACTGGCAGATCGGCGGCGGCGGGACCGTGTGGGATTCCATCGTCTATGACGCCGAGATGGACCGGCTTTATGTCGGGGTCGGCAATGCCGGGCCGTGGAACCGCGGCATCCGGTCGAACGGCGAAGGCGACAACCTGTTCGTCGGTTCCGTCCTCGCGCTCGATCCCGATACGGGCGAGTACCTTTGGCATTACCAGGAAACGCCGGGCGAGCAGTGGGACTTCACCTCGACCCAGCAGATGGTGCTGGCCGATCTCACGATCGAGGGCCAGCCGCGCAAGGTCATCATGCATGCGCCCAAGAACGGGTTCTTCTACGTGATCGACCGCGCGACCGGAAGGCCGATCTCGGCCGAAAAGTTCGTGCCCGTAAACTGGGCCGAACGGGTCGATCTGAAGACCGGACGCCCCGTCATCAATCCCGCCGCCCGATACGACAAGGCAGGGCCCTTCCTTGCCACATCGGGCCCGTGGGGCGCGCACAACTGGCACCCGATGGCGTTCAGTCCGGCGACGGGGCTGGTCTATATTCCCGCGATGCAGATCCCGTCGGTCTATGAAGAGGACGGATCGTTCGAATATCGCCCCGGCCTGCTCAATCTCGGCATCGGTGCGGGGGGCAAGCTGCCGCAGGACGACGCGGCCATCGCGGCCATGCAGAAATCGATGGAAGGTCGCCTTATCGCGTGGGACCCGGTTGCCCAGCGCGAAGTCTGGCGGGCGGAACGGTCATCACCGTGGAACGGCGGCGTTCTGGCGACTGCGGGCAACCTGGTCTTCGAAGGGCTCGCCGACGGCACATTCCGCGCGCACGATGCGAAGACCGGCAAGGAGCTGTGGCGCTTTGACGCGCAGGCCGCGATCATGCCCGGGCCGGTCAGCTACTCGGTCGGCGGCGAACAATACATTGCGGTCATGGTCGGCAAGGGCGGCGCGTTCAATCTTGCTATGCCCGGCTTTGCCCGCCCCGACCCGCGTATCCCGGGGCGCATCATGGCCTTCAAGCTGAACGGCACGGCAAAGCTTCCTGCCAAGCCATCTGCAGATACGATGCCGTTCCAGCCTTCGGACGAGACATTCACTACGGCGCAGATCGAACGCGGCGCGGCATTGTTCGGATCGACATGTTCGGCCTGCCACGGGGCAGAGGCACAGTCGATCGGCGTGCTTCCTGACCTGCGCCGGTCGAACGTGCTCGCCAACAAGGAAGTGTGGCGGCAGATCTTGCTGGACGGGATCCTTGCCGGCAACGGCATGGCCAGCTTCTCCGAATACCTGAACGAAGCCGACGCCGAGGCAATCCGCGCATACGTCAACGACCGCGCGAAGGCGGCGAAAAGGAAGAGCAGCCAATGATCGGCACGAAGCTTGCCGGCGGCATGGTGCAGAACGGGCACCTCGTCGAAGACCTCGATGAGGCGATGCACCATTTCAGCACCACGCTGGGCGCAGGCCCGTTCTTCGTCCTGCCGCCCCGCCGTTTCGTGGAGCTTTTCCACGACGGCGAACCGGCCAGCGAATCCATGATCGCCGAAGTCGCGATGGGCCAACTGGGGCCGGTGCAGATCGAACTGATCGTGCCAGCAGCAGGCCCGTCGACCTATCGCCGGTTCCTCGACCACGGCGGGTACGGGCTGCACCACTTCGGCTATCTTACCGACGACTATGACGCGGTGCGCGCCGACGCGATCGCGCGCGGCCTGCGCCCCGCGACCGAGGGGCGCAGCCAGGCCACGCGCGTCTGCTATCTGGAAGATCCCGAACATCCCGATCAGCCGGTTCTAGAACTGATCGAGAATTGCCAGACCATCGCCGATACTTTCGCGATGGTGGCAGGGGCCCATGCCGGTTGGGACGGCACGGACCCCGTGCGCTACCTCTAGCGCGCGATCAAGCCACGCCGTCTGCGCCGAAATACTCGGCCTTCTTGCGGTAATACGACGCATCCAGCCGCAAGTCGGTCAAGCCGCTGTCGATGGTGATGACCTGTCCGGTGACGTTATGGCCATCGGGTCCGGCAAGCCACGCGAACGTGCCCGCCACTTCGTCCGCCGTGACGATCGTGCCGAGCGGATTGCGCGCCTTTGCCGATGCCTCCATCGCCGCCGCGTCGCCATAGGCCAGTTCGGTCATGCGGGTCGGCACGTTGCCCGGCGCGACGGCGTTGACGCGGATACCCTGCCCCGCAAGCTCCGACGCGGCCGAAAGCGTCAGTCCCACGACCCCGTGCTTGGCCGCGGTATAGGCATGGGGCCCCAATGCAACGCGCCCGGCCACGCTGGTGGTGTTGAGGATGCAGCCCCCGTTATTCATGACGCGCGCTGCGTGTTTCGTGCCAAGGAAAACGGACGTCAGCAGGATGGCGATCGTGCGGTCCCACGATTCCAGCGAGATGTCCGCGATCCCGCCCAGTGCGCCAAGCTGCCCCGCATTGTTGATCATGCAGTCGAGCGCGCCATGTTCCGCCACGCTTTTGTCGACGAGCGCGGCAATATCGCCCTCTTTCGTCACGTCGCAGGGCATGAAAACACATCCCAGTTCGGCGGCCAGCGCCGCGCCGCGATCGCGGTCGATGTCGCCCAGCACCAGCCGCGCGCCTTCGCGGGCAAAACGCCGCGCCGTCGCCGCGCCAAGCCCGCCGGCCGCACCGGTGATGACCGTCGCCTTGTCGGCCAGGGTTGCGCCTTGGCGGTAATCGTCCATTCCTCTCTCCATGCATTTGTCTTGCTGTCGCTTCGTGATTAAGGCAGTTGAACCAAATAAACAATGACGGAGAGCGCGCCGATGGCGGATAATCCCTTCCCCGATGACCCGATGGTCGAACGGCGACTGGCATTCGATTTCGAGGAATTAGAGGGCGACCGTTTCCGCACCCGCCCGATTCCCAGCGGGCTCTTGCGAACATATGGCGGGCTGGTCGTCGCACAGGCCTTGGCCGCGGCGCAGCGCACCGTTGATGGGGAGAAATACGCGCACAGCCTCCACGCCTATTTCCTGAAACCCGGCATTACCGGCGAACCGTTAGACATCGCGGTGGACCGCGTGACCGACGGGCGCAGCTTTGCCGTGCGGCGCATCGGCGTGTCGCAGCATGGGAGGCCGCTGCTCGACATGACGGCATCGTTCCACGTCGACGAGGCAGGGGCGATCTACGCCCCGCCTATGCCCGACGTTCCGCCGCCGGACGACCTCCTCCCGCTCACCGAAATTTTTGCCAAAAGCGGCGAGCTGCCCGAACGGCACCGCCCCTTCTGGCTGCGCCGCCAGCAGATCGACTGGCGCCCGGTCGCCCCCTTCCTTTTCGGCGCCCCTCCGCCAGAAGCGCAAAGGCCTGCGCGCAGTTTCTGGTTCCGGATGAAGGACAGGCTGGATGCATCGCGCGCCGAACATGCTTGCTGGCTGGCCTATGCGTCGGACTTTCACATCTTCCAGACGACCTTCATCCCGCTAGGCATCGCTTTTACCGACGACTATCTCCAGACCAGCAGCCTCGACCATGCGCTGTGGCTGCACGGGCGCGTCGATATGAACGAATGGATGCTCTATTCGCAGGACACGCTGGGCGCGTCGGGTGCTTTGGCGCTGGGGTCGGGTACGATCTTCCGCGCCGACGGATCGATCGTCGCCACCGTGGTGCAGCAGGGGTTGGTGCGGCAGCTGGACGAGGTGCGGACCGGCAAGATCTGATTGCCCAGCACTCCCGCTCAGGGCATGAAGAAACCGCCGTTGACGTCGATGATCGCGCCAGTGACGAAGCCCGCCTCTTCGGAAACGAGATAACGCGTCGCCGCCGCGATGTCGCCGGGCCGCCCCAGCCGCCCTACAGGGATCTGGCTGACGTAGTCGTCCAGCGCGAACTGGTCGCTCTGCTCTGTCTCGATCCGGCCCGGCGCGATGCAGTTTGCGGTGATACCGCTTTGCCCGCACTGTCCCGCGAGCACGCGGGTAAAGCCGAACAGACCCGCCTTGGACGCGGCATAGTGCGCGCCCGACAGCATCGAGCGCATCCGACCGCCCTGTGACGAGAAGTTCACGATCCGACCCCAGCCCGACCGTTTCATCGCGGGCAGTGCCGCGCGGCAGCAATGGAACACGCCGTCGAGATTGACCGACAGCACCCGCCGCCAGTCCGCGTCGGTCATCTCCTCGATCAGAACGGCCCGCCCGTTGGGCGCAGCGGGACTGATGCCGGCATTGTTGACGAGGATCTGGACCGGCCCGTATTCGCGCTCCACCTGTCCGAAAGCGTCGGCAACCGACGCGGGATCGGCGACGTCGCAGGCGATCTGGGGAATGTCGGCCCCGTCGCGCGGGCGAATGTCGAGCGAGATGACGGTGTGCCCTGCGCCCGCCAGGTTCTCGGCGACGGAACGGCCAATCCCGTCTGCCGCACCGGTTACGACGGCGATGCGTCCTGTGTGGTTCATGTCCGATCCTCTCGATTGTCTGCGCCGCCGCATAAGGCGTACGCCTTAAGCCTTGTCGTCTTTTTCGCTGTCATGTATCCCGCGGAAAGGGAATAACGGGGACCGATGGACAGCAACCCAACCAGAAAGCGCCGCCGGACAAGGGCGGCGGAGGCAACCCGCATCCGCATCATGGAAGCGGCGGAAATCCTGTTTGCAAACAGCGGTATCGACGGTGTCGCGCTGCGCGAGATCGCGGCGGCGGCCGGACAGGGCAACAACACCGCGGTCCAGTACCATTTCGGCAGCAAAGAACAGCTGGTCTACGACATTTTCGACTACCGGTCGCAGATGTTCGAGCCGATGCGTACCGACATGCTGGCCAAGGCCGAAGCGGCCGGACAGATCGCCAACCCGCGCACCCTGCTGCAGGTGCTTGTCCTGCCGCACCTGTCGATCTGCGACGACAACGGCGCGCATCCCTATTCCGCGTTTCTTGCCCAGTACCTGACCCGTTCGCGCGCCGAGGGCATTCCCCACCCTTACGATCGGCCCGAAGCGCCCGTTCCGGCGCTGCGTCGTGTCCGCGAACTGCTGGCAAAAAGCTGCGAGCACGTGCCGCCGCAACCGTTCCGGCTTCGCGTAGGGCTGGTCAAGCTCATGTTCCTCAACATGCTGATGCGCCGGGACAGCGGGTTCCCAACCGCCGAACAGGGCATTTCCCTGAACACGTTGGTCGACGACACCCTCGACATGATGACGGCGGCGCTGGTCGCCCCCTATCGCCACGATGGTCCGCCGCTGTTCACCATTTCCGAAGGTCAGCCCTGATCGCCGACCAGGCCCTGATCACTGATCAGGCGTGCATATTCCTTCTGCGCCAGCCACAGCAGCACAAAGCCGATCACCGCCGACACAGCGCAAGTTACGCCCAACGCGTGGCCGACCATGCTTTCGTCGGCGAAGATCCTGTCGGTGATGAGCGCGACGATCGTCGGCGCGGTGCCAAGCCCGACGACCGAGATGATGAACACGTATAACGCGCTCGCCATGCCGCGCATGCGGTTGGGCGTCACGATCTGCAGCGCAGCCGAGGCACCCGCCATCGGCAGAGAATAGGCAAAGCTGGCCAGGCCGCCCAGCGCCAGCGCGGCGCCATAGGACCCGGCCCACCAGAGCAGCGCCGACAGCACCGCGACAGCCGCAGCCGAGATCAGCGGCACGATCATCAGTGCGTCGAGCCTCCCACGCTTTTCCAGCCAGCGCGCCACCAACGGCCCGGTCAGAACCCCGGCCGACCCGCCGATAAGGACGAGCGCGCCGTACTGGACGCCTACCGTTGCGGCCTCTGCCCCGAACTGGCGCATCAATACGGCGGGCATCCATGCGGGGAAGGCATAGAGCGTGATGACGATCCCGCTCATCCCCCCGTAAAAGCAGAAGTAGAAGCGGCCATTGGCCTTGAAGCGGCGACCGACTTCGGCGAGCGGCATGGCGGTATTCTCGTCCTCGCCCGCCGTCAGCTTGCGTACCGGTTCGCGCACGAACAGCATCAGCGCCGCCGCGATCAGCAGGCCCGGCACCGCGACGGCAAGGAACACGAACTGCCAAGGCGCAAGAAAGGGAAAATTGCGCCCCTCGGCATATTCGAGCAGCAGCCCACCGAAAATCAGCGCCAGCCCGCCGCCAAGGTACGGCCCCATCATGAAGATCGACAGCGCGCGCGGCATCAGGTGCGCGGGGAACCGATCTGCGATGATCGACCATGCCGCAGGGGTCAGGCTGGCCTCTGCCGCGCCGACGCCGGTGCGCGCGGCGAACAGTTGCCAATAGGACCGCGACAACCCGCAAAGCGCGGTCGCCAGGCTCCACAAAGCGACGCCGCCGACAAGGATGTTGCGCCGGTTCGAGGTATCGGCCAGCCGCCCCATCAGCGGGCTGCACACGACATAGGCCAGCGTAAACGACAGCCCCTGCAACAGGCTGAGGCGGGTGTCGGACAGATCGAACGCAAGCTTCAATGGTTCGACCAGCAGGTTGAGCACCTGCCGGTCGATGAAGCTGACGGTATAGGCCAGCGTCAGGATCACGATCATGCCCCATGCGTCCCAGCCGACGGTGCCGGCAGAGGCAGGGCCGGCTGGTGCGTGTCCTGCGGGCGGCGTCTCGGTAATGACGGGGGTCATCGCGCGGCCTTCTGGCGGCGCGGTTCAATCTTGGAATGCGGCTCGAACTGGCGCAGCAATTTGAACTTCTGCACTTTCGTCGCGCTCATCGGCCATTCGTCGACGAAGCGGACGTAGCGCGGGATCTTGTAGCTTGCGATCGCACCGTCGCAGTGGCCGACGATGTCTTCTGCCGAAAGTTCGGCGCCGGGCATGCACTCGATATAGGCGCAGGCGACTTCCATCAGCCGGTCGTCGGGCACACCCACCACTTGCGCCATGCGGACGCCCGGATGTGTCATGAGAAAGCTTTCCAGTTCGACCGCGGCGACATTCTCGCCCCCGATCTTGAGCATGTCCTTGAGCCGCCCTTCATAGACCAGCCTGCCGCCCTCGACGATCTGGCCGAGGTCGCCGGTGTGCAGCCAGCCATCCTCGTCCACCGCCTCTTTCGTGGCGGCATCGTCATCGTAATATCCGGCGAAAACGGCATTGCCGCGCAGGCATATCTCGCCCGGCTGACCGGTGGGGAGCGTTTCGCCGTCGGGCCCTTCGATCCGCGCCTCCATCCCGTCGAAGAGCCGTCCGCTCGTCGTGAAAAGGTATTCGCGATCATCGTCGAGTTCGGAATAGCACGGTACGCCGGTCGCCTCGGTCAACCCGTAGGAATTGACCGGCACTGCACCGGGAAAGTCCTGCGCAAAGCGGCGCAGCAGATCGGGCGCGCCGACGACGTGATTGATGCGCAGACGCGACTGGTCGTACTCGGCAAAGCGCGGGTGGCCGACCAACGCGCCAATGATCGTCGGAAAACCGGCATAGTGGACCGTCGGCCTTTCGCGGATCAGCATGTCCATCGCAGTATCGGCGTCGAAATGGTCCATACCCATGAAGCACGCGCCCGTCGCGCGGCAGCCCGCCAGCGGCAGGATCGTCGACATGTGGAACAGGGGCAGCGGATCCCAGACGAGATCGTTTTCGGTAAGGGCGAAGCGTTTGCCCATGCTCGCACCCGTCAGGCACAGCGAACGGTGCGCGAGCATGCAGGCCTTGGGCCGGGATGTCGTGCCCGAGGAAAAGATCATGAGGCCGATGTCGTCGGGCAGAACCTGCCCCGCGCGGCGCATGACGTCGAGATCGCTCGCCTGTGCGGCAAGGTCGTTGAGAGCAGCCTCGTCCATCCAGTGGCCGGGCCGCTCCTCGCCGATCTCGATCACGCGCTCGAGGTCGGGAAGGTCGGCGTGTTCGATACGCCCGTCATTGCTCACCCTGTCTTCAAGGATGCCCGGGAAAGCTTCCTCCAGCATCGGGCGATAATCGCAAAAACTGGTTGCCTGCCCGCCCACGAACAGGAAGCGCACGCGCGCCTTGGGGATGACATAACGCAAATCGTCCGACCGGTAACGCGCGTTCAGCAGGACCGCCCGCGCCCCGATCATCTGGGTGGCGAGGTATAGAACAACGTATTCGAAGCAGTTGGGCATCAGCACGCCGACATGGTCGTCCTTGCCCACGCCCAGGCCGATCAGCGCCCGCCCGCGTTCGACGGCAAGCGCAAGAAGATCGTCCCAGCTTGCCTGCCTGCCCGAATAGATCAGCGCGCGCCGTTCGCCGAAGCGTTCGGCGGCGCAAACCAGGGTGCCTCCCACCGTGAGGTTATCGGGCGCGGCGGGAGGCATTGTTTCGTCGTTCACGATAGTTCCGTCAGTTCCGTCTTCAGGGGATCTGCAGCGTCAACTGCAAGGTGACCGTTCGCGGCATCGAAATAAAGCCCACCTGATCGGCCGGGACCGCCATGTTCGTGCCTGTGCCGGAACCGGTGCCGCTGCCGTCTGTCACGCCGGTGGCGACAAACTGGTTGGTAAGGTTCTTGCCGATGAGCGCGAGCTGCCAAGTATCGTCGATCGCCCCGAAACGGACACCGGCATCTAGCGAGACATATTCGTCCTGCCGCGAAAGCGGGGCACCAAAGGCCGAGGGCAGGTAGTCGGAGCTGTAGCGCGCGTTGACCGAGAGGCCGTACTTCATCGACTGGTTGAGATCGGCTTCGTACCGCGCGCCGAGCGAACCGGTCCAGTCCGGCGCATCCGAAGTGGGCTTTCCGTCAAGATCCTGGCCCGGAGTACCGATGCTGAGCAGGTTCGGGATACAGCCAGCATCGAAGCTCTGCCCGCCGTAGCAGGGCGCGAGCGCCGTACCGTAACGCGCGTGGTTGTAGTTCGCGCTGCCGCTCAATTCGAGCCCCGGCACCGCATAGGGCGCATAGGCGAACTCGACCTCGACGCCCTTCGTCTTCGCACTGCCCGCATTGATCGAGTTGTACGCGAGCGCCGCGGAATCGAGATACGTCACCTGCAGGTCGGTGAACTTGTAGATGTACCCCGTCACGTTGAAGCGAAGCTGGCGATCCAAGAGGTCGGTCTTCAAACCGACCTCGAAACCCTTGGCCTTTTCCGGTTCGAACAGGAAGAATTCGAGCGGCGTCGTCGGCGACTGGATCGAGGAGTTGGAGAACCCGCCCGACTTGTACGCGGTCTTGTACGCGCCATAGACGGTCACGGTCTCGCTCGGCGTCCAGGTCAGCGTTGCTTCGGGCGACCAGTTGTCGAAGGTCTGCTTCGCAGTCAGCGGATCGTCCACGGCATAGCGCGAGCCGGCCAGCAGCGGGTGCGCGTAAGGCTGGACGAAGATGCTGTCCTTGGTTTCGTGGATGTACCGCGCGCCGCCGGTGATCTCGAGCGTGTCGGGAATCAGTTCGACGATCGCCTGCCCGTATGCCGAAAGCGTCTCGCCCTCGGTCGAACTGTCCTTGGCATAGGCGACATAGCGGAAGCCGTCGGGCGCCTCGCTGTTTTCAAACCCTGCGAACAGGACGTTCTGTTCGAACCCGCGCTCCGACGTCTGGTAGTACCCGCCGAGCAGGAAGTTGAACGCCCCGTCGAAGTCGCTCAGCACGCGCAGTTCCTCGGAAAAGGCGTTGTAGTCCGAAACCTCCGTACCCCAGATGTTCAGCGCGGGCGAGGATGCCGACTGGTAGTCGATGTCGAGCGACCACGTGTTCCGGTTCCACTGGTAGTTCGTGACCGAGGTTATGGTCAGCGCGTCGAGATCATATTCCAGCGTGCCGGTCACGCCCCACGAGGAATACTTGTTGAAGTTGTCGCCATCGGGCCGGGCAAAGCGTGTTTCGGCGGCGATGTCGGCGGGCATGTTGTTGGAATAGAGCGCGAAGTCACGCTCGCACGGGGTGCCGGGCGACAGGTGGCTCTGGCCGCCGTCGCAGGCGAAGACCGCGTAGTTCCACGTGCCCGATGTGCGGTTGTAGCCGACATTGGCCTTCAGCGTCGCGGTCAACCGGTCGGTCGCTTCCCAGTCGATCGTCCCGCGCACAAGGTACTCACGCTCTTTCGGGCCGTTGTTCGAAGGGGCGGTCGCGATGTGATCGGTCGTCGCGTTGGTCACGCCAGCCGCAGGGCGATCGGTCGTGGTGTATGTGATCGAATCGGCGCGGTTGTCGAACAGGTGCCCGAAATCCTTGGCTACCCGTGCGGCAAGGCGGAAGCCCACGCGGTCGCTGACGGGGCCGGACACGACGACCTCTTCCTTCAGCTTGCCCGCGTTGAATTCGTACGACGTGCGCGATGAAGCCGTGAAATAATCGGTGGGATTGGCGGTCGTGATCGAGATGACGCCTGCGGTCGCGTTCTTGCCGAAGAACAGCGACTGCGGACCTTTCAGGATCTCGATCCCGCCAAGGTCGAAGAAACCTTCGTTAATGGTGCGCCCCTGGCCGTAATAGACGCCGTCGACGATGACCGCGATCGACTGTTCGGTGCCGATCGAGAGCGAGTTCGAACCGACCCCGCGCAGGGTAAGCTGGGCGCCCGAACCGGTCGCGTTGCGCCCGATGGCAAGCTGCGGCGTGGCCGCGGCGACGCGTTCGAGGCTGGTGAGGTCGCGGTCCGCGATTTCGGCAGCGGAGATCGCGGTGACGGAAACCGGCACATCCTGCGCCGATTCCACGCGCTTGCGCGCCGTGACGATGATTTCCGAAAGGCCGCCCTTGGCCGCCGTCGATGCTTCGCTGTCTTCCCCAGCCGCATCCTGCGCATGGGCAGTGTTCGCCGCACCACAGGCACATGCGATGGCCAGTACCGAAGTGAGTGTGCGCCGACCGCGCACGAGATCTGATCCTTGCAACATCCGTCCTCTCCCATTGCCGGTCCCGCTTGTCTGTCTGCGGGATTTCCGGGTCGCGTCTTTGCGCAGTTCGCAAAGGCATAGAGCGAATCTATTTTAAGGCAAGTGCTTTTATTTTTGAGGCGTAATTGGCGTAAAAACCAGCAATTTACGCAAGAATATAGAATTTTCGCTTGATAGAGTAAGGCGATTGCACCACCATCGGGGCATAAAGATGACCTCGGGAAGGAACCTAGAATGACCACGCACGAGGGCTCGGAACCTGCCGTCCCCAGCCTGCTCGACCCCGCAGTGCAGAGCGATCCGTTCGACGCCTACGCCATGATGCAGGCGCAGGAGGGCATCTACCGGATGCCCGAAACCGGCTTCTTCGTGGTGACCCGTTATGACGATCTTCGCCGCGTGCTGACCGACCCGGAGACTTTCTCGAACAACGTCGACCGCGCATCGTTGCAGGGTGAGGAGAACTCTGCCGTGCTGCACGATTATCTCGACGCGCACGGCTGGCCGCACATCCAGACGTTGCAGCGCACCGATGCGCCGGTTCACTCGCGTTATCGCAAGCTGGTCGACCGCGTGTTCACGATGAGCCGCGTGCGCGAGTTGACCGGCCACATCGAGGAAGTCGCCCACACCCTGATCGACGGCTTCGCCGCCCGCGGCGAGTGCGAGTTCATTGCCGATTTCGCGGTGCTTCTGCCCGGCATCATCCTGGCCGAGCAGATGGGCCTCGATTCAGGCGATGTCGGCACGTTCCGCCGCTGGGCCGATGCGATGCTGGCGCCTGCCTCCACGGTGATGACGGCGGACGAGCTGAAGGCCAACGCGGATATCGAACTTGAGGCGCAACACCACCTTGCGCGCCTGTTCGAGGAACGGCGCGCAAACCCGCGCGACGATCTCGTCTCCGCGCTCGTCCACGCGCACCGCGATACCGAGGAACCGCTGTCGATGGCGGAACTGCAATCGGTGATGAGCCAGTTGATCGGCGGCGGCTTCGAATCGACGACGACGTCGCTTGGCCACGCGATGCTGCAACTGGTCAATCATCCCGACCAGATGCAGGCCCTTCGCGAAGACCGTTCGCGCGTGAAGAATTTCGTCGAGGAAGTGATCCGCTTCGAAAGCCCGACGCAGGGCCTGCGCCGCCGCGCGACGCGCGATGTCGAACTGGCCGGAACGCTGATCCCGAAGGATTCGGTCGTCATCGTCCGCTATGGCGCGGCCAATCGCGACGCGGCGAAATTCGAATGCCCGCACCAGTTCGACATGGCGCGCAAGAACTCGGGCACCCACCTTGCTTTCGGGGCCGGCCCGCACTTCTGCGTCGGCGCACCGCTCGCCCGCGCGGAGATCGCGACCGGCGTGCTCGCCATGCTCGACAGGCTGGACGACATCAGGCTGGCGGCGCCGCTCGAAAAGCCGATCCACGAGCCCAACTTCCTGACGCTCCCGCTGCGCAAGCTGCCGCTGACTTTCACGGCGAAGGGCTAAGCGCTTCAGGCAGACAGCCGGCGCGTGGTCCAGGCCAGCGCGTTGGCGACCAGCATGCGGTAGTTGGCATCGCCGAACGTCGCGCCGCTGTCGCCGGGCTGGAGATAGACGACGCGGCTGTTGTCCGCCCGCTTCGCCCAGCCGAGCAGCGGGCTGCGCGCGGGTGGCGACCATGCTGCGCCCTCAATCCGGCGCACCGCGTTCTTCGCGGAGATGAACCGCGCATCCTCGATTTCGGTTTCGAGCGTCAGGAGCGGTTCGACCTCGCCGACATATTCCATGGCGTAAAGCTCGTCCGAGAGCGCGAAACGCGAGGGCACGCCCGCAGTGACGGGATGCTCGACAACGCCCGCCTCGTACTGCGCATCGGGCAGATAGCCGCTGTCCTGACGCGCCGTTCCGCCAAGCACGCCCTCACGATAAAGGAAGCGCCCGCCCAGCATCTGCGCATAGCCCTCCCACGATGGCCACGAGGCAATCGCGTGGTGAAGCGCCACGATACCGATCCCGCGCTGCGTCAGCCGCTCCCACCCCGCGACGAGCGCCGCATCAGGCTCCACCGGCACGGGCCGTTCCTCGCGCGGGGCGCGGAAATCGAGCCCCCACATGTCGTGCAGGACCACCGCGTCGTAATCCTCGACCAGCCCGTTCGCGATCAGGTCGGATGCGGCAGGCTGGTCCACGATGGTCGGTTCCGCCCCGCAAGCGCGCAGCATGTCCTCGAACGCGTTGCGATCGAAGGCATGCCCCTTCACTGCCGCGAAAACCCTGATCCTGTCTGCCACATGCCTCTCCCGTTCTTGGAGGCAGCTATAGCCTGCAAACAGGTTAAGGCAAGCGCCTTACAAATGGCGTGGCGGCGTCAGGTTCCGCTTTCGCGGGCGATGAAGGCGTCGACCCGCTTCTCCAGCAGGTTCAGCGGCATCACGCCTTCGAGAAGAATATCATGAAACCGGCCGAGCACGAATCTGTCGCCAAGCTCCCGCTCTGCCTTGGCGCGCAGGTCCATCCACTTGTTCTGACCGATCTTGTAGCTGCATGCCTGGCCCGGCAACACACAGTAACGCTGCGTCTCGCCCAGCGAACGATCGTAGGTCAGGCCGATCGTGTTCTGGAAATAGTCGGTCGCCTTCGCAAGGTCCCACTTCTTGTAGTGCAAGCCGGTATCGGTCACGAGCCGTGTCGCGCGGTAGAGCCACGACTGCAGGCGACCGATCTGCTGCAGGCCGGTATAGCCGCCCAGTTCGTTCGCCACCTGCTCTGCATAGAGTGCCCAGCCCTCGCCATAGGCGGAGATGAAGTAGCTCTTCAGCAGCAGCGGCAGGTCTTCGGCCTGCTGCATCAGGCTGCCGTGCAGGTGATGGCCCGGCACACCTTCGTGGTAGGTCAGCGCGGGCAGAAAGAACTTCGGCCAGTTCGCCGTGTTCTTGAGGTTGATCCAGTAGATGCCGGGCCGCGAACCGTCGAGCGAGGGGCGATGGTAGTAGCCTCCCGATGCGCCATCCTGGATCGCCTCAGGCACGGCGCGGATTTCCAGCGGCTGCGTCGGCACCGTGTTGAACGCCTGCGGCAGCTTTTTCATCAGGGCCTCGGTCTGCACGTTGAGGCTTTCCAGCAGATCGGCCTTGCCCGCAGGCGTGTTGGGATAGAGCTGGTCCGGCCGATTGGTGAGTTCGGCCAGCCGCGCGCCGACCGACCCTTTGGTCAGGCCGGCGCTTTTCAAAAGCGGGTCCAGCTCGGCGTGCAGTTCGGCAACCTGCCGCAGACCGACCTGATGGATTTCCTCGGGGATCATGTCCGTCGTCGTGAAGAGCTTCAGCGCGTCGGCATAGATCTCCTCACCGCGCGGCAGGCGCCATGCGCCGTCGCCTGCGGGAGTGTCGGCCTTCAGCGCGCGCATCGCCCCGGACTGGCGGGCAAGCGCGGGATAGACGCGGTCTTCCAGAATCTTCGCAGCACGCGTCGCCCAGTCGCCCTCGATGCCCTTTTCGGCAGTGCGGGTGGCAAGCGAGGACACCATGTCGCTGTCGGCCGGCTTGGCCGCCATCAGCGAATCGATCTGGTTCGCCGTGATCTCCAGCGACCAGACCGGCGGCAGATACCCACGCGCGCCTTGCGCCTTCTGATATTCGGTTTCCGCATCCAGTTCGCCCGCAAAGGCGTCGAGCCGGTCGAGATAGGCCTCGGCATCGTCGGTCGTTTCGACCGGATGCTGCGTGTCGAGCATGACCGGCACCGAGACATAGGCGCCGCTGCGGTGTTCGACGATGAAGGGCGTGCCCACGCTCGGCAAGTCGTATTTCGCGGCCAGAAGGCGCTTTTCCATCATGTCGATGGCAACAGCGCGCTGGGTCCGCTTGGCCTGGCTCAGGCTGCTTTCGGGAACGCGTTTCAGGCTTTCGAGCACGTTGGCCGCCTGCGCCATGCGTGCCTTCGTCCCGCCCGCGCCGTAGTTGTCGATCGCGTGGCGCGCCCAGGCAAAGCGGCCATCGTCCAACCCCGCGCTGGTCAGCGATTCGGGGCTCAATTGCTGGTCGCCCCAGTAAGCCGCGTCGAGCACGGTATCGAGCTGTGAGGCGGCATCGGCCTGCGCGAATGCAGCGCGGGGCGCGGCGGCGGCAATGGCGGCGACAGAGCCTGTGGCGATGAACTGGCGGCGATGCATGAGAGGCTGTCTTCCCCGTTACTTGGTTGCAGGGGAAACCATGTGCCAGCAAGGACGGGCGCGCTCAAGCAAAAGCGCGCCGCCTGTGCACCTCATGCCATCCGGTAGTAATCCGCCACCCTGTCGAGCGCGAGGCCGAGCACCAGCTTGCCGCTGCGCGCGGGCCATGACAGCGCCTTTTCCGCATCGGGCAAACTCTCGCCCGCACAAGCCACCCGCCACAGGATGTCGGACAGGCCCGGCCCTGCCTGGGCCGTCGCCTCGTCGAAGCGGCGCTTGGCGGCAAGCTGGCGTTCGGAGGGCGTAAGATCCGCATCGCGCTTGCCGCCGTCGACGCGCACCGGGTTCCAGCTCATCGTGATCGAGGGCGCCAGCTGTGCACGTTCCCAGTCGGCGCGTAGGCGTTCCCCCGCATTGTACTGGCGTTCGGACAAGTGCCCGCGCGCGTAGAGCCAGCTGAGCGGGCTTTCGCGCAAGTTGACGGTGACGCTGCGCCCGCGTTTCGGCGCGCCGCCCTTGTACTTGGCCGACGTACGGCGCGGGCCTTCGCTGGTCAGTTCGCGGGTGACGTAGTGGGCACTGTCGGGCTGGCTCATCCGGTGACTCTCCCTTCTGGACAAGATGCGCCGCCCTCTTGCGCCTCGGTTCATTCTGTAGGAAAATAACACCAGATAGGTTATTTGCTTTCGGAGCCTGCCCCGATGATCAACCGCATCCGCGCCATCCGCAAGGACAAGGGCATGACCCTCTCCGATCTCGCCCTCGCCTGTTCGCCGCCGACGACGCCGCAGACGATCGGGCGGCTGGAAACCGGCACCCGCACGCTGTCGATCGACTGGCTGAACCGAATTGCCGGCGCGCTCGGCGTAGATCCAGAAGCGCTGCTGACCAGCGAGGCGAAGGCGGCGCCGATGGTCGTGGCGAGGCTGGGCGCGGAAGGCCCCGAGGCGCTGACCCGCCCGCGCGAGGCGGTGCCGCCGCAGGTTCTTCTGGGCGATGCGCCGATGGGGGTGCTGGAAATCGATGTCGCGCAAGGCGAATACCGGCCCGGAGACCGGCTGTGGCTGCGCGAGCTGAAACCGGAGGAAACGGCGCAGGCAATCAACCGCGACGTGCTGGTCCCGCGTCCGGGCGGGCGGTTCGTGTTCGGCAGGCTGATCGACCGCGATGCGAACTTCGTGGCGATCCTGCCGCCCGGTGCCGGCCAACGCCAGGCCGTGGTCAAGGACCCGGCCTGGGTCGCGCTCGGCGTTATGCTGGTGCGTATGCTTTAGGCGTTTTCGGCTTCGACCATCTTGCGCAGCACCGCGACGCGCTGCCGGTTCGCGTCATGGTTGCGTTCGGGGTGGTCGCGCATTTCGGCCAGCAGGTTCTTCAGCTCTGCCTGATAGCGGTTGTCGTGTGCCATTCTCGGCCTCCTTTCCCATTGGAAGCCGAGACTAGCACACAATCCGCGAATGCCGGAAATCGTCCCGCCGCAAGGGCGGAGCGGACCGCCGGTCAGACTTCGCCGCGGGCGATCTTTTCCTGCTTGTCGGTCGCGCTTTCACGCGGGACGAAGCTGTCCGACGTGACCTTGAGCCAGATCAGGATCGGAGCCGCCATGTAGATCGACGAATACGTACCGACGAAAATGCCGAACGCGATCGCGGCAGCAAAACCGAAGGTCGTTGCCGGGCCGACGAACATCAGCGCGACCAGCACCATCAACGTCGTCAACGACGTCATGATCGTGCGCGGAAGCGTCTCGTTCACCGACAGGTCGAGAAGCTCTTCCATCGGCATCTTGCGATACTTCTTCAGGTTTTCGCGGACACGGTCGTAGACGACGATCGTGTCGTTCAGCGAATAGCCGATGATCGCAAGGATGGCGGCGACGATGTTGAGGTCGAACTCCATCTGCGTCAGCGCGAAAAGGCCGAGCGTCAGCGAAACGTCGTGGACCAGCGCGAACAGGGCACCCACGCCGAACTGCCATTCGAAGCGGACCCAGATGTAGATGGCAATCGCGACCATCGCGGCCAACAGCGCGAGCATGCCGGTTTCGAAAAGTTCGCTCGACACCTTGCCCGACACCGAATCGACGCCGTCGATACGCACGCCGGGGTGCTTCGCTTCCATTTCGCCGACGATGGCGTTGGTCATCCGGTCGGCGAGGTCCTTGACCTGCGCCGCGTCCTGCCCTTCAGGCAGGCGCATGCGGATCGATACCTCGTTCGGCTGGCCGAAACGCTGGATGATTGGCGCGCCATAGCCCAGCCCCGCGATATCGTCGCGAAGGTCGGCAACGGGTGCCTCGGTGCTTTCAACGAAAGTCGCGCGGATCATCTGGCCGCCGACGAAGTCGACGCCGAGGTTGAGTCCGTTGGTCAGCACCGCACCCCAGCTAGCCGCCATCAGGATCAGCGAGACGATGTAGAACGGCAGACGCCAGCGAAGGAACTTTATGTTCGTGTCGTCGGGGACGAGTTTCAGAAGTCTCATGCGTCCCTCCTCAGATGTTCAGGTCGCTGGGGCGGTGCTTGCGCAGGTAACCTGCCACCCACATGCGGGTCATCGTCACGGCGGTGAAGACCGAAGTCACGATACCGATGATGAGAACGATGGCGAAGCCGCGGATCGGGCCGGAGCCGAACAGGAACAGCAGCACGCCGGCGATCACGTTGGTCACGTTGGCGTCGATGATCGCGCGCTGTGCCTCGCGGTAACCCACTTCGACAGCCTGCACGACGCGGCGTCCGCGCCGTCGTTCCTCGCGGATGCGTTCGTTGATCAGCACGTTGGCGTCGACCGCGGTACCGATGGTAAGAACGAAACCGGCGATGCCCGGCAGGGTGAGCGTGGTCCCCAGCGCCGCCATGATGCCGAGGATGATCAGCACGTTGAGAAGGATCGCGGCATTCGCATAAAGGCCGAAGCGGCCATAGCTTGCGAACATGAAGGCGAGCACGGCCGCGCCGCCGATGATCAGCGCGAGCACGCCCTTGCGGATCGAGTCGGCACCAAGGTCAGGCCCGACGGTGCGTTCTTCCACGACCTGAAGGTCGATCGGCAAGGCGCCCGAACGCAGCGAGATGGCAAGCGCATTGGCGCTATCCACCGAAAACCCGCCCGAAATCTGGGCCGAGCCGCCGAGGATCGGTTCGTTGATGTTCGGCGCGGACAGCACTTCGCCGTCGAGGATGATGGCAAAGGGCTTGCCTACGTTGGCCGTCGTCAGCGCGGCGAACTTGCGGCCACCTTCCTGGTTGAAGGTGATGTTGACGACGGGCGTGCCGTTCTGGTCGTAGCCTTGCTGCGCGTTGGTGAGCTGATCGCCCTGAATCCCGCCAAGGCGGCGCACGGCGATCGCGCCCTGCTGGCTGGCGTCGGGGGCGAAGGGCAGGATCTGGCTGCCCGGAGGTACGATGCCCTGCGCGATGTCGGTCGGTAGCGCGGTCTGGTCGACGAGCTTGAATTCGAGCTTCGCGGTCTGGCCCAGAAGCGCCTTCAGCGCCTGCGGATCGTCGAGGCCTGGAACCTGTACGACGATGCGTTCGTCGCCCTGACGGATGATCGTGGGTTCGCGCGTGCCCAGTTCGTCGATGCGGCGGCGCACGACGTCAGTCGCGGTGTCCATCGCGTTTTCTACGGCCTGGTTCAGACCGACTTCGGTAGGCTCGAAAATGAAGCGCTGCCCGTCAACCACGCTGATGGTCCAGTCGCGCTGGCCGGTCAGGCCCACGCCCTCGGTCATCGGCAGCAACACTTCGCGGGCCGCGTCGACCTGGCTTTCATCCTCGACCATGAACGACAGGCGACCGTTCGCAGTGGAGATGTCGCCGATGGCAATGGCGGGATCGGCATCGCGCAGGGCGCGGCGCACTTCCTCTTCCATCGCCTCGATGCGGAGCGAACGAACCTGCGCGGTGTCGGCTTCCAGCAGGATGTGGCTGCCGCCGGCAAGGTCGAGGCCGAGGTTGATTTCGGGGTCGGGAAGCTGGGACGGCCAGCGTTCACCCGCCAGCATCGTCAGCGACGGCAGGGCCAGGAACACGCCGACGAGCGTGAGGCCCCACAGCCAGATGCGTTTCCAGCGCGGAAAATCAAGCATGCGTGTTATCTCAGTCGTTTGCCGGTGCCGAGCTGCCCGGCGGAATCACGTCGCCGATGGTCGAACGCACCGCCTTGACCTTGACGTTCTGGCCAAGGTCGATGTCGACGTAGTTGTCGTCCAGCTTGATGATCTTGCCGACGAGACCACCTGCGGTGACCACGCGATCGCCCTTCTGCAGGCCGGCGATCTTCGCCTGGTGTTCCTTGTGGCGGCGCATCTGCGGGCGGAACACGAGGAACCAGAAGATGACGCCCATCGCGAGAAGCGGCAGGATCTGCACCCATCCGGGAGGACCCCCGGCAGGGGCGGCGGCGGCAAGTACAAGCATGGAGCTGGACATGGAGGGCCTTCGTCTTGTTGTGACGGCTTCAATAGGATCGATCGGCCGCCAGACAAGAGCACGAGCTCAAGGGCAACCGGTCAAGCCCGCGCGCCTAGCAGCATTGCCATGGGGTGGCAATGGAGGGGCGCAGGCTGCACACGGGCACGCCGCAAGACAACGGGGCCCGCGGGGCTACGTATCTATCGATGTGTAGGAATAAGCTCGTCGCTTACGCTCGTTAGTTTTCGGCCAAGATCATCCCACCAAATGATCTTGCGTCACAAAAACTGGTCGGGACGAGAGGATTCGAACCTCCGACCCCCACACCCCCAGTGTGATGCGCTACCAGGCTGCGCTACGTCCCGACCGGAGCGCGCCCTATAGGCCCGCCTTTTTGGCGATGCAACCCGTTGTTGTGCCCTTCGATGCACAGGCGCGATGTTTGCCGTCTCTACGCCCCGGCGCGTCCGGAAAGCATCGCCGGAAACACCCGTATGCGCGGGTTTCAACGTCGCCCTGTTCAGCAAAGAGCCATCTGAAAGTTCACACTTTTGCAGCCGAACCGTGCGATACCGGCGTCGAATAGTGGGGAGACGAGTTCCGTGGCAAAGGGTTTCAACGTGCGTTCGGCGGTCTTCGCCCTCGCCGGATCGGCGCTGATCGTGGCACCGGCCGCAGGGCAGAGCGACCCGACGGGCAAGAGCGAGCAGGGCGACGTTGCTGTCACCATCTACAACAGCGGACAGGCGCTGGTTCAGGACGTGCGCCAGATTTCGATCCCCCAGGGCCGCACGCGGATCGAGTTTCCCGACGTATCGAGCCGCATCCGGGCAGAGACGCTGTCTTTCGATGCCGCAGGCACGACGATCGTCGAACAGAACTTCGACTATGACCTGTTGACCCCCGGAAAGCTGATGGAAAAGGCGGTGGGCGAGACGATCACTCTTGTACGCACGAACCCCGCCACCGGCGCGGAAACGCGCGAGCGGGCCAAGGTTCTCTCGGTCGCGGGCGGCGTAGTGGTCCAGATCGGCAACCGCATCGAGGTGCTGCGCGACGACGGCCTGCCGGTGCGCGCCGTCTTCGACAAAGTGCCCGACAACTTGCGCGCACGGCCCACGCTTTCGGTGACGGTCGATTCGACGCGCGGCGGCACGCGGCCCGTTTCGCTGCGCTACCTGACGCCGGGGCTCGGCTGGTCGGCCGACTACGTCGCGCTTTACGACGAGGTGAAGGGCACGGTCGATATGCAGGGTTGGGTCACGCTGACCAACCAGACCGGCACGACGTTCGAGGCGGCGAAGACCATGTTGGTCGCGGGCAACGTCCAGACGCAGAACAACAACCGCTATGGCCGCCCCTCCCCGCCGCCTCCGCCGCGCGGCAGCATCGATTCGATGGGCACCGAGAGCGCGGACCGCGAGCGGCTGGGCGATTTCTATCTCTATCCGCTCGATGAACGCACAACGATCGCCAACGCGCAGACGAAGCAGGTCAGCTTCCTCGACGTGACTGCCGTTCCCGCGTCCAAGGTCTATACCCGCACCATCGGCTGGTTGCAGAGCGACAACGAGCCGCAAAAAGCGGCGAGCGAGATCGCGTTCTCGTCCTCGCGCAATGGCGGGCTGGGCGATGCGCTTCCGGCTGGAACGGTGCGCTTCTACCAGCGCGATGCGCGCGGCACGCCACAGTTCATCGGCGAGAATTCGGTCGGCCACACCCCGATGGGCAGCCGCCTGTCGCTCAGCACCGGCGATGCCTTCGACGTCTCTGTCGAGGCGACAGTCATGGCCCGCACGAAGATCGCATCCGAGGAATACGAACGCTCCTCCCGCTACCGCGTGATCGAGGACGGCCGCGTGCGTCAGGTGCAGATCGACCGCGCGAAAGACTTCTACCGCACGACGATGCGCTATCGCGTCACCAATGCGCGACCCGTGCCGGTTAACGTAGAGGTCACGCAGGCCGGGCTCGACCGCGGGTACTGGAGCAACGACTTCCGCGTCGTGTCGGAAAACCTGAAGGGTGAGCAGGACGGGCTCGACCGCCGCAAGTGGACCGTACCGGTGCCCGCCAACGGCGACTATGAACTGACCGTCGTTTACGAAACCCGCTATTGAAGGGCGGCCCCGTGCGGCATGTCCCCCTGATCCTTGCGGCAAGCGCGCTGGCCCTGCCCGCGCAGGCCGAGGCGCGCACGGTGGTAGAGGCCTCGGCGCCCGAAAGCCTTGCCGTCACCGTCTATCGCGATCCGGACCGCGACCGGCCCATGCGGCTCAACTGGCTGAACGGTTTTGCGCTCATTTCCGAAACGCGCACCGTCACCCTGCCGCCGGGTGAAAGCCGGATCCGCTTCGACGGAGTGGCCGAAAGCATGGTCGCGGTCAGCGCCATCGTCACAGGCCTTCCGGGCGGGACGATCGAGAAGAACCGCAACGCCGACATCCTCTCTCCGGCTGCGCTGGTAAACGGCACGCTGGGCAACCGCGTCACGATCACGCGCACCAATCCCGCGACCGGCGCCGAAACCAGCGAGCGCGCCATCGTGCATACACGCGCCGATGGCGGCCTCGTGCTGCAGACAGACGCCGGATACGAAGCGGTGCGATGCGCCGGCATCCCCGAACGGCTGACTTTCGACGAAGTGCCCAATGGGCTGTCGCCCAACCCCGTCTATAGTGTCGATACGCGCAGCGAGAGCGGCGGGACTTATACCGTCACGCTGAACTACCTTGCCTCGGGCTTCGACTGGAGCGCGCATTACGTCGCGACATTCGCAAAGGCGGGACAGGAGCGGGAGCGCCGCTTGAAACTCACTGCCTGGCTGACGCTGGCGAACGGCAACGGGCAGAGCTTTCCCGATGCGGAGCTGATGGCCGTTGCGGGCAAGCTTGAGATCAGGAGCGATTACCGCGATTTGGGCACGCCGCCACGCGGAGAACCGCTGCGCCTCACCTGTTTCCCGATCGGCAGCACTTCGACCGGAACGAACTATCCGCCGCCCCCTCCGCCACCTCCGCCGCCTCCCTCACCGGTGACGATGAGCGATGCCATCGTCGTGACCGGCAGCCGCGTCATGGCACAGGAAATGGCTTTCGCGCCTGCCGCCGTGATGAAGGCGACCGAGGAAGCCTTGGGCGACCTCAAGCTCTACCGCGTGCCCATGCCTGTCACCGTGGCCGCAAACGCGCAGAAGCAGGTCGCTTTCCTGACGCTGGACGCGGTCGAGGGAAAGCTGATCCATCGCGCATCGTGCATGCCGCATATGCCGGGTAACGAGATGGTCGCCGATGTCGTGCTGCGGAGCACGAATGAGGACGAGTTTGGCCTTGGCCGCGCGCTTCCCGCAGGCGGCGTGACCGTGTTCGAGCCGAGCGCCTATGGCCCGCTGCTGATCGCGGAAGACAAGATGGAAGACCGCGCCGTGGGGCAGGAAGTGGAGATCGCCATTGCGCCGTCGTCGCAAGTGAAAGTCGCATGCGAGGCAGGACGCGGCTTCGTGCTTGGCGAGACCGACGTGCATGACGGCAAGTGGCACGAACTCGCCGCCAGCATCACGAACGACAGCACGGAGACGGTCGAGGCCGAGATCGCCATCGGCAACCCCGCGCAGTGGGAAGTACGCAAGCCCTCTCGCAAGACCGCGATGCAGAACGGGCTGCGAGTGATCCGCGTGACCGTGCAGGCGGGTGAGACGCGCGAGCTGCGCTGGCAGGTCCGTAATCCGGCGCAGGCGAAGGCGCGGTAGCTACTCCACCGGCAGCGCGGGCGAAGTCTTCACGTTTTCCAGCACGAGGATAGATTTTACGTCGCGCACGCCGGGGATGCGGACCAGCGTTTTCAGCGTGATTTCCGACATGTGTTCCATGTCCCGCGCGGTCACGTGCAGCAGGTAGTCCATCTCTCCGGTCACCGCATGACACGCGATGACATAGGGGTTGTCCTGTATCGCCCCTTCGAACCGGTCGATGATCTCGTCGCTGTGCGCCTGAAGGTTGATCATGATGTAGGCGTCGAGCGGGAAGCCCAGCTTGCGCGCGTCGAGCCGTGGGGAATAACCGGTGATGACCCCGTCATCCTCCAGCTTTTTCAGCCGTCTGCTGACCGGTGTGGCCGAGAGCGAGACCCGTTCGGCAATCTGCGCCACGGTCATGCGCGCATCTTCCTGAAGCGCGGCGATGATACGGCGATCGAATCGGTCGAGGGGCATGAAATCACTCATATTAAGGTTGTTTGCGCGATAAATCGGCGTGCTGGTCCGCTACCTTGCACGGATTAGCACACAAATCACCTGCTGTTGATGGTACTGTGCATTCGATGGAGAAGCCTGGAACAGCAAAAAGCGAGAGTGAACTGCGCGGCGATTATTCGCAGGCGGGGCGCGACTATACCGTCGCGCAGAACTGGGATGCCTATTCGCCTGAGGAGCACGACCGCTGGCGCCGCCTTTACGAGCGGCAGAGCAAGCTCGCCGAGCTTTACGCAGCACCCCAGTTCCTCGACGGGCTGAAACGGCTGGACTGTTCCTACGGCATCCCGCGCTTCGAATATGCGAACATGGTGCTGACCGAAGCGACCGGCTGGCAGCTTGTCGCCGTCCCCGGCTTCATCCCGGACGAGATATTTTTCGACCACCTCGCCGCGCGCCAGTTCCCAGTCACCCGCTGGATCCGCGAAGAGCACGAGCTGGATTACCTGGTCGAGCCGGACATTTTCCACGATTTCTTCGGCCACGTGCCGATGCTGCTCGACCCCAGCGTTGCCGACTTCCTCGAAGCTTATGGCAAGGCAGGCCGCCGCGCGATGGAAATGGGCGCGCTCGACATGCTGGCGCGCATCTACTGGTACACGATCGAATTCGGCCTGATCGACAGCAGGAAGGGGCTGAAAGCCTTTGGCGCGGGCATCGTGTCGAGCGCGGGTGAGACCGTTTATTCGGTCACCGATCCCGACGTCCTGCGCCTGCCGTTCGACCCGGAACGCATCATGAAAACCGCGTACCGGATCGACGATTTCCAGATCAACTACTTCGTCCTCGATTCGATGGAGCAGCTTTTGCAACGGCTCGTCGAACTGGACTTCGGACCCATCTACGAAACCTGGCGCGACAGCGACCCGATCCCGGCAGGAACCCTGCTGGACGGTGAGACGCCGTGGCGCGGAAAGCTTGCGGAGAAAGCATCATGACCGACCTGTTCGAAAATCCCATCGGCCTCGACGGGTTCGAATTCGTGGAATTCTCCGCACCGGAAAAGGGCGTCCTGGAGCCTGTGTTCGAGGCCATGGGCTTCACCCGCGTGGCGCGCCACCGTTCGAAGGATGTGGAGCTTTGGCGGCAGGGCGACATCAACCTCGTCACCAATTACGAACCGGGCAGCGCGGCATGGTTCTTCAGCCGCGAACACGGCCCCTCGGCCTGCGGCATGGGCTTTCGCGTCAAGGACGCCGCCAAGGCTTATGCCGAACTGCTGACACGCGGGGCAGAGCCGGTCGAGACCAACACCGGCCCGATGGAACTGCATATCCCCGCGATCCGCGGCATCGGCAACGCCATCATCTACCTGACCGACCGCTACGATGATGGTGACGGCAGCCTCTCGATCTACGACATCGATTTCGAATACCTGCCCGGCGTTGCCAGGCGCCCCGAAGGCGCAGGCCTCGACCGGATCGACCACCTGACGCACAACGTCTATGGCGGGCGCATGGCCTATTGGGCCGACTATTACGAGACGCTGTTCAACTTCCGCGAAATCCGTTTCTTCGACATCAAGGGCGAATATACCGGCCTTACCAGCAAGGCGCTGACCGCGCCCGATGGCAAGATCCGCATCCCGCTGAACGAAGAAGGCAAGTCCGGCGGCGGCCAGATCGAGGAATTCCTGCGCGCCTACAACGGCGAAGGCATCCAGCACATTGCCTTCATCTGCGACGATCTTCTGGGCACTTGGGACAAGCTGAAAGAAAGCGGCGTCCCCTTCATGACTGCGCCGCCCGAAACCTATTACGAGATGCTGGAAGAGCGTCTGCCCGGCCACGGCGAACCTGTTGGCGAGTTGAAGACGCGCGGCATCCTTCTCGACGGTACGACCGAAGGGGGCACGCCCCGCCTCCTGCTCCAGATATTTGCCGAGGCACAGATCGGGCCGGTCTTCTTCGAATTCATCCAGCGCCGCGGTGATGAAGGTTTCGGCGAAGGCAACTTCAAGGCGTTGTTCGAAAGCATGGAGCGTGACCAGGTACGCCGCGGCGCCCTTAAGGTTGATGAGAAGAAGGTCGACGAAAAGGCCTGATTTCCCGCTTGCCGGGGCGCCGCGCGTCCCCGGCTGGCACCGCCCGAAGCGGCATTTTCACCCTTACGTACGGTTTGACCGCCAAGGGGCGGAACCCCTAGGCGTGCGATCGATTTGGGGAAGACACCGAAAGCTGGAGAAGTCGTGCAAGTGCTGGATATCGTCGAGATTCTGAAGACCGAACTGCTGGGAATGGGCGAGGGCCTGATCGCCTTGCTTCCCAAAATGGCCATCGCCCTCGCCGTCATATTCGTCACCTGGCTCCTCGCCCGTTTCGCCACCAACATCGCCGACCGCCTGACCGGCAAGACATCGATGCGCGAGAGCCTGAAGGCCTTGGTCGAAACGATGGTCAAGCTGACGATCTGGCTCGCAGGCCTGCTCATCGCCCTGACCATCATTCTGCCTGGCATGTCGGCAGGCGGACTCATCGCTGGGCTGGGCGTCGGCACCGTCGCAATCGGTTTCGCCTTTCAGGACATTTTCGAAAACTTTCTTGCCGGCGTGCTCATCATGCTGCGCGACAAGATGCAGATCGGCGACGCGGTCGAGGTCGAAGGCATCCTGGGCAAGGTCGAACACATCACCTTGCGCGAAACGCATATCCGCCAGTTCACCGGCGAACTGACGGTCTGCCCCAATTCGATGCTGTTCAAGAACCCGGTCAAGATCCTGACCGAACAGCCGATCCGCCGTTGGGAAATCACGGTGGGCGTGTCCTACGACACCGATCTCGATCACGCGACCGAGGTGATCAAGAAGTCTCTGGAAGGTCTGGAAGACGTGCCCGACGATAAGCCGATCGACGTCTATGTCTCGAACTTCGGCGGCAGTTCTGTCGATTTCATGATCCGCTGGTGGTGCGGTGCGATGCCGCGCGACATGTTCGCCATCCGCGACGATATCTTCAAGCGCGTCAAGGCAGGGCTGGAAGCCGCGGATATCGAAATTCCGTTCCCCTACATCACACATACCTTCAAGGAACCGGTGCCCTTCTTGCCTGCGCCGGAAACGAAGCGGGACTGATCATTCGGCGCATTGTCGCGCTCCCGCCCGCCGGTCTATGATCGTGGGCGGGAGAAAACGAACATGCACGATATCAACCTGCCGCGCCGCGTCCGTATCGGCGGCGGAGCGCTCTGCGAGACCGGTTCGCTGATGCAGGCCGCCGGACTGTCGAAGGCACTGATCGTCACTGACGCGTTCCTTGCTGGCAGCGGACTGGTCGAAAAGCTGCAGGGTATCCTGCGCAAGTCGGGCTGCAGCAGCGCGGTCTTTGCCGATACCGTGCCCGATCCGACGGTCGCGGTGGTGGAAGCGGCGCTGGACGTCGTGCGGGCAGGCGATTTCGACTGCGTCATCGGGTTCGGCGGGGGCAGCCCGATCGATACCTCGAAGGCGATTGCCGCGCTGGCGCTCGATCCGCGGCCCATTCCCTCGCTCAAGGTGCCCGCTGTCACCGACACCCCCGGCCTTCCCGTGATCGCCATCCCGACGACAGCGGGCACGGGATCGGAAGCGACCCGCGTCACGATCATCACTGACGAGGCGACGGACGAAAAGATGCTCTGCGCAGGGCTGGCGTTCCTGCCGATGCTGGCGGTGATCGACTACGAGCTTACGCTGACCAAGCCGCGCCGCCTTACCGCCGATACCGGCATCGATTCCCTGACCCACGCGATAGAGGCCTATGTCTCGAAGAAGGCCAATGCCTTTTCCGATGCCATGGCGATCTCGGCAATGAAACTGATCGCGCCGAACCTGCGCACGGCCTGCGACGATCCGTCGAACCGCGCAGCGCGCGAGGCGATGATGCTGGGCGCGCACCATGGCGGTCTGGCATTCTCCAACGCCTCTGTCGCGCTGGTCCACGGGATGAGCCGCCCGATCGGCGCCTTCTTCCACGTGCCGCACGGGCTTTCGAACGCGATGCTGCTTCCCGTCGTCACACGCTATTCGGTGCCGGCCGCCACGGCCCGCTATGCCGACTGCGCCCGCGCCATGGGCGTTGCCTCCGACAGCGATGCCGACCAGCTGGCGACCGCGCGGCTGGTGGAGGAGCTGGAGCGGCTGAATGCCGATCTCGATGTGCCCGGCCCCGGCGCCTACGGCATCGCGAAGGAGCGTTGGGACGAATTGCTCCCCGTCATGAGCGAACAGGCCATCGCCTCGGGCTCGCCCGCGAACAATCCGATGCCGGCGGACGCGGACGCCATCGTGGAGCTATACCGGCAGGCTTGGTCCTGAGATTGGGAGCTAGGGCGCGATCCAGAGCCTGAGCACATAGGCCACCGCGCCCAGCGCTGCGACGCTTCCCGCCCAGATCAGCGCGAGCCAGCCCAGCCGCTGCCAAAGCGGTTTCGCGTCGCCCGCAGCGCCGGGGGTGCGATCAGTGGTACCCATCGGCCCCCACCTTCCCTCGAAACACCCAATAAGCCCAAGCGGTATAGCCGATGATCAGCGGCATCGTCAGCGCAACGCCCACCAGCATGAAGATCTGGCTGCGTTCTGGTGCGGCGGCATCCCAGATCGTCATGTCGGGCGGCACGACGTCGGGGTACATCGTCAGCCCCAGCCCCGCCATGCCGAGCAGGAACAGCAGCAGGCTGAGCAAAAACGGCGCGACTTCGCGGCGCTTTATCAGCGCGCGCCAGAGGAACAGGCCCGCGATGGCAGTCGCAATCGGGATCGGCCAGGTGAACAGGATTTCCGGCGTCGTCAGCCAGCGATCCGCATATTCGGGCCGCAGCGTCAGATTGTAGAGCGACACCGCCGCCATCAGTGCACCGGTTGCCAGCATCGCCTTGAACGCCAGTTTATAGGCATGGTCCTGCGCCGGTCCTTCCAGCTTCCAGATCAGCCAGGTCGACCCCAGCAGCGCATAACCCGCCGTCGTGCCAAGACCGGTCATAAGCGTATAGGGCGTCAGCCAGTCGAACCAAGATCCGGCATAGGCGCGGTTTGCGACTTCGATCCCCTGTAGCATCGCGCCAAGGATCATGCCCTGCGCCATCGATGCGACAAGCGAACCGCCGGTGAACGCCGCGTCCCAGAACGGGCGGTGCGCCGGATCGCGCCAGCGGAATTCAAACGCCACCCCGCGAAAGACGAGGCCGAGCAGCATGGCGATGACGAGCGGATAAGTCGCCGGCAGCAGCACGGCATAGGCCAGCGGAAACGCGGCGAACAGACCGCCGCCGCCCAGCACCAGCCACGTTTCGTTGCCGTCCCACACCGGCGCGATGGTGTTCATCGCCTGATCGCGCTCCGGCCCGACCTTGAATGTCGGGAACAGCACGCCGATGCCAAGGTCGAACCCGTCCATGACGACATAGGCGAAGACGGCGAAGGCGATGATGCCTGCCCAAAGGATCGTGAGGTCCATCAGCGTTCTCCCCCTTCAGGCGTGCGGGCATCCTTGGATCCTTCTGGCGGATCCTCGTCTGTCGGATCGCTGTCGGGCAGCAGCTCGGCATGGCCGGGGTTCTGCGTCGGCCCCGGCGTGATGCCGGCGGTGCGGATCGGGCCTTTCATGCCGCGCTTCACGCCCTTTTCAAGCGGCTGCGGCGCCTTCTTCATCAGGTGCAGCATGTACCACGCGCCCATGCCGAAGACCGCGAAATAGATGACCACGAAAGCCAGCAGGGAAGCGGCCACCGCAGGCGCGTCCAACGGGCTGGCGCTGTCCGCCGTGCGCAACAGACCGTAGACGGTGAACGGCTGGCGGCCCACTTCGGTCGTGAACCAGCCCGCGATAACCGCGACGAAGCCCGACGGCCCCATCAGAACCGCCGCGCGGTGCAACAAGGGCCAGTCGTAGAGTTTTCTCCGGAACCGCGCGAGCAGGCTCCACATGCCAAGGCCCAGCATTGCGAACCCGATGCCGACCATGATCCGAAACGCCCAGAAGACGACACCGACGGGGGGCTGGTCTTCCTTGGGAATCGTGTCGAGCCCTGCCAGCGGCGCGTTCGGATCGTGCTTCAGGATCAGCGAGGATGCCTTGGGAATCTCGATAGCGTACTTGACCTCGCCCGCCTCGCTGTCGGGAATGCCGAACAGGATCAGCGGCGCGCCGTCGGGATGGCTTTCGTAATGCCCTTCCATCGCCATGACCTTGGCGGGCTGATGCTCCAGCGTGTTGAGGCCATGCATGTCACCGGCAAAGATCTGCACCGGCGCGACGAGGGCGGCCATCCACATCGCCATCGAGAACATCAGCCTCGCGTGCGCGTTCGCGCGGTCCTTCAGCAAGTGCCATGCCCCCACGCCGCCCACGGCCAGCGCTGTCGTCAGGTAGGCCGCGATCACAGTGTGGACCAGGCGATAGGGGAAACTGGGATTGAAGACGATCGCCCACCAGGAATCGCCGGGAAGGAACTGGCCGTTCGCGCCGATTTCGTAGCCCGTCGGCGTCTGCATCCAGCTGTTCACCGACAGGATCCAAAATGCGGAAATGAACGTGCCCAGCGCCACCATGCAGGTCGCGGCGAAGTGGATCTTCTTGCCCACCTTTTCCATCCCGAACAGCATGACGCCAAGGAAACCTGCCTCGAGGAAGAAAGCGGTCAGCACTTCGTAGGCCATCAGCGGGCCGATAACCGGCCCCGCCTTGTCTGAGAACACCGCCCAGTTCGTGCCGAATTGATAAGACATGACGATGCCCGACACGACGCCCATGGCGAAGGCGACGGCGAAAATCTTCAGCCAGTATTTAAACAGGTCGAGGTAGAGCGATTTGCCCGTTTTCAGCCACAGGCCTTCCAGGACCATGAGATAGCTGGCGAGCCCGATCGAGAAGGCCGGGAAGATGAAGTGGAAGCTGACCGTAAACGCGAACTGGGCACGCGCCAGGAACAGGGCATCAAGGCTGTCGAACATGTCTTCTCCTTGAGGCGCGTCCTTACCGCCCTGTCAGTTGCATTTAAAGCGCACAGAATACCGTCGCAGTTGCGCGAAATGCATTTCAGCCAGCGCCGTCAGATACGCGCGCCCTTCGCGTCGAAGCGGTGGACCGCGGTTTCGTCGAACGCGACCGAAACCACCTGCCCGATATTCGGATCGTCGAGGGAACGGTCCCTCACCGCGATGATGTCGCCGGTGTTCAGCTTCACGTGCAGGATGCGCGTTTCGCCCAGTTCCTCGACTTCCTCGATCGTGCCGGAAAGCCCGCTTTCGGCCCCAGCCGCCCCGGCAACGCGCATGTCCTCGGGCCTGATGCCGACGCTTTCCGCGCCGCCCGCATCGCCGACCACCGAAGGCGACACGAAGTTCATCGTGGGCGAGCCAAGGAAGGCCGCGACATATTTCGTCGCAGGCTGGTGATAGAGCACGGACGGAGGGCCGACCTGTTCGATGCGCCCGCCGTTCAGGATCACCATCCGGTCGGCAAGGCTCATGGCCTCCACCTGGTCGTGCGTCACGTAGATCATCGTGGCGGCCAGTTTGCGGTGAAGCTCCTTGATCTCGATCCGGGTGCGCGTGCGCAGCGCGGCGTCCAGGTTGGAGAGCGGCTCGTCGAACAGGAACACTTGCGGTTCGCGCACGATGGCCCGCGCAATGGCGACCCGCTGGCGCTGGCCGCCCGACAATTGCCCCGGCTTGCGGTCCAGCAGTGCCTCGATCTCCAGCATCGTGGCGACGCGGGTGACGGCTTCTTCTATCGCGGCCTTGCCCGTCTTTTTCAGCTTGAGGCCGAAGGCGATGTTCTCGCGCACCGTCATGTGCGGGTAGAGCGCGTAGGACTGGAACACCATCGACACGCCGCGCTCCGACGGCGGGGCGTCGGTCACGTCGCTATCGCCGATGAAGACGCGGCCTTCGCTGGGTTGTTCCAGCCCCGCGATCATGCGCAGCAGCGTCGACTTGCCCGATCCCGAAGCGCCCACGAAGACGACGAATTCGCCGCTTTGTATGTCGAGGTCGACACCGCGGATCACTTGCGTAGAACCGAAACGCTTGGCTATGCCTTCAAGGCGGACGCAAGACATCCTCTTATCCCTTCACTGCGCCGGCGGTGAGCCCGGCGACGAGTTTCTTCTGGAAGAACAGCACCAGCACGATCAGCGGCACGGTGACGATGACGGACGCGGCCATGATGTTGCCCCACGGCAGTTCGTACTGACTGGCCCCGCTGATCAGCGCGATGGCGACCGGCACGGTTCGCTGTTCGTTGGTGAGCGTGAACGAAAGCGCGAAAAGAAACTCGTTCCACGCCGCGATGAAGGCGAGCAGGCCCGTCGTCACCAGTGCGGGTGCGAGCAGCGGCAGGAACACCTTGGTCACGATCGTCCAAGATGACGCTCCGTCCATGATCGCGGCTTCCTCGATCTCCACCGGCAGGTCGCGCACGAAGCTCGTCAGCACCCAGACCGTGAAGGGCAGCGTGAAGATCATGTAGCTGAACACGAGCGAGAGGAGGTTGTTGTAGAGGCCGAACAATCGCACGATCTCGAACAGGCCCGAAAGCACCGCCACTTGCGGAAACATCGAGACGCCGAGGATAGTGTAAAGCAGCAGGCGGCGTCCTTTGAACTTCGCCCGCCCGAAAGCGTAAGACGCAAACGTCGCCAGCCCCAGCGACAGGACGACGACGGAGAACGCGACGATCAGCGAGTTGAGGATGTTCTTCGCAAACGGCTGGTCCGTCATCACCGCTTCGTAGTTCGCGAACGTCGGGTTTGCGGGCCACAGCGATGCCTCGAAGATCGCGGACCCTTCGCGGAAGGACGAGACCACCGCGTAGTAGAAAGGGAACAGCAGGAACAGCGCGACCACGATCCAGAGCGCGATCAGCCCGCCGGTCTTCAAGGCAGCTTTGCCCTTCATGCAGCCTTCTCCCGCCCAAGCGGTTTGAGCGTCATGATGTAGATGACGGTGATGAGCGCGATGATGAGGAACAGCCCCGTCGACGCCGCTGAACCGTACCCGACGTCCTGAAACGAGACGAGCGCCTGCCGCGCGAAGACGGACAGGGTCATCGTCTCCTCGCTCGACCCTGTCATGACGTAGACGAGGTCGAACATCCGCATCGCATCCAGCAGCCGGAAAATCACCGCAACGACGAGCGCGGGCTTGATCAGCGGCAGGGTCACCTTGAAGAAGACCTTCACCGGATGGATGCCGTCGACCTTTGCGGCCTCGTAGATTTCCTTCGGCAGCGTCTGCAGCGCGGCCAGCACCAGCAGCGCGACGAAAGGCGTCGTCTTCCACACGTCGACCATTATGATCGACACCATCGCAAGGCTGGATCCGCCAAGCCACGCGACCGGCCCGTCGATGAAGCCGGCACCTTCCAGCATCGCGTTGACTACGCCGAACTGGTCATTGAGCATCCATTGCCAGATCTTGGCCGACACCACCGTCGGGATCGCCCACGGCACCAGCATCGCCGCGCGCATCAGGCCCCTTCCCGGAAGCGCGGCATTGACGATCAGCGCGACGATCACGCCCAAGACGAGTTCGAGGCTGACCGAAACAGCGGCAAAGACCAGCGTGTTCCACAGCGCGCGAAGCCACTGCGGGTCGGTGAATATGCCGTACCAGCGCCCGTCTGCATGGACGATGAAGTTGTCGAACCAGATGAAATCGTAAGTCGTCAGGTCGACCAGCGTCGCGTTGGTCATGGAAAACCAGATCGTGCGCGCCAGCGGCCATGCCGCGACGAGCGCGAGAACGATCAGCATCGGGGCGACGAAGATCCATGCCGACCGCGCCCGCGCCTTGTCGATGGCGGAACGCGCGGTCATTCGCCCACCTCCTTTTCGGCCCAACGGGCGCGGAAGGCGATGCGCGCGATTTCCTCCTCGAGGTTTTCCAGTGCGCGCCGGCCCGTCTCATCGCCTTGCAGCACGTCGTAGCTTGCCCGCCAGATCGCGTCGGAAACCTGGTTGTAGCGCGCACCTGCGGGACGGGCCGGACGGGCAACGGCGTTCTCGAAAGCAGGGTAGAGCGTGCCGAAGAACGGGTTCGCTTCCAGCACCTCGGCATCCTGATACAGTGAAATGATCGTCGGGTTATACGCGCCCAAAATAGCGCGGCGCTTCTGTTCCTTTGCGCTGGTGAGATAGCGCACGAGGTCTTTCGCCGCCTCGGGATGTTCCGAATAGCGCGACACGGCAAGCTGCCAGCCGCCCAGCGTCGCCGCGCTTTCACCGCCCGGCCCCGCGGGCAGGGCGACCACGCCGACCTTGCCGCGGATCGGGCTGCTGTCCGCCTGCGCCAGCGCCCATGCATAGGGCCAGTTGCGCATGAAGACGGCGTTGCCGGTCTGAAACACCCCGCGCGAGGTTTCTTCGTCGTAGTTCAGCACGCCGCGCGGCGAGATCGTGCCGACCCACTTCGCAGCGCGGTCCAGCGCAGCGGCGGCACGCGGGTTGTCGGCGGTATAAGTCCGGTCGGGCGCGAGGAACGATCCGCCGCCGTGGGACGACACCCATTCCAGCGCATTGCAAGTCAGGCTCTCGCTCGCCTTGGCCTGGAAGACATAGCCCCACATGCGGCGATTACCCGCCTCGCGCTCGGCCTTCTGTATCGCGGCGGCGATGCGGGTCAGGTCGTCCCACGTCTCCGGCGGGGCATAGCCGTATTTCGTCAGCAGGTCCTTGCGGTAATAGAGCACGCCCGCATCGGTGAACCACGGCACCGCGACGAACCTGCCGCCTACGCGATTGTTGGCGACAAGCGCGGGGAACATCGTGCGTTGCGCGATCTCTCCCATCTCCGACAGGTCGGCGAGATGCGTCTGCAGCATTCCGGCCCAGACGACGTCGATCTGCAGTACGTCGATATCAGACGACTGCGAGGAGAGGAGCTGGACATAGAGCTGAAAACGGTCGCCCGACGAATTGGGCGTGTTGACGATCTCTACCGTGTTGCCGGTTTCGCGCGCCCATTGCTGCGCAGCTTCGCGGCACAGTTCGAGCTCGATCCCCAGCGCGCCGCAGGCGATCGACACGTGCGCGCCGCCGCGCTGCGCCTGTGCGGGGCCCAGCGCGAAAAGCGCCACCATCGCGATGAAAAGGACGCGCAGGCGCGCCATCGTCAGACCGCGGCTTCTACCGTCTTGGGCTTGTCTTTCGTGCCGTCGAACCCGACCCGTTCGAACGAGGCGAACAGGCTGTCGATCCAGTGGACGATGTCATAGGTCTCCACGTCGGCGCGCATGCGTTTCATGCGGCCCTTTGCCTCGGTGTCGTCCATCGCCAGCGCCTCGTCCAGCGCGCGGTCAAGGTCGCGGTGCCCGTAGGGGTTGGTGTAGATCGCCTCTGGCAGTTCGACCGCGCAGCCGGCAAATTCGGACAGGATCAGCTTGCCCGCCTCACCGTTTTTGGCCGCGACGAATTCCTTGGCGACAAGGTTCAGGCCATCGCGTAGCGGGGTCGTCACGCACATGTCGGCGGCCTTGTAATAGCTCATCAGCCGGTCGAACGGGATGGCGTTGGAATAGAGCACGATGGGCGTCCAGCCGAGGTTTGAATAGAGCCCGTTTACCCGCCCGACGAGCTGCTCGATATCCCTCTGGGTCTCGTCATAGATCGCCATGCCGCTTGCCGCGCGGACGGAAACGCAGAGCATCTTGATCTTGCCGCGAAGGTCCGGCCGGCGATCGATCAGGCGTTCGAAGCCTTTCAAAGCCTCGATCGTGCCCTTGGTGTAATCGGTGCGCCCGACGGTAACGATCAGTTTGCGCCCGTCGAGACGGCCGAGGATGCGGTCCTCGAGGTCCGAGGTGTCCTGCTTGGCCAAAATGTCGTCGATAAGGTGAACGTCCGCACCCACGGGCGAGATGTCGATCGCAATCTCGCGGTCGCCCAGCTTCAGCGTGCGCGGCATCTGCGGTTCGGACAGCGCCTGCCCCGGCACGTTGAGATGCTGCGGCGTCGTCACGACTTCGCTGATTTCCGCCCCCGTCAGCCCGCGGGCGACGTCAGTGAAGTTCTTGGCATAGCGCGGGATGTGGAAGCCCACGAGATCGCAGTCGAGCAGCGAGCCCAAAATTTCCGCACGCCACGGCAACACGTTGAACACGTCCTGCGACGGGAACGGCGTGTGGTGGTAAAACGCAATCTTCACGTCGGGCCGGATCTGGCGCAGGTAATGCGGCACCAGCCACAGGTTGTAATCGTGGATCCAGACCAGCGCACCGTCGTCCGCCTGCTCGGCAGCGGCCTCGGCGAAAAGGCGGTTCACTTCGTGGAACGTGCGCCAGTCGACGTTGTCATAGCTGAACAGCCAGGGAAAGCTGTGCAGCACCGGCCAGAACGCTTCCTTCGATGTCACGTGATAGAAGCTCGACGACTGCTGCTTCGTCAGAGGCAGGCGGCGGACGTGGAAGCCGCCGTTTTCGTCGTCGATATGGATCACGCGTTCGAAATCGGGATCGCCTTCTTCGTGTTCCTTCCACGCGACCCATGCGCCGCGACCCGGTTCCAGCCGCTTGAAGAATGCCTTCAGCGTCGGGACGATGCCATTGGGGCTCTTGTTCGCGCGGAAGACGGTTTTCCCGTTTTCCTCAACCTCTTCATAGGGCTGGCGGTGATAGACGATGACGAGTGACGATTTCTGCATGACGATGTCCGCTCCGTGTCTCTTATCGTTCGGTCAGGTCGAAGTGGTGAATGGCCTCCAGCACCCCGGCGCAGCCGTGCCCTGTCGCACGGTAGATATGCGGCGCCCTGGGCAGCGCGGCGAGCAGGCGATCTTCCGAATTGCCGACCGCGACCGCGTTCAATCCGCAGTCCAGCATCGACAGGTCGTTCATGGTGTCGCCCGCGGCCAGCACCTTGCGTTCCGGCAAGGCCAGCGCATCGACCATGCGGCGTAGCGTCGGTCCCTTGGCAATGCCTTTGGGCAAAACGTCGAGATAGAGGTCCGCACTGGTGATGCAGTCGAAGCCCGCTTCCTCGATCTTGCGCACGGTCGATTGCAGCAGTTCTCCCGGTTTGTAGTAATAACTGACGCGGTGGCGAAACTCGGTCGGCTGAAGTTCTATGCCGGGTTCGTCCTTCAGCATCTCCATGACGCGTTCGTTGGCATTGTCCCACTTGGCCACGATCTCCGCCTCAAGCTCGTGCACCGGCGAGAAGTCGGCGGCCACGTCGTAAACAGATGTACCGACATCGCCGACGATGTAGCGCGGGGTCGGCATCCCCGGAGTTGCAATCAGTTCACGGATGAAGTCGCGGTCGCGGCCCGTCACGAAAACAAGCAGCACGTCGTCGCGCACCTCGATCGCTTCGTAAAGGATGCGGCGCTCCTCCTCGCTGCCGCCAAGGAACGTGCCGTCGAGGTCCGTGGCAAGAACAAGGCCATAGCCTTGCGCGTTCAATGCGGGGGAATTGCGGTCTGCAAGCGTCGTCAAGGTGATGCCTCCGGGTGATTTGGCCGAACGTCGAGGGTCGCGCCGATGCGTCGGGTTGCGGCGCGGCCATCAAGAACCGCAACGGGCACCCCGGAGTATCCATCCGAAGAATGAAGTCTGTTTTGCGAACTTTTCTGCAGTTTTTCTATCAACAGTCTTCCATTGCGTCGTTATACGGGATCGACGAAATAAAGCCGGAAACTGTGAAAACAGATATTTTGATTATTAGTTTGGTTTTGTTTCACAGGCGTTTTGCAATTGGCTTTACTGCCATTTTATTACAAACACCCTCTGCCCCAGTAGAATTATTTCTTATCCCGATTGCGCTTGAATATCAAGGTGCGCGCCCCAAAACTTCATGCTAGCCTTGTGTCCGGCCGGGAGAGAATGGCCGCACAAGGCGCAAACCTAACGGACGGGGCGGGCACAAGTTCCGCCCTTGCAATGTGAGTGCGAGAAGCCCTGCGATGACCTTCGAACCCGGCATGACACCGGCCCCCACGATCACACCCGAAGAAACCGGCATCGTGCCGCAGGGCATGACCCGCACGCCCGGTGCATCGGATTTTCCGTGGTGGCGCGGCGCGGTCATCTACCAGGTCTATCCGCGCAGCTATGCCGACGCGGACGGCGACGGCGTTGGCGATCTCTCTGGCCTCACGGAGCGGCTCGAACACATCGCGTCGCTCAACGTCGACGCGATGTGGCTTTCGCCGATCTATGCCTCGCCGATGAAGGATTTCGGCTACGACGTTTCGGATTACTGCGACGTCGATCCGCTGTTCGGCACGCTGGCCGATTTCGACGCGATGCTTGAAAAGGCACACGGCCTCGGCCTCAAGGTGCTGGTCGACCAGGTCTATTCGCACACCTCGGACGAGCATGAATGGTTCGCCGAAAGCCGGTCCGGCCGCGACAATCCCAAGGCCGACTGGTACGTCTGGGCCGATGCCAAGGCCGATGGCACGCCGCCCAACAACTGGCAGTCGATGTTCGGCGGCCCCGCTTGGAAGTGGGACCCGGTTCGCGCGCAATATTACATGCACAATTTCCTCGTCTGCCAGCCGCAGTTGAACCTCCACAACCCCGAGGTTCAAGACGCGCTGCTGGGCGTGGCGCAATTCTGGCTGGATCGCGGTGTCGACGGGTTCCGCATGGATGCGCTCAATTTCGCGATGCACGATCCGCAACTGAGGGACAATCCGCCCGCAGCCCTGTTCGACCGGTCGGTCGTGCGGCCCTTCGATTTCCAGCACCACACTTACAGCCAGTTCCACAAGGATACGCCGCGTTTTCTTGAAAAGCTGCGCAAGCTGACCGACCGGTACGACGGCATCTTCACGCTGGCCGAAGTATGCGCCGACGATGGCAATGTCGCGATCAAGCGCTTCATCAAGGGCACGACCCGGATGAACAGCGCCTATGGCTTCGACTTTCTCTATGCCCCGCAACTGACGCCGCAGCTGGTCCACGACGTCATGTCGCACTGGCCGGACGAACCGGGCATGGGCTGGCCAAGCTGGGCCTTCGAAAACCACGACGCGCCGCGTGCGGTATCCCGCTGGGTAGCGCCCGAACACAAGGACGCCTTCGCCAAGGTGAAGCTGGCCCTGCTGGTCGCGCTGCGCGGAACGGTCATCGCCTATCAGGGCGAAGAACTGGGGCTGGAACAGGACGACATTCCCTACGAACTGCTGAAAGACCCCGAGGCGATCAACAACTGGCCGCGTACCCTGTCACGCGACGGCGCCCGCACGCCGCTGCCTTGGGACGAGAGCGAGCATGGCGGCTTTACCACTGGCGATCCGTGGCTGCCGCTGGGCGAGGCGAATGCAAGGCGTGCGGTATCGCTGCAGGAAGGCGATCCGGGTTCGACGCTGAATATCGCGCGGGCCATGTTCGGGCTTCGCAAGCATTTCCCGGCGCTGCGGCTGGGCGGTATCGAGAACTGCCAGTTCGACAACGAGCTGCTGGTGCTGGACCGCGTGTACGAAGCCCAGCGCATCCGTTGCCTGTTCAACCTCGGCCCGAACGAGCGGCCTTTCTCCGACACCTCGGAAAACACCGTGCTGATCGCATCGGTTGGCGGTGCGACGCGCGACAAGCTGCCCGGCTTTTCCGCGCTTTTCTGGGAATGCGACTGGTAGATACGAAAACGGCCGGACCCGCGAAGGACCGGCCGCTCCCGATGGCGGTGACGGGAAACCGGTTCAGCCAGCCGTGGCCGAACCGCTTGCCATCAGGGTCCCTTCGGCCGTCGCCATGATCGATCCGACGGGAAGGGTCTGCTCGCCGTTCGCGGTATCGAGCACGAGTTGCTCGACGCGGCCCGTTTCGTCGGCGACGACGGTCTCTACGCGGCCCAGCGTTTCACCGGCAGACGTCAGGACATCCATGCCCGGTGCGACCGATACCGCACCGGTGGCCGAGGCCGCGGCGCTGCCGGCTGCGGCCAGCATCAGGTTGGCCGATGCCATGCCAGCGTTACCCAGCATCGCCGCACCTTCTGTTGCACCATTGGCGGTTGCCTGTGCCATTGCCGTCGCGCTGCCTGCTGCCGACTGGGCCTGACCGACTGCGGGGCCGACTTCACCGGTCGCACTGTCGACCACACCGCCGGCCGCATCGGTGCCGACAAGCTGTGCGCTGGCACTGCCCGAACCGTTGGCGCTTCCTGAGACGCCAGCTGCTGTGGTTACGGCACCGACAGGGCCGTCAACGGCCTGCGCGACGTTGAGCGAACCGCCTGCGCTGGCTTCGCGGTCCGCCGAAACAGAGCCAGAGGCCGTGTCAGCCGACTGGCTGCCCGAAGTGGCAGCATTGCTGTCGATGGAGGTGGACATCGTCGAGGTCACGGTGTCGGTCGCACCCGAAACCGTCGAGCCGATAGAACTGCGCGCACCGATAGAGCCGCCCACCGTGCCACCGATCGAGGAACCGGCGCCGCCAAGGCCGCCCAGCGCGCCGCCCACTGCGCCGCCAAGGCCACCGCCGCCCAGAACCTGGGCCTGTGCGGGAACGGCGGCAATCGAAAGGGCCGTTGCTGCGAAAAGGATGCTCTTCATGTCTTCGTCCTTCATTTGCTTCTGACGGGATTGTTTCCCGCTCGGAAAGAAGGACGGATGCCGGCGCCGGTTTAATTCAAGGAATTCGGATAATTTTTCTTATAGCACTGATTTTAAACGATAACTTTATCGCTTCACGCAGGACCCACAAACCAGACCGCGGCCGTAAGTATCATCCGCGCCCTTGACGCCAAGGTCTTTCGCCTCACCGTCGAGCGCCCTGCGCCAGTTGCCGCCACCCGACAACGCGGCGGCGATGCGCGCTGCGACCAGCGGGGTTGCGTAAGACGTACCGCGCAACTCCTTGCTCCGCCCCTTGCGGTCGCGTCCCTTCATGTCCGCACCGGGGGCCGCATAGTCGAGATGCAGCGCCCGCCCCGCCTCGATCAAGGCGCGGTCATGCCGGTCGACACCTGTGACCGCGACGACACCTGTATAGGATGCAGGATATGCCGGCGGAGAGGCCGGACCGTCATTGCCGACCGCCGCGACCACGATCGTCCCGCGTTTCTGCGCCGCCGCGACGGCGCGGCTGACCAGCGGGCTTTCGGGACCGACGAGGCTGATCGTCACGACCTTGCTGCCGCCTTCGACCAGCCAACCGAGACCTTTCGCGATCGCCAGCGCGTTCCCGCCCGCAGGGTCGGTGCCATAGACATCGGCAACGCGCAGGTTCGCAACCCCTGCGTGGTTGAGCAGCGAGCCGACCGCGCTGCCGTGATCGGACGGCGCGGGCGCACCCTTGGCAAAGCCGCGCTGCGCGACGAGCGAGACGCCCTTGCCCGGCGCGCCGTCGATCATGCCGACCGCCGTATCGATCCGCGCGGCCCCGCTTCCGGCGAAAGCCAGTTGCAAGGCTTCTGCGCTGCCCGAACGGAAGTGCAGCACATCCGCGCTGACGCTCGCCGAAGGCATGAGCGCGGCAAGCGTTTCTTCCGCTTCATCCAGGTCCATGCCCTCGGGCACCGAGAGGCGCAGGACCGACAGGCCCAGTCCCTCGACCTCGCTCTCCTCCATAACCGCAAAACCAGCCGCGCCCGCTGCTGCAACCCCGGAAGGCGCAGCATCCATGACCAGCAGTTCGCCGCGCCGCGCGGGATTGCCCAGCCGGTCGAGCGCGATCGTGTCGCGGTTGCGGCGCAAGAGGTCAGCGATGCGGTCGATTCGCGCACGGCGCAACCTGTCGGCCACTTGCGCCACGGTCTCGCCCAGCCCGTCGCCGATGTCGCCCGCGGTGCGCGTGACAGGTTCGATCACACCGCCCAGAACATCGCCGACGTCGCCAAGGCCCCGGTCCAGCGTGCCGCCCAGGCCGCCCAGCCCTTGCGCGCTGGCAGGCGCACCTATGGCAAGGACGAGGAGCGGGATAATCAGGAACGTTCGGCGCATCGGGATCCGCATGATAGTTTTTGGCTTAAGCACGGATTAAACGTGCGAGCCCGCTCGTTTAATCCGGTAGAAGGCAGAATACACTGAGCAACTCGTTCGAATCCGGGCTCCTGGCCCTATTGCCCCGGCTGCGGCGTTTCGCCGCAGGCCTTGCGGGCAATGGTTCGGACGGCGACGATCTCTGCCAGATGACCATCGAACGCGCTCTGGCCAACCGCGAAAAGTGGCGGGGCGGCACGCGGCTCGACAGCTGGGTTTACCGCATCATGCGAAACATTCGAATAGACGAGGCCCGCGCCGTGAACCGGCGCAGCCAGACTTTCGTGGCCGAGGAATCCGGCTCATCCGTCGGCAGCGACGGCGCGCAGGAAGCCAGTGTCGAATTGTCCGACGTGGACGCGGCCATGGCGAAATTGCCCGGCGAACAGCGCGAGGCCGTGCTGCTCGTGATGGTCGAAGGCTACAGCTACAAGGAAGCCGCCGAAATCGTGGGCTGCCCCGTCGGCACGCTCAATTCGCGGCTGGTGCGCGGGCGCGATGCGCTGATGGCGATGCTCGAGGAGAACACGGCATGACCCCGACGAAAGAGGAACTCGCTGCTTTCGCCGACGGCCAGATCGAAGGCGAACGCAAAAAGGAGATCGCAGTACAGGTCGCAAGCGATCCCGCGCTTGCCGCCGAAGTCGCGCGCCACCACGCGCTGCGCCAGAAGCTTGCCGCGCACTATGCGCCGATTCTCGAACAGGATCTGCCCGAAGCCATGCTCGCCCCGCTGAAGGCCGGAGAGCCGGGCGTTGTCCACATGGCAATGGCGCGGCAGGAACGCGCGATGAAAAAGAAGGCCCCGCGCTGGGGCTGGATCGCGGGGCCGCTGGCGGCGGCAGCGGCGCTGGCGCTGGTCTTCCTGCCCGGCGGCAAGGACTTGCCCGACGGCTATGTGCAAGGACAGCTCGCCTCCGCGCTCGACACGCAGCTAGTCTCGGAAGGCGCGGCGGACGGCACGCGGGTGCTGCTCAGTTTCGAGGATGAAGCGGGTCGCTATTGCCGCGCCTTCAGCTCAGGCGACACCGGCGGGATCGCCTGCCGCGATGCAACCGGCTGGAAGCTTGAGGCAGGCGGCGATGCAGGAGAGGCGCAGGCGACGCAATATCGCCAGGCCGGGTCCGACGCAGGACTGATGGCCCGCGCGCAGGACATGGCGAGCGGCCCTGCCCTCGACAGCGAAGGCGAGCGGGCCGCGCGCGAACGGGGCTGGCTGGCGCGGTAAGCGCTCAGCCGTCCCGATTCGATCAGATCATGCCAAGGGCAGCCATGTAGGTTTCCAGCACGGCTTCCTCGTGCTCGAAATCTTCCTTCTTCTGCTTGCGGATGCGCATGATCTTGCGCATCGCCTTGACGTCGAAGCCGCGCGCCTTGGCTTCTGCAAAGACGTCCTTGATGTCTTCGGCGATGCCCTTCTTTTCTTCTTCGAGCCGCTCTGCACGCTCGATCAGGAGGCGCAGTTCGTCTGCGGTGACATTGTTGACGCCCATGGCGCTATCGGCACCGCCGATCGTGGTGGTTTCTTCGGACATTTGGCAACCTTTGCGATTGTTCGGATGAAGCGCGGGATCACGCGAAGTGCGGACCCGCAGCGAGAATCACGCGAAGCAAGCTGATAGCGATGCGCTTGCCCGTGGTGAAGGGTGCAGCGGCAATTTCCACCGCCGTCCGCGCCCTCCTTGCCGATCAACCCGCGTTCTTCTTCAGACTTTCGTCCATGCGGGCCAGCTGTTCGGGGGTGGCGGGCGTCTGGTAGCGGTCCTTCCACTCGTCCATTGGCATCCCGTGGATCAGCGCGCGCGCATCGGCCTTGTCGCCTTCGTATCCGGCATCGCGGATCCAGTCGGCAAGGCAGTTCCGGCAAAAACCCGACAGGCCCATCAGGTCGATGTTCTGCGCATCGTGACGATGGCGCAGGTGCCGCACCAACCGGCGGAAGGCAGCGGCCGCAACCGCATCGGGCAGTGCGTCGAGAGCGTCGTTTTCGGTCGCGGGCAGGTCGGAATCGCAGGACAAGTCGTTTTCTCCGGTAATCTGGGCGTCATCGAGGTTGCCTAGGCGCGATGCAGCCAATAGGCCTCGCACTAAAGCTCCCTCATAAAAATAACAGGTACAAACCCCTCGTGAACAAGTTCGACCCGCGCGACCGCAAGGTCAAGATTCTCGCAACGCTTGGCCCTGCCAGCCGCGATCCCGAAATGATCGAACGCCTGGTGAAGGCAGGGGTCGACGCTTTCCGCGTCAACATGAGCCATGGGGAGCATGAAACCCACGCGGAAACGATCGCCTCCATCCGCAAGCTTGAAAAGAAGACCGGCCGCCCGATCTGCATCCTGTGCGACCTGCAAGGGCCGAAGCTGCGCGTGGGCAAGTTCGCCGAAGGCAAGGTCGTCATTCCGCACGGCCGCCACTTCACGCTGGACCGCAGGGACGAACCGGGTGACGAAACCCGCGTTCAGCTGCCGCATCCCGAACTGTTCGGCCTTCTGGAAAAGGGCCAGCGCCTGCTGATCGACGACGGCAAGATCCGCCTGCGCGTGATCCGCGCCGACGAGGACGAGATCCTGTGCAGCGCCGAAGTCGGCGGTGTCATCTCCGACCGCAAGGGCGTGAACGTGCCCGATGCCGAAATCCCGATTCCGGCAATGACCGAAAAGGACCGCCGCGACCTCGCCTTTGCCGTTCAGCACAAGGCAGACTGGATCGCGCTGTCTTTCGTGCAACGCCCCGAAGACGTGGCCGAAGCCCGCCGCCTGATGGGCGGTTACGGCGCGCTCATGGCCAAGATCGAAAAGCCCCTGGCCGTGCGCCACCTCGACGGAATTCTCGAACTGGCCGACGGCATCATGGTCGCGCGCGGCGACCTTGGCGTCGAACTGAACCCCGAAGAAGTCCCGCCGCTGCAGAAGCGCATCGTCCGGCTGGCCCGTGCCGCGGGCAAACCGGTGGTCGTCGCCACCCAGATGCTGGAATCGATGATCGAAAGCCCGGCCCCGACCCGCGCCGAGGTTTCCGACGTTGCCAACGCGGTCTACGACGGAGCGGACGCCGTCATGCTGTCGGCAGAGACGGCGGCGGGCCAGTGGCCGCAGGAAGCCGTCTCGATCATGGACCGGATCGCCGGACAGGTCGAGAAGGACCCCGGCTATGTCGAGCGTATCCGGCTGACCGGGGTGGAACCCGACGCGACGACTTCGGACGCGCTGGCGCAGGCCTGTTCGTCGATCGCCAACACGCTCAACATCTCTGCCATCACCGTTTTTACCGCATCGGGCAGCAGCGCCCGCCGCGTGGCGCGCGAACGGCCGAAAGTGCCGCTGCTGGTGCTGACCCCGTTGGAATCGACGGCACGGCGCCTCTCGCTGCTCTGGGGTGTGCACGCGGTGCAGACCAAGGACATCGGCAGCTTCGAGGAGATGATCGCCAAGGGCAAGCGCATGGCGCTGCGCAACGGGTTCGGCAAGGGCGGCGCGAAGATCATCGTGCTGGCCGGTGTTCCCTTCGGCACTCCGGGGGCAACCAACCTGCTGCACGTCGTGACGCTGTCGGGCCGCGAACTGGACAGGCACGGGGACTGAAGGCCGCCGCCCGCGCGGTTTCAGATGCAACCGGCTTGACGCGCCCTGCCCTTGTGAGCAAGGCGCGGTTCCATGCAGTTCCTTTCGGATAATGCCGCCCCCGTCCATCCCCGTCTGTGGGATGCGATGCGCGATGCCGACACCACCGACGCGCCTTATGACGGCGACGCGCTTTCGCGCTCGCTCGACAAGGCGTTTTCGGACCTCTTCGGGATGGACTGTGCCGTGGTCTGGACCAGCACCGGCACGGCGGCGAACTGCCTTGCGCTGGCAACGCTGGTCCCGCCCTATGGCGGCGTGGTCTGCCACGATGACGCTCATATCGAGCAGGACGAGGCGGGCGCGCCCGAGTTCTATACCCACGGCGCAAAGCTGATGCTGGCGCACGGCCCGCACGCAAAGCTGACGCCTGATAATGTCGCCGCCGTGATCGACCCGATCCGCGACGACGTGCACCGCGTCCAGCCGCATGCGATCGCGATCACGCAGGCGACCGAGCAGGGCTGCGTCTATACGCCCGACGAACTCGCCGCGCTGACGGCCTATGCCAAGGCAAAGGGGCTGAAGGTCCACATGGACGGCGCGCGTTTCGGCAATGCCGTCGCGCATCTCTGCTGTTCGCCCGCAGAGGCTGGCCCTGCCCACGGCATCGACACGCTCTCGTTCGGCATGATCAAGAACGGCGGGATGAGTGCGGAGGCGCTGGTCCTGTTCGATCCGGCCAGGGCGGCTGAGGCCAAGCGCCGGCACAAGCGCGCGGGGCAGTTGCAGTCGAAAGGCCGCTACCTTGCCGCGCAGCTTCTGGCGATGATCGAGGGCGACCTGTGGCTTTCCAACGCCCGAGCCGCGAACCATGCCGCAGCGGCCATTGCCAAGGCCGCGGGCGATCGCCTGCTCTACCCGTGTCAGGCGAACGAGGTTTTCGTGACCCTGTCTGCGGACGAGCGCGAAGGACTGCGCGCGCAAGGGTTCGGTTTCTACGACTGGGGCGCGGATGCCGCCCGCTTCGTGACCGCGTGGAACACCGATGCGGCAGATGCGGACAAGCTCGCCGCCGCGCTCGCAAGCTTGTGAGCGAACCTGTGACCGGGGGCGCCAGGCGCCAGCGGCTGTCGTTCGCCGATCCGCGCGTCTTCCTGCCCTTCTGCCTCGTTGCGCTGATCTGGGGTTCGACCTGGCTGGTCATCAAGGACCAGATCAGCTTCGTTCCGCCCAGCTGGACCATCGCCTATCGCTTCGTGATCGCGACGGCGGCGATGCTGGTGCTGCTGACCTTCCGGCGCGAGAAGCTGCGCATCACGAAAGCGGGTCTGCCGATCGTCGCGATCGTCGGTGTCACGCAGTTCGTGATGAACTTCCACTTCGTCTACCGCGCGGAGATGTCGCTGACATCGGGGATCGTGGCGCTGTTCTTCGCGCTCATCATGATCCCGAACTCGATCCTCGCGTGGTTTGTCCTGCGCGACAGGGTGTCGATGGGCTTCGTGGTCGGCTCTGCCGTCGCCATCGTCGGCGTCGGTCTGCTGCTCATGCACGAATACGACATGGCAGGCGCGCGCGAGGGCGTGATGCTGGGCGTCGTGCTGGCGATCCTTGCCACGGTATCGGCCTCGGTCGCCAATGTGACGCAAGCGACGGAGAGGGCCCATGCACAGCCTTTCCTGCCGCTGCTGACGTTTTCGATGATGCTGGGCACCGCGATCAACGTGGCGCTGGCGCTGGTGCTGGATGGAGCGCCGGTATGGGACCCGCGCCCGGAGTATGGCTTCGGCCTGCTCTATTTGGGCGTTGTCGGGTCGGTCATTACCTTCCCGCTCTACTTCACACTCATCCGAAACATGGGTGCGGGGCGCGCGGCCTATATCGGGGTGGCAACGCCGATCCTTGCCATGCTGCTCTCCACCCTGTTCGAAGGGTATGACTGGACCGCGCTGACGGTGGGCGGCTCGCTACTCGCGCTCGCGGGCCTCGTCCTCGCGCTGAAGGCACGCAGCTAACCCTTCGCGGTAGGTGGGGTAGCGCGGGGTCCAGCCCAGCACCCGCTTTGCCTTGCCGTTCGCGACGCGGCGATTTTCGGCATAGAATCCTCGCGCCATGGGCGACAGGTTCGCCTCCTCGATCGTCTGCATCGGCGGCACGGGTGCGTGGAGCATGCGGCAGGCGTGTTCGATCAGCTCGTTCTGGCTGCACGGATAATCGTCGGCAAGGTTGTAGGCCCCTGCCGGAGCATTAAGCCCGCAGGCGACACCTCTCGCGATATCTTCGACATGGATGCGGCTGAAGACCTGTCCCGGAATGTCGATCCGATGCGCCCTGCCCTCGCGCACGCGGTCGAGCGCGGAGTGGCCCGGACCGTAGATGCCGGGCAGACGAAAGACCCTTGCGCCCAGTGCCAGCCATGCGGCGTCCGCATCGCTGCGGGCCATGCGGCGGCCCGTGCCGACAGGGGTGCTTTCATCGACCCACGCCCCGCCCGCATCGCCATAGACGCCGGTGGAAGATAGGTATCCCGTCCACCCGCCGAACCCGCCCAGCGCCGCGCCATAGCGCGCCAGCACCGGATCGCTGCCGTCCTTCGCGGGCGGAACCGAGGACAGAACCGCGTCCGCGCCAGCCAGCGCGGCATGAACCCCGCCGTCGTCATCGAACGCGATATCGCCGTCGCTGCCGGTGGCGCGAACCTGCCAGCCTTGTGCGCGCAGCCTTGCCGCGATGACTTTCGCCGAATAACCCAGCCCGAAGATCAGCATCTGCATGGGAAAGGCACCTAACCGGCCCGAGCGCACCTGCCCAAGCCTTTTTGCGCGAAAAATTTTATCGCGAAGGCCCGTGACATACAGGATTGGGCCTTGCCTCTTGCGGTCGAAGGCGCATCTATCCCTCCATGGATATTGCACGCACGCCTTCGAACCCCGCCGGCAACCCCGAGATGGCGGACGCCGCCGTAGAGCCGGTCGATCCCGCCACCATCTTCCGCAAGAACTACACGCCGCCTTCGTGGCTGGTGCCCGAAATCCGGCTGGACTTCGACCTCGGCACTGAACTGACGAAGTGCGTCGCGACCCTTAAGGTCGAGCGTAATCCCGCAGGCGACGGCGACCAGACGCTGCACCTTTGCGGCGACAACCTTGCCGTCATGAGCCTAAAGGTTGACGGCGCGGATGCCGAAGGCTGGTCGATGAGCGGGTCGAACCTGCTGCTTCCGCTGACCGGCACTTCGCATGAAGTGACGATCGAGACGCACCTGCACCCGGCGACAAACAGCCAGCTGATGGGTCTCTATGCCTCCAGCGGCATGCTCTGCACCCAGTGCGAGGCCGAAGGCTTCCGCCGCATCACGTTCTTCCCCGATCGGCCCGACGTCCTGTCGAAGTACACGGTACGCATGGAAGGCGACAAGGAGACCTTCCCCGTCCTGTTGTCGAACGGCAACCTCGTCGAAACGGGCGAAGGCGAAGCGGGCCGCCACTGGGCGCTGTGGGACGATCCCTGGCCCAAGCCGAGCTATCTCTTCGCTCTGGTCGCGGGCCAGCTCGTCGCCAACCGCGACACGTTCACGACGATGAACGGCCGCAAGGTCGAATTGGCCGTCTGGGTCCGTGAAGGCGATCTGGAACGCACCGACCATGCGATGCGCAGCCTCATCAATTCGATGAAGTGGGACGAGGAAACCTTCGGCCGCGAATACGATCTCGACCAGTTCAACATCGTCGCCGTGTCTGATTTCAACATGGGCGCGATGGAGAACAAGGGCCTCAACATCTTCAACACCCGCTACGTTCTGGCCGACCCGGAAACGGCGACCGACGGGGACTATGACGGGGTCGAGGGCGTCGTCGGCCACGAATACTTCCACAACTGGTCGGGCAACCGCATCACCTGCCGCGACTGGTTCCAGCTCAGCCTCAAGGAAGGTTTCACCGTCCTGCGCGACCAGATGTTCAGCGCGGACATGGGATCGGAACCGGTCAAGCGGATCGAGGATGTACGCGTCCTGCGCGCCGCCCAGTTCCCCGAGGATTCGGGCCCGCTGGCCCATCCGATCCGTCCCGATTCCTATCAGGAAATCAGCAACTTCTACACCGCGACCGTCTATAACAAGGGCGCCGAAGTCATCCGCATGATGCACACGATGGCGGGCCCCGAAGCGTTCCGTAAGGGCACCGACCTCTACTTCGAGCGCCATGACGGCGAGGCCGCGACTTGCGAGGATTTCGTGAAGGCGATGGAAGACGGCGCAGGGCTGGACCTTGCGCAGTTCCGCCTGTGGTACGAACAGGCAGGCACGCCCAAGGTGACGATGCGGGCCGAGTTCGATCAGTCGGAAGGCGCGGTCACGCTGCACTTCACGCAGAAAGTCCCGGCAACGCCCGGCCAGCCGTCGAAGAAGGCGATGCCGATCCCCATCAAGGTCGCCCTGTTCGACCGCGACACCAAGGCACACGACGGCGAAAAGCTGCTGATCGTCGACAAGGACAAGGCCGAATTCACGTTCAAGGGCTTCACCCGCCCGCCAGTGATCAGCGCCAATCGCGGCTTCACCGCCCCGATCCAGCTCGATGCCGAACAGGGCGATGACGATCTCGTCTTCCTGGCCGCGAACGATGACGACGCCTTCGCCCGTTACGAGGCACTGCAACAGCTCGTCACCCGCGAACTGCTGGGCGCGATCGAAAACGGGCCCGACGAAAAGCGCCGCACAGCCATTGCCGATGCCATGGGCGCGGTGCTGGACGACACGCAGATCGACGACTTGATGCGCGGCGAACTGATGATGATGCCCGCCGTCACGTTCCTTCTGGAACTGGCCGCCCCTGCCGATCCTGTCGCGTTGCATGATGCGCGTGAACGGCTGAAGGGCTATATCGGATCGCGCCTGCGCGACCGTCTGATCGCGCTCCACGAACGAGCCTCGGCCATCGGATACAGCCTGAGCGCAGAGGCACGCGGTGCGCGCAAGGTGAAGACGCAGGCGCTGGTCCTGCTGTCCGCCGCCGACGCGAAGGAAGCCGCCGCGAGGGCCGAAGCGCAGTATCGCGCCGCCGACAACATGACCGACCGTCAGGGCGCGCTCATGGTGCTGGCGGGCATCGACTGTCCGGCCCGCGCCGAACTGCTGGAGGATTTCCGCAAACGCTTTGAGGGCAACGCGCTCGTCACCGACAAGTGGTTCGCGCTTCAGGCCGGCTCGCTCGATCCCATGGTGCTCGACACGGTCGAGGCGCTGTCGAACCACGCCGACTTCACGATCAAAAACCCGAACCGCGTTCGCAGCCTCTACATGACGATGGCGGTCAACCAGCCCGCCTTCCATGAAGAGAGCGGGCGCGGCTATCGCATGATCGCCGACCTTGTCCTGAAACTCGACCCGCTGAACGCACAAACCGCGGCCCGCTTCATCCCGGCGCTGGGCCGCTGGCGCAAGATTGAGCCGAAGCGGGCTGCGATGATGCGGGCGGAGCTTGAACGGATCGCGAAGGCCGAAGGGCTGTCGAAGGACACGCGCGAACAAGTGACCAAGAGCCTCGATGGTTGACCGTATAACCGCACACGCGCTTGCCGGGGTTCCGCACGGATTCCTCGGCCGGCGCGGCGGCGTTTCCACCGGGCAATACCTGGGCCTCAACGTCGGGACCGGGTCGGACGACCTGCCCCGCGCGATAGAGGCGAACCGCGCGCTTGCAGTCGACGGCGTGATGCCGGGGGCGGAGCTTGCCACCGTCTATCAGGTCCATTCCGCCGATGTCGTGCGGATCGAAACCCCCTTTCCGATGGAGGCGCGGCCCCATGCCGACGCGATGGTGACGGACAGGCTCGGCATCCTTCTGGGCATCGTGACCGCCGATTGCGCGCCGGTGCTGCTGGCGGACGAGGAAGCGGGCGTGATCGGAGCGGCCCATGCCGGATGGCGCGGGGCGTTCGCGGGCGTGTGCCGCAACACGGTGGAGGCGATGGAGGCTCTTGGCGCGGATCGCGGACGGATTGCCGCCGCGATCGGCCCGTGCATCGCGCAGGCAAGCTACGAAGTGGACGAAGGGTTCTATTTGCGCTTCCTGGCCGAAGACGAGGAATACGACCGGTTCTTCAAACCGCGCCGCAGCGGGCATCACCAGTTCGATCTGGCTGCGTTCGTGGCATCGGACCTTGCCGACGCGGGTGTGAAGACGGTCGAGATGACCGGCCACGATACTTACGCGGATGAAAGCCGGTTCTTCTCCTACCGCCGCTCGACGCTGGCCGGAGAGGAGGGATACGGCAGGCAGATCAGCCTGATCGGCCTGCCCGGATGAGCGATCCCGTCGGCATCCGCGCCTGGCAGAGGCTGGATGCACGGACCACGACTTCTGGGGCATTGTGTGCAGCGGACATTGCCGCGCTGGCCGACATGGGTGTGCGCCGGGTGGTCAATCTTGCCATGCCCGATCATCCAGAGATCCTGCCGGACGAGGCGGATCTGTGCGCGCGGCATGGCATCGGTTTAACTGCCATCCCGATCCCCTTCGATTGCCCGACCGAGGAGCATTACCAACGGTTCCGCGCAGCCATTTCGGGCGACGATCCGGTCCACGTGCACTGCGTGTTGAATTGGCGCGTATCGGCGCTGTTCTATCGCAGTAACGTGGAAAACGGCATGGCGCGGGATCGGGCGCTCGCTCTCCTGGTCCGGCAATGGGATCCGCGCACGTCGGACAATTCCGCCGCCCCGGCATGGGCCAGCTTCATCGGGTTATAGAGGGCGGCAGGGCGCAAGGCCCTGCCGACCGGATCAGAGCGCCTTCAGCATCGACAGATACACGTCATATGCGCGTTCTGCCTCCGCCTTGTCGTAGGCGGGCGAGTCCGGAACGGTCCAGCCGTGACCCGCGGCATAGACATCGACCACGCCTTCGGCCCCCGCCGCATCCAGCGCAGCCTTTAGCGCGCTTTTCGCCTCGTGCTGCTTGGCGTCGTCGTCTTCGGCAATACCGATAAGATAAGTCGCACTGTCGACGATCATCTTGTGCGGGCTGGTCGGCGCATCGGTGACGAGGCCGCCGCCGTGCATCGAGCCTGCGACTTTCACGCGGTCAGGCGATCCGTGCGCGGCCCAGATCGTCCACGACCCTGTCATGCAGTGTCCGCGTGTGCCGATGCCTTTCGACTTGTCGACCACGTCCTGCGCGTCGAGCCATGCGACGATGCTGGCAGTGTCGGCCATGACCGTGTCGGCGGAGAACTTCTCACGATAGGGGCCGACTTTCTTGAACCCGTCATTTTCCATGAAGTCGGCGAAATCCTCGAACATCGCGTGGCCTTCGTCGCGCCAGTAGGGGTCGGGCACGATCACGGCAAAACCCTCTGCCGCCAGACGCTCACCCATCGCTTTTGCGGCGGGGCGCACGCCCGCGATGTCGGGCCACATGATGACAGCGGGGTGGTTGCCGGCAGAAGGGTGGTAGAACCATGCGCTCATCGTGCCGCTGCCCGTCGGGACCTGCACTTCGTTGCCCAGCACGCCGCCGTTCGTGGCGGCCGCGACGGAATCGTCGGCATCGGTGCCATAAGTCGAACAGGCCGAAAGGACTGCTACCCCTCCGGCCGCGCCTACGCCCGCGGCAAAGGTCCGGCGGTTCACGCCGCGGCGGGCGAATTCTGCAAGTTGCTGTTGATCACACATTCAATATCGCTCCTGGCGTAACGTCCGCCCATCCGGGAGCGGAGATTAGGAGCGTGGCGACAGGGCGCAACCCCATGCGCCCGATCAGCCATCATGGAAGTTCAGTTCCAACAGGACATTGTCCGGATCGGTCAGGAACACCTGCTTCAACCCGATGCCCGATACGCCCGACTGGCGATAGGCAATACCCATTTCCTCGAGCCGCGCGATGAAGTCTGCGTGGCCTGCACAGTTAAGTGCAACATGATGCACAGCCCCCGTCGGCCCGCCGGGCTGACTGTCGCGGTTCGCGGAATCGCGGCGGTCTTTGGAAACGAGGTGCAGCACGGGCCGCCCTTCGCCATCGTGCATCCACTGGATCAGCGAGGGCTCCAGTGGTTCGGGCGGGTCACGACGCGTCAGGCCCACGACCTCGGCATAGAACCGGGCGGAGCGTTCCAGATCGTTCGAAACGATGTTGACGTGGTCGAGCGCTTTTACCTGCATGGGCACAGTGTGCCTGACGACGACGCTTCCCTCAACCGCGGGATCTCAACCAAAAGCCGCGGCAAGGCCGATCAGCGCGCAGGCACCGATGAGCAGCGAAAGCTTCAGCCACGAGGCCGGCTCGCCGTAGAAGAACACGCCCACCATGATCGAAGCGAGCGGTACCGTCGCGGCAAGGATCGGGAGCAGGATGTTGAGTTTCGCCCCGTTGGCCAGCAGCCAGGACAGCGCGAAGAACGAACTGATCAGCACCGCGATCGTCGCGATCGTCCAGCCGACATGCGTGAAGGCACGCGTCTTTACGAGGAACGAGACGCCGACGACCTGCGTCACGGTGGCGTAAAGAAAGACCAGGACCTGCGCGGCGGAAAGTGAGCCCAATCGTGTATCCTCTCGTCAGTACGGCACCATCTTCGGGTGCCTTTCTGGCAAGAGAACTACCCCGCCGCCGCCCACGCGGCGACGCGCACTTGTGTCAGGTGGCCTAGCGGCGCGAGAGCGCAGCCTCGCTCTCGGCCATCAGTTCGGCGATGATGTCGGCGACGGGCTCTTCCTTCTTCACCATGCCGACCGACTGGCCCGCCATCAGCGAGCCGTTTTCAATATCGCCATCGATCACCGCGCGGCGCAGTGCGCCTGCCCAGTAGTGCTCGATCTGCAGCTGCGCCTCGGCCATCTCGATGCCTTCGCTATCGAGCAGGCCAGCGACTTCGCGCTGCTTGGCGGTGAAAAGCTCGGTACCCTTGTTCTTCAGCGCGCGGACCGGGATCACCGGAAGGCGCGGGTCGACCTGCACGCTGGCAATCGCGTCGCGGGCACCGGCGCGGAAGAAGGCTTTCTTGAAATCGGGGTGCGCGATCGATTCGGTTGCACAAGCGAAACGGGTGCCAAGCTGCACGCCCGCCGCGCCCATTTCGAGATATCCGGCAATCGCCTCGCCCCGCCCGATACCGCCTGCGACGAAGACGACGTGATCTTCGGCCAGTTCGGGCAGAAATTCCTGTGCCAGAACGCTGGTGGCGACGGGGCCGATGTGGCCGCCCGCTTCCATCCCCTCGATCACCATGGCGTCTGCGCCAGAACGCAGCAGCTTTTTCGCAAGCGCCAGCGTGGGGGCAAAGCAGATGACCTTGGCACCGGCTTCCTTGATCTTTTCCACGCTGCCCTTGGGCGGAAGCCCGCCTGCCAGCACGACATGGCCCACGCCATGTTTCGCGCAGACATCGATCAGGTCCATGATCTGCGGGTGCATCGTGATGAGGTTCACGCCGAAGGGCTTGTCCGTAAGCTTCTTCGTCTCCGCAATTTCGTTGTCGAGAAGCTCGGGCGTCATCGCGCCGCAGGCAATCACGCCAAAGCCGCCCGCGTTGCTGATCGCGGAAACGAGGTTCCTTTCGGACACCCAGCTCATCGCGCCGCACAGGATCGCGTGCTTCGAACCGAGGAATTGGGCGCCGCGACGCATCAGGGCGTCGGTCTTCGAATAGGTCGTCATAGCCGGCGGATTAGTCCCACCTGCGCCCAGCGGCAAGAGGTACGGGGCGGATACCCCCGTGAAGCCGAGTCGCGCCATTGACGGCCATTATCGCGTTGGCGAGCACGCCAATGATCGCTTTTCCCAATGTTTCTGTGCAGGTTTGATCATTTCAGACGATTGACCGGAGCTGGTAACCTGAGCCCAGCATTAATTCGAGAGGGGACTTACCCCCACGACAGGAGGATGCCGAGATGGATGTTGCAACTGGATCGATGCCGGGCGGTGGGTGCCCGTTCAATCACAACGATGGAGGCGTGCGCGGCCTGCTGGGCCGGACGAACCGGGACTGGTGGCCCGATGCGCTTCAGCTGGAGATCCTGCACCAGGGCGGCGTCTCGCCCGATCCGATGGGCGAAGATTTCAACTATGCCGAGGCGTTCAACGCGCTCGATTACAATGCACTGAAGGCCGACCTCACCGCGCTGATGACCGATTCGAAGCCGTGGTGGCCGGCGGACTATGGTCATTACGGTCCGTTCTTCATCCGCATGGCATGGCACGCGGCAGGCACCTATCGCACAGCCGATGGCCGCGGCGGCGCGGGTTCCGGTCAACAGCGGTTCGCCCCGCTCAATTCCTGGCCCGACAACGCCAACCTCGACAAGGCACGCCGCCTGCTTTGGCCGATCAAGCAGAAGTACGGAAAGCACATCAGCTGGGCCGATCTTTTCGTCCTTACCGGCAATGTCGCGATCGAATCGATGGGCGGCCCCGTCTTCGGCTTCGGCGGCGGGCGCGCGGACGTCTATGAACCGGAAACCGACGTTTATTGGGGCACCGAGGAAGAGTGGGTGAACACGGGCGCGGAAACGCGCATCCAGCCCGACAAGGACTGGAGCCTCGAAAACCCGCTCGCCGCGATCCAGATGGGTCTCATCTACGTCAATCCCGAAGGTCCGGGTGGCAATCCGGATATCGAGGGTTCGGCCCGAGACATTCGCGAAACGTTCAAGCGGATGGCCATGAACGATGAAGAAACCGTCGCCCTGACGGCGGGTGGCCACACGTTCGGCAAGTGCCACGGCGCGGGCGATGCCTCGCTGATCGGCGCCGATCCCGAAGGCGCGGATATCGCCTTCCAGGGCCTTGGCTGGACCAGCGGATACAAGAGCGGCATCGGCGGGGACACGATCACCAGCGGCATCGAGGGGCCGTGGACTAACACGCCGTTCGAATGGTCGCAAAACTACTTCCGCCTGCTGTTCAAGTACGACTACGAGCTGACCAAGTCGCCCGCAGGCGCACACCAGTGGACGCCGAAGAACCCTGATCCGGAGGACATGGCCCCCGACGCACACGATCCGTCGAAGAAGGTTCCGACGATCATGACGACGGCGGACATGGCGATGAAGGTCGACCCGTCCTACCGCGCGATTTCCGAAAGATTCCGCGACAACCCGGACGAGTTCGCCGACGCCTTCGCCCGCGCGTGGTTCAAGCTGACCCACCGCGACATGGGCCCCAAGGTCCGTTACCTTGGCCCCGAAGTTCCGGAAGAGGACCTGATCTGGCAAGACCCGATCCCTGCCGGTTACACGCCGTCGGGCAGCGAAGTCGCGGACCTCAAGGCGAGGATCGCCGACAGCGGCCTTTCCATCGCGCAGCTGGTGAAGACCGCCTGGGCCTCGGCCTCGACCTATCGCAAGTCGGATCATCGCGGCGGCGCCAACGGTGCGCGCATCCGCCTTGCCCCGCAGAGCGACTGGGACGTCAACGAACCGGCCGAGCTGCAGAAGGTTCTCGAAGTCTATGACGCCATCAAGGGCGATTCGAAGGTCTCGATCGCTGATCTGATCGTCCTGGGCGGCTGCGTCGGGGTGGAGCAGGCGGCGAAGGCAGCCGGTCACGACGTGACGGTGCCCTTCACCGGCGGTCGCGGCGACGCGAGCGAGGAATGGACCGACGCCGAGAGCTTCGAACCGCTGGAACCGGCGGCCGATGCCTTCCGCAACTACCTCAAGACCAAGATGAGCGTGAAGACCGAGGAGCTGATGCTCGACCGGTCGCAACTGCTCGGCCTTTCGGCGCCCGAAATGACGGTGCTGATCGGCGGAATGCGCGTGATGGGCGCCAATCATGGCGGATCGAAGCTTGGCGTGCTGACGACCCGCGAAGGTCAGCTGACCAACGATTTCTTCGTCAACCTGCTCGACATGGACACGGCGTGGAAGGTCGTGGACGACAGCGGAGACGAAGAATTTGTGGGTAGTGACCGCGCAAGCGGAAAAGAGAGGTGGCGCGCAACGCGAACCGACCTTATATTCGGGTCGAATTCACAGTTGCGGGCTCTCGCCGAGGTTTACGCGGAAAACGGACACGAACAGAAGTTCGTCAAGGATTTCGTGGCAGCCTGGACGAAAGTCATGAATGCCGACCGCTACGACGTGGCTTAAGGCAGCAAAAGGAAGGCCAAAACTCCAGGGCGTTTGCGTTCCCCCCACAACGCGCAGACGTCCACCCCCCAACCAACGGAGACTAGGCCGCCCCCCGTGCTAACCCACGGGGGGTTCCTTTTGGGGGATTCACCACGATTGCGAACCGTACCTTAACCATCGCGGGCCCATGCTTCTCCTTTGCAGAAAGGGAGAGAGCCATTGGTTACTTTCTTCATCCTGGTCCTCGTGGCCGGGGCAGGCCTTCTATGGGTCCTGCCCGTCTCGAAGGACAGGACCAGGCGCCTGGCCGCGCAGGTCGGCGGCGGCGCGCTGTTCACCGTCGGCATTGCCGGTATTGTCATGAACCTTATGGGGCCAACGGCCGTCTGACTGCGGTCCACCGGCGGGCCGCCGGGGCCTCCTCGCCCAATCGGGCTGATTGATTGTCGGGTAGGTTCGTTTTCGGGTCGACTGGCGAACCGCACATTTCGTCGCACCACGATTCTGCACCGCCCAATCGCGCTTGACTGATGGCAAGCTTCGTCTAGTGGCGATGACATGTTATATCATTCACGCGCGATCGCAGTCGTTCTCGCTCTTGCCCCCCTGTCCCTTGCCGCCCCCGCCCTTGCGCAGGACGCTCCTAAGCTGGAGGCGGGCGACCCAACGGCGAGTGACGACTTCCACGACACCATCGTCGTGACCGCCAAGGGTATCGGCCGGATCGACTTTCTTGCCGGCACCTCGACCGTTTCTGGTGAGGATCTGCAACGCCAGATGGACGGACAGATCGGCGAAGTGCTCGAAGGCCTGCCGGGCGTCACCGCATCGGGCTTTGCACCGGGGGCCTCGCGCCCGATCCTGCGCGGCTTTTCGGGCGACCGCGTGCGCGTGCTGGTCGACGGTATCGGATCGATCGACGCATCGAACGCCTCTGCGGACCATGCCGTTTCGGTCGATCCCCTGACGGCCCAGCGGATCGAAGTGCTGCGCGGGCCCGCAACGCTGCTTTACGGCAGCTCCGCAATCGGCGGCGCGGTCAATGTCATCGACAAGCGTATCCCGCGCCGCGTGCCGGACGAGTCCATCCATATCGACGCGCTCGCGTCAGTGGACAGTGCGGCCAACGCGCGCGAGGCGGGTGCCTCGATCGACACGCCGCTCGGCAGCGGCTTCGTGCTTCACGCCGACGGGTCGTGGCGCAAGACCGACGATCTCCATGTCGCGGGCCGCCTGCTTTCTGACGATCTTCGCGCCGATGTCCTTGCCGAAGCGGCAGAGGACGAAGCCGATGATCCCGAACACGCCGCCGAACTGGGCGAGATGGCCGATGCCCACTCCGTCCTGCCCAATAGCAGCACCGAGACCAAGTCGGCCGGCGCAGGCCTTGCCTGGATCGGCGACCGCGCGGAAATCGGGGCCTCGGTCTCGATCTACGATACCTACTATGGCGTCCCCACACGCCCCGGCGTCGAACACGCGCATGGCGAGGAAGGCGGCGATGAGTCAGAAATGGAGGAAGAGGAAGGCCCGGTCGTCATCGACCTCCAGCAGAAGCGCGCCGACCTTCGCGCAGGACTTCGCTTCGACAGCGGGCCGTTTGCCGAAGTGAACACACGCTGGGGTTACAGCGATTACGAACATGTCGAGATGGAAGGCGACGAAGTCGGCACCCGCTTCCTCGTCGATGGGGTCGAAGGGCGTCTCGAACTCGTCCAGCGCGAAAGCGGCACCTGGAACGGAACCGTCGGTGCGCAATACTTCCGCCGCAACCTCGAAGCCATCGGCGCCGAGGCATTCGTCCCTGCCAATCGCACCGAACAATACGCGCTCTTCGCCTTGCAGGAAGTCGACACCGGTCCGGTCACGGTCGAATTCGCAGGCCGGTTCGAACATGGCACCGCCGATGCGCCGTCCGTCTCGCTATCGCGCAGTTTCGATGCCGTGTCCGGCGCGATCGGGGCGTGGCACGAAACCGACAGCGGCCTGCGCTTCGGCCTCAACGCCAGCCGCACCGCGCGCATTCCAACGGCGGAGGAGCTGTTCGCCGACGGCCCCCACGCCGCGACCCAGCAGTACGAGATCGGCGATCCCGATCTCGACCTTGAAACCGCGCTCGGCCTTGAAGGGTATCTGCGCGGGCGCGTCGCGGGCGTTCAGCTTTCACTGACCGGATATGCCAGCTGGTTCGACAACTACGTCTATCTCGCCGCCACTCCTGACGAAGAAGACGGCCTTCCCGTCTATGCGCAACAGCAGCAGGACGCGGAATACTATGGCTTTGAGGCGGAGGCGGACGTCCCGCTGGGCCGCGCAGGCGGCTTTGCTATCTCGACCGAATTGCAGGGTAGCTATACCCGCGCAACGCTTGCTGACGGGACACCCGTCCCGCGCATCCCCCCACTCACGCTGGGAGGTGCTCTCGTCGGCAAGTCAGAGAGGCTGGACGCCCGTATCGGGATCGAATGGAACGCGGCGCAAAAGCGCGTCGCCGACTACGAGACCGAGACCGGCAGCTTCGCCATGGTTGACGCCTCGCTGGCGTGGAAACCGATGCGGGGTTCGGAGAACTTCACCGTTATCGCAGCGGTCGAAAACCTGCTCGACGCCGAAGGCCGCCGCCACGCCAGCTTCACCAAGGACTTCGTGCCGCTGGCAGGCCGGAACTTCAAACTGAGCGCGCGCTTGAGCCTTTGATCGGGACGTACGCAAAAACCCCCTGCGTCCCTAGGGCCGCAAGGGGTTTGCTGCATTTCAGGTCGCAAGAGGCAGGGCGAAACGCCCCGCCCCCGATCAGGCCGCGTCGCGGTCGTCGTCGAGGCCGTAGGCGGTGTGCAGGATGCGCACGGCCAGTTCGGTTTCGTCCTCGTCGATCAGGACGGATACCTTGATCTCGCTGGTGCTGATCGCCTGGATGTTGATTCCGCGATCGGCCATCGCCTTGAACATGGTGGCCGCGATGCCGGCATGGCTTCGCATGCCGACGCCCACGATCGAGATCTTGGCGACCTTGGCGTCGGTGATGATGCGGTTGAAGCCGATCTCGTCCTTGTGTTCTTCCAGCAGCGCCTGCGTGCGCACGAGGTCTGCGCTGGGCACGGTGAAGGTCACGTCGGTCTCGCCCTTTTCGCGGCCGACGTTCTGGATGATCATGTCGACGTTGATGCTGGCGGCGGCGAGCGGGCCGAAGATCTGCGCCACGGCGCCCGGCTTGTCGGGCACGCGGGTCAGGATGACTTTCGCTTCGTTCTTGTCGGCGGCGATGCCGGTGATCAGCTGGCTTTCCATGTCTAGTCCTTCGAGCTCTTCGTCGCTCACGATAAGGGTTCCGGGCAGGTCGTCGGCAAGCGGTGCGTCGTCGTCCACGAATGAGGAGAGGACCTGCACGCGCACGCCTTCCTTCATGGCAAGGCTGACCGAACGGGTCTGCAGCACTTTCGATCCGACCGAGGCGAGTTCGAGCATTTCCTCGAACGTCACGGCCTTCAGCTTACGCGCCTTGGCGACGATGCGCGGGTCCGTGGTATAGACGCCGTCGACGTCGGTGTAGATATCGCAGCGATCGGCACCGATCGCCGCTGCGATCGCCACTGCGCTGGTATCGCTGCCACCCCGGCCCAGCGTCGCGACGCGGCCATCTTCGCCGATACCCTGAAAGCCCGGGATCACCGCGATCTCGCCCGCTTCCATCGAGGCGATGACGGCGTCCGCCTCGATCTCGCCGATGCGCGCCTTGGCGTGGGCATTGTCGGTGTGGATCGGAAGCTGCCAGCCCAGCCACGAACGCGCCTTGCAGCCCAGCGCCTGAAGCGTGAGCGCCAGAAGGCCCGACGTAATCTGCTCACCGGCAGCTACGACGACGTCGTACTCGGCCGGATCATAAAGCGGATTGGCTTCACGGCAGAAGTTCACGAGCCGGTCGGTCTCACCCGCCATGGCGGAAACGACCACCGCGACTTCGTGTCCGGCTGCCTGTTGGCGGCGCACGATGTTGGCGACGCGGCGTATCCGCTCCGTCCCCGCCATCGAGGTTCCGCCGAATTTCATAACGATGCGGGCCAAGGCCGCGTCCCCTTCGTTGTGGAATCGGTACGAGCGCGCTGTTAGGGATAGGGCATGACAAGCGCAACTGTATCAGGCGAAACCACTTCGCCCACCATTCGCCCCGAGGAAGCCGCACACTTCGGAAAGCTCGCGGCCGAGTGGTGGGACCCGAAGGGTTCGTCGGCCATGCTGCACAAGCTGAACCCGGTGCGGCTGAGCTTCATCCGCAGCGCGATCGACACGCACTGGGGCACCGATGTCACCATCCGCACGCCGCTGGCGGGCCGGACCGCGATCGACGTGGGGTGCGGTGCGGGCCTGTTGTGCGAACCGCTTGTGCGCATGGGCGCGGAAGTCACCGGCGTCGATGCGGCGGCGGAAAACATCGCGGCGGCGCGCCATCATGCGGCGGGGATGCGGCTCGACATCGACTATCACGCGGGCGAATTGTCGACGTTGCCTGAAGGGACCTTCGATCTCGTGACATCGATGGAAGTGATCGAACACGTCGCCGACAAGGCTGCTTTCGTGCGCGAACTCGTCGCACGTCTTGCGCCGGGCGGGTTGATGATCCTCTCCACCCCCAACCGCACGGCGGCGTCGAAACTGCTGCTGGTCGACGGGGCAGAGATGATCGGACAGGTCCCGCGCGGCACGCACGACTGGGACGATTTCATCGTGCCCGAGGAACTTGCCGAACTGCTCGACTCAGCAGGGATGGAGATGGGCACGCCGCGCGGGATCGCCTTTACCGCGATGAAGGGTCTGCACCTCTCCGACGATCTGAAGCTCAACTACATCGTCACGGCAACGCGCCGGTAACCATCAACCGCTACCCCCTTGCAGGTCATCGAACGGAGACAACGAAGATGGGTGCATGGGGCGCAGGCAGTTTCGAGAACGACACCGCTCTTGACTGGGCGGACGAGCTGGAATCGGCCAAGGATATCGAGAAAGTCTTCACCGGCCTGCCGCCGTTCGACGGGGCAACCGATCTCGATGCCGACGATGCCAGCCGCGTCATCGCCGCCGCCGAAGCGGTTGCCGCGATGATGGGACGGGTGGCGGACGACGTGCCCGAGGACCTGCTCGAAAAACTGCAGGGCAAGGAACCGTCAGGCGAACTGATCGAGATGGCACGCGGCTGCGTTTCGCGGGTGATGAGCAAGTCCGAACTGCTCGACCTCTGGGCCGAAGACGAAGAAGGGTCGGAAAAATTCGGCCGCGCGATCACCGGCCTGGTCGATCGGCTCAATCCCGACATGAGCTGGGATCGCCCGACAAAAGAGGAAGTCGAGAAGCAGGCCGGCCCGATCATGCCATGCGTTTTCTGCGACGAGGGCATGACCGAGGGCGACATGTTCTATCTCGGCTTTCGCGACTACACCGACCGCAACGGGCTGTTCGGCGAGCAGGGGCTCTATTGCCACCTCAGGTGCCTCAACGCGAAGCTGCACCCGCGGCACATGGTGCAGAACTGGAAGTTCGACCTCCGCTAGGACGGACCGGCATTCAGCCTTGGCCGACTGCAAATCGCGATCCTCCGCACTTCCGGTGCTCTCGACCCGAAAGGTCGCTGCGCTCCGGATCACGGAAGATCACAATTTGGACCTGCGGTCAGCTTCGCTTCCGCCAGACGATGATCTGAATGCCGGCTTGTCCCATGGCGCAAATATCAATCGCCCGTAGCGAGAGTCTCGATACGCTCGCGCTCTTCCTCGGTCAGGTCCTCGGGCTTGCGCGGGGGCGGCAGGTGTGCGGTCGCTTCCTTTGCCTTGCCGATCAGGCCGGGCATGGCCTCCATGATCTTTGGCATCGATTCCTGCATCTTGGCCATCATCTTCGGGTCCATGAAGATCATCATCGCATTTTCGGCATACTTGGTGCCGGTGGGCGTGGCGAAGAAGGCGGTCATCTCGTTAAGCTCGGCCGCGGTGAACTTGTCGGCATAAGCCTCGGCCAGACCTTCGCGCATCGCCGGTTCCATGGTCGTCATGACATCGACCATGCCATCCATCATGACCGAATTGGTCAGCTGCATCCGTTCGATGAAATGCGGGTCCAGCACCTCCATCATCTCACGCATGGTCGCCTCGCCAAGGTCGGCGACCTTGTCTTCGGGCAGGTCCATCTGCGCCACGAGCCTACGCATGGGGATGTCCATCATGGACTCCATCATCTGCCCGGTCATCTGCTCCATCGTCCCGCGCATCATCTTTTCGTAGGTGCCTTCGGGAAACAGGTAGTCGACAGTGGCTTGCGCGGCCTCCACACGCGAAGCGGGCGCATCCTGCGCGGCGGCGGGCGTGGCATTTGCAACAAGGGCAAGCGCCGACACGGCGCTGAAAACGGTCTTCATCAGGTAACTCTCCCGGATTGATCCCTGCATCCAACTTTAGGCAGCAAGTCCATCCGGGGAAAGGATAAAGTCAGCCCGCAAGCACCCCGTCGGCCTGCTTGGCCTGACGGTGTCCGTCGTCGTCCTCGCCATATTTCCAGTAACTGGAGACGTAGAGGTGATCGCGGTCCAGCCCGCATTCGTCGCGAAGATAGGCGCGCAAGGCCTGCATCGATCCGAACTCGGCAGCGGCCCAGCCATAGACCTCGCCCTCACCGCGTCCGGCCTTACGCAGGGCATTGGCGAGAAGATCGGACTGGGTGCCCGGCTGCGCGTTGACCAGCCAGACCAGTTCGACGCCGTCGGGATGGGCGATGTCCTGTCTGTCATCCTCTGACTGAATCTCGATCACGGCCACGCCCTTCGCATCGGCGGGCAAGCGCTCGAGGTTCACAGAGATCGCGGGAAGCGCGGTCATGTCGCCTGCGATCAGGTAACGGTCCATGCCTTCGGGCAATGTCTTTGCAGGCCCCGGCCCCCCGGCCATGATCGGCTGACCAGCCTCGGCCGCCAGCGCCCATTCGACTGCAGGTCCGGCATGACCACCCTCGCCGTGGACGACGAAATCGACATCGACCGAGGCCGCGTCCTGCCTGCGGATCGTGTAGGACCGGACCGGAGGCTTGCCGCCGCCTTCGTCGCCGAAGCGCATCTTGAAATAGCCGCCTTCGGCCTGCGGGCGCAGCGTCGCCATGCCTTCGCCGCCCAAGGTCACACGGATCATGTTCGGCGTGACGCGGGCCTTGGCAAGGACAGTAAAGGGCTGCGGGGCGGGACGGCGCGGCGGGCCGCCAGCGGGTTTTTTCGTATCGTTCATGAGCGACAGATGGTTTTCTTGCGAACAATTCGCAAGAACTGGGCCGGCGATTTTATTGTATCGAATTGTCCCACGTATCGGGATCGAACCCGACGAGCAGGCCGCCGTCATGCTCGACCACCGGGCGCTTGATCATCGAGGGATGTTCGATCATCAGCGCGATCGCCTTGTCCGCATCGATGTCCGCCTTGTCGGCATCTGAAAGCTTGCGGAACGTCGTGCCGCGTTTATTCAAAAGCACTTCCCAGCCTTCTTGCGCTACCCACTCGCGCAGACGATCTTCCGGCACGCCCTCTTTCTTGTAGTCGTGAAAGGCATTGTCGGTGCCCCGCGCCTCAAGCCACTTGCGCGCCTTCTTCACGGTGTCGCAAATGGGAATGCCGTAGAGGGTCACGCTCATGCCTTAAGGTCCAGTCCTGATCGAAGTGCGGATTGCCTTCCCCCTCTAGCAACTGGACATTTGCGCGCAATCCGCCAAAGAGGCGCGCGAAAGGCGCTTGAGACATGAGCTTCAATACGTTCGGCCGCGTGCTGCGGTTCACAACCTGGGGCGAAAGCCACGGACCCGCGCTGGGCGCCGTGCTTGACGGGTGCCCGCCGCAGATCGACCTGACAGAAGCCGACATTCAGCCCTTCCTCGACGCGCGCAAGCCCGGAACCAGCCGCTTCACCACGCAGCGCCGCGAACCGGACGAAGTGAAGATCCTGTCGGGCGTGTTCGAAGGCCGGACGACCGGCACGCCGATCAGCCTGATGATCGAGAATACCGATCAACGTTCGAAGGACTATTCCGACGTTGCCAAGGCCTATCGCCCCGGCCATGCCGACTATGCCTATGACGCCAAGTACGGTTTTCGCGACTATCGCGGCGGCGGACGTTCTTCGGCCCGCGAGACCGCGGCGCGCGTTGCCGCCGGTGCCGTGGCCCGCAAGATCATCTCCGGCGTGCAGATCCGCGGCTGGGTCAGCGCGATCGGCGGGGACGAGATCGACGAGGGCAACTTCGACGCGGACCAGATCGGCCAGAACCCCTTCTTCTGCCCCGATGCGGACGCCGCCAGGCGCTGGGAAGCGATGGTTGACGAGGCACGCAAGGCAGGTTCCTCGCTGGGCGCGGTCGTGACCTGCGAAGCGACAGGCGTTCCGGCAGGCTGGGGCGCGCCGATCTATGCCAAGCTGGATGCAGACCTTGCCGCCGCGATGATGGGCATCAACGCCACCAAGGGCGTCGAGATCGGCGACGGTTTCGGTGCGGCCGCGCTGCGCGGTGAACAGAACGCCGACGCGATGAGCCCCGGCGCAAGCGGCCCAGACTTCGCGTCGAACCATGCAGGCGGCATCGCGGGCGGCATCTCCACCGGACAGCCGGTGCGTGTGCGCGTCGCCTTCAAACCGACCAGTTCGATCCTCATCCCCGTGCCCACCATCACGCGTGACGGCGAGGAAAGCGAGATCATCACCAAGGGCCGCCATGATCCCTGCGTCGGTATTCGCGGCGTTCCGGTGGTCGAGGCGATGATGGCGCTGGTGCTGGCGGACCATTTCATGCTGCACCGCGCACAAACCGGCGGCTGACCGCCGCGCGGAGAATCGGGGCATATTCGACCCGTGAATCCGACTGTTCCCGCAAACACATTGATTCATCGCAAAAATCGATCAGTTCGGCCTGATTGATTTAATCGATCAAACTGTTCGGCTTTTGTCGTTTGGGATTTGCTGCGGCGCAACCTATCTGGGTTGCGTCAACGAATTCACGCGTACAGGAGTATAACGCAATGGGTATCATCGGCAGCCAGATCAAGCCGTTCAAGGCCACCGCATTCCAGGCCGGCAAGGACTTCTTCGACGTCACCGAAAAGGACATCGAAGGCAAGTGGGCGGTTTTCTTCTTCTATCCCGCCGACTTTACCTTCGTCTGCCCGACCGAGCTCGAAGACCTGGGTGAGCATTACGACATGCTCCAGAAGATGGGTGTCGAAGTGTTCGGCGTTTCGACCGACACGCACTTCAGCCACAAGGCCTGGCACGACACTTCGGACAAGATCAACAAGATAAAGTACGCCTTCCTTGGCGACCAGCTCCACACGCTGTCGAAGAACTTCGACGTCCTGCGTGAGGAAATGGGTCTTGCCGACCGTGCGACCTTCGTCGTCGATCCCGATGGCGTCATCCAGCTGATGGAACAGACCTGCGAAGGCGTCGGCCGCAATGCCAACGAACTGGTCCGCAAGATCCGCGCCGCACAGTACGTCCGCGAAAACCCCGGCCAGGTCTGCCCGGCCAAGTGGGAAGAAGGCAGCGACACGCTTGCCCCGTCGCTGGACCTCGTCGGCAAGATCTAAGCTGATCGCATCGAATTAGGGTCGGATCGCCCCACCCTCCCCCCCCTATCCGGGGCATCCGACCTGCATGCGGCCCGGGGCACCTTTTCCGGAGCTCCGGGCCGTTTTGCGTTCATAATCCAGGAGATTTATCATGCTCGACGCCAACCTGAAGCAGCAGCTGCAGCAGTATCTCGGCATGCTGCGCGAGCCGATCGAGCTCGTCGCCTCGCTTGGCGACGGGCCGAAGTCGGACGAAACCCGCGAACTGCTGACCATGATCGCCGACATGTCGGACAAGGTCACGGCCACGTTCGACGGCGACAACGCCCGCAAGCCCAGCTTCATCATCCGCCGCGCCGGTGACCACGACGTCGCCGTGACTTTCGCAGGCGTTCCGCTGGGCCATGAATTCACCTCGCTCGTCCTTGCCCTGTTGTGGGCAGGCGGACACCCGCCCAAGGTTGACGAGAAGCTGGTCGAACAGGCCAAGGCCCTGTCCGGCACGCACGACTTCGAGATGTATTTCTCGCTTTCCTGCCACAACTGCCCCGACGTCGTTCAGGCGCTGACCCTGCTCAGCCTGTTCAACAAGGGCGTGTCCGCGACCCTGATCGAGGGCGGCACGTTCAAGGACGAGGTTGAGGAACGCGGCGTCATGGCCGTCCCCGCCGTCTTCAAGGAAGGCGCGATGTGGGCCAGCGGTCGCATGGGGCTGGAAGATATCCTCGCCAAGGTCGACACCGGTGCCGCCGACCGCATCGCCGACGAGATGAAGGATATGGCGCCTTTCGAGGCGCTCGTCGTCGGTGGCGGCCCCGCTGGTTCGGCAGCGTCGATCTACATGGCGCGCAAGGGCTTTCGCACCGGCATCGCCGCCGACCGAATCGGCGGGCAGGTGCTCGACACAATGGGGATCGAGAACTTCATTGCCACCGTCTATACCGAAGGCCCGAAGCTTTCCGCGCAGATGGAAGCGCATATCGGCGAATACGACATCGACGTCGTGAAGCCGGTGCGTGCCAGCAAGCTGATCCCGGCGGCCAAGCCCGGCGGCTACCACACGGTCGAGTTCGAGAACGGCGGCACGCTGAAGGCACGCAGCCTCGTCCTGTCCACCGGCGCGCGCTGGCGTTCGCTGGGCGTGCCCGGAGAGGCCGAGTACCAGACCAAGGGCGTTGCCTATTGCCCGCACTGCGACGGCCCGCTGTTCAAGGGCAAGCGCGTCGCGGTGATCGGCGGCGGCAATTCCGGCGTCGAGGCGGCGATCGACCTTGCCAACATCGTCGGTCACGTCACCCTGATCGAATTCGACAGCCAGCTGCGCGCAGACCAGGTGCTGCAGGACAAGCTGCGCTCGTTCAAGAACGTCGACATCCACGTCTCGGCCCAGACGACCGAGATCACGGGTGACGGTTCAAAGGTCAACGGCCTCACCTACAAGAACCGCGAGAGCGGCGAGGAGCATCACGTCGAGCTTGAAGGCGTCTTCGTCCAGATCGGCCTTGTCCCGAACACCGAATGGCTGAAGGACAGCGGCATCGAACTGTCGAAGCACGGCGAGATCGTGATCGACGGCCGCGCGGCAACCAACATCCCCGGCATTTTCGCCGCGGGCGATGCGACGACGGTGCCCTACAAGCAGATCGTCATCGCCATGGGCGAAGGGTCCAAGGCGGCGCTTTCCGCGTTCGACTACCTGATCCGTACCGAACCGGCCGAAGAGATCGCGCTGGCCGCAGCGACGCACGAGGCGCAGGTCGCCTGACCGCTCTTCCGAAGCGACAATATGGGGCGGGATTGGCGCGGGCCGGTCCCGCCCTTTTCATTTGCGGCCCGCGCGTTAGACCATGCACCCCATGAACCGCATCACGCCCGCAGCCCGAATTTCGGCTGGTACCATTGCCGTTATCGGCATTGCCACATTCGCGTTGCAGATCGTGCTGAGTGCCGAAAACAACGGATCGCTGATCGGCGCTTTCACCGCACTGTCGCGGTACTTCACGATCCTGACCAATGGCGCCGTGGTGATCGTCATGGCGCGCATGGCGCTGGGCCGCGTGCCGGGGCACCGGTTGATGCTCGCGCTGGTCACGGCCATCGCGATGGTCGCCATGGTGTTCCACGCGGTCCTGGCAAACCTGCAAACCTTCAGCGGGCTTGGTGCCGTGACCAATCAGGGGTTTCATACCGTGATCCCCGCGATGACCGTCCTGTGGTGGATCGCGTTCGGGGGCACGCCGGGTATCGTGTGGCGCGATCTGGCCTGGGTTCTGCCGTGGCCCGTCGCCTATACCGCTTATGCCTTGGTGCGCGGGGCGGTGACGGGCGAATACCCTTATCCGTTTCTGGACGTGGCGCAGATCGGCTGGCCGATGCTGGGTGTGAATGTCCTTGCGCTTGCCGCGATATTCCTGGTCGTCGGCGCGGTGTTCGTCGGTATCGCCAAGGCGCGACGCTAAATCCGCTCCTGCCGCGACCTACGCAGGACGAGGTATAGCGCGCCTTCCCCGCCATGCCGCCGCTGCGCGTTGCGCACCGCCGCGATGTCTGAGCCGTGCGGGCCAGCCGCCAGCCAGTCGAGGATCTTGGCCCGGATCGCCCCGCGCCGCTCGCCCCTGTCTGCTGCCTCCACCGGACGCGGCCTGCCAGTGACCAACAGCACGACCCGCGCGCCCATGGCCTTGGCCTGCGCCAGCCCCATGTCGAGCCGCCGGTGCGCCTGGTCCAGCGTGTGGCCATGCAGGTCGAGCGTGAAATCGGGCTGAAGCATCCGTCCGGTCAGCTTCCGGTCCCAGTGTGAATCGAGCCCCGGAGCCGGCGCAGGTGCGGGCGGTGGCGGCGGCGGAGCCGGACGCGGCGCGGGCACGCGGCCCTTCACCTTTTTCGGTGGTGTGACGGTAACAGGAACGGGCTTGGCAGGCACGGGTGCGGGCCGTGTCATTCGTTCCTTGAAAGGCGTGACGGTCGCGGCGACCTTGGCCCAGAGCGCGGCTTCCTCGTCACTCAACCCTTCGGGCGTGCGGGGGTGCGGCGCTTTCATTGCGTCAGACGCGCCAGCGTTCCCTTCGGCAGGAAGACCAGCGCGCTGGCATCGCTGCTCATGCCGCCGGCGATCGTCTTCGCCTCGGCCCCGGCGCCCCAGAACGTGTCGAACCGGTTCGCGCCCTTGATCGCGCCGCCGGTGTCCTGCGCGATCCACAATCCGTCGGCCACGTCCTCGGCGGCATCGATGAAGACCGGAGCACCCAGCGGAATGAACTTCGGATCGGCGGCGACGCTGGCATGGCCGCGCACCGGCACGCCCAGCGCGCCAAGCGGTCCATCGCCAGTCAGTTCCTTGAAGAAGACCCACGACTTGTTGTCGTTCATGACCTCGTCGGCCTCGTCCGGATTGGCGTGGAGCCAGTCGACGATCCCCTGCATCGTCGCCTCGCCCGGCGCGAAGACGCCGCGTTCGCGCAAGGTGCGCCCGATGGCGACATATTCGCGCCCGTTCTGGCCAGCGTAACCGATGCGCAGCACGTCGCCGTCAGGCCCGATCAGCTGGCCCGAGCCCTGTATCTGCAGAAAAAAGAAATCGACCGGATCCTTGGCCCAGCCGATGACGGGCGCCTTGCCGTCTAAAGCGCCGGCGATGATCTCGGCCCGCTCGTAATAGGGCACGAACGCGCCATCCTCGTCCACGCGGCCCTGCGGACCGCGGCCTTCGCCGGTATATTCAGGATCACGGATCAGGTCGCTCGGCATTCCGTAGACCGCGACGTTATAGCCTTCGCGCTTTTCGCGAACGCCCGCGATCTGCGGTTCGAAATAGCCGGTCAGAAATGCCTCGCCTGTTCCGATCCGTGCCGTTTCGAAATAGACGGCAAAAAAGCCTGCCGGATCGCCGCCCCACTTGCGCGCGGCTTCGCAGGCAGGCGTCCAGTAAGCCTCGATCCCGCTGTTATCGTTACGGGCCAGCAGCTTCGGGCAGGATTCGACAAAGGACAGCCGCGCGGCTTCCGCGTCCTCACGCGTCAGCGGCAGGGTGGATATGGCAGGACCGGGCGTCAGACCCGCCTCGACCGCGTTCGTGGGTTCAGGTGGCGGCGGCGCTTCCTCAGGCGGAGGGGCGGCGCAGGCGGCAAGAGCGGCCACGCCGGAAAGGATCGCGATCCGGCGCGCCCACTTCACCATGATGACGGGATCAGCCTTCGTCGGTTTCGTCGAGCAGCCAGTCGGGTCGCATCGCGGTGACCTTGCGGCTGAAAGTCCAGACGTCGTGGCTTTCGATCGCATCGTCGAGCGAACCTGCGATCATGTTGCCATCCTTGTCTTTCGTCATTGCCGCAATGTCGGCAGCGAAACGGACGGTGATGCGCGCCATAGGCGAATCGAAATCGGCGCTGGTGATCTCGGCCTCGTTGATGCGGATCAGGCGGTTTTCGACCACTTCACCCGCTTCGTCGCGCGCGTCGATGGCAGCGGCAAAGCTGGCATAGACATCGTCGTCGCAAAGCTGGTTCAGGGTTTCCTTGTCGCCCTTCCAGAATGCCTCGAGAATCATGCCGTAGGCAGCCTTCGCACCCTCGATGAAGGCCATCGGGGTGAAGCGGCGGTCGGCAGCGGCGATTTCACGCACGGCGCGGTGCGCGCCGACGGGAACGCCGATCAGCACGCGGTCGAGCGCGGGCGCGCCTTCGGCGGTGCGGGCAGGAGCCTGTTCGCCGGTGCGTTCGGCCTGCGCGGGCTGACGCGGTTCGGCGGCGCGGGGCATGTGCCCCATCAGCGTTTCTTCCTCGTGTTCGGCGCGCCGGCCCAGCACCGAATAGAGGCGCAAGCCCAGAAAGGCGGCGATCATGGCGAGGATGACGATTTCAATAATCACTGGGACCCGTCCCGATTTCGTGCGTGTGACGCCATTATGGCGATAAAGTGTGAACCTGCCCCAAATAGGAAGGAAACACAATTCGACAACCGTCGAATGGCCCTCGGTATCCCGCCGGTCGTTACCCTTTTTGCACTGCGTGGCCGGTTGCGAGGCGCGCGCGCCGGTGCTACTCGCCGCCGTCATGCGCGGGCGGGATCAACATGCCCTCGACACCCGCGGCTCGCACCGTTTCCTGTTTCATAAAGCGAAAGACATCATGGCCGACGAAGGCAATATCATCACCGATCTTGGCGGCAACGCCGACGCGAACCAGCCCAACGGTGCGGACAACCAGCCCGCGATCGGCCTTATCTCGCAGTATATCAAAGATCTCTCGGTCGAGAATCCGAACGCGCCAAAGTCGTACCAGTTTCCGGGTCAGCCGAACGTCGACGTGCAGTTCAACATCAACTCGACCCCGGTCGAAGGCGAAGTCCACGAGGTCATCCTCAAGATCACCGTTACGGCCAAGGCCGAACAGGGCACGCTCTACATCGTCGATCTCGCCTATGGCGGGTTGATCGGCATGCGAAACGTCCCGGCCGAACAGGGCCACATGTTCCTTTACGCCGAAGCGCCCCGCATCATCTTCCCGTTCGCGCGCCGCATTGTCGCCGACGCGGTCCGCGATGCAGGCTTCCCGCCGATGCTGCTCGATCCCATCGATTTCCAGGGCATCTACTTCCAGCAGCTCCAGCAGCGCCAGGCACAGGGCGAAAACCCCGCCGCCCCCATGGGCGAGGCCTGAGCGTCAAACGACTGACGGCGCGGCTGGTCGCATGAGCCTCGTCAGAAACGTCGGCACCATTGGTGGCCTTACCGCGCTCAGCCGTGTTTTCGGCTTTGCGCGGGACATGCTGCTGGCCCGCGTCCTTGGCGCCGGACTGGCCGCCGACGCGTTCCAGCTGGCCTTCATCCTGCCCAACACTTTCCGCCGGCTGTTCGCAGAGGGCGCGTTTTCCGTAGCCTTCGTGCCGATGTATTCGCGCCGCCTGCACGACGGCGAAGCGGGGGAAGAAGGCGCAAACCACTTCGCGCAGGACGTGCTGGCGATCTTCGTCTGGGTCCTGCTCGGCTTTTCCGCGATCGCGATGATCGCGATGCCGGGTATCGTCTGGCTTCTGGCGGGCGAATACCGCGAAGTACCGGGCAAGTTCGAACTGTCGGTGATGCTGTCGCGCATCACGTTCCCCTATCTCGGCCTCGTCAGCCTTGTCGCCATGCTGTCGGGCCTGCTCAATGCCCGCTCGCGCTTTGCGCCGGGCGCCTTCGTACCGGTCCTGCTCAACATCGTGCTGATCAGCGGACTGGGCGCGGGATACTGGATCGGGCACCACGGCGGCAGCGATGCCGATATTGCGACGGCGCTGGCCATATCGGTCCCCGTCGCGGGCATGGCGCAGCTGGCCTACATGTGGTGGGCGACCCGGCGCGAAGGGGTGCGGCTACGCATCACGACGCCGAAGATCACGCCCGAAATCAAGCGGCTGGGCATGCTGATCCTTCCGGCCACTTTCGGCGCGGGCGTCTACCAGATCAGCCAGTTCGTCGACACGTTCTTCGCCACCACGCTGCCGCAGGGCTCGCTCACGCTGCTGAAGCTGGCCGACAGGCTGAACCAGATGCCGCTGGGCATCGTCGGCATCGCCCTTGGCACCGCGATCCTGCCGATGCTGGCCCGCCATATCCAGACGGGCGACAAGCGCGAGGCGCAGCGGCTTCAGGCGAACGCGGTCGAAGTCGGTACGCTGCTGACCCTGCCCGCTGCCGTGGCGCTTGCCATCTGCGCGCCGGCCTTCACCACGGCGTTCTTCGTCGGCGGAAAGATGACGCCGGAGGACGGGCTCGTCATGGGCAATATCGTCATCGCGCTGGTCATGGGCCTGCCGGCCTACGTGCTGGTCAAGGTGTTCCAGCCCGCCTTCTTCAGCCGCGAGGATACCCGCACGCCGGTCTATGTCGCCGCCACGGTGCTGGCGATCAACATCGCGATCAATTTCTACGTCGTGCCGCGTTACGGCATCGTCGGACTGGCAGGGGCGACGGCATTTACCGCAACGCTCAACATGATCGTGCTCTACGCATTGCTCCAGATGCGCGGGTGGTTCCACTTTACCGGCAAATTGGCGGGACGAATCGCGCGTCAGATCCTGGCCTCCGCAGCGATGGGCGGCGTGCTCTACTGGCTCGTCCCGTTGATGGCGGACCGTTATGGCGGCAACGTGATCGAAAGGATCTGGTCGCTGGGCGTGCTGGTCGGCGCGGGGCTGATCACGTTCTTCGTCGCAGCATGGGTCCTCGGCGCCCTCGACAAGGACCTTGTCGCGCAGCTACGGCGCAAGCGTCCGGCCCAGCCGGTAAACCTTTCGGAATAAGAAGAGAGAGAAATGCGCATCGTTTCGGGCATCCAGCCCACCGGCAACCTGCACCTCGGCAACTACCTCGGCGCGATCCGCAACTGGGTGCGGATGCAGGACCAAGTGGCCGATACGGGCGGCGAGTGTTTCTTCTTCCTTGCCGACCTTCACGCGATCTCGATGCCGCACACCCCGGCGGAGCTGACCGCGAATACCCGCGAGATGGCCGCCGCGTTGCTGGCCTGCGGGGTCGATACGACAAAGTCGGTCCTGTTCAACCAGGCGCAGGTCCCTGCCCATTCAGAACTGCAATGGCTGCTTAACGGCACGGCCCGCATGGGCTGGCTGAACCGCATGACCCAGTTCAAGGACAAGTCGGGCAAGAACCGCGAAGGGGCCAGCGTCGCGCTGTTCACTTATCCGGTGCTGCAGGCGGCCGACGTCCTGCTCTACCAGGCGACCCACGTTCCCGTGGGCGACGACCAGAAGCAGCACCTCGAGCTGGCCCGCGACATCGCGCAGAAGTTCAACAACGACTTCTGTGATGAAGACGCGCCCGTCTTCACCCTGCCCGAACCCTTCATCCCGCCAGAGGCCGCGCGCATCATGTCCTTGCGCGACGGCACCGCCAAGATGAGCAAGTCGGACCCGTCTGAGATGAGCCGCGTGAACCTGTCGGACGATGCCGACACGGTCATGAAGAAAATCAAGAAGGCCAAGACCGACCCCGAACCGCTGCCGTCCGAAGAAGCGGGTCTGGAAGGCCGAGCCGAGGCCAAGAACCTGGTTTCGATCTACGGCGCCCTGTCGGGCCAGTCAGTGGCCGAAGTGCTGCGCGACCATGGCGGCGAAGGGTTCGGCCAGTTCAAGCCCGCGCTGGGCGAACTGCTGGTCGACACGCTGCGCCCCATTTCCGAGCGTTTCAACGAGTTGAAGCAGGACACGCCCGAACTTGACCGCCAGCTTGCCACCGGCGCTGCCAAGGCGCGCGATGCGGCGGCGGGCACGCTGTCGAAGACTTACGACGCGCTCGGTCTGCTGCGCTGATACACCTTTTGACTGCGGCCACGCGATAAGCCCTTCAGAAGCATTGCGTTTAGCACAAATGTTAAGCGCAATATTCAAACCCGGTTCATGGCCAAAGGCCCATAAGGCGTGCATGATATGCGATGCACTGCCCGAATCGGGTGCGGTACGAAGCCGTTTTGCACGCGAGTTTTTTTGGAGGGATTGAGATGAAGTTCAACGCCAAGCGCGCGCTGAAGCTGGCCGCGGCACCGCTGCTGGTAGCCGGGCTTGCCGCGTGCGCGACCCCGTTCAATGCCGACGTTTCGCGTTTCCAGACGCAGCTTCCGGCACCTCAGGGCATGACCTTCGCGGTCGTGGCCGACGATCCGGCGCTCGCCGGCGGGCTCGAGTTCGCTCAGTATGCGGACTACGTCGAGGCCGAAATGTCGCAGCTCGGCTATACGCAGGCAGCTCCCGAAGCCGCCGACCTGCTGGTCCGTTTCGACTATGGCGTCGACAATGGCCGCGAAAAGGTGGTCACCACCGGTTTTGCGCGCCGCGACCCGTTCTATGACCCTTGGTATCGTGGCTACGGCTACTACCGCCCGTTCAGCTATCGCCGCTCGGCATGGGGCTACGGCTGGTACGATCCGTTCTTCGACAGCGGTCCGGACGTGCGTAGCTACACCATCTACACCAGCGGCATCGACATGAAGATCGAACGCCGCGCCGATGGCGAACGCCTGTTCGAAGGCAAGGCCGAAGCGGTCTCGCGCTCGAACCGTCTGCAGTACCTCGTGCCGAACCTGGTCGACGCGATGTTCACCGATTTCCCCGGCCACTCGGGCGAAACGTTGCGCATCTCGATCGCGCCGGAAGACCGCGAGAAGAAGGTGAAGGTCGTCGACTGACGCCTGGCATCAGGGCTGAAACAAAAAAGGCCGGGCGCACCCTTCGATGGGCGCGCCCGGTTTTTTGGTTTGTATCGATAAGGTCAGTCCTTGCGGATCGGCTCGACCTCTGCCTCGCCGAAGCCGGTCGACCCGAAGCCGCCCTCGCCGCGCACGGTCTTGTCCAGTTCGTGGACTTCGAGCCAGCTGGCCATGACCACCGGGCTCAGCACTGCCTGTGCAATACGATCGCCACGGCGGATCTTGTACGGCTCAAGCCCGTGGTTGATCAGGATGACCTTCAATTCTCCGCGATAGTCGGAATCGATCGTTCCGGGCGTATTGGGCACCGTAATCCCGTGTTTCAGCGCAAGGCCCGATCGCGGACGGATCTGGATTTCATATCCCTCGGGAATCGCCACCGCGAGGCCGGTCGCCACCGCCGCGCGGTCCCCGGGGTTCAGGATGCGCTCCTCGTTCGACACCACGTCCATGCCCGCCGCGCCTTCGGTGGCGTAGCTGGGCAGCGGCAAGTCGTCATTGCCGTCCAGTCGCTTGACCGGAACGGGAACACGTTCATGCGATTTCATCGGCAATCCTGTCTATCAATGCGGCTGCGACGCGGGCCTTGGGCATCGTCTCAAGGCTGGTCGTGCCGGCTTTCGTCACGATGTGAACGGTATTTGCATCGCCGCCCATGACGTCGCCCGACACGTCGTTGGCAACGATCCAGTCCGCGTCCTTGCGCTCGCGCTTTGCAGAGGCGTGGGCGACGACGTTCTCGGTCTCTGCGGCAAAGCCCACCAGCAGGCCGGGGCGCTGCGGCGATTTCGCCAGCGTGGCAAGGATGTCGGGATTTTCAGCCAGCGCCAGCGGTGGCACTTCGCCCGATCCGTCCTTCTTGATCTTCTGATCCGCCGCGTCGGCTGCGCGCCAGTCGGCAACAGCAGCGACCATGATGGCGACATCGGCAGGCAGCGCAGCCTCGACCGCGGCCAGCATCTCGCGCGCCGATTCGACGTCGACCCGGTCCACCCCCTGCGGCGTTTCCAGGTTCACCGGCCCCGCCACCAGCGTCACCCGTGCCCCTGCGGCGGCGGCGGCGGCGGCAATGGCAAACCCCTGCTTCCCGCTGGACCGGTTGGCGATGTAGCGGACCGGATCGATCGGCTCATGCGTCGGGCCCGCGGTGACGAGGACGTGCTTGCCGTAAAGGTCGCGGTGCATTTCGCCGGCGAAGTCGGGCTGGCCTGCAAGCGGATCGATGCTGCCGAAATTGCGGATCGCGGCCATGATCGCCTCGGGCTCCGGCAAGCGGCCCGGACCGTATTCGCCGCATGCCATCGCGCCTTCGTCGGGCTCCATCACCGTCACCCCGTCTTCGCGCAGGCGCGCGACGTTGCGGCGGGTTGCAGGATGCTCCCACATCTTCACGTTCATCGCGGGGACGGCCATGACCGGCTTGTCAGTGGCGAGCAGAAGCGTCGTTGCCATGTCGTCGGCCACGCCTTGCGCCATGCGCGCCAAAAGGTCCGCAGTCGCCGGGCAGACAACCACGAGATCGGCCTCACGGCTAAGCTGGATATGGCCCATCTCGGCCTCATTCTTCAGGTCCCAGAGCGTGGTGTGCACCGCGTTCTCGCTCAAGGCCGCGAGCGTCATGGCGGTCACGAACTTCGCGCCCCCCTCTGTCAGCACGCAAGTCACCTCGCCCCCGTCCTTGCGGATCAGGCGCACGAGTTCGCAGGCTTTGTAGGCCGCGATGCCGCCGCCGACGATGAGGAGTATTTTCTTGGCCATCAGGCCGATTCCATGGACGTTTCGCCCCGACCCCGCAAGGCCGAGACCAGATCGCCCAGCCCGCGCGGCACGAAGGCAAGCCCCGCCAGTGTCAGCGGCAAGCCCAGCGTCGCCCAGTACCAGTTCTCGGGCCGGGCGAAGAGCGCGATCATCGCCGCCAGCCCGATCAGCCAGAGGAATGCGTAGATGCCGGCCGCCTGCCCTCGCGCCAGAAACCCGAAAAGCGCCAGCACGACCACCGGCCCCGCCAGCCAGAGCGGCAGGAAATAGAGTGCGGTGGACTGGCGAATACCGGCCACGAACAGCGCCGGCCCTGCAAAGCCCGACCACCCTTGCGAGGCCGGATCGGCCGCCGTGGTCACTGCCATGACCGCATTGGCGTGAAGCGTCAGGGCCACCGCGAAAACCGCCAGCACCGCGACCACGCCCGCCAGTTCGCGCCAGCGCCGCATGACCAGCGCAAGCGCTGCCCATAGCAGCACGGCCGGCAGCGCCGTTTCGCGGATCAGCAGCGCCGCCAGCGCGCAAAGCAGCGAGAGCCAGATCCGGTCGGGCTTGCGAACGGCCAGCGCCAGCGTCAGCAGCACGCCTGCCCACAAGTCATGGAACATCACCCCCGGCCCCGCCGCGACGACCGCGACGGCCAGCACCATTGCCAATATCCCGATGCCCTCGCCCGAAGTGCGCGCCAGGGCCTTGGGCAGCATGACGGCGCAGCCGATGAAGAGCGCGAGAAGGATGATCTTCAACCCCTTTTCGCCCACCAGCGCAAAGGCCCAGGCCAGCGCGGGCTGACGCACGGTGAAGAAGGGCTTGAGCGGATAGTTGTTGGCACGGTGTTCGGCAACGACCGCTTCGTAATAGCCTTCACCCGACGCCACGCGCCCCGCGATCAGGCGGTATAGCGCATCGTCCCCGATGCCCCGATTATCGGCAGAGGCGGGAGGTGCGGAGCCTTGGGGCTGCGCCGGAATGGCAGAAAAGACCGCAAGCGCGAGAAGCACGACTGCCACCACGACAGCCGCCATGCGCTGCAGGCGGCGCAGCGGGCTGTCTTCCAGTAACGAAATGCCCCCCTGCAAAACCGCTCTATCCCAAAAGGCCGGCCAGCATCGCGCCATAGACGGCGCCCGCGCCGAGGAAGGCGGAAAGCAGGTAAGGCAGGATGGATTCGCTGCCCGGCTGCCGCTCCTTTCGTTCCCAGATCAGTTCGATGTCGGTCAGCGGCGGCGGTTCGGGTGCGCCGCCCTTGGGCGGGAAGCGGTCCTCGATCCGGCGGATCAGGTCTGGGATGCGCAGCAGCGTTTCGGTATCGGTGCGGATACGGTCGGCAATCGCCGCTTCGGGCCCCAGTTCGTCGCGGATCCATTCGCGCACGTATGGCGCAGCGGTGTCCCACAAGTTGATCGAGGGGTCGAGCTGCGTCGCGATGCCTTCGACCATGACCATCGTCTTTTGCAGCAACAGCAGGTGCGGCTGTGTCTGCATGTCGAAATCGCGCGTGATCGCGAACAGCCCGTCGAGCATCTGGCCGACCGAAAGCTCGCTCACCGGCTTGCCGCGCATCGGTTCGCCCACGGCGCGCAGGGCCGTCGCGAATTCGTCGACGTTGTGATAGCTCGGCACGTATTGCGCCTCGAAATGGATTTCGGCGACGCGGCGATAATTACCCGTCGTCAGGCCATAGAGGATTTCCGCCAGCCAGGCCCGCGCACGCCGGTCGATGCGGCCCATGATGCCGAAATCGATGGCGACGATCGTGCCGTCGGCGCGAACGAACAGGTTCCCCTGGTGCATGTCGGCATGGAAGAAACCCGCGCTGATCGCCTGCCGCAGGAAGGCGAGTACCAGCCGCTGCGCGATCGAAGGCAGATCGTGCCCCGCCTCTGCCAGCGCTTCGTGGTTCGAAATCTTGATGCCGTCGATCCACTCGATCGTCATCACGCGCCCGTTTGTCCGGTCCCAGTCGACCGAGGGAATGCAATAACCCGGCACGGCGTGCATCGCCTCTGCCAGTTCGGAGGCCGAGGCCGCCTCGCGCCGAAGGTCCAGTTCTCGCAGGGTCCAGCGCTTGAAGTTCGCAATAACGAGCCGCGGACGCAGGCGCTTCGCCTCTCCGCCCAGCCCTTCGAGGTGCGCGGCGGCCCACTCGTACGTCTCGATATCGCGAGCGAACTGTTCGCGGATGCCGGGGCGCAGGACCTTGACCGCGACCGTCCGGCCATCGGTCGTGACCGCCTTGTGCACCTGCGCGATCGAGGCCGCGCCGACGGGCACGGGGTCGATATGCTCGTAGAGGCTGTCGATGGGGCGCTCGAAGCTACGCTCGATAGCCTTTGCGATTTCGTCGAAATCTACAGGCGGCAGCGAATCCTGCAGCGACAAAAGGTTGCGCGCCGCATCCTCGCCCACGATGTCGGGGCGGGTCGCCAGGGTCTGGCCCAGCTTGATCGCGGCAGGGCCGATGGCGCGGAAGGCGCCGGCGAAGTCGGGCTCCTTGGGCTGCACCGTGCCGAACCGCGCCAGCTTGCAAAGGCGGCGGACCTGTTCGGGCGTGTTAGGGTTCTGCTCGATCGGGCGCAGCGCGCCGTGACGGGCCAGGATGCGCCCCCATTTCAGGAGCCGGAAGATATGCGTCGAATGGCGGGTCATGAAGAGTGCTTCAGACCTTCCAGCCGGAATGGATCGCGACGAGGCCGCCCATGATCGGCTCCACCTTCGTCTGCGTGAAACCGGCCTCGCGGATCATCTTCTCGAATTCCGGCATCGTCGGAAACCGGCGGATCGATTCGATCAGGTAGCGGTAGGAATCGGCATCGCCCGCGATGGCCTGCCCGATCCTCGGCACCAGCTTGTGCGAATAGGTGTCGTAGACTTCCTTGAAGCCCGGCCATTCGGTCGTCGAGAATTCAAGGCAGTAGAACCGGCCCCCGCGGCGCAGGACGCGGTATGCCTCGGCCAGGGCCTTGTCGATATGAGTCACGTTCCGGATGCCGAACGCGATCGTATAGGCATCGAACGACTTGTCCGCGAAAGTCAGCTCCTCCGCGTTCTGGCGAGACCAGACCAGCGTGTCGATCCCGCGCTTGACTGCGCGTTCAAGCCCGACGTCGAGCATTTCCTGGTTGATGTCCGACACGGTAATCTGCGCGCCGCGCGCTTCCATGCGGAAGGCGATGTCGCCGGTGCCGCCCGCCATGTCGAGGATCTGTTCACCGCTGCGCGGTTTCACCCGGCGCACGAAGCGGTCCTTCCAGAGCCGGTGCATCCCGCCCGACATCGCGTCGTTCATCACGTCGTACTTGCGCGCGACGGCGGAGAAGACCTCGCCTACGCGGGCGGTCTTTTCCCTGGCATCGATGTCCTCGTAACCGAAGGAGACGGTCGACGGCGAATTGACGGGTTCGTTCATGTCACAAGCCTCTAGGGCTGGATGGCCTCAGAGAAAAGCAACTTGTGGGCAGCGGGCCGGTTCCTAGCGTTGGCAGCGGCGGCAGAAGAAGGTGCTGCGCCCGCCCTGCACGATGCGTTCGACAGTGCCGCCGCAATGGCACGGCTCTCCCTCGCGGCCATAGACCCGCCACTGCGTTGCGAAATAGCCGAGCTCACCATCGGGCCTGGCATAATCGCGCATAGAGGAGCCTCCTGCGGCGATCGATTCGAGGAGGACCTCGCGGATCGCGGGGACGAGCAGCTTGAGCTTGCCATAAGAGACTTTGCCCGCGGCCTTGTCGGGGCGGATGCCCGCGCGGTGCAAGGCTTCACAGACGTAGATGTTGCCCAGCCCCGCGACGATGCGCTGGTCGAGCAGCAGGACTTTCACCGGCGAGACGCGCCCCGCAAAGGCATCGGCGAGATGCTTTGCCGTCAGGTCTTCGCCCAGCGGCTCAGGCCCCATCTCGGTAAAAGGGGCGAAGCGGTCGAGATCGTTCGTATCCCACAGGTCCACCGAGCCGAACCGGCGCGCGTCGTTAAGGGCAAGGACGTGCCCCGCCTTCGTTTCCAGCACGAGGTGATCGTGCTTGCCCAGTTCCTCGGGATCGATCCGCCAGCGCCCGCTCATGCCGAGGTGGAAGATCATCGTCTGCCCGCAATCCAGATCGACGAGGCCGTATTTCGCCCGCCGCCCCAGCCGTTCGACTTTCGCGCCCGTCATCATCTGGACGAGTTGGGGCGGGAACGGGCGGCGCAGGTCCGAACGATTGAGCTGAACGCGCGTCACGGTCTCACCCTCGAGATATTGGGCAAGACCGCGGACGGTGGTTTCGACTTCAGGTAATTCGGGCATCGCGGGTCCAGATAGGGATCAGTGGCGATGCCCGGAAGGGGTGAAGGCCCGGTAGAGCCTCAGCTTTCCAGCTGGCGCAGGAGGCTGCGCACGTCGCCGTCCATGTCGGCATCGCGGGTGCGCAGGTCCTCGATCAGGCGGACCGCGTGGATCACGGTCGAGTGATCGCGCCCGCCGAACTTGCGGCCGATCTCGGGGTACGAACGCGGCGTCAGCACCTTGGCGAGATACATCGCGACCTGACGCGGACGCACGACGGCGCGGGCGCGGCGCTTCGATGCCATTTCGCTGCGGTCGAGCCGGTAGAACTGGCAGACCGTACGCTGGATCTCGTCGATCGTGATGCGGCGACGGTTGGCCGACAAGATGTCGGTCAGCTGTTCTTCGGCCAGTTGAAGGGACACCGGTTGGCCGGTGAGCTGGGCATAGGCGATCAGCTTGTTGAGACCGCCGACCAGCTCGCGCACATTGCGGCTGATCGTGCGGGCCAGGAACTCGATCACGTCGTCGGGCACGTCGCTGCTGGTGAAGCGCGTCAGGCGGTGTTCAAGGATCTTGCGGCGCAGATCGATGTCGGCGGGCTGAATGTCCGCGACAAGACCCATCGACAGGCGCGAAAGCAGGCGCGGTTCGACGCCGTCCAGCGCCTGCGGCGCGCGGTCGGCGGCAAAGGCGAGGCGCTTGCCTTCCTGCAGCAGGGCATCGATCGTGTAGAGCAGTTCTTCCTGCGCGGAAGCCTTGCCGATGATGAACTGGATATCGTCGACCAGAAGCATGTCGAAGCCGCGCAGGCGCGCCTTGAACTCGATCATCTGGTTCTGGCGCAGAGCCTGCACGAACTCGACCATGAAACGCTCGGCCGAGCAGTAGAAGATCCGTGCGCCGGCCTTGGCGGCGGCGAACTGGTGGCCGATCGCATGCAGCAGGTGCGTCTTGCCCTGACCGGTCGCGGCCTTGAGGTAGAGCGGCGAGAACTGCGGAGCTTCGGTGGCGGCCATGCGCTGCGCGGCGTTGTAGGCCAGCACGTTGCCTTCACCGGTGACGAAAGTGGTGAACGTCAGCGAGGGATCGAGACCTGCCGAACCCATCTCGGTGATGGCCTCGACGGGGCTGGGCGGGGGAACGTGATCGTTGGCAGCGGCGGGGCCAACGCGCAGGTCGACCATCTTGCGGCGACCGGGGTGGACCGAGACACGGACATTGCGGACTTCGCTGCGCGCGATCTTCCATGCCAGCGAGAGACGATCGGCGAAACGATCGTTAACCCAGTTGGCGGAAAACTCGGTCGGCAGGAAAAGATCCAGCGTGCCGGTTTCCTGGCAGAACGAGCCCAGTTCGATCGGGCGAATCCACTGCGAATAGAGCTGGTGACCAAGGTCCTTTTTCAGACCCGTACAAATATCCGACCAATCGGCTGCAAGTGCCTCACGCTCTTCCTCGAACATCTCGCTCGCCTTGTCCTTTTCTGGCGTACGCCCCGCCAGCGAGCCGAAACCCCCCGTCCGTGTCATGCGTCCTGTGCCTCCGTCCATACCACTCATATAAGTCCCCCGACGCCAGACAAAAGTCGAGCGTCGTCCGCCGAACCCCCTTCGGCAGGAGACAAGTAATCGTGCTGTTAAATGATGCCGGTCACGACCAATGCCCGACGACTCATTTTGTAGGGCTGTGGATGGCGAACGAGCAAGGGTTGTGACGTAAAAAAATTGAAATAATGACGCTTGACTCGGCCAAGCCCGCAGAAACGCTTCAGTCCCAAATCAAGCGTCTGAAAAGCCACGATTTTCGCAAGACGTACATTACGAATCGCGGGATATCCGTGGGTTTACCGCAAATGCGGCACGATTATCCGTGATATGCTGCAGTGCAACAAAAAGGGCCGCCGGAAACCCGGACGGCCCTTTTCGTACCAGCGGTGGGCGGCATGCCTCGGCAAGCCACCCGAATCGCCCTTCGGATTAACCGAGCGCGGCGACGCGCTTGGTGAGTCGCGAAAGCTTACGCGACGCGGTGTTCTTGTGCATCACGCCGCGGGCAACGCCGCGAGCCAGTTCGGGCTGCGCATTGCTGAGGGCAGTCTTGGCCGCGTCCTTGTCGCCGCTTTCGATCGCAGTTTCGACCTGCTTCACGTAAGTGCGGATACGGCTCATGCGGTTGCCGTTGATTTCGGCGCGACGCTCGTTGCGGCGGATGCGCTTGCGGGCTTGCGGCGTATTGGCCATGCTCGATCCTTATGCTGCCGCGTCCAGTTGCGGCGAATTGCTGTTCAACCTGTTCGTGCTTCCCGTGCAGGCCCTGCGCCGACAAGCAGCGATCCAGAACCGATTCGGGTGCTAAAATCCCGTGCAGAAACGCGTGCCTTGGCAGCACAATCCCGCAAGAAAGCGCGGCGCATAGCGGCCATAGTGCGAATCGTCAAGCAATCAGCCGCCTGCAGGGGCCTGACGCCGACAAGGCGCCGCCGATACCGTGCGATCCCCCTTGCCCGTAGGCGCGCGCAAGGGCAAGGAACGCGCCATGCTGGAACATGACAGGCTGGAGCGTTTTGCGCGGCATATCGTCCTTCCCGAGATCGGCGGGGCGGGACAGGCGCGGCTTGCCGCATCGCACGTCGTCCTGATCGGCGCGGGCGGGGTCGGATCGCCGGCGCTGCAGTACATGGCCGCGGCGGGCGTCGGAAAACTGACCATCGTCGATTCGGACGAAGTCCACGTCAGCAACCTGCAGCGCCAGACGATCTTCACCCACGACGACATCGGTGCCTCGAAAGCGTCGCGCGCGGCATATTGGGCCCGCGCGTTCGATCCTGCCATCGACGTGACCGCGATGAACACGCGGATCGATGCCGGGAACGCCCGCGCCATCGTGGCAGGGGCCGATCTGGTCCTCGACGGCTGCGACAACTTCGCCACGCGCCTTGCCGTGTCCGATGCCTGCGTGGCCGAGGGCGTTCCGCTGACGAGCGTTGCGGTCGGGCGGTTCCAGGGGCAGGTCGCGAACTTCGCCGGGCACCGAGCGGGGCACGCCTGCTACCGCTGCTGGGTCGGCGATGCTTTCGATGCGGACGATTGCGACACTTGCGCCGAGCAGGGTGTTTTGGGGGCCTTTGTCGGCATGGCGGCTACGATGGGCGTGATGCAGGGCTTACGCGTTCTGCTCGATGGCGTGTCCACGCTGGGCGATCCGCAGTGGGGGCAGCTGGTGCTGATCGACGGCCTTAAGCCTTCGATGCGCACGATCAATGTCACCAAGGACCCTGCCTGCAAGGCCTGTTCTGGCTGAGCGCGGCTCGACACATCGGCCCCTGCACCCCATATCGCCTGACATGACTGAAAAGCCTGCAATCGAGATGCCCACGGGTCTGGTCGAGGAACTGGAGCCGCTGGTGCGCCGCGTGCTCGCGCCCAATCCTTCCCCCTTTACCTATACGGGCACGCAGACCTACCTTGTCGGAACCGACGCGGAGCTTGCCGTCATCGATCCCGGCCCCGACGATCCGGACCATATCGCAGCGCTCGTCGCCGCGATCGGCGGTGCGAAAGTCGTCGCGATCATGTGCACCCACACCCACCGCGACCATTCGCCCGCCGCCGATCCGTTGAAGGCGGTGACCGGAGCGCCGATAATCGGCTGCGCGCCGCTTGTCATCGAAAGCGACATTCCCCGCGCCGATGCGCCTTTCGACCAGTCCTACACGCCCGACCGCGTGCTGAGCGATGGCGAGAGCATCACCGGCGAGGGCTGGACGCTGACCGCCGTGGCGACCCCTGGCCACACCTCGAACCACCTTTGCTTCGAACTGGAAGAGACGAAGGCGCTGTTCACCGGCGATCACGTGATGGGGTGGTCCACCACCGTGGTCGTGCCGCCCGACGGTAACATGGCCGACTACATGGCCTCGATGGAAAAGATCTACGAGCGCGCGGACCGCGTCTATTACCCCGCGCACGGCGCCGCCGTCGAAAAACCGCAGCAGCTGGTACGCGGCATGATCGGCCACCGCCGCCAGCGTGAGCGCCAGATCCTGAAGCATCTTGCAGACGGTCCGGCCGTCATTCCCGACATGGTCGCGAAGATGTACGTCGGACTCGACCCGCGCCTTGTTCCGGCGGCAGGCCAGTCGGTGCTGGCCCACCTGCTCGACCTCGAAAACCGCGACGTGGTGAAGGATACCGGCGAAGGCTGGGGGCTCGTGCGGGCTTAATCTTCCCGCCTATACGGTCGATGGCAATTCGATACACGATTGCCTCCCCGCCCCGAACGGCTAATCTGCCGCGCCGGGGACATCAAAGGGGGTAGGCCGTGGCCACGACATTCGAAGAACCCGCGCGCGTCGACAGCGAACGCCGCTTTTTCCTGATCCTGTCGAGCATCATTTCGCTCGGCATTGTCGCGGGCTTCGTGATCCAGCTTGCGGCAGGTCGTTCCACCTTCAACGTCCCGCTGCCCTATCACCTGCACGGCGTGGTATTCTTCGCATGGGTGGCGCTGTTCATGGCGCAGAACGTGCTGATCACCCGCGGCAACGTGGCGCTCCACCGAACGCTGGGCATGATCAGCGTCTTCTGGGTGCCGTTGATGGTCGCGCTCGGCATCACGATCATGGTCGTCGTCCTGCGCCGCACCGGCGGGCCGTTCTTCTTTGCGCAGAACATCTTCCTGTTCTCCAACATCGGCGGGCTGACGCTGTTTGCGATCCTGACGTTCTCGGCGCTCAGGGTGCGCCGCCACACCGGCTGGCACCGGCGGTTGATGCTTTGCGGCTTTGCGCTGCTGTCGAACCCCGGCTTCGGGCGCATCATGCCGATGCCGCTGCTGATCCCTTATGCGTGGCACCTCATGATGCTTGTCGTCCTCGCCTTTCCGGTGGTGGGCATGATCTACGACAAGCGCAGGCGCGGGCACGTCCATCCGGCGTGGTTCTGGGGCGCGGGCGCGATCATCGTGATGCAGGTGATCGCAGACCTTGTCGCGGTCAGCCCGCTGGGCATTTCACTCACCCAACAGCTCATCGCCGGAACGCCGGGGGCCGAACGTCCGATGGAGGCCTTCCTGCCGCCCGGCTTCACCCTGTAATTTGCGATGTAATCGCTTGAACTCCAACCCGGCGCAGGCCATCTGCAAGTGCAGGAATGGAGAACCCTTGAAATGACCGCGCACGAAAACCTCACCGGCCTCGACCTTCGCGAAGAGATCGAGAAGCTTCGCAAGGAACGCAACGCGGTCATCCTCGCGCACTATTACCAAAAACCGGAACTACAGGACATTGCCGACTTTGTTGGCGATTCGCTGGAACTGTCGAAGAAGGCGGCGGCCACCGATGCCGACGTGATCGCGTTCTGCGGCGTGAAGTTCATGGCCGACACCGCCAAGATCCTAAGCCCCGAAAAGATCGTGGTCCTGCCCGATCTCGACGCAGGCTGCAGCCTTGAGGATTCCTGCCCGCCCGAAAAGTTCAAGGCTTTCCGCGAAGCGCATCCCGATCACATCGCGCTCACCTACATCAACTGCAGCACCGAGGTGAAAGCGCTCTCCGACGTGATCGTCACCTCCTCCAGTGCAGAGACGATCCTGGCCCAGATCCCGGAAGACCAGCCGATTATCTTCGGCCCCGACCGGCACCTTGGCGGATACCTCAACCGCAAGTTCAACCGCGACATGCTGCTGTGGCCGGGCGTTTGCATCGTGCACGAGGCGTTTTCCGAAACCGAGCTGCTGAAACTCAAGGAACAGCATCCCGAAGCGCCCATCGCCGCGCACCCGGAATGCCCGCCGCACATCATCGACCATGCCGATTACGTCGGGTCGACCAGCGGCATCCTGCAGTTTGCGAAAACGATGGAAGGCGACAAACTGATCGTCGCGACCGAGCCGCACATCATCCACCAGATGGAAAAGGCCATCCCCGAAAAGACTTTCATCGGCGCGCCGGGGGCGGACGGCAACTGCAACTGCAACATCTGCCCCTACATGGCCTTGAACACGATGGAAAAGCTCTACATCGCGCTGCGCGACCTCGAACCGCGCATCGAGATCGAGGAAGGCCTGCGCCTGAAGGCGAAGCAGAGCCTCGACAGGATGATCGAGATGGCATCGGGCACAATCGGCAAGGGCGACCTGGGTCGGGCGTGATGTGAGCGAGTGCAGTGCCCTAAGCACCAACCTCGCATTTGCGCGTTAGAGCGGCGATGACCGCGCGCCTTCTGACGATCTGGAACCGCATCAACGCCAGCTATTGGTTCTGGCCTGCGACGTTCTGCATTCTCGCTTTCTGTCTCTCGCTGTTCACCGTCTGGCTCGACCGGAACGGGGCTTCGGACTGGCTGTCCTCAAACAGTGCGCTGGCCCCTGCGCGGCCGGGCGGGGCGACGACGATGCTGCAGGTAATCGCAGGCTCGATGATCGGGGTCGCTGCGACGGTATTCTCGATCACCATCGCCGCCGTTGCCTATGCCAGCGGCACCTACGGCCCGCGCCTCCTTACCAATTTCATGGAGGATCGCGGCAATCAGCTGTCGCTCGCCACGTTCATCGGCACTTTCGTCTATGCAATCATGATCCTGCGCGTCGTGAGACACGAGGACGAGCAGGCCACGACGCTGAAAGGCGCGATCGCGAGCGACATTCCCGGCTTCGTCCCGCAAGTGTCGCTGCTGGTCGCGACGGGGCTGATGCTGGTCTCGGTCGCGGTGCTGGTCTTCTTTCTCAACCATATCCCCTCCAAGATCCGCATCAACAAGGTACTCGAAAACATCGGCCGCCGCCTGATCGCGCAGATCAAGAGCCGCTTTCCGAAAGAAGGCGGAGACGCGAACGAAGCGGATCTGCCCGATGGCAAGCAGGTTACCGCGAAGCGCAGCGGCTATATCGAGGTGATCGACTTCGACGGCCTCGACGATACCGCGGCCAAGTTCGAAGGACGGATCGTTCTGTTGCAGGAAGCAGGTGATTTCGTGCACCCGCTGGTCCCGCTGGCACGGTTTTCGGGCGGCGAATGCGACGATGCCTGCGCCGATGCGATCCGCGACTGTTTCGTCCTGACCGGCCTGCGCACGCCCCAGCAGGACTTGCGCTTCCTCATCGACGAGCTTGTCGAAATCGCGCTGCGCGCCTTGTCGCCCGGCATCAACGATCCCTTCACCGCGATAACCGCGCTGCACTGGCTGGGCGCGGCGACGGCCGAACTGGGGCGGCGCGAACTGCACGTGTCGCCCAATGACATGGACAAGCAGGACAAACGCCGCGTCTACCCGCTGCATGCCGATTTTGCCGATTATGTCGGCCACGGTTTCGGCGCCTCGCGCTCTGCCGTGTCGACGAGCCGCAAGGCGACGATCGCCATGTTCGACGCACTGCGCGACTGCGCGATCTCGGTCTATGGCGAGGGGCGCGTGGCGGTACTACTGGAAGAAGGCAACCGGTTGATGGACCAGTGCGCGACGAACCTCAAAGGCCCGGACCTGTCCGAAGTCCACGACCGGCACCGTGCCTTTCAGGCGGAACTGGCCGCGACCAACCCCGCCTAGGGCCGCGCCGGCCCAGCCCTTGGCCCCGCGATCCGCGCCAGCACCAACGCCGTCGCCATCAGCACCATGCCGACGACATCGCCTGGCGACAGTGTCTCGCCGAATGCGATCCAGCCGGTAAACGCCGCAATCGCGGGCTGGGTCAGCAGGGCAAGGCCGATGACCAGAGGCCGGAACCAGAACAGTGCCCAGATCAGCACCCCCTGCCCGACGATCTGGCTGAGCACCGACAGCACGATCAGCGGCGTCCAGTCGGTCGGCACGATCTGCTCGCCAAGGGCATAGGCGATGGCGAACAGCACCGGCACGCCAGCCGTGACCGACACCGACAGCAAGGTCCACGACCCCACCCGCCCGCGCAAGTGGCGCAGCATCAGGATGTAGGTCGCATAAAGCATCCCGGCGAGCAGGCTGAACAAGTCCCCGATCAGGTTCTCGCGCCCGATTTCCAGCGATCCGCCCATCAGCAGGGCCGATCCGACGACGGCTGCGGCAATCGCGCCCAGTTCCGCACGGTAAGGCACGCGTCGCGCGGCGAGCAGGCTCCACACGACTAGGATGACACTGCCCGAATTGCCGAACAGCGCCGCGTTGCCCAGCCGCGTCCGTTCGATCCCGATGTGCCAGGCCGCGATGTCGAGCGCGAAGAACACGCCGGCGGCAATGACGAACCAGACGCCGGTGCGTCCGAAGCTGCCCTTCCCCCGTTCCCGCCAACCGAGCAGCAGGATGACCGGCAATGCCAGCGTCAGCCGCCAGAACCCGGCCGCGACCGGTCCCGTATCGGCCAGCCGCACCAGCAGCGGACCCATGGCGAGCGCCGCATTGCCGAGCAAAAGCAGCCCCAGCCTCCACGGGCCGGCGTGCGGGGTCTCGTCTGTCATGTGGGCAGAACCCGTCCGATTACTCGGCTGCGGGTTCGTCTCCGGCGGCTTCGGCGGGTTCTTCCGCCGCTGCGGCTTCGGCATCGTCCGCGTCCGACGCGCTGGCCGAGCCGTTATCTTCGCCGTCCTCGCCTTCGGGTTCGGCCGACTCGCCCTGGCTCTGCAACTGATCGAGCGGAATCATCTCGTCGGTGATCGAACCTTCCAGCACTTCGCCCCCCGCCTCGCGGTTGTCGCCCTCTGGCGCGGCGCTGTCCGAACCGCAGCCGGCAAGGCTGACGGCGAGGCCGATGATCAAAAGGGTGTGCAAGGGTGCAGGCTTCATGTCGGTGTTGGTCCCGTTGGTGTTCATTGCGTGGGGCACGCCATTTCCAGCTTGTCGAAAAAGGCCTGCGCGTGGCGGCCAAGCGCCGCGTCCCACTGGTCCGCGGTGACATCGCGGCCGAGGCGGGCCATGCTCGTCACGCCATATTCGCTGATCCCGCACGGCACGATGCCGCCGAAATGCGACAGGTCCGGCGAGAGGTTGACCGAAAAGCCGTGCATCGTGACCCACTTGCGCACGCGCACGCCGATCGCGCCGATCTTCGCCTCGCCCCCGTCGATGTCGCGGGTCCAGATGCCGATGCGCCCTTCGGCGCGCCATGCCTCGACCCCGAAATCGGAGAGCGCGTCGATCACCCAGCCCTCTATCGCGTGGACATAACCGCGCACGTCGCGCGCCCGCTTGCCCAGGTTGACAAGGACATAGCCGATGCGCTGGCCCGGCCCGTGATAGGTAAACTCGCCGCCGCGCCCGGCTTCCACCACTTCGAAGCGCGGGTCGAGAAGGTCTTTCTCCTTCGCGCTGGTGCCTGCGGTGTAGACCGGCGGATGTTCGAGAAGCCAGACAAGCTCGTCCGCCTCGCCCGCATGGATCGCGGCATTGCGGTCCTGCATCGCGGCAAGCGCATCGCGATAGGGCACGAGGGTATCCTCGCGCCGCCATTCGACGCCCGCGATTTGCGGCAAGTGCGTGTGATCAACTGTCATCGCCACGTTGCGTGGCGGCAAACGCCGTGCCAATCAAGGGCCATGACGAAGATCCCAAGCGATGGCCCCGGTACGCCCGGCAGCGGCGCGCCGTTTCCACCCCGGTTCGATGCCTCTGCCGCGTGGAGCGCGGCGGTTAAGATGATCGGCGCCAACCGCGAAATGATGCTGGTTCTGGGCGGCCTGTTCTTCCTGATTCCGCAGATGCTGTTGGGCATGCTCTTGCCCGATGTGCCGCCGGGAATGGAGGACGAGGCCGCGACTCAGGCGGCGATGGACATTTTCGCGGTCTGGTGGCCGCTGGTGCTGGGCGTGGCGGTGATCCAGGCGGCAGGGATGCTGACGCTGATGGTGCTGCTTTGCGATTCCGGCAGGCCCGTCGTGCGCGATGCGATCCGTACCGGCATCAAGGCGCTTGGCCCCTATGTCGGCGCGACGCTGGTGCTGGTGGCTGGCATGGGCATCCTTGCCCTGCTGATCCTGCTTCCGGTCACGCTGGCCGCGGGCGAGGCAGCGGCCGCCGTCGCGATGATACCGATCCTTGCGGTGGCGCTGTGGGTCAACGTGCGCACGCTGACGCTGGCGCCGGTTGTGGCCGTCGGGCGCGAACGCAATCCGTTCGAGGCGCTGAAGAAGGCCTGGGGCCAGACGAACGGCAGCGGGCCGCGCATTCTGATGATGGTGATCCTGTTCCTTCTGGCCGCGCTCGTCATCTCGATCGTGACGACGGCAATACCGGGCACGATCCTGATCGCGACGCTGGGACAGGAAACGGGCCAGGGCATCGTCGGCGTGATCGAGGCTTTTGTCTCCACCTTCCTGATGCTGGCATGGTCGGCACTGATCGCGGCGAGTTATCGCCAGTTCGCGAAAGCGTGACGCAAAGCGCCTGAAACTCAGCCGACGGCTGCGACTTTCGCGGGCGCTTCTTCGGCCTGCGCGGCGGAGACGGGCTCTGCATCTTTCCAGCCCCAGAACAGGCGGCAAGGCAGCACGTTCAGCGCCTCGAACCCCGAAGAAATCCGTTTGAACCGGCGCGCCATGAAATCGCGCGCCTTGGCCGAAAACTGGTAGACGAGGAACGCCCCGCCTTCGCGCAGGATGTCGTAAGTGCCGTCGACGATCGCCGGACCCACGCCATCGGGCAGGGTCGAGAACGGCAGGCCCGAAAGCACGTAGTCCGCACCGTCATGGCCATTTTCGTGGACGATCTTTTCAACGTCGGCGGCAGAGCCGAGCACGGCAGTAAAGCGCGGATCGGCGATCGTACGCTTGAGGTAATCGATGTAGAGCGGATTGGTGTCGATGACGATCAGGGCGCCATCAGGGCGCAGCCTGTCGAGCACCGGCTGGCAGAACGTGCCCACGCCCGGTCCATACTCGACGAAAAGACGGCAGCGGTCCCAGTCTACGGGGCCGAGCATCTTTTCGATGGTAAATCGCGAGGACGGAATGATCGATCCGACCATGACCGGGTGTTCGACGAAACCGCGAAAGAACACCCCCCAGGGACCGAGCTTTGCCGCAAGGCCGCGTTTCGCCTTCGGCGCGGCAGTGCCCTGCGCCAGATCCGTACCCGTCATTTAGGCTCGCAACCTCTTGATAGTCCTTCTTGGACATTGGCGTCGCAAATTGACTGCTTCATTGCAAGAGGACCAAGGGACTTGTCCGGTAAGACCCGGCTCAGAGGATTTCGTGGACCTTTTCCTGCGGACGGCACAACCGCGCGCCCTTGCCGGTTTCGACCAGCGGTCGTTCGATCAGGATCGGTTCGGCCGCCATCGCGGCCAGAACGGTCGCATCGTCCGCCTCGGGAAGGCCACGCTCGATCGCGTCGGTGCCGCGCGTGCGCAGGCCCTGCTGCGGCGTGATGCCCGCGTCCTTGTAAAGCTGAGCCAGCTTGTCGGCCGTGGGCGGGTTCTTGAGGTATTCGACGACCTCGACCTCGACGCCCGGGGTTTCCTCAAGGATCGCCAGCGTCTTGCGCGACGTGCCGCACTTCGGGTTGTGCCAGATGGTGGCCTTCATTCTTCGTTCTCCTCAGGGGGCAGGGGCACCGCGATAGCGGGCACGTCCTGCGCGGCCTCGGCCGGGTCCATTCCCGGTACCGGCAATGCGTCCAGCCTCTCGCGGCTGCGGATGGCACGGCCTGCGCGTTCGATCGCGCGCAGGATGCGCGGACCGGCACCGCAGGCGCAGATGTTGGGAATGGCCCTGGCGATGTCGTCGCGCCCCGCGCGCGGGTTCTGCGCCAAGAGCGCGGCGCCTGCCATAACGAAACCGGGGGTGCAGAAACCGCACTGGATCGCGCCTTCGGCCACCATCGCCTGTTGCAGCGGGTGCGACCGGTCGCCCGACAGCGCCTCGATCGTGGTGACGTAGCGGCCTTCGACTTCGTCCAGCGTGACGAGGCACGAGCGAATCGCCTGCCCGTCGATGATGACGGTGCAGGCCCCGCAATCGCCGTTGCCGCAGCCGTACTTTGCGCCGGTCAGGTTCGCCGCATCGCGCAGCGCCCACAAAAGCGGGGTATCCCCGTCCATGAGGAAGTGCACCGGGCGATCGTTGACGGTGAGGCGGGTCATCGCGCCGCCCTGTTAGCGTGTGATTGGCCGGTGCGGAAGATCACACAGACAGCAATCCCCGTTGCACCAGGTCGGCCTCCAGCGCGTCGGCACCGTCGAAGTGGTGGACCTGCCAGCCCAGCTTCTTCGCGGCCTTCACGTTGGCGGGATTGTCGTCGATGAACAGCGTCGTCGCAGGCTTATTGCCGAACCGCTGCTCTGCCAGCCGGAAGATCGCTTCATCGGGCTTGGCCATCTTTTCCACGCCCGAGACCACGATGTCGCGGAAACGGTCGAACACGGGGCGGGTGGAGCAAAACTCCTCCCAGAAACCGGCGGCGAAATTGGTGATCGCAAAAAGCGGCACGCCCGCCTCGTCCAGTCGTTCGACCAGTTCGATCGAGCCGGGCACGGGGCCGGGAATGCTTTCTTCGAACCGGGTGGCATAGGCATCGATCAGGTGGGCGTGATCGGGATAGATCAGCTTGCGCTCGGCCACCATCTCACCAAGGTCGCGGCCTGCGTCGTGTTCGAAGTGCCACTTTTCGGTCACGACATTGGTGACGAACCATTCCAGTTCGGCCTCGTCGGCGATCAGCTTGCCGAACAGGAACCGCAAGTCCCAGCGATAGAGCACGCGGCCCACGTCGAAAACGACGGTATCGATCATGTGCAGATTCCGATTACTTCGATCCGACAAACGCGAAAAGCGCCGCTCCGGCGATCCGGGCGGCGCTTCAGCACAAGGTGATCCGCGCCGGTTCAGGCGCGAAGCGATCAGCCCTGGCGCGCTTTGAAGCGGCGGTTGGTCTTGTTGATGACGTAAGTCCGGCCACGACGGCGGATCACGCGGTTGTCGCGGTGGCGGTTCTTGAGCGACTTGAGGCTGTTGCGAATTTTCATCTGTCTAATCCGTCGGCTAAATGGGTTTTCGGGCCGCGGCCGCCAGATGGGGCGCATCCCTGTAAAATCAAGGCTGGCCCGTTACGGGTAGGCACAACCTGAGTCAAGCGATTCACCCTTCGGCAGCGCGAATCCCGGTCAGTTTCTTTTCCCACGCCAGCGCATGGCCGATGATCTCTGCCAGATCGGCATGTTTCGGCTGCCACGGCACCGTCGCCATGATGCGGCTGTTGTCGGAAACCAGGCTGGGCACATCGCCCGCGCGGCGCGGCTCCATCCGGCGGGGAACGGGCTGACCGACGACGGCATCGACCGCGTCGAGCACTTCGAGGACCGAGAAACCGCGGCCATAGCCGACGTTCATCGTCAGGCTGCGGTCGGGCTGGTCGATCAGCGCCTCGAGCGCAAGGACGTGCGCTTCGGCGAGATCCGAGACGTGGATGTAGTCGCGCATGCCCGTCCCGTCAGGCGTCGGATAATCGTCGCCGAACACCGCGACCCCGTGCCGCTTACCCAGCGCGGCTTCTACCGCGACCTTGATGAGATGCGTCGCCCCTTGTGTCGACTGGCCCGACCGCGCCCGCGGATCGGCGCCTGCGACATTGAAGTAGCGCAGGACGCAGTGGTTCATCGGGTGCGCGGCGCTGACGTCGGCAAGGATGCGCTCGGTCATCAGCTTGCTCATGCCATAGGGGTTCACGGGGACGAGTGGGTCGTCCTCGGTCAGCGGCTTGCATTCCGGCTCGCCATAGACGGTCGCGGTGGAAGAGAAGATGAAGTGCTTCACCCCCGCATGCACCGCCGCTTCCATCAGCGTCCGGCTCTTGGCGGTGTTGTTCTCGTAATACTTGAGCGGGTTCTCGACCGATTCGGGGACGATGATCGACCCGGCGAAGTGAAGTATGGCCTGAATGCCGCGGTCGGCGAAGATGCGGGCCAGCAAGCCGGTATCGGCGATGTCGCCCTGGTATAGCGTCACGCCTTCGGGGATCGCCCATTCGAAGCCGGTCGAAAGGTTGTCGATGACCGAGACATCCCAGCCGCGGTCAACCAGCGCGAGCACCGCGTGGCTGCCGATATATCCTGCCCCGCCCGTAACCAGCACCGGTATCGTCACGCAAACACTCCAGTCGAAAGTCGATGCGCGTTCGATAGCGCCAGTCCGTCCGCCGGCAAAGGGGTAGTGCCCGACTATATCGGGTAGTCGGCATTAGGCCTGCACGAACGGTTTATTTACCAAACAAATGTTAAGCGGCCCCGCATTACGCAGGGGTCGCACGATGGAAGAACGCCGCACGGACCGGCACGACATTTCCGCGCAAGGCAAGTTCAGGGCAGGCATGGGCCTTGCCCTGTCGGTCAACGTGTCCGACCTCAACGCAAATGGCTGCAAGCTGACGGGCATCCCGCACAACATCGCGACGGGCGACAGGATTTCACTGCGCATCGGCAGCATCGGCCCGATCGAGGCGCTTGTCCGTTGGGTCGAACGTTCGCAGGCCGCAGGGCTGGAATTCGAGACACCGCTGCACGATGCGATCCTGTCCCATGTCGTCGAACAGAACCGCCTCGCAACGCAGCGGCCGTTCAACGCGGAAATCTCGCAGTACGAATCGGATCTCTCGGCGCTGAAAAACCGGCGCGTCGCCGCGCGCGAGGATGCCGTGCCGGAGCCCGCGCCCTTCGAGGCAAGGATGGTCAGCGAACTCATGCCGCCCGAACGGCGTCAGGACATCCGCCGCGCACATAGCGAAGACGTGATGCTGTTCGACGATACGAACCATCCCGCCAGAGGCGCGATCCTCGACAAGTCGACGACGGGCTATCGCATCCGGTTCGAAGAGGGCGGCCTCGAAGTCGGTTCGAAACTCGGCATCCTGTTCGGCGACAACCGGCTGGAAGAAGGCGAGGTCGTCTGGAACTACGGCTCGATGTACGGCGTACGGCTCAAGGCCGATATCGACACGCTTGTCGCGGCGGAGAGCCCGGCGAGGGAAACCGCGCTGGCCCCTGCGGGCGAGGCCAGCCCGACTGTCAGCATGATCGCCAGGGACATGCCAAACCTGCCGAGCGAACAGCTCCAGAAGTTTCTCGACTTGTTCGAAGCGGCGAAGCAGAAGGACTTTTCCGTCGTCCACATCCGGATCGAGGAAGACGCGATCGAGATGGTAGTCTCCAGCCGCCGCTCCTGATCTGTCAGGCAGCTTCGGCGGGCCGCGCCGAGAGCGCCTTGCCCCGCCCGGCATAAGTCCCCAGCCGCCACAGCTTTTCCAGCGGACCCTGGGCGTGGTGGGCAAGGTAGTGACGCGCGAACAGCAGTTGCAGAGCATAGAACGCCAGCGCCAGCGGCACGAAACCCGAGGGCGAGACTTTCGTTGCCAGCCCGCCCCAGACACCGGTGAAGACGAGGATCCCGAACACCGACTGCGAGATATAGAGCGTGAGCGCCATGCGCCCCGCAGGCGCCAGCGCCGCCGCAAGCCGCGATCCGGGGCGTGAGGTCCACAGCAGCAGCGCCGCGCCGTATCCAATCGCCAGTGGCACCGTGCCGATGATCGCAGGCACGCTGTTCGGCCCGCCGCCGACGACCGCGAACCACAGGCAGAACGGCATACCGATCGCAAACCCGCCGAGCGCCGCATTACGCAGCGCCGCTATCGGCAGCGGCCTGCCGTTAAGCAGCAGCATCCGCGCAAAGGCCATGCCCAGCAGCATACAGCCCAGCACGCGCGGGAAACGCCACCCATCGAGCAGGTTCGCCAGCCGCAACACCGGCCCTGCTCCATGCCATGCAAGGTACGATCCGAAATCGGGGCGCGCGATCCATTCGGCAGGGCCCATGAAAGGCGTGCCGGTCTGTTCGCTCAGCCACCCGAAGGCCCCTGCCCAGAGCGTGCGGCCGGTCCATTCAGAAAGCTGCGCATCGAACAGCGGCACCAGCAGCAGCGGCGAGAACACCAGAAGGGCGCCCAGCACCAGCAGTGCCTTTTCCGACAGCTTGCGGAACAGCGGCAGGATGAAGCCCATAAGCGCATAGAGCGTCAGGATATCGCCCAGCCAAACGACGATCATGTGGATGAGGCCGATGAGCAGCAGCAGCGCCATCCGGCGATAGAACACCGCCAGCCCCTGCCCCCCGCGCCGGTCGATCCGGTCCAGCTGCAAGGCAAACCCTGCCCCGAACAGCATCGAGAACAGCGAATAGAACTTCGCCTCGATCAGGCCAAGTTCGATACCGTGCCAGCTTTCGACCACCCATGCAGGGGCCAGCGCCAGTTGCTGATCGTGGTTCATCAGCACCCAGGCCGAGAAGAACCCGATATTGGCGAGGAATATGCCCAGCAGCGCAAACCCGCGCAGTGCGTCGAGCGCGACGATACGCTCATTACCCGGTGTCGAACCCCCGACTTCGCTCATTGCCAGCCCCCCTTGGCCGATGAAGCGGCGAGGCTATGCCCGTGGGGACCGGCTGGCAATAGTACGCTTCCCCCTTGCGATTTGGCCTCGGAAACCCCAAGTTTTGGCGGTAATTGAGCGCCTTGCGCGCCGGGAGACCACTAGATGCTGAACAGGAAAGCGATCCTTGCCGCCGCCTGCCTCGCGCCGATCATGGCGCTGGGTGCCTGTGCGACGCCGACCGGTCCGGTCGAAGTCACGCGCTTCCATGCCGAGGACAAGATCGCCCTGCTGGGCCGCGGTTCGATCGCGGTCGAAGCCGGGCCGGGGATGGAAGCCGATTCGCTCGAACTGGGCAGCTACCGCGCCGCAGTGGGCCGCGAACTGACGAAGCTGGGTTACAAGGAAGTGGGCGCGGGCGAAGGCTCGCAAGTCGCCGAAGTGCGCGTGCGCCGCGCCGTCATGTCGCCGATGCGCGAAGGCGGGCCGGTCAGCGTGGGCGTCGGCGGTTCCACCGGCAGCTACGGTTCGGGCGTGGGCGTCGGGGTCGGTATCGACCTGTCGGGTAAGCCCAAGGACCAGGTCATGACCGAACTGGCCGTCGTCATCCGCCAGCGCCTGACTGGCGAACCGCTGTGGGAAGGCCGCGCGCAGTTCGCGGTGAAGGCCGGCGCGCCGCTTGCCGAAACGCAGCTCGCCGCCGGGCATCTGGCCGAAGCACTCTTCGTGGACTTTCCCGGAGAGTCCGGCGAAACCATCGAAGTGAAGCAGTAAGGGACTTGCAGGTTTAACGCGTGGCCGATCCGATCCGTATCGACGCCGCTTTCGACAGCGGCAACATCGAAGTCCTTGGCATTGACCATGCCGAGGCGACCCTTGCCATCCGCAAGGACCGCGATAGCGAGTTCTACCAGTGGTTCCACTTCCGCGCATCCGGCGTGCGTGGCCGCGAACTGGTGCTGAAGATCACGGGCCTCAACACGAGTGCCTATCCCGGCGGCTGGCCCGATTACGACGCGCGCGTGTCCGAGGACCGCATCGACTGGCGGCGCGCGGCGACCTCGTTCGACGCGCAGGAGAAGGAGGGCACGCTGACGATCCGGCACCGCCCGGTAGGCGACGTCGCGTGGTTCGCCTATTTCGCGCCCTATTCTATGGAGCGTCACCACGATCTCGTCACCCGCACCGCGCAGGCCGAAGGGGCCAGCCATTCGGTTCTGGGCCACAGTCTCGACGGACAGCCGATCGATTGCCTGACCTTTGGTTCCGGCGAGAAACAGGTCTGGCTCTATGCGCGCCAGCATCCGGGCGAATCCATGGCCGAATGGTGGATGGAAGGCGCGCTGGAAACCCTGGCCGACGGCAGCGACGCATTGACGCAGCGGCTGTGCAAGGCCGCGACGATTCATGTCGTGCCCAACTGCAACCCCGACGGGTCGCAGCGCGGGCACCTTCGCACCAATGCGGCGGGCGTGAACCTCAACCGCGAATGGCACGAACCCAGCAAGGAAGGCTCGCCCGAAGTGCTGGCGATCCGCCATGCGATGGACGCGACCGGCGTGGACTTTGCCATGGACGTCCATGGGGACGAGGCAATCCCGCACGTGTTCATGGCCGGATTCGAGGGCATTCCCGGCCTGAAGGACGATCAGCTGGACAGCTATCACCGCTATATTGCGCTACTGAAAGCAGAGACGCCCGATTTCCAGACGGACAAGGGCTATCCCACGGCAGCGCCCGGCAAAGGCAACCTGTCGATGTCCACCAACCAGGTCGCCCACCGCTTCGGCGCGACGGCGATGACGCTGGAAATGCCGTTCAAGGACCACGACGACGCGCCCGACGCCGTTCGAGCGTGGAGCCCGGAGCGTTCGAAGGCGCTGGGCCGCTCGTGCCTCGCCTCGATCGCCGACTGGCTGGAAGGCAAGGACGTCCGCTAGACGGCGACCAGCTTGAAAGTCGCCAGGGCGCGTTAAGTTTTTGGTAGGAAATCGGGTCCATATTGGATCCATGGCAAAAAGAATCGCCCGCGCTGTTACCTACCCGATCCACCACCGTGGTGTGGCGGCGGCGAACACCGTGCGTTTCGTGATCGTGGCCGGCTCTGCCGTCGCCGTGATCATGGCCGGCCCGTTCCTGCCCTTCTAAGCCCTTTCCGCAATCCGACTTAGGCTGCCTTGTGCAGTTCCCTTGGCGCGCAACCTGCGCTAACCGCCACGCATGTCCGATGCATCTCCGCTTGCGCTGGCCCAGCGCCTGATCGCCTGTCCCAGTGTCACGCCCGCCATGGGCAGCGTGTTCGACGAGATGGAGTCGATGCTGACGCCGCTGGGATTCGAAGTCCTGCGAACCGTCGATGGTGCAGCGCCGGACGGCCCGGTCGAAAACCTGCTTGCCACGCGCAAGGGGCCTCAAGGCTCGCGCCACTTCGCCTTTGCCGGACACCTCGACGTCGTCCCGCCGGGCGAAGGGTGGGCCAGCGACGCCTTCGAACCCGAAATCCGCGGCGACCTGCTCTACGGCCGCGGCGCAGTGGACATGAAAGGCTCGATCGCCTGCATGGTCGCCGCGCTGGCCGACATTCCAGCAGAGGCCGGTACGATCACCTTCATAATCACCGGCGACGAGGAAGGCCCCGCGCGCCACGGCACCCTCGCCCTGATGGACCACATGGCAGTGCGCGGCATCGTGCCCGATCTGTGCCTTGTCGGTGAACCGACCAGCGTCAACCGGCTGGGCGACATGATGAAGATCGGACGGCGCGGTTCGGTAAACATCTTCCTTGGCGTCGACGGGGTGCAAGGCCATGTCGCCTATCCGCATCTTGCCGACAATCCTGCCCCGAAACTGGTCGCGATGCTGGCCGAACTCGACGCACTCGTGCTCGACGAAGGGACCGACTGGTTCCAGCCGTCGAACCTGGAAATTACCGAGATCATGATCGGCAATCCCGCGCACAACGTGATCCCCGCCAAGGCCGAGGCCCGCATCTCGATCCGCTTCAACGACCTGCACTCGGGTGCGAGCCTGTCGGAAAAGGTCGTGAAGATCGCCGAAAGCCACGGCGGCTGGGCCCGTCCGGTCATCAGCGGCGAACCGTTCCTGACCGAGCCGGGCGAGTTCTCCGACATGCTGGCCGACGCAATCCGCGCCGAAACCGGCGTGGAGCCCGAACTGTCGACCAGCGGCGGCACCTCCGACGCGCGGTTCCTCAAGAACGTGTGTCCGGTGATCGAATTCGGCCTCAACAACGCAACGATGCACAAGCGCGACGAGGCCGTGGCCGTGGCCGATCTCGACGTACTGACCCGCATCTACGCCCGCGTGGCCAAAGCCGCGCTGGCCTGATTCATCCTCGCGGCTGAGGGCATAATCCCCGGCCACCCTTGCAGGCAGGGCATCGCGCGGGCACAACCGCCGCTTCGTCACGTCTGCGCGAAGGGTCGCCCCACATGCTCCGTTTCTGGTTTTCGATTCCCCTGTGGCAGCGCGTGATCGGCGCGCTCATCCTCGGCGTTGCGCTGGGGCTGTTCTGGGGACCGGAGGCCGAGGCGATCAAGTGGATCGGCGACTTCTTCATCGCCTCGATCAAGATGCTGGTCGTGCCGCTGATCTTCTTCAGCCTGGTGTCCGGCGTGACCTCCATCGGCAATCTCAAGAAACTCGGCTCGGTCGGCGGGCGGGCGCTGCTCTTCTTCCTCGTCACCAGCCAGCTTGCGGTGTGGCTGGGCCTCGTTCTCGGCACCGTGTTCGCGCCGGGCGTAGGACTGGACCAGAGCCGGATCGAGATGGGCGACATTCCCGAGCCCAAGACCGAGGGCTGGCGCGAGATGATCCTGTCGATCGTCCCGCAAAGCCCGGTGCAGGTCATGGCCGATGCCAATGTCCTGCCGCTGATCGTGTTCGCCCTGCTGATCGGGATCGGCATCCTGATGGCCAAGGAAGAAGGCCAGCCGCTGATCCGCGTTTTCGATGCAGGCTCTATCGTCATGCAGAAGATCACGATCGTCGTGATGGAACTGACCCCGTTCGGCGTATTCGCGCTGATGGCCTGGGTCGCCGGCACGTTCGGCGTCGATGCCCTGCTCGCGCTCGCCAAGCTGGTCGCGCTCAACTACGCGGGCTGCCTGATCCTGATCGGCGTGGTTTACGTCGGCATCCTGAAGTTCATGGCCAAAGTGCCGGTGGGCGATTTCTTCCGCGGCATGATCGACGCGCTGGCCGTCGCCTATTCGACCGCCTCTTCAAGCGCGACCCTGCCCGTCACCTTGCGCTGCCTGCAACGCAACATCGGTGTCAGCCCTTCCGTTTCCAGCTTCACGGCATCGCTGGGCGCGACGATCAACATGGACGGCACCGCCATGTACCTCGGCCTTGCCACCGTGTTCGGCGCGCAGATCTTCGGGGTCCAGCTCGACATGGTCGATTACCTGATGGTCGCGATCACCGCGACGCTGGGCTCGATCGGCGCGGCGGGTATTCCGGGCACGGGCCTCATCATGATGACGCTGGTCTTCGGCACCGTTGGCGTGCCGCTGGAAACGATCGCCTTCGTCGCGGGTGTGGACCGCCTGATGGACATGATGCGCACCGTAACCAACGTGACGAGCGATTCGACCGTGGCAACGGCGGTCGCGGCATCGCTGGATGAACTCGACCGCGAAGAACTGGTCAGCCACGACGATGTTTGAGGGCTCTTGTTTTAGCCCCTCAAACGCCGGGCGCGGGCCATCCGGCCCGCTTGGCTTCGCCGCAATAAGCGGCGGCGGCCGGTCGGCCTTGCGGCTGTCGCCTCGCGCGCCGGAGTAGTGCCTTTAGTCGAAGTTCGGCGCCCGCTTCTCCAGCACGGCCCGCACACCTTCCTCGTGCTCTTTCGTGTGGTGCATCAAGCCTTGGGTCGAGGCCGCCAGTTCCAGCGCGCCCTCGTAGCTCATCGTCTGGCCCTGCCGCAGCATCGTCTTCGTCGCGCGTAGCTGCGCCGATGGCTGCGCGGCTATTTCTGCGGCCAGCGCCCGCGCCTCGTCCATCAGCGCATCGGGTTCGACCACGCGGGAGACCAGCCCCCACTCCATCGCCTGTGCGGCATCGATGACGCGGCCGGTGTAGAACAGTTCGGCCGCGCGGCTCATGCCGATAACACGGGGCAGGATCCACGTTCCGCCATCGCCGGGGACCAGCCCGATCTTCAGGAACGTCACGCCGAACTTTGCCTTGGTGGATGCAATCCGGACGTCGGCAAGGCAGGCAAGGTCGCACCCCAGTCCGATGGCCGGTCCGTTCACCGCTGCCACCACCGGCACGTCCAGCCCGTAAAGCGCGCGCAGGGCGAGGTGGATATTGCTGCGATAGCCGTCACGGATGTCCGCCGGGTCGCCTGCGAAATTGCCCTCGCGCGCCAGCATGGCTTTCAGATCGCCGCCCGCCGAAAAGGCCCGTCCTTCGCCCGTCAGGATAACCGCCCGCACACCCTTGTCGCGAGTAATCTCCGTGCAGGCAGCGGCAATCGCTGCCCCGTCGCCATGCTCGCCCAGCGCGTTCATCGTGTCGGGGCGAGTCAGGGTCAGCGTGGCGACCGCGCCGTCCATTTCGAGCGTCACGATATCGGACACGGGTGCATTCTCCTGTGGCGCGAAGGGCCGGTCATTCGGGGCGCAGATGTTCGTACTCGGCAACGACGTCGGCCAGGATCGACAGTGCCAGCGTGCGCGCGTCGCGGGTATGCGGGATCAGGCCGACGGGGCTGCGCACGCGGGCTATCGCCGCTTCGTCGCGGCCAAGGTCTTCCAGCTGCGCCCGCCGCACGTCACGCGTGTTCCGCCCGCCGATCGCGCCCACATAGAACGCCGGCGTGTCGAGCGCCCAGTCGAGGATCGGGCCTTCCCATTCGTGATCGTGGAACAGCAGGACCACCGCGGTCCAAGCGTCGGCCTGCGCCTCGGGCCGCTGGCCCAGCGACAGGCCCTTGCCCGGCACCAGCTTTACCGCCGACACCCCGAAAGCCTCGGCCATGCGCTGCAACTCGCCCGCCTCAAGGCTCTCACCGAAGAGCGTTAGGTTCAATGGCGGAATATAGCGCCGCTCGGCCAGAAAGCCGCCGTCCACCGGCAGCGGAAGCGAGGCCGGTTCGCGCGCATCCAGCCTGTTCACCACATCGCGCAAGGCCCGCCGGTCGGGCGCAGGATCGATCAGGATGTCGAGGCCCGACCCGCAAGGCAGGCGGAAATCGATGACGGGCGAGCCTTCGCCGTAACGGATGGTGCGGCGCCTGCCTTCTGCCCGCGCCTGCAAAGCCTGTGTCGCCAGTTCGCGTTCGAGGCACCCGTCGGCAAGGCTGCCGACGCAGCGCCCGTCCTGAAGGATCGCGATCTGCGCGCCCAGCCTGCGCGAAAAGCTGCCGTCGAGCCCCACGACAGTGCACAGCGCCGCATCGCCGCGCGCCGCCGTGCGAAGCGCGGCCTGATCACCGTCCATGATGTGGGAACGCTCGCTATCCATTCACGCCTTCCGACCCGGCTTTTCCAGCACCTTCTTGCGATAGCTGCAATAGTCGACCACGCGGCAGCGCCAGCACTCCGGCGTGCGCGCCTTGCACACGTAGCGGCCATGCAGGATCAACCAGTGATGCGCGCCCATGCGGAACGGTGCGGGCACGCGCTTTTCCAGCTTGGCCTCGACCTGTTCGGGCGTCTTGCCCTTGGCAAGGCCGGTGCGGTTGCCAACGCGGAAGATATGCGTGTCGACCGCGAAGGTTTCCTGCCCGAACCAGCAGTTGAGCACGACATTCGCCGTCTTGCGCCCGACACCGGGCAGGCGGACCAGATCCTCTCGCGTACCCGGCACTTCGCCGCCATATTCGTCGACCAGCAACTGGCTGAGCGCGATGACGTTCTTGGCCTTGGAATTGAACAGACCGATCGTCTTGATGTGCTCTTTCAGACCGTCCTCGCCAAGGTCGAGCATCTCCTGCGGAGTTTTGACCTCGGCAAACAGCTTGCGCGTCGCCTTGTTGACGCCAACGTCCGTTGCCTGCGCAGACAGCGCCACCGCGACGACAAGCTGGTAGGCGTTGCCGTATTCCAGCTCGGTCTCGGGCTCGGGATTGTCCTCTGCCAGCAGGCGGAAGAATTCGAAGATCTCGTTCTTGGTCATGTAGCCTTGCGCTTGATACCAGCCGCCACGATCGCAATGAAAGGCAGGGCTGACAGCGCCCAGATCACGATCCACGCCATCATCGTGTCGGCATGGACATTGCGCAGCCAGCCCGGCGCGAACAGCGGCTGCCACAAGGCCAAGGCGACCAGCGCCATCAAGACCAGCACCACACCGCCGCCCACCGCTGGCATCTTGCGCGTCGCCACCAGCCAGTAGCAGAGCGGCAGCAAGGGAAGCGCAATGATGCTCACCCACATCGGCGAGGAGTAGGTGTTCGGCCCACCCGGCCCGATCATCGCGAACCCGATCAAAAACAGCAGCGAGGCAAAGGACAGTCCGGCCAGAACCGACAGCACCTGCACCGGCCCCTCGCCTTGCCGGTCGTAACGCCACCACATCAGGTCCAGCCCCAGCGGCAGGATCAGGACGATGGTAAGGATGGCGATAGTGGTCACAGACCCAGAACCTGCGGCATCGTGTATCGGCCCGCGTCCTTGTCCAGCAGCCAGCTTGCGCCCTTTACCGCGCCGCGTGCGAAAATCATGCGGTTTTCGGCCAGATGCGTCAGTGCGATGCGTTCTTCCGAACCGGCGAAATAGACGGTGTGCTCACCCGCCACGGTACCGCCGCGCAGCGCTGCAAAGCCGATCGCGCCGTCCGCGCGCTTGCCGGTAATGCCGTCGCGCCCGCTTTCGGTGTTGGCGGCAAGGTCAATACCGCGCCCCTTCGCGGCCGCTTCGCCCAGCAGCTTCGCCGTGCCCGAAGGCGCGTCGACTTTCATGCGGTGGTGCATCTCGACAATCTCGATGTCCCAGTCGTCGCCCAGCCGCGACGCAGCCTCGTTCACCAAGTGTGCCAGCATCGTCACGCCGAGCGAGGTATTGCCGGTTTGAAGCACGGGGATCGCCTTGGCCGCCTCGTCGATCGCGGCGTGGTGCTCGTCCTCCAGCCCCGTCGTGCCGATCAGCACCGGGATGCCCGCCGCCTTGCACGCATCCAGCGTCGCCTGAAGGGCAGCAGGCGCCGAGAAATCGACCAGCGCGTCGCTCCTGCCCGCAAGCTCCGTCACGTCGCCTTCGTCGCGGTCGACGCCGCCCGAATGCTCGTGCCCGGCGGCCTCGATCGCCTGGGCCAAGGCGGCTCCCATGCGTCCCTGCGATCCGACGATACCGATGCGTGCCATGCGCTGTGTCTTCCCCTGGCCTTTACCCTGAAATGCGGGCGTGCTTCATGGGCGGAATGAACGGCAAGAGCAATGGCATCCGCAACATCGTCGTGCTGACCGGCGCGGGCGTTTCGGCCGAAAGCGGCATCGACACCTTCCGCGCCAGCGACGGGCTGTGGGAACAGCACCGCGTAGAGGACGTCGCCACGCCCGAGGCGTTCGAGCGTGATCCGGACCTCGTCCAGCGGTTCTACGACATGCGGCGCGAGGCGGTGCAGACTAAAGACCCCAACCCCGCGCACTTCGCGCTGGCCAAGCTGCAGCGCGAACTGGACGGCAACCTGCTGATCGTCACGCAGAACATCGACGACCTGCACGAACGCGCGGGCGCAGAGGACGTGCTGCACATGCATGGCGAGATCCTGAATGCGTGGTGCACGTCCTGCGATACGCGCAGCCGCTGGTCCGGCACGCTGATCGACCGGCCTGCTTGCCCCGAATGCGGGGACACGGCGCTGCGCCCCGATATCGTGTGGTTCGGCGAAATGCCCTATCGCATGGACGAGATCTTCGCCGCCATCCGCGAGGCGGACCTGTTCGTTTCGATCGGCACATCGGGCGCGGTCTATCCCGCCGCCGGTTTCGTGCGCGATGCAAAATCGCTGGGCGTCGCGACGCTCGAACTCAACCTCGAACGCAGCCAGGGCAGCCACTGGTTCGACGAAAGCCGCCTTGGCCCTGCAGGCACCATCGTGCCCGAATGGGTTGAGGAAATATTAGGCAATCGAGGCTAGCCATTCCCCAGATACGGCGCGATTGGCGCCGGACTGTTTTCGGGGGGAATGCAGATGCTGGGATGGTTCAAGCCCAAAATGGCGCCCGAGGGGCCCGTCACGCTCGAATACGAAATCGAAATCGACGTTCCGGCCAGCGAGCTTTACCCGCTGATCGACTTTGCCGACCCGCGCAATTCAAAGCGCCAGTCGGGCGAGACCGTGCGCGAAGTGCCGGGACGCGACGGCGCTTTCGAACTGGTGCTGGCGACATATCCCGACCTGACCGACCTGACGTTCGACATACAGGTGACCGAGTCGGTGCCGAATGAGGTCTATGCCTTCGACGGCAAGCTGCCCGAGGGGCCGGGCGCGCTGATCGCGACTCATGAGCGGTACGAGATCGAAGCCGTGTCCGAACACGCCTGCCTGCTGCGCCTGATCGTCGATGCAAAGTTCCGCTTTCCGATGAAGCTGAAGGTCTACAAGCAGGAAGTGGCGAAGATGATGATGGCCGTCCACAACGCCTGCGCCAAGCTGAAGCTGCACGCTGAACAGGGCACCGACGCGGTCCACGCGGTGCATGACCACGTGCTTGTAAACGTCGACTAGGCCACGCCTCGCCCCGAAAGCGGAATTTCAGGTAACGACCCGATTGCGGACATTCCGAGGGCCGGGGGTGACTGCGGGTTACGTGCCTGTTAGGTGAGACCGCTAATGGCGATCGGAAGTTGATCAGCCTTCAGGAGAGTATGCGTGCTTTTTCACACCATGGTCGGATCGAACGACATTGAACGATCCAAGCGCTTCTACGACACGGTGCTCGGCATCTTGGGTGCAGGGGAAGGTACGCGGAACATCGCCGACAGCGGCCATACACGTCTGATCTACAATAACGGCAACGGAACCAACTTCATTGTCAGCCAGCCGATCAACGACGAACCGGCAAGCGTCGCCAACGGCAGTACCGTCGCCTTTTCCTGCGACTCGCCCGAGCAGGTGAAGCAGCTTCACGATACCGCCGTTGCCGCTGGCGGAACCTCGATCGAAGCTCCACCCGGACCGCGCGAAACTGCATCTATGGGCACCATCGAACTGGCCTATTTTCGTGATCCCGACGGCAACAAACTGTGCGGAATTCATTTTCCTGCCTGATCCGTCCTGCACGGGTCTGCTTCTAAACCTAGCGGACCTCGATCATGCGATCCCGTGAATGTCGACTTTCCACCCCATTTCAGTCATTCCAGCACGATTGCAATTCGCCCGAAAGCCGACGGGCAGCTTTGGGCCATTTTGCGGCCAATAGAGGGCTGTCAGGTAACGACCCCAATGCAGTTACCGGATAGCCCCCTTCTCTCGCGCTATCTCCATTTCCCGTCGGGAACGTAGAGCGGGGTTCGCTGCGGTTTGCCCGTGACGATGTGCCGGTCGAAGACTTTCCGGGCTTCATAGGCATCTTCGCTCGTCGTACAGACCAGGCGAACGCCGCCTTTAGGCAGATCTTCTATCGTGCTGATGGCGATCTTTGCCTTCTCGCATTTCGCGATGACGTCCTTTTCATCGAGGCGCAGAAACATAGCTCGGCTCATCTTTCGTTGGCCGCACGAATAATCTGATACATCGCAGCGCCGGTCGTGTTCCGCATCTGGGCAATACGCTTGGCATAGTGATCGGCCATGTCGAAGCTGCCCCCGCATTTGGGAACACGTCCAACATTAATCAGCGCCACCTGGTGGTGGTAAAGGAGTTGATTGAGGTCCATTTCGGCTCTCCGGTGGTAAGCGGGAGCGCGATGGTCTCTCAGGCGATGGCGGCTTACGAAAGTCGAGCCAGCGATGGCAATTTATAGGCTTTAACTTATAAAATGTCCATCTTTCATGTTCGACATCTTCCAAATATCGCGCTGAAATTTTTATCTTTCTAAAATAAAATTGCTTTTTCTAATTAAATATCTATATCGCAATTTGTGAGTCACGTTTTTGCGACAAGATTGATCGCTTTTTTGACAAACGGCTCAATTCTCCTGAACACCAATCGGATCCTTCACATGGAGCCCTTTTCGTCGCGGGAAATATTTTCGTAACGAAAGGATAATTCATGGCGAAAGAAGAACTGCTGACGCTTGAGGGACAGATTGATGAAGTCCTTCGAGATGGTCGCTTCGTGGTTCTGCTCGATAACGAGCACCGGGTAATCGCGTACACCGCAGGCCGGATGCGTCGTTACCGGATACGAACCGTCGCTGGCGATCGGGTCCATGTCGAAATGACGCCTTACGATTTGTCCAAGGGACGGATCGTCTTTCGCGAAAGCGGCGAAGGTCAGCGGGCCGGAGGCCCACAGCGCAATCGCTCCAGGCGATAAAGAATGACGCGGCAATCAACCGCGCACCAAGAAAGACAACAAGAAATGCAAACTACAAGCGCGACTTCGCGCCCTACGCTGTCCCTCAATTTCGGGTCAGCCAAGAAACCCACATCCAGGCGTTCACCTGTATTGTCCCGCGATGAACTTCAGCGGTTCGTTGCGGAAATGATTGATTAGAACTGAGGACCTCACCACCCGAAAAAACTGGCAATCAGCGTTCGACCGTTCGGCGCCTCAGTGATGTGGTCTAGGAACAAGCCCGTCATTGCCGGATTGTCTTCACCAAAAGGAGATATGCCGATGATGGCCATAATTACCCTGATTGCCACGATACTTCTGCCGCCGCTGGGCGTTGCGCTCAAGCATGGGTTTGGCAAGACTTTCCTGATCAACCTGATCCTGACGATCATCCTTTTCCTGCCGGGTCTGATCCACGGCATCTACGTCAACTACCTGCGATAAGGCGTCACGGGGCACACCGGCGACGCGGCGCGGAATATGCGCTGTCCTACAGCATCGCGCCGCGTCATCATGCGCCTCGCTCTTTCCGATCGTCGAATTCGCGGGTGAACCTGTCACCTAAGTCGCAGACACGCGAAACCCCGCGCTGGCCCTGGCCTTGCGCGGGGTTTGCAGTGGGTGACACGGTGTCACCTTTGTCACCCTGACGGGCTTTTTGACAGGTCAGCCAACCACTTCGGCAGCGGCCAGCACCGCCAGCGTCAGAACGTCTGGCGCGATCGCCGTCATCGGCGCGATCTGGACCGGCTTTTCCATGCCGACCAGCATCGGGCCGATCGTCGTCGCCCCTGCCAGTTCGCGCAGCAGCTTGGCCGACAGGTTGGCCGACTGCAGCCCCGGCATGACCAGCACGTTGGCAGGCGCGGACAGGCGGCTGAAGGGGTAAAGCTTCATGACCGTGGGGTTGAGCGCGGCGTCGGGCGCCATTTCGCCCTCGTACTCGAAGTCCACGCCCTCTGCGTCGAGAATGTGCACCGCCTCGCGGATGTTTTCCAGCCAGCGGCCCGCGGGGTTGCCGAAGGTGGAATAGGACAGGAACGCGACGCGCGGTTCATGGCCCAGCCGCTGGGCGACCTTGGCGGTCTCCTTCGCGATGTGGGCCAGCATCTTGGCATCGGGCCGTTCGTTGATGGTCGTGTCGGCAAGGAACACGGTGTAGTTCTTGCCCACCATCAGGTGGATGCCGAAGGGCACTTCGCCCTTGCCGTGGTCTAGGACGAGGCCGACTTCCTTGATCGTCTGCGCGAACGGGCGCGTCAGGCCCGAAATCATCGCATCGCCCTTGTCGAGCGCGAGGAGGAGCGAGGCAAAGACGTTGCGGTCCTGGTTAACCATGCGGCGCACATCACGCTCTGTCGCGCCGCGGCGCTGCAGGCGATTGTAGAGATAGTCCACCATCTCGGGGACATACTCGCTCTGCGCCGAGTTCTGGATTTCGTACGTCTCGATGTCCGCGACGCCGAGTTCCTTCAGCTTTTCCTTCACCTTCTCGGTGCGGCCGACAAGGATCGGTTCGCCATAGCCGAAGTCGCGGAACTGGATCGCCGCGCGCAGCACGACGTCTTCCTCGGCCTCTGCAAAGACGACGCGCTTGGGGTTCGCCTTGGCCCGCTCGTAAACGCTGGTCAGTGCAGACGTCGTGGGGTTGAGGCGGGCCTTCAGCCGGTGGCGGTATTCGTCGAAGTCCGCGATCGGGGCCTTGGCGACACCCGAATCCATCGCCGCCTTGGCAACAGCGGAGGACACGACCTCCATCAGGCGCGGATCGAACGGCGCGGGGATGATGTAGTCGCGCCCGAACTGGTGGTTCACACCATAGGCGGCGGCCACTTCCTCGGGCACGCGTTCACGCGCCAGTTGGGCGATGGCCTTGGCGGCTGCGATCTTCATCTCTTCGTTGATGGCAGTCGCCTGAACGTCAAGTGCGCCGCGAAAGATGAAGGGGAAGCCGAGGACGTTGTTGACCTGGTTCGGATAGTCCGAACGCCCGGTCGCCACGATCGCGTCGGGGCGCACGGCATGGGCATCGTCGGGCGTGATCTCGGGCGTGGGATTGGCCATCGCGAAGATGATCGGGCTGTCGGCCATGGCCTTGACCCATTCGGGCTTCAGCGCACCAGCAGCCGAAAGGCCGAGGAACACGTCCGCGCCCTTCAGCGCCTCTTCAAGGCTGCGCGCCTCGGTCTGGACGGCGTGCGCGCTCTTCCACTGGTCCACCTTCTCGCGACCCGGGTAGATCGGGCCGGAACGGTCGCACACGATCACGTTGTCGTGGCGCACGCCCATCGCCTTGATGAGCGCGGTACACGCCAGCGCCGATGCGCCCGCGCCGTTCACGACCATCTTGATCTCGTCCATCTTGCGGCCGGTGAGATGACACGCGTTGATGAGGCCCGCCGCCGCGATGATCGCGGTGCCGTGCTGGTCATCATGCATGACCGGGATGTTCATCTTCTCACGCAGGGCCTGCTCGATGATGAAGCATTCGGGCGCGGCGATGTCTTCGAGGTTGATGCCGCCGAACGTCGGCTCCATCAGCGCGACGGCGTTGATGAAGGCATCGGGGTCCTCGGTGTCCAGCTCGATGTCGATGGAATCGACGTCGGCAAAGCGTTTGAACAGGACCGACTTGCCTTCCATCACCGGCTTCGACGCCAGCGCACCAAGATTGCCGAGGCCGAGGATCGCGGTGCCGTTGGAAATCACGGCGACGAGGTTGGAACGGGCGGTATAGCGGGCGGCGTCGGCCGGGTTCCTGGCGATCGCCTCGACCGGCGCGGCAACGCCGGGCGAGTATGCGAGAGAGAGGTCGCGCTGCGTCGCCATGGGCTTTGACGCGATGATCTCGATCTTACCGGGACGGATTGTCTCGTGGTAGAACAGGGCCTCGCGCTCGGTGAAGCTGGCTTTCGTGTTGCTTTCCTCGTCCGCCAACGCGTCCTCCTTGCCTTCGCTGATATGCGCCCGCCTATAACGTCTCCTGTCATAAGCGATAGGGGCAAAGGTGCGGTTTTATGGATCGGGGACAATCGATCCGCGATGCTTTGCCGAATCGGCGGGGCATACGCTAACGCTCCCGCCTATGGCCGGCGGCTCCACTCCCATGATGCAGCAATATTTCAGCCTAAAGGAACAGGCGGGGGATTGCCTGCTGTTCTATCGCATGGGCGACTTCTTCGAACTGTTCTTCGACGATGCGAAGACGGCAGCCGGCGTACTAGACATCGCGTTAACGACGCGCGGCGAGAACGCGGGCGAACCGGTGCCGATGTGCGGCGTTCCCGTGCATTCTGCGGACAACTACCTTGCCCGCCTGATCCGCGCCGGATGCCGCGTCGCGATTGCAGAGCAGGTGGAGACCCCGGCAGAGGCGAAAGCCCGCGGCGGATCGAAGGCGCTGGTCAAGCGCGACATCGTGCGCTTCGTGACCGCCGGCACGCTGACCGAAGACACCCTGCTGGAATCGCGCCGCGCCAACGTGCTGGCCGCGCTGGCCCCGCTGCGCGAAGAGGTGGGCATCGCCGCGATCGACATCTCCACCGGCGAAATGGCGCTGGAATGCGTCGCGCCCGAAGGGGTGATGGCCGCGCTGTCGCGAATCGGGCCTGCCGAAGTCATCGTGCCCGAAGGCTGGGACGATGCTCCTTCCGAAGCGATCGAACGGCCTCGCACCACTTTCTCCAGCGACGAGGGCGAGGCGCGGCTGAAGTCGCTGCACGGTGTCGCAACGCTCGATGCCTTCGGGGCGTTCGGGCGCGCGCACCTTGCCGCGGCGGGCGGACTGGTCGCCTATCTCGAACATGTCGGACGTGGCACGATGCCGCTGGTCCTGCCGCCGCGCGTGCGAGAGCCGGGCGGTCACCTCGCCATGGACGAAGCCACGCGCAGCAGCCTTGAAATCACGCAGTCCTCGACCGGAGCGCGCAAGGGCAGCCTGATCGACTGCATCGACCGCTGCCTGACCGGCGCAGGCGCGCGCCTTCTGTCCGAAGACCTGTCCGCTCCGCTGGCCGATGCCGGCGCGATCCGGGAAAGGCTGGAAGCGGTCGAATGGCTCTTCGCCGATGCCCTTCTGCGCGACGACCTGCGCCGCGCGCTTCGCGCCCTGCCCGATATCGGCCGCGCGCTTGGCCGCGTGGTCGCCGGGCGCGGCAGCCCGCGCGATCTTGGCCAGTTGCGCGACGGGCTTGGCGAGGCGCGTAATCTGCACGATCTTCTCCGCCAGCATGACAGCCTGCCCGCGCTTTTCACGCGCCTTTTGCCACACCTTTCGGGGCACGGCGCGCTGTGCGAGCTTATGACCCGAGCGCTTGTCGCCGCACCGCCGACGGAGCGGGGCAGCGGCGGCTATATCGCAGAAGGCTACGACGCCTCGCTCGACGAGCTCCGCGCGATTTCGAAGAACGGCCGCCGCGCCATTGCCGCACTGGAGCAGAAATACCGCGACGAGACCGGCATCTCGACGCTGAAGATCAAGCACAACGGCGTTCTCGGCTATTTCATAGAGGTCCCGGCCCGTCACGCGGACAAGCTGATGGAGGCCGAAAGCGGCTTTACCCATCGCCAGACAATGAAGGACGCAGTGCGTTTCAACGCGCTGGCCCTGCACGAGGAAGCGAGCCGCATCGCGGAGGCGGGTGGACGTGCGCTTGCCGCCGAAGAGGCGCACTTCGAGGAACTGGTCGAGCGCACGATTGCGTCGAAGGAAGCGATTGCCGCCACCGCACAGGCACTGGCCCGGATCGACGTGAGCGCAGGCCAGGCCGAACGCGCGGCGGAAGGCGGCTGGGTCCTGCCGGATATTCGCGAGGACAATGCCCTCGACGTCAAGGGCGGCAGGCATCCCGTGGTTGAAGCGGCTCTGGCGACGACCGGCGAGCGCTTTGTCGCCAACGACTGCACGCTGTCCGCGAAGGACCGGCTCTGGCTCATCGGCGGCCCGAACATGGGCGGTAAATCGACCTTCCTGCGTCAGAACGCGCTGATCGTCCTGCTCGCGCAAGCTGGCGGATTCGTACCGGCTGAGGCGGCAAGCATCGGCATCGTCGACCGCCTGTTCAGCCGCGTTGGCGCATCGGACAACCTCGCGCGCGGACGTTCGACCTTCATGGTCGAGATGGTGGAGACCGCCGCCATCCTCAGCCAGGCGACCGACCGCAGCTTCGTCATTCTTGATGAAGTCGGGCGTGGTACGAGCACTTACGACGGCCTTGCCCTGGCATGGGCCGTCGCGGAATCGGTGCATGAGACCGTTCGCTGCCGGTGTCTTTTCGCGACGCACTATCACGAGCTTTCGCGGCTGGCTGAAACTTGCGACGCCCTTTCGCTGCACCATGCGCGGGCGCGGGAGTGGAAGGGCGATCTGGTCCTGTTGCACGAACTGGCCGAGGGACCGGCAGATCGCAGCTATGGGCTTGCCGTGGCGCGGCTGGCCGGTCTGCCCAAGCCTGTCATTGCGCGGGCGAAGACCATTCTCGACAAGCTGGAAAAGGGCCGGAAAGAAACCGGCGGGCTGGGCGCGGGGCTGGGCGAACTGCCACTCTTTGCCGCCGCTGCCGAGGCGCAGGAAGAGCAGTGCGACACCTTGCGCGAAACACTGCGCGGGATCGACGTCGATGCGCTCTCGCCGCGTGAGGCGCTGGACATGCTCTATGCCTTGAAGCGCGAGGCGGGTGAGGACGGAGCGGGTTAAGCAACGGCCTGGCCCTTTCGGAACCCTTGCACGTCCTTACCGGTTGGTCGGATATGGGCGACAGACAGGAATTCGATCGGACCGAACTGGCGGAAGATCGCACGATCATGGCGGTCGAGCGAACTTTCGCAGGCTGGATCCGCACCTCTTTCGCCGCGATCGGCATCGGTCTTGCCTTCAAGGTCCTTTTCGGAGAACTGGACCCGCCTTGGCTTGCTCGCGCAATCGCCACGATCTTCATACTGCTCGCCGCCTTTCTTTCCATTGCGGCGGAACGACGCGCTTGCCGTGCGATGGAGCGTATGCGCTCGCACTCGGTCGATTCGCCGCGGGCCCCACACCTTCGTTATGTGGCCTGGGCCGTGGCGGCAGGTTCGCTGGTTTTGGCCGTGGCGATCTGGCTGATGCGTGACGTTGCTGTTCCCCTCGTCGGCTGAGCCGGCTAGGACAAGGCCATGCAATTCGACGACCTTCTCCTCCGCTATTTTGGAACGACAGATCTGGCCGCCGTGGCGCCATCCGCCCGGGAAGCCGGAGTTGAAAGGATGCGCGTCGACTTCGGGCTCGAACGCGATCCGGCCAAGCGGTTTGTAATCTGGGTCCTGCTGGCGATGAACGGGGCAGAGCCCGATCTCGACGTCGCATTCGAAGACGAGGCCGAGCGGGAAGCTGCTCGCAACCTGCTCGACCTCGTGATGTCCGCCCGCGGGGATTAGTTCGCGAGCCTTACTTGCGTCCGGCTCAGCTGTCGGAGTTGCCGGGTTCGTCCTTCATGACGTTCGACTTGCCGTATTTGGACGTGTTGTCGTCCATGTTCGGCTCACCGCGATAGGCGCTCATGTCGATGCCGCCCTTCGTCATCTGTTTCATGTGATCGACAAGGTCTTCGGTATCGTCTTCCGACGTGATCGAGCCTTCGGGCTTTTCTCCATCCTCGGTCCCGAAGCTGCTGACCGCCCGGCCGATTGCCTGGTTGGCGAAAGTCTGGGCCTGCGCGTCTTCGTCGTGCTGCTCGTCATTGAAGTTTTCAGGGGCGAGTTCACTGTTCTTCGCCATCGGTATTTCCTTTCATTCGGTCTTGCCTGACCTACGGCTGCGCGGCGCTCTGGTTCCCTGAGCGCTCTGTCCGCATGGCGATCACGTCCGCTCGAACGAGCCACAAAATCTTCTTATCGGGCCAATTTGCTCTTGCGAGTCACTCTCAAGAGCAATAGTGCACTTCCCAGTTCGAAACGCCGCACTGGCGAATCGCATTGAAAGACGGGGAATTTCGTGGGTCAGGCCATTCGCATCATCGCATCGCTCGTGAAGCCGCGCGGCCTCGTTGTGCTCGCCGCCCTTGCGCTTCCCAGCGTCGCGCACGCTTCGGCTGATGGCATTCCGGGCCGCCTGTCGGTCGCCGACATGTTCCTTCAGGCCGACTGGGTGGTAAAGCTGGTCATGATTGGCCTGCTGGCCGCATCGGTGCTGACCTGGACGGTCTTCGCCGCCAAGCAGAAGCAGCTTTCCGCCATCGGCAAGGAAGAACGTACCCGCCTCGACGCGCTGCGCTCGCTGCGCGGGATCGGCGATGCCGAGGGCGCGATTGCCGCCAGTCCGCTGATCGCGGCGGCGCGGGATGAACTTTCGCTCTCGGCCGATGCGCTCGACGATCGCGAGGGCGTTAAGGAGCGGGTCGCCTCGCGCCTCGAACGCCACGAAGCGTTTTGCGCGCGCCGCATGACGCGGGGCATCAACGTGCTCGCCACGATCGGTTCGACCGCGCCTTTCGTCGGTCTGTTCGGCACTGTCTGGGGCATCATGAATGCCTTTGTCGGCATTGCCGAGAAGCAGACGACCAATCTTGCCGTCGTTGCACCGGGCATTGCCGAGGCGCTGCTGGCGACCGCGATGGGACTTATTGCAGCCATTCCCGCCGTCGTCATCTATAACCACTTTTCCAAGCAGTTCGCCGCCAACCGCGCCGTTATCTCCGACGGTAGCGCGGTCGTCATGCAGATCGTCTCGCGCGATCTTTCGCGCGGTACGGCCAATGCGGGCTGAACCATGGCGTTCAAACTTTCCGGCGGCGACGCGGACGAACTTCCCGTCAACCACGAGATCAACGTTACGCCGTTCATCGACGTGATGCTCGTCCTCCTCATCATCTTCATGGTAGCGGCCCCGCTGGCGACGGTCGACGTCAAGGTCGACCTGCCTGTCGCCAATGCCGAGCCCTCGGCGCGACCTGACGAGCCGCTGTTCCTGACGATCGAACAGGATGGCCGCCTGACCGTAAACGACCGCCCGGTCGAACTCGCCGCGCTCGGCAGTGCCGTTTCCGAAGCGTCAGACGGCGACAACGAGGCTCGCGTCTTCCTGCGCGCCGACAAGGCCGTTCCGTACGAGCGGATCATGGACGCGATGAATGCGCTGCGCTCTGCCGGATACTTGCGCGTCGCCCTGATGGGCGCGGAAGTCTCGTGACCGTGGGCCACGTCTTTTACGATGACAGGCGGCTATGGACTACCGCCGCCGTCTGCGCGCTGGCCCTGCACGGTGCCGCGCTGGCCGCGGTCCTGCTGGTCCGCGCCGAAACCGCGCCGCATCTGCCCGAACCGGTTATGGAAGTCGAACTGCCGCCCCCCGGCTTTGCCGAGGAAGCGACGAGCGCGAGCGCTGATCCGGTCTCGCCCACGCCCGAGATGCAGCCCGCGGCGCAGGAACTGCCCAGCTATCTCGCGCCAGAGATCGACATTCCTGAAATGCAGGCCCCGACACCACCCGATCCGGTCCGCCTGCCTCCGCCGGCAAAGGTCCAGACCGCCGCGACCGCTTCGCGCATCGCGCAAGTCGCAACGCCGCAGCCCGCCGCAAAGCCCGCTGCCGTAACGCAGGGCGCAGGCAATGCGCCGGGTGACGATCCACGTGCGAAGAAGAAGGAGGCCGACTACTACCGGCTCCTGATGGCGCATCTCCAGCGCAAGAAGAAGTATCCGAGCGAGGCGAAGAAGGCAGGCCAACAGGGCGTGGTCACCGTGCGCTTCACCATCGACCGTTCGGGCAATGTCACGACGAGCGCGATCAAGAGCAGCAGCGGGCACAGCCTGCTCGACACGGCCACGCTAGACCTGATGCAGCGGGTATCGCCTCTCCCGCCCATCCCGAAGGAGATGGGGCGCGAGAGCCTGACGATCGCGCTGCCCATCGATTACGCGCTGTCACGCAAATAGCGCGAGCGGGCCAAAATCTCGCAGGTCTAGCCGGCCGACCCAACCACCGACAAACCACACACCATCACGAACGACACCAGAATTGAGGGAACATTTTGCAAATGCGTCGCACTAACAATATTCGCAAGCCGATCTCGCTGCGCCAGGGCACTACCCTTGCTGCCGGCGTCTCGGCAGCGTTCCTTGCCCAGCCCGCGCTTGCACAGGATGCAGAGGACGAGGAAGTCGTCCTTGATACGCTGGAGATCAAGGACCACACCGCAGACTCCAACCCCTACACGCAGGAAGGTGCCCCTTATAAGGCGCGCATTTCGGGCGACGTGCGCCGCACCAAGCCACTTTCCGAAACGCCCGCGACGATCACCGTTCTGACAGAACGCCAGATCGAGGAATCGGGCGCGAACGACTTACGCGAGATCCTTTCGGCGCAGCCGGGCGTTACCATCGGCACCGGCGAGAACGGCAATGCCTTTGGCGACCGCTTCATCATCCGCGGCCACGAGGCGCGCAGCGACGTCTTCGTCGACGGCCTGCGCGATCCGGGAATGACGACGCGCGAAAGTTTTGTCGTCGACCAGATCGAGATCACCAAGGGCCCCAGCTCGTCCTTCGCAGGGCGCGGCGCAACGGGCGGCGCGGTCAATTCGATCACCAAGCAGGCCAGCACCGACTACATGTTCACCCGCATCGACGGCGGCGTCGGCACAGACGACTATTACCGCGCGACGCTGGACACCAACATCCCGCTGACCGACACGCTCGCGGTGCGCGTCAACGGCCTCTATTCCTACGAGGAAATCCCCAACCGCAACTTTTCCGACCGGGACCGTTGGGGCGCAGCGGTGTCGGGCGCCTGGACGCCAAGCGACACGATCCGCGTCCTGCTCGACTATTATCACCTGACCGCGAACGACATTCCCGATCTTGGCGGATACGTCCCCGCACCGACCGGCACGGCAGGCAACGTCACCGTCTATGGTCCGTGGGACGATGTGCCCAACTACGCGCAGGACGGCGATTTTCTCGATACCGAGGTCGACACGTTTACAGGTCGCATCTTCATTACGCCGTGGGAAGGTTTCACCGTCACCAACTCGACCCGCTATGGCGAGACGAGCAACGGCTATGTCCTGACCGGCCTTCGCGGCGGCGCTTACGATCCCGACGCGGGCACTTATGATGCGCTGCGCCTGTCGACCCACCAGGGTAATCAGGAAGTCGAGTATTTCACCAACCAGTTCAACGTACTCGGCGAGTTTGACACCGGATCGATCGGCCACTCGGTCATCGTCGGATCCGAATACTCGAACATGAAGGTCGCGAACGGCACTTATGACATCACCGAAACCGGCACGACGAACTGCACTTATGCCGGGCGCGGCGGCAGCCTCTCGCAAGGCTATTGCATCACCGACGCGAACCGCGACGTGACTGTCACGAACATTCACGACCTTGCCCAGCGCGTGATCACTGACGGTACGATCGACAGCGCGTGGAAGGTGGAAACCCTTTCGTTCTACGCGATGGACACGGTCGACCTCACCGAATGGCTCTCGGTTCACGGCGGCGTGCGTCTCGATGCCTTCGATTATTCAAACGACGTCCTTGGCCGCGGCGCTACCGAACCGACGAATTACAGCTATTCCGACACTCTGTGGAACGGCCATGCCGGTATCGGCGTAAAGCCGATGGAAGAGGTTTACCTCTACCTCAACTGGGGTACGGCCAAGAACATCAACGGCGGCGAATCCGACCTAGGCAGCAACTGCGGCTATGGCGGAATCTGCGTTGCCGACGGCACCGACATCGGTGACGGTCGCCCCGAAAGCAGCGAAAGCTTCGAAGCTGGCGTGAAGGCCGACCTGTTCGACGACCGCTTCATGGCGACGGCGGCAGTGTTCCAGATCACCAAGGACGACGTGTTCGAAAGCGCGGGCGACGGATACAGCGAGGGCGGATCGCTCAACACCGGCAAGAACCGCGTGCGCGGTGTCGAGTTCGGTCTTGTCGGCAACCTGACCTCGGGCCTGTCGGGGCAGGCCGCGCTGACCCTGATGGACAGCGAGATCACCGGTTCGAACGATCCGTCGAAGATCGGTCGCCGCCTGTCAAACTTCGCCAACACGCAATTCAGCGGGCAGGTCCGGTACCAGGCAACCGATGCCTTCGCGTTCGGTGGCACGGCAACGTACAAGAGCGCGATGTTCGCAGGCCAGCCCGACGATGCGGCAGGGTACGACGAAACGCTTGAAGTCTATCGTTACCGCGTGCCGAGCTATTGGGTCTTCGACGCCTTCGCGAGCTACCAGTTCACGCCGAACCTCGGTGCGCGCCTCAACATGACGAACGTGGGCGACGAGGATTATTACCAGGCCGGTTATCGCAGCGGCCATTTCCTCTACAAGGGCGACGAACGCCGCACGACACTGACCGTCACGGCGAAGTTCTGACGCCAATCAAGGCGGGGGGCGGCCAGCGGTCGCCCCTCTTCCATTTTATGAGAGCCAGACGATGCTGATCGTGATCGAAAATGTCCTGACCGAAGCTGAAGTCGCGCGTTTCCGCGAACGGTTGGCGCGTGCAGGATGGATCGACGGCGCGGATACTGCAGGCTCGCGGTCGGTCGCGGTAAAGCAGAACCTGCAGCTTTCCCGCACCGACGACACCGCCCGCGATCTGGGTGAGACGATCCTGCGCAAGCTGGGCAACCACGCCGAATTTGTCTCGGCCTCGCTGGCGGAGAAGATCTGGCCGCCGGTATTCAACTGTTACCAGGACGGTGGCCATTACGGCACGCACTCCGATGCCGCGCTGATGCGCCTGCCCGAAGCGGGACTGACGCTGCGTTCGGACTTGTCGGCGACGATCTTCCTGTCCGATCCCGACGACTACGACGGCGGCGAGCTGGTGATCGAGGAAAGCTACGGCGCGCAGGCGGTAAAGCTGAACGCGGGCGACATGGTCCTCTACCCTTCGGGCAGCCTGCACCAGGTCACGCCCGTCACGCGCGGTCAGCGCATCTGCGCGATCACATGGATGCAGAGCGCGGTGGCCGACGCTTCGGCCCGCGCGATGCTTTACGACATGGACCGGTCGATCCGCGCGCTGTCAGTCGGCAAGGCGAAGGACGATGCCGATATCGACCGGCTGATCCACGTCTATCATAACCTCGTGCGCCGCTGGGCGAACGTGTGATGCGCCCTCGCAAGGCTCTCTTCTGGCTCGCACTGGCCGTGCCCGCCGCGCTGATGATCGCCGATCTTGCGCGTGGCACGCTGGCGATGGACCTGCTGCATCCGACAGGCGAACTTTCGCTGCGGCTGATGGTGCTCGCGCTGCTGTCCGGCCCGCTGATCGAGGTGTTCGGCCCGAACCGCTTCCTACGTGGGTGGGTCGCCATTCGCCGCGATCTCGGCGTCGCCGCCTTCGGGTATGGCGCGCTGCATCTCGTCTTCTACGCGATCGACATGGGTGCGCTTCGCCCTATCATCGCCGAATTCGCCCTGCCCGCTATCTGGATCGGCTGGCTCGGCTTTGCCCTCATGCTCGCCGCCGCCGCGATCAGCACGAACCGCGCGATGGCAGCACTTGGCCGTCGCCGGTGGAAGCGCATCCAGCAAGGCATCTACGCCGCATTCATCCTCGCGTTGCTCCACTGGGCCTTGCTCGACAGGGCCTGGGGCCCGCCCCTAATCCACCTCGCGCCAGTCGCCCTTGCATGGGCGCTGCGCTTCGCGGTGCAATTTCGCCGCCGCCTCAACCGAAGGAAAATCGCATGATCCGCAAGTCCCTCACCGCCATGGCCGCCACGGCCGCGCTGCTCTCGGCCAGCCCCGCGCTTGCCGATGGCGACGTGCAGTGCAATTCCGGCCCGCAGGCCAAGTGGCAGAAGATCGACAAGCTGAAGAAGAAGGCCTGGCTCGAAGGCTGGAAGGTCCAGAAGCTGCAGGTCGAAGGCGACTGCTATGAAGTCTACGCGCAGACCGAAAACGGCATGGCGATTGAGGCATTCTTCCACCCGGTGACACTGGAAAAGCTGGTCGTATTCCGCCGCGGCAGCGAGATCTACCGCAAGGACGGCTTCACCGGCTAAGCGGGTTTATCCGCGCGATGCGCCCGGTACCCAGAGCACGTCGCGCTTTCCGCCCTCGTTCGCGCCGCGGGCCAGCACGAAAAGCAGGTCCGACAGGCGATTGACGTAAGCGAGCGCCGCCGGATTGACCGGCTCTGCCGCGCCCAGCGCCGCGATCGTGCGTTCGGCGCGGCGCACGGTGGCGCGCGCGACGTGCAGGCGTGCCGAAGCCTCGCTTCCGCCCGGAAGGACGAAGCTGGTCAATGGTTCAATACTCTCGTTCGCGGCGTCGATACGACTTTCGATCCACTCGGCCTGTTCGGGCACCATGCGCAGCGTCATTTCGCCGGGCGTAAAATCCTCCCCCGGCGTCGCAAGGTCCGCGCCCAGATCAAACAGGTCGTTCTGCACGCGGGTCAGCACCTCGTGCGTTTCGCCCGCGTCCAGTGCCGCAATGGCGAGGCCGATGGCCGAATTCGCCTCGTCCACCGCGCCGATGGCGTCCATGCGCGCGGCGTGTTTCGGCAGGCGCGAACCGTCGACTAGCCCCGTCGTCCCGTCGTCACCGGTCCGGGTGTAGATCTTGTTGAGTTTTACCACGGCGTGAAGATCAGGAAACGGCGGCCAGAAGGACCATCGCGACCAGGATCGCGGCGGCCTGGTACTTGATGCGCGACATCATCGCCTTGTTCTGGCGAAGCTGCATTTCCTTCACGCGTTCATCGCCGCCTTCAAGGTCCATTTTCGTGCTTTGCAGGAAAGCGACAATGCCGCGGACCAGCGAGACGACAACCATGGCGACCAGGGCCACCAGCGCGATGATGAGGATGTACTTCATGGGCACTCAGTTAGGGATTTTCGCGCCCGATTTCGAGTCCCGAAAGTGACAGGCCATCGGGGAACCGCCCTCCTCTGATATCGGCGGCCAGCGCAAGCCCGTCTTCGCCAGCCGCACGGCGGTCCGACAAGGCGGGCGAACCGCGCCGCTTGGCCAATTTCTCGCCGCTTTCCTCGACCAGCAAGGCATGGTGGTGCCAGCGCGGCACCGGCAGGCCCAGCAGCGCCTGAAGCAGCCGGTGGACATGGGTGGATGCGAAAAGGTCCGCGCCGCGCGTTACCAGAGTGATGCCGTCGCGCGCATCGTCGAGCGTCACTGCAAGGTGATAGCTTCCCGGCGCGTCCTTGCGCGCCAGCACGACATCCCCGAAAAGGTCGGGCCGCGCCTCCTGCTCTCCGGCCAGTTCGTCGATCCACGTCAGCGGGCCGGTAAGCGCCATCGCCTGCGCCATGTCGAGCCGCCACGCGGCGGGCGCATCGGGATCGGTTCCGGCATGCCGGCAGGTGCCGGGATAGACCGGACCATCGGGGCCGACCTCGCTCGCCGCCGCCGCGATCTGGGCGCGTGTGCAAGTGCAGGGATAGACTAGGCCCATGGCCTTCAACCGGTCCAGCGCGTCGGCATGGTTGGCGATGCGCGACGACTGGCGGATCGCTTCCCCGTCCCATTTGAGACCGAGCCATTGCAGATCGGTCAGCGCACTTTCGGCAAATTCGGCCCTGCTGCGCGCGCCGTCGATATCCTCGATCCTGACGAGAAAACGCCCACCCCGCTCGCGCGCGATGTCGTGGGCGACGATCGCGGAGTACGCATGGCCAAGGTGCAGCGGGCCGTTCGGGCTCGGCGCAAAGCGGGTTACTGTTTCCATCTTTCGGTGATCTAGCGCGGCCCGCCCTAGGAAGTCACGCTGTGGATCATCCTGTTGACGATTGGCGGACAACCCTGTGAACAGGACTGTGGATAGCCTGTGCGCGACCCTCTTGCCCAAAGCGCGCCGCCATGGTGTCTTCACATTGCGATGCGTCATCAACCGGTCATGCTCGCCTGCGAAAGCGCGAACCGAAACGGCGGTGCCCCTGCCGGACCCTTTTGGGTCGGCAGTATTCCGGGTCCTGCCGGCATGACGCGGCTGACAGGGGGGCGAATACGGCGATGTTCCAGTCCGGTCTGATCGAAACCAGGGCAAGGCTTTCCAGTGCGGACGGTGATCCGACGCGAAAGCTCAACAGCTGCCCGGCTCTTGTTCTGAATGCCGACTACACACCGCTATCCTATTACCCGCTAAGCCTCTGGCCGTGGCAGACCGCGATCAAGGCGATCTTTCTCGACCGCGTCGACGTCGTCGCCAGCTACGACCGGCAGGTCCACTCCCCCTCGCTCGACATGCAGATCCCCTCGGTGATCGCGCTGAAGCAATATGTGAAGCCGTCGGAATTTCCCGCCTTCACGCGCTTCAACCTGTTCCTGCGGGACCGGTTCTCGTGCCAGTACTGCGGAAGCCCGCACAACCTGACCTTCGACCACGTCGTCCCGCGCCGGCTTGGCGGGGTGACGAGTTGGGAAAACATCGTCACCGCCTGCGCGCCCTGCAACATGAAGAAGGGCGGCCGCACGCCGAAACAGGCGCACATGGCGCTGCAGGTTCGGCCCATCAGGCCGACGAGCTGGCAACTGCAGGAACGCGGCAAGGGCTTCCCGCCGAACTACCTGCATGAAACGTGGCGGGACTGGCTCTACTGGGACATAGAGTTGGAGGAGTAACAGGGGATTTCCCCTCGGCCGGCCTTCGAACGGCCGTCCTCTGCGCTTCCAATGCTCACGACCTGAATGGTCGCTGCGCGCCGGTTCTCGTGGCCAGCCTTTCTCGACTCACCCGAGCGAAAATCGTCATTGTAGTTTATTAAATCCAGCCGCCCAGTTCGGTGCGGATCAGCGTTTCCAGCATGTCCATGCCCGGCTGCGTATCGTTGAGGCAGGTCAGCGCGACATAGCTTTCGCCGCCGTTCTCCAAGAACGTGTCGCGGCCCTGCAGCGCGATTTCCTCAAGCGTTTCGAGGCAGTCCGCCGAAAAGCCCGGCATCGCCACCGCCATCGACCGGGTGCCAGACCTGGCCTCCGCCTCGATCGTCAGGTCGGTCGCAGGCTCCAGCCACTTGGCCTTGCCGAAGCGCGACTGGAACGTCGTGTCGACGCGCATGTTCGGGAATTCGCCCACCAGCGCTTCGGCCAGAAGGCGCGCGGTCTTGCGGCAATGGCAGTGGTAGGGATCGCCCAGTGTCAGCGTGCGTTCGGGCATCCCGTGAAAGCTGAGCAACAGGACATCGGGCACAGGCGAGGTAGGCGACAACTGCCGCGTAATGTCGTCCTTCAGCGCCGCGATATAGGCCGGGTGATCGTGATAGGGCGGCAGCGTTCGAATTGCGGGCTGCCAGCGCATTTCGGCCAGAACCTTACCCAGCGCATCGACCGCCGTGGCCGTCGTCGCGCCGGAATACTGCGGGTAGAGCGGCGCGAACAGGATGCGGTCGTATCCGGCATCCTTCAGCGCTGTCACTTTCTTTGCGATCGAGGGATTGCCGTAGCGCATCGCCCAGTCGACCTTAACCCCGTCGCCCAGCCGCACCTGAAGCGCCTTGGCCTGACGCGCAGTAATCGCGGCAAGCGGGGAGCCGTCCTCGCCCCAGACCTGCGAATAGGCGTGAGCGGATTTCTTCGGCCGCGTATTGAGGATGATCCCGCGCAGGATCGGCTGCCAGACAATCGGCGGGATTTCCACCACGCGGCGGTCCGACAGAAATTCGCCAAGGTAGCGCTTCACCGCGCCAGCCTCGGGCGCGTCGGGCGTACCCAGGTTGACGAGCAGCACCGCGACTTTGCCGGTCGGTGCGGCGGGATGGCCTGCGGGCCTGTCCATCGGGGTGCCGGGTTTGCTGTCCATGACCGTTCCTTAGTCAGCCATCGTGCCGTCGGGAAGCTCCGAAGGTTCCGCCTCGGGCATATCGATGCCATCGGTCTCGCTTGCCGCCTCGGTCACTTCGGGCGCGGGCGTTTCGCTGGGCGGCGGTGTCGGGGCGAGCGTGGTGCGCCCCAGCGGGATCGGCAGCTCGCGGAAACGGGTGCCGGTGGCAGAGCGCAGCGCATTGGCAATCGCAGGCGCGACCGCGACCATGCCGATCTCGCCCGGATCGAACGGCGGCGCATCGTTCTGCGCGAAGCCGACACTGATTTCCGGAATGCGCGAAAGGCCCGCAAGCCGCAGCGCGCCCAGTGTCTGTTCCTGCGGCAACCCGCCCTTGTATGTGACGCCCATGCCCAGCGCCTGGTTCATGCCGAAGAGCAAACCACCCTCGATCTGCTGCAACGCCAGTTCGTAGTGCAGGATGCGCCCGATGTCGCACCACGCCGCGATTGAGGATACTTCCACCCCGTTCTCACCCGGCCTTGCCCGCACGACGACCGCGATGCGCCCGCCGCCACCTTCGCGGCCCGCCGGGTCGACCATCTGCCAGCAGGCGATGCCCTGTGCCGTGCCTTCGCCGCCGCCGTCCCATTCGCCAAGCTGCGCCGCGCCCTGCAGGCATTCGGCCATGCGCGGGTTCCCGCCCAGCATCGCCATGCGGTAGGCCAACGGTTCCTCGCCCGCCGCGCCTGCGACCTCGTCCATGAAGCTTTCGGTCACGAAACAGGCTCGCGCCTCGGCATTGCCGCGCATGCGACCTGCGGGAAGGCCGGTGTCGGCGGACAGACTTTCGACCGTCACATTGTCGATTGCATAAGGCGGCGCCATGCCGAACAGGTTCGCCGGATCGTGCTTGCCGTCGCTGGCATCCAATGCGCGTTCGGGCGTCAGGCCTTCGAACAGGCGCGCGTACATCTCGTGGGCGCCGGGCTGGCAGGCAAAGCGGCTGTGCCACGCGTGGACCGTGCCTTGCGGGCCGGTGATCGCCTTTACCTCTGCCACGGCAGGCGGGCGCGGCAGGGCGGTCAGATGTTCCTGCCAGCGCGAATAGGTCAGCTGCACCGGACGCCCCACGGCCCGCGCGATCGCGGCGGCTTCACGCACGATGCGGTATTCGAGGCGCGCATCGAAGCTGCCCCCCGCGCCGACGGGATAGAGCACGACATCCTCGACCGGCAGGCCGACGGCGGCGGCAGCCTGTTCGCGGGCCTGTTCGGGTGCCTGTGCCGCGGCCCAGATCTCCAGCCTGCCCGACTGGAAGCGGGCGGTGGCTGTCGCGGTCTCGATCGTGCCGTGCAGCGCGGGCGCGATCGTATAGCGCGCCTCGACCACGCCCAGCCCTTCCAACGCGACTTCGGTCTCGCCGCGCTGGAACATGATCTCGGGCGTGCCTTCGGCCAGCGCGCGTTCGAGGCCTTCGGCGATCGTCGTATCGTCGGGAAGTCCGCGCGTCGCCTTGAACAGCGGCTTCATCAGCCGCAGCGCCTTTTCCGCGGCCCACTGGCTGGAGCCGACGGCAGCAAGCCAGGAAGCACCCTCGACCCGTGCGATATAGCCGGTCACGCCGCGCCCCGCGTCCCCGTTGAACGTGTCGAGCTGCGAGGTGGCGAGCGGTCCGTGCGCGATGGCGGCAAAGACCATGCCGGGAAGGCGGATGTCGCCGGAAAACCGGAACGAGCCATCGACCTTGGAAGGCCCGTCGAGACGCGGATAGGTGCCGACTTCCGCCGACAGGTCGGGCGAGGCATCGCTGGCCGGATCGGGGCGCAGGATAGGCGGGCTGGGCGCGGAGAATTCCGCCGCCTCGTCCGCCAGTTCCCCGAAGCGCAGCTGCTTGTCGCCATGCACGATGAAACCGTCGCGCGCCTCGCATTCCTCGAACGCGACGTCCCAGCGTTCCGCCGCCGCCATCGCCAGCACTGCGCGCACGCCAGCGGCAGCCTCACGGATCGGCATTTCGTAGGCGGCAATTGCCGTGCCGTCGGCGGTTGCCATGAGGCGGGTCTGGTTGGCGAAGTTCTTGGCGAGAAAATCGTCCGGATCGTCGGCAAAGGACGGCAGCCACGTATCGCGCAAGCCCCCCCAGCGCGCGGCAAGGACGGGATCGGCATAGGCCGGGCTGATCGCCGCAGGCTCTACCGCGACCTGCCGCCAGTCCGCGCCCAGTTCCTCTGCCGCGATGCGGGGCAGAAGGGTCGTGATGCCCTGCCCCATTTCCAGCTGCGGCACGGCGATGGTGACGACGCCCGACCGGTTGATCTTGATCCACGCGTTGAAGGCCTGCTCGTCTTCGCCCGCCGAAAGCGGCACCGGATAGTCGCGCGGCAGCAGCGCGTAGGCCGCGATCAGTCCGCCGCCAGCCGCGGCGCCGATCAGGAGCTTGCGCCGCGAAACTTTCATGCGCTTGCGGCCTCTGCAAGGCCCGCCTTTTCGGCAACCTGCCGCGCGATATCGGCAAACCTGTCCGCGACCGGACCTTCGCCAGCGGCAGGCGGGCGGCCTGCGTCGCTGTCGGTGCGGATGTCGATGGTGAGCGGGATGCGGCCCAAGAAATCATATCCCATCGTCTTCGCCGCCGCTTCGGCCCCGCCGCTGCCGAAGGGATCGCTCTCCTCTCCGCAATGGGGGCAGACGTAACCGGCCATGTTCTCGACCACGCCGATCACCGGCACGCCCGCCTTGTCGAACAGGCCGATCGCGCGGGTCGCGTCCATCAGGGCCAGATCCTGCGGGGTCGAGACGATGACCGCGCCATCGGGCTTGAACCGCTGGATCATGGTAAGTTGAACATCGCCGGTGCCGGGCGGCAGGTCGACGACAAGCGTGTCGACATCGCCCCATTCGGCATCGATCAGCTGTGCCAGCGCATTGCCCGCCATCGGCCCGCGCCACGCGATCGCCTGGCCGGGTTCGGCAAGGTGCCCCATCGACAGCATTGGCACGCCGTAACGGGTGCCGACGGGGATCAGCTTCTTGTCCTTTGCCTGCGGGCGTTCGCCCTCGCTTGCCATCAGGCGCGGCTGAGACGGGCCGTAGATGTCGGCATCAACCAGCCCGACTTTCACCCCCATGCGCGCAAGAGCGACGGCGATATTGGCCGACACGGTCGACTTGCCGACACCGCCCTTGCCCGACCCCACCGCGATGATGCGGGGTCCGCGTTTGGGCGGCGAGCCGTCGCCGCGTTCGGCCATTTGCGCGATGCGCAGCGGCGGCAGATCGAAATCGCGCACCGCGCCGCGCACTGCAATTTCCAGCTTGTCGCGGCCAAGCTGATCCAGCCCGCCGACTTCCAGCACGATCGTCGTCGCGTCCTTGCCCAGCCGGAAGCTGGCGAGCCTGTCGCCTGCTGCGGCCTCGAGCGCGTTGCGGATTGCGGTTTCGTCGGGGGTCATCGCTGCGTCCAGTCGGCTTTACGGGCCGTTTGTTCAGGTTGGTGCGCCGTAACGGCGTTTGCTTGATGCGTCATGGGGCCTCTTGCACCATTGGCGGAAAAATCCAATGCCGAACCCCCTGTTTTTGCCGGTGACGATACCTATAAGGGAAGCATGACAAAAAAGGGTGGGTCCTTGAAGGACGGCATTTTGGCCATGGCCGGCAAAAGCCCGTGGGGCTCCTCGCCCGGCGGTGACGACAACGACAGCTCCGGCGAGGGCGGATCGGAAGGCGGCGCGACTCCGCCGCCGGTGTCCGAGGGCGGCAACAAGCCGCGCAATCCGTGGCTTCCCGGCAGCGACGATGGTTCCGCAGGTCCGCGCAAGGCCGCGAACATCGAAGATCTGTTCAAGCATCGGCAGGCCCGCAAGGGCGGCGGCGGTGGCGGCAATTTCCCGCGGATGCCGCAGGCGCCCGGCGGCAAGAGCTGGGCCCCGTTGATCGTGATCGGCGTGCTTGCGTTCTGGCTGCTGGCAACCGGCGTGCACCAGATCGGACCCAAGGAAGAAGGCCTTGTCACCACGGCAGGCAGCTTTTCGCGCACGATGGGCCCCGGCCTGCAGTTCTCGCTGCCCTGGCCGATCCAGCGCGTCGAGATCGAGGACGTGACCTCGATCCGCACCGACACCATCCCCGAGGGTGAGGCCGAAAAGCTGATGCTGACCGGCGACCAGAACCTTGTCGACCTGTCGTACATCGTGCGCTGGAACATCAAGGACCTGAAGCAGTACACCTTCCAGATCGAAAACCCGGACGAGACAGTGACCGAAGTGGCCGAAGCCGCCATGCGCGCCTCGATCGCGGAAGTGACGCTGGACGATGCGCTTTCGGGTTCGGGCCGTGCCGAGGTCGAACAGGCCGTGCGCACCCGCATGCAGGCTTTCCTCGACGCCTATGGCGCAGGGGTTGCCGTGCAGGGCGTCGAAATCAAGAAGGCCGATCCACCGACCGCCGTCGTCGACGCCTTCCGCGAAGTGCTTGCCGCCCAGCAGGACGCGCAGTCCGACATCAACCGCGCACGCGCATGGGCCGAACAGGTTACCGCGCGGGCAGAGGGTGAGGCAACCGCCTTCAACAAGGTCTATGATGAATACCGCCTCGCCCCCGAAGTGACGAAGCGCCGCATGTATTACGAAACCATGGAACGCGTCCTGAAACAGACCGACAAGACCATCGTCGAAGCAGACGGCGTGGTGCCTTACCTGCCGCTGCCCGAGGTTCGCCGCAAATCCTCGTCCACTTCTTCCAGCGAAGGAGGCGAATGATGGACGCGATCTGGCAGCAGTACAAGGCGTGGATCGTCGTTGCAGGCCTTGTCCTGATCGGCGCACTTTCCACCGTCTTCGTCACGCCCGAGACCGAGCAGGCCGTCATCCTGAGAAACGGCAAGCCGCTCACCATCGTCAACAAATACCGTCCCAACGAGGATTTCGGGAACACGGGTGCGGGCATCTGGTACCGCATCCCGCTGATCGACCGCGTCGTCTTCGTCTCGCGCCAGATTCTGGCCGTCGACATGCAGCGGCAGGAAGTCCTGAGCCGCGACCAGCGCCGACTCGAGGTCGATGCCTATGCACGTTACCGCGTGATCGATCCAACCAAGCTCGTCCAGACCGCCGGTTCGACCGGACGGGTCGAGGAACAGCTGCGTCCGATCCTGAATTCGGTCCTGCGCCAGCGGCTTGGCACGCGCAGCTTCCAATCGCTGCTGACTGCCGAACGCGGCGCAGCGATGAAGGAAATCAAGGAAGGTCTCGACAAGGAAGCGCGTGAATACGGCGTGCAGGTCATCGACGTGCGCATCAAGCGCGCCGACCTTCCCGCCGGTCGCCCGCTTGAAACCGCCTACACCCGGATGCAGACGGCGCGTAAGCAGGAATCGGACACGATCCGCGCACAGGGCCAGAAGCAGGCCCAGATCATCCGCGCCGAGGCAGAGGCCGAGGCCGCGCAGACCTACGCTTCGGCGTTCAACAGGGACCCGAACTTCTACGACTTCTACCGCGCCATGCAGAGCTATGACGCGGTCTTCTCGGGCGAGGACAACAACAGCTCGATCATCCTCTCGCCCGATAACGAATACCTGCGCCAGTTCAGGGGAACGGGACGCTGAGCAGGTTGATTGGCCAAACGGGCGCGAAACGCGAATGAGGAATGTTTTCATTCAATCCGCGTTAAGCCCGGAACGGCTGGAATGGGGCGGGACATACTCGCCGGACCGCCAGGCCCGCCGCCTGCACGGTCCCTTGCCGGGCCCTCGGGATGGGGCGCGGCGCCATGACGGAATGATGTGAAGAGGAATTCATAACGTGCGTTACGCCTATACGCTCACAACCGCGCTGCTTCTGGGCGGAGCCGCGGTGTCGCTGGCCACCGGCTATCCCGCCGGCGCGCAGGTTGCCCAGAACGACGATTCGACGATGGCCCGCGTGGTCCCGCGCAGCGGCGCGCCCGCCAGCTTCGCCGATCTTACCGAACAGCTTCAGCCCGCAGTGGTGAACATCTCCACCCGCCAGCGCGTGCAGGTGAATGGTGGCGGGCAGAACCCGTTCGCCGGAACGCCATTCGAAGGGCTGTTCGGCGGCCCCGGCGGCCAGCCCACGACGCGTGAGGCCCAGTCGCTTGGTTCCGGCTTCATCATGAGCGCGGACGGCTATGTCGTGACGAACAACCACGTCGTTTCGGCGCAGGGCCGGAACGGCACGATCGAGGCGATCACGGTGACCACCACCGACGGCACCGAATACGATGCCGAACTGATCGGCACCGACCCGCAGTCGGACCTTGCCGTTCTCAAGATCAAGCGTGCCAAGCCGTTCCCCTTCGTGAATTTCGGCGACAGCCGCCAGGCCCGCGTGGGTGACTGGATCATCGCCATCGGCAACCCCTTCGGCCTTGGCGGCACGGTGACGAGCGGGATTATCTCCGCCGTCTATCGCGCCACCGGGTCGGGTTCGGCCTACGACCGCTATCTCCAGACCGATGCGGCGATCAACCGGGGCAACTCGGGCGGCCCGATGTTCGACATGGGCGGCAACGTCATCGGCATCAACAACGCGATCTTCTCCCCCACCGGCGGCAGCGTCGGCATCGGCTTTGCCATCCCGGCAGAGACCGCCGAACCGATCGTGCGCAAGCTGATTGCGGGCGAGGCGATCGAGCGTGGCTACCTCGGCATCCAGATCCAGCCCGTTAGCGAGGATCTGGCCGCGTCGCTGGGCATCGACCATAACCGCGGCGAATTCATCCAGTCGGTGGTTCCGGGCGAGGCTGCGGCCAAGGCCGGGCTTCAGGCGGGCGACGTCGTGCTGCGCATCGCGGGCAAGGACATCACGCCCGAACAGACTCTGTCCTACATCGTTGCCAATACCGAACCGGGTACCCGCATCCCTGTCGAGCTGATCCGCAACGGCAAGCGCATGACGGTCAACGCCACTGTCGGCACGCGCCCGAGCGAGGACGAGCTTTCGCAAAGCTATGCCAATCCGGACGACGACGGCGACAACAGCTACAACAACCCGCGCACCGATGGAGATCAGTCCTACATCGCGGAAAAGCTGGGCCTCTCGGTCACGCCTCTCACTGCGAACATCGCGCGCCAGCTGGGCGTGGGCGACGATGTCGAAGGCCTCGTCATCGCGGCGGTCGATGGTTCGTCGGACGCGGCAGGAAAGGGCCTGCGCCGCGGCGACATCGTGCTGACCGCGAATTACCGCGACGTGACCACGGTCGAGGAACTGGAAGGCATCGTCCGCGAGGCCGAGGACGACGGGCGCGAGGCGGTGCTGCTTCGTGTGCAGCGCCGCGGTCAGCCGGCTATCTACGTGCCGCTTCGCATGCGCTGACCGACGGATTACAGTAAAAGAAAGGGCCGCTCCCCACATCGGGGGGCGGCCCTTTCTCTTTACCTCAACGTTCGTGACTAGCGGTCACGGAGTGCGGCCTGGACGTCAATCACCCTGACGCCGCTATCGTCGGTCCGCACGCCGCTTTGCTGCTGGCGGTTCGATGCGCCCTGCTGGCGGCCCTGTTGCTGGCTGGAACCTGATTGCGGCTCTTCGCGCCCCGTCGCGCGGTCAAGGAAATCCTCGTCCACCGCGGGGGGTGCGGAAGGCGACATGCCGTCAGGACCATAGCCGCCGTCGCGATAGCCGCGTTCACCCTCGTAACCGGGGCGCGGATCGCCGGGGCGCCAGCCGTCGTCGGGCGGAGCCGCGTAATTGCCGTCGGGGCCGCCACCGTAAGGTTCGATGCGGTTGCCCTGCTCGTCAACGAAGTAGTAGTCGCCGGGCTGGCCGAACCACGCTTCGTCGTCAGGCTCCAGCTGCCAGGACGGCAGTTTCACTTCGGTGTCGAATTCCTCGACCGGACGCTTGGCCACCGCGACCTTCATGTAATCGGCAAACGCGCGTGCCGGCGCCGTGCCGCCCTGCAGGCCGGGGACGCGCTTGGCATCGTCGCGGCCCATCCACACGCCGGTAGTTACGCCGCTGGAGAAGCCGAGGAACCAGCCGTCCTTGTTGGATGAAGTCGTCCCCGTCTTGCCTGCGACCGGGCGCCCGATCTGCGCCGCGCGCCCCGTGCCGGTGCTGACTGCCGTTTGCAAGAGATCGGTCATCTGCGCCGCGACATAGGGCGCGACCAGAAGCTGTTCACGCGACGCGCGGCGTTCGTAAAGCAGCTCCCCGCTCGACGACGTGACACGGGTGATCCCGTAAGGTTCGACCGAAGTGCCCTTGGCGGCAACTGCGGCGAAGGCGCGGGTCAGGTCGATCACGCGCACTTCCGAGGCACCCAGCACCATCGAGGGGTAAGTCGAGATCGGCGAGGTGATGCCGAAACGCTGCGCCATCGAGGCGACAGTGCCAAAACCCACTTCGTCGCCGAGTTGTGCCGCGACCGTATTCTTCGAATAGGCAAAGGCCGCGCGCACATCGATCATGCCTGCATAGTTGCCGCCCGAATTGCGCGGGCTCCACCCGTCGATGGTGATCGGCTTGTCCTCGATCGGCGTATCGGGCGTGAAGCCCGCTTCCAGCGCCGCGAGATAGACGAAAAGTTTCCACGCCGAACCGGGCTGGCGCAGCGCGTCGGTCGCGCGGTTGAAATTGCTTTCGACGTAATCCGTGCCGCCCACCATGGCGAGGATCGCGCCGTCGCGGTCGAGGCTGACCAGAGCGCCCTGCGCGCCCTTGGGCACGTTGTTCTGGATCGCAGTCGTCGCGGCGCGCTGCATGCCGACGTCGAGCGTGGTCCAGACCTCGATCGGCTCGAACGTGTCGGGCACGATGAAGTCGAGCTGCGGGAGGACCCAGTCGGTAAAATAGCGCACCGAGTTCTGGCCATATTCCGGCTTCAGCTCGATCGTGTCGAGATCGACTTCGGCGGCTTCTCCTGCGGTAATGAAGCCCTGCTGCTGCATCAGCGCAAGGACGGTTCCGGCGCGGCCCACCGCGGCCTCGGCATCGGCGGTCGGGGAATAGCGCGAGGGCGCTTTCACCAGGCCTGCGATGATCGCGGCCTCGCCTACCGAAAGCTCATCCGCGGGGTGGCTGAAGAACAGGCGGCTGGCGGAATCGATGCCGTAGGCACCGCCACCGAAATAGACCTTGTTGAGATAGAGCTCGAGGATCTGCTGCTTGGTGAACTTGCGTTCCAGCGCAAGGGCCAGGATCGCCTCACGCGCCTTGCGGTCGAAAGTCTTGTTGTTGTTGAGGAAGATATTGCGCGCCAGCTGCTGCGTGATCGTAGAGCCGCCCTGCCGGAAGGCGCCCGTTTCCACACGCACTTTCACCGAACGCAGCACGCCGACCGGGTCGACGCCGTAGTGATCGTAGAAGCGGCGGTCTTCCACCGCGATCATCGCGTTGCGCATCGATTCCGGGATCTGGTCGTACGTCAGCCAGCGGCCATAGCTGGGCCCGATCGACACGATCTCGCGCCCGTCACGCGCACGGACGACGATGGTCTGGCCGTGTTCGCTGGCCTTGAGCGAGGAATAGCTCGGCAGCGAATTCATCGTAGTCCAGACCGCGATGGCAAGCGCCACGACCGCCAGCAGGCCAACGACGAAGCCTGTAATGAACAGCCGCTTCAACCAGCGTCCCACGAAGGAACCGCTGTCACCATCTTCACGCTTGCTGCGCCGCCGTTGTTGCTTGGCCATTGCCGCCCGTCAGTCAGCCCGGCAGGGCCGGGATAGGAAAATATGGCCGCTTCATGGCCAAAGTCCGTCTAACGCTGGCTGAACAGCCTTGCGCGGTCAATCGTCCGACCCGCCCTTTTCCGCTTCGAAATCAAGAGCGGCGCTATTGATGCAATACCGCATGCCGCCTGCCTGCGGCGGTCCGTCGGGGAAGACATGGCCCAAGTGGCCGTCGCAGTTGGAGCACACGACCTCGGTACGGACCATGCCGTATGAGGTGTCGGTATGCTCGGTCACGCTGTCGCCTTCGCTGGGTTTCGTAAAGGCGGGCCAGCCGCAACCGGAGTTGTACTTGGCATCAGATTCGAACAGCTTCTGGCCGCATCCGGCGCAGTAGTATTCGCCCTCTTCGTAAAACTTGTCGTACTTGCCGGTATAGGCCCGCTCGGTCCCCGCCTCGCGCAGGACGTGGTACTGCTCGGGGGTCAGCTTCTCGCGCCATTCGGCCTCGGTCCGGCCGGTCTTGTCGGTCATGGTCAATCCTGCGTAATGCTTTTCGTCTCTGCAGGAAGATGGGTAGCGGGCACCGGCCCTACAAGCAGGACCGCCCCGTCGTGTCCGGTTACGACCAGCCGCGTGCCGACATCGGCATCCACTCCCCGCGCCAGCCATTCGCTGTCACCCAGCCTCACGCGTCCCTCGCCTCCGTCGATCGCCTGGGTCACGACGACGCGCGTGCCGACCAGTCGCGCGCCCTTGTCGTTCATCAGCGGATCGGTCGTCGATATCCCGGCATAGTCGAACCAGCGCCGCGCGGCGAAGACCGAGAAGGCGGAGAAGACCACGAACGAGAGGATCTGGATCGGCAGTTCCACATCCACGACCGCGGTGACGAGCCCGGTCATGAAGGCGGCCGCCGCCATCCAGATCAGGAAATAACCCGGCGCGATCATCTCGACCGCGGCGAGCACGAGGCCGAGGATCAGCCAGAGCCAGGTCGCATCAAGGTCGCCGAACCAGTCCATCTGCGCCTCAGTCGCCGTAAGTGCGCGGAACGCTGGGGCGGCGCGCGGTCACACCCGCACCGGCATCGCCGGGCTGCGCGGCGCCGGCGGGCGGGGTCACCGCATCGCGCACCAGTTCGCCTATCCCGCCGAGCGAGCCGATGAGCTGCGTCGCCTCCACCGGGAACAGGATCGTCTTGGCATTGGGCGAGGTGGCAAAGCCCTCGACCGCCTCGACGTATTTCTGCGCGACGAAATAGTTGAGCGCCTGTGTGCCCGAGGAAGCGATGGCTTCGGACACGACGCGGGTCGCCTCGGCCTCTGCCTGTGCCTCTCGTTCGCGGGCCTCTGCATCGCGGAACGCCGATTCCTTGCGGCTCTCGGCCTCGAGGATGCGGGCCTGTTTCTGCCCTTCGGCGCGCAGGATTTCCGATGCGCGGCTGCCCTCGGCCTCCAGGATCTGGGCCCGCTTTTCGCGCTCTGCCTTCATCTGGCGGGCCATGGCGTCGGAAATGTCGCGCGGCGGGCGAATGTCCATGATTTCGACGCGGGTGACTTTCACGCCCCACGGCGACGTCACATGGTCGACGACCGATAGCAGGCGCGCGTTGATGTCGTCGCGCTTCGACAGCGTTTCGTCGAGGTCCATCGAACCCATCACGGTGCGCAGGTTCGTGGTGGTCAGCGCCTGGATCGCGTTCTGCAGGCCCGACACTTCATAAGCAGCCTTGCCCGCGTCCAGCACCTGGAAGAACACGACGGCGTCGACGCCGACCATCGCATTGTCCTTGGTGATGATCTCCTGCCCCGGAATGTCGAGGACCTGTTCCATCATGTTGATCTTGTGCCCGACGCGGTCGATCAGCGGGACGATGACGTGCATCCCCGGATTGGCGGCCTTGGTGAAGCGGCCCATCCGCTCGATCGTGTAGACGTAACCCTGCCGCACGACGCGCACGCTGCTGATCAGCGTGATGACCAGCACCGCCAGCAGGACGATGAGAAACAGATCCATGTGATACGACCCCCGTATTACCCTTGCGCGGGCCGCCGATCCCCCGACCGCCTCTCGCAGCTTCCTTGATTAGCGACAGTCGCTTGCCGCCGCGCGCGAATCAATAGTGCGTCTTTTCCTCCGGCTTCGCCAGTTCGAAGCATGTGCCGATGTCGTAACGCTGCACTCCGCCCCGAGCCTGCGCGGTTTCCACCACGCTCTTCGCTTCGACGGCCAGGATGGCGTCGGCCTCGGCTTGCGTGCGGCCCTGCTCCACCAGCTCGCGGCGCGTGCGCGATTCCAGCACGGTTGCCAGCGTCAGCAAGTCCTTGGCCCGCGCGCTCAGCCCCTCGGCCTCGTGAACCTCGTCATAGGACAGGCGCAGGATCGCGGTGCACTGCGGCAGGTTGGGCTCGATCAGCGGTTCGACTTCGGCATCGAGCAGTGAGAGGCAGGGCGGCATGACCTTGGCCAGGACGCCGTCGGCATCGCCGCCCTTTATCGCTTCTGCCTGAAGGCTTGCCGCCGCGTCGCGCATGGCGGCGGCGACCTGCTCCTTGCTCCACCCCGCATCGATCAGGGCCGCGCCGGTCAACACCATGTATTCGCGCCCGCGCCAGCCGAGCGGGGGGTAGCCCTGCATCGCCCCGCGCTGCTGCTCTCCCGCAACGATCGCGAAGACGGCGGAACAGCGGACGGCCGCCCGGTTCTCTGCCGAAAGCGCAGGATCGGGCGCCGTGCCCTGCAAAAAGACGAGCGGCGCAGCGAGGGCGAAAAGGTGCGGTAAAAGGTTGATCATTGGAAAATTTGTTTCCCCGAATCCTTCTTGCCAGTCAAATCGTTTGCAGGAACGACGCGCTTGTCATTTGATCTTCCGGTGTCGTCGGCTATCTACAGCGGCCTATGGCTTATAACCATGCGGAATTGAGGGGCAGCGCCTTTGACGGCGGCGGCAATGCGGAACGGCGCCTGGCCGAACTCGATTCCTATGCGATTCTCGATACCGAGGCCGAGCGTAGTTTCGACGATGTCGTCTTCCTCGCCAGAAACGCGTGCAAGACACCGGTCGCGCTGATCAGCCTGGTCGACGACCAGCGCCAATGGTTCAAGGCAAAGTCGGGATTCGATGCCTGCGAAACGCCGCTTGGCTCCTCGGTCTGCCGCCATGGCCTCACTTCGCGCAACCTGTTGATCATTCGCGACCTTACTGCCGATCCGCGCACGCGAGACAATCCGCTGGTCACGGGCGATCCCTGCATCCGCTTCTATGCGGGCGCACCCCTGGTCACTCCGCGCGGGACGGTGATCGGCATGCTCTGCGTAATCGATACCGAAGTCCGGCCCGAAGGTCTGACCTGCGATCAGCAGCGCTCGCTGCAGGCGCTGGCCAACCAGGTCATCAGCCAGTTCGAACTGCGCAAGGCGCTGAAGGAAAAAGACGCCGCGATCGAGCATGAGCGTACCGAGGCCGCTTTCCAGCGCCGCACGGTCGAACGTCTGCAACTGGCCGAGGAAGCGGGCCATGTCGGCGCTTTCGAAACGAACTTCGCCGAAGAACGCATCGCCGGCACACGCGAATTCTGGCGCATCCACGGGCTGGACGGAGCGCCGGCGTACTCGATCGCGGACATGAACCGGCTCGTTCCGGGGACCGGAGACATCGATATCGCCATGCGGGCTGAAGGGTTCGAACAAGGGGAATTCGCGATCCGCCGCGCCAGCGACGATGCCGAACGCTGGATCGAGGTACGCGCGAAACCCCTGCTTGATGAGGGCGGGAATGTCATCGGCCTTACCGGCGTGACGACCGACGTGACCGAGCAGCGTGCGATCAACAACGAGATCTCGCATCGGTTGAAGAACACGCTGGCGCTGGTCCAGGCGATTGCCGGGCACACGATGCGGCAGATACCCGACCCCGAACCGGTGCACGAATTCAACCGCCGTGTCTCTGCGCTGGCAACCGCGCACGACATCCTTTTAAGGCGCACGCAAACCGCTGCCGGGGTCATGGAACTGGCCGAAGGGGTGCTGGCACGCCTGTCGATCGACGACCGCGTTACCCGCGAGGGCCCGGACGTGAAGCTGGCCTCGCGCTCCACGCTGGTGCTCTCGATGCTGTTGCACGAACTGGGGACCAACGCGATGAAGTACGGCTCGCTCTCCGCGCCAGAAGGGCGGGTCGGGATGAAAGTCCATCTCGAGGACCGCGACGGCGCGCCATGGCTGGTGATCGAGTGGATGGAGAGCGGCGGACCTCCGGTGATCGCGCCCGATCGCAAGGGCCTTGGCGCACGCCTTATCGAGCGCGGCATCGCCCCTGACGGCGAGTCCGAGATCGAGTACAACCACAACGGTTTCCGCGCGACGATCGCCTCGCCCATGGCGCAAGTCGGCGCCTGATCTCACTAATCTGACAGATCAGGCTCGCGGGGGCTGTCGGCGGTAGCTCAGAGCCTCTGCGATATGAATGCGCCCGATGTCGCGCGCACCGGCAAGGTCGGCGATCGTGCGCGATACGCGCAGGATACGGACATAACCGCGCGCCGAAAGCCGCATGGCATCTGCCGCCTGCATCAACAGCTTGCGACCATCCTCGTCGGGCCGGGCGAAAGCGTCCAGCGCGTCGCCATCCAGGTCGGCGTTCGTGCGCGTATCACTGCCTTCGAGCCGTGCCGTCTGGACGTCCCGCGCCCTCGCGACGCGCGCGGCGACTTCGGCGCTGCCCTCTACCGGCGGCGGCAGGGCAAGATCGCGGGCCGATACGGGATCGACCTCGACATGAAGGTCGATGCGGTCGAGCAGCGGTCCGGATACTTTCGACTGGTAATCGGCCGCACACTTGGGCGCGCGCGAACAGGCCAGCGCCGGATCGCCAAGATGTCCGCAGCGGCACGGGTTCATCGCCGCGATCAACTGCACGTTTGCAGGGAACGTCACGTGCGCGTTGGCCCGCGCCACGCTGACCTCGCGGGTCTCCAGCGGCTGGCGCAGCGAATCAAGCACGGCTCGCTGAAACTCGGGCAATTCATCGAGAAACAGGACGCCGACGTTATCCATGAAGAGCTTGTAGTCTCTTTTAAAGTTCGACCGGTCGTGCGCAAGATAACATGGTTTTGTCAGCCGCCCACCTGGCTCGACATCAGATCGTGGTATCAAACAATGGTCTCAAGCTCACCGCGCTTAGGTCCCCGAGAATTGAGACCACAATATATTTATGCTCTGATCGGTTAGATATGTCTGATCGTGAAAAATCCGAGCGACCGCGTGATTACGAAAGCGCCACTGCACTTTCGTAATCTCGCGGTTGCAACCGCCGACGGCGGACAACCTTCAGCGATACGACAAGGAACTTTGTTAACCGTACCGCTTTAATGAACGAGCCAAGCACTGACTTACCTACGGTTCCACGCGAGAGACCGCGGTCACTACAACCTCACCCTAATGCTCGCGTACTGTCCGGCTTCCATTGAGCATTCAGATTTGTCCTAGATATCGATCACACCGCAAGCCCAAAGGGTTGTTCGACAAGTGCCTTGAACGCAGCCATGAACTGCGCCGCGACAGCACCGTCGATGGCGCGATGGTCAAAACTGGCCGTTGCCGCCATGATGGTGGCCAGCTTGATCTCCCCATCCACGTTCCACGGCTGCGAAACACCTGCCGCCGTGCCAAGGATCAGCGCTTGGGGCGGGTTGATCACCGGGAACATCTCGTCGATCCCGAACATGCCGAGGTTCGAAAGCGAGACCGTACCACCCGCGTAATCCTCTGGCGTCAGGCGACCGTCGCGGGCCTTTTCCGCCAGCGCCTTGCTCTCGTTCGCAATGGCCGAGAGCGACTTTGCGCCAGCGTCACGGATCACTGGCGTGATAAGCCCGCCATCGATGGCGACCGCCATCGACACGTCGACGCGGTCGAAATGATGCAGCACATCGCCGCCGTACTGGACATTGGCATCGGGCACCTGCCCCAGCGCCACAGCCAGCGCCTTGATCAGCATGTCGTTGACCGACAGCTTCAGCCCCTGACCCGACAGCGTCTCGTTCAACTGCTTGCGCAGGGCCAGCAGGGGATCGAGATTGCAGCGTGCCGTCAGGTAGAAGTGCGGGACCGTCGACTTCGACTCGCTCAGCCTGCGCGCGATGGTTTTGCGCATCGACGACAGCTTGACCGTCTCGACTGGCACGCCCTCGGGCGGCGGCGCGATAGTCGCCTGCGGAGCGACGGCGGCAACGGGTGCCGCATCCGGCGCACGCGTTATCGCTGGAATGCCAAGGTCGGCTTTCACGATCTTGCCGTTCGGCCCGGTACCGGTGATCGAACTCAGCGCAATGTCCCTGATCACGGCGATGCGACGGGCCAGCGGCGTGGCGTTGACCGAGGTATCCTGCACCGTGGGCTGGACGGCCGGGGCCGGGGCCGGAGCAGGTGCAGCGACAGGCGCCGGAACAGCAGGAGCCGGAGCCGAGACCTCTGCCGCGACAGGTTCCTTCGCCGGTTCGGCCGCAGCCGCCACTTCGACCGCTTCACCCTCTGCCGCCATCGATGCGATCACGGTGCCGACGGCGACGTCTTCGGTTCCTTCGGGCACGATCAGCTTGACGATTACGCCTTCGTCAACCGCCTCGAACTCCATTGTCGCCTTGTCGGTCTCGATCTCGGCGATCATGTCGCCCGGCTTTACGGTGTCCCCCTCTGACACCAGCCACTTGGCCAGCGTACCTTTTTCCATCGTGGGGGAAAGGGCCGGCATTTTCAGTTCGATTGCCATCGGTCAGGCCTCCAGAAAGAGTTCGGCAGCGGCATCGACGATGGCTTCTGCGTCGAGGCGATAGGTACGGTACAGGTCGGGGATGTCGCCGGTCTGGCCAAAGCGATCGGTGCCCAGCGGGCTGACCCGATTGCCCAGCACACCGCCCAGCCACGACAAAGCGCCCGGCGATCCATCAAGCACGGTGATTAGGCCAGCCCCCGGCGCCAGCGCCGACAGCAGCGTTTCGGCATGGCTCGGCTCAGCCGGGCCGCCGGTCCAGCGCGCGGAACGACGTGCCGACCAGCCGCGATGCAGCAAATCGGGCGAAGTGACGTTCAGCAGGCCAAGGCCCGGAATGTCCTCGGCTAGTTGCTCCCACCCCGCCATCGCCTCGGGCGCAATCGCGCCGGTGAAGACGATGGCCGCCTCTGCGCCAGCACCCGGCTTGCGCAGCCAATAGCCGCCCTTCAGCGCATCGCCGTGCCATGCGTCATCTTCGCGCGAGACTTGCGGGATCTGGCGGGTCGACAGGCGCAGGTAGACCGAGCTCCCGTCCGGGTCCTGAATGTGCCGGAAGGCCTGTTCCATCATCAGCGCCAATTCGTCGGCATAGGCCGGTTCGAAGTAGGCAAGGTTGGGCTGGCCCATACCGATCAGCGGCGTGTTGATCGACTGGTGTGCACCGCCCTCGCCCGCCAGCGTCAGGCCCGAAGGTGTGCCCACCAACAGGAAGCGCGAATCCTGATAGCAACCGTAGTTCAACGCATCGAGCCCGCGCGAAACGAACGGGTCGTAGACTGTGCCGATCGGCATCAGGCGCGTACCGAAATGCGGTCCGGCAAGACCGAGTGCGGCCAGCATCAGGAAAAAGTTGTTCTCGGCAATGCCCAGCTCGATATGCTGGCCCGCCGCGTGCTGCGACCACTTCTGCGCAGAAGGTATCTTGGCGTTGTAGAACACGTCGGCCAGTTCCTGCCGCCGGAACAGCCCGCGCTGGTTGACGAAGGCGCCAAGGTTGGTCGTCTGGGTGACGTCGGGCGCGGTCGTGACGATGCGGTCGGCCAGTTCCTCGCCCGACTTGGCGAGGTCGAGCAGGATGCGACCGAATGCGGCCTGCGTCGATTGTTCGTCGCCGGTCGGCGCGGGAATGGGAGGAACGTGGATCGCTTCCGAAGCCCCTTCGCGCAGCTTGTGCGCGATCGGACTGTCGTCGACAAAGGCCTGCAGTCGCGAGGCGGCGTTGTCGCCAAGACCTCCCCACTTGTCCCATTCCTCGCCCTCGGCAATGCCAAGGTCGTCGCGCAGACCGTGGATCTGCGTCGTGTTCATCATCCCCGAATGGTTGTCCTTGTGCCCCGCCAGCGGCAGGCCATGCCCCTTGACGGTATAGGCAATGAACATGGTCGGCAGCTCGTCGTTCGACGCGCTTTCGAACGCTTCGACCAAAGTTTCGACGCAATGACCTCCAAGGTTGATCATCAGGTCGGCCAGTTGATTGTCGTCGTAGCTGTCAAGCAGTGCCTTGACGTTTGACTTGCCGCCGATGTCGGCCATGAGCCGCACACGCCATGCCGCACCGCCCTGATAGGTCAGCGCCGCGAAATCGGCGTTGGGGCAATTGTCGATCCAGCCCTGCAGTGCCTTGCCACCCGGCTTCTTGAAAGCGGCAAGCTGCTTCTTGCCATACTTCAACGTCAGGACGCGCCAGCCACAGGTTTCGAAGATGTCGTCGAAGCGGCGGAACATGCGTTCGGCCGTCGTCGCGTCCAGCGACTGGCGGTTGTAGTCAACGATCCACCAGCAATTGCGCAGGTCGTGCTTGTAGCCTTCGATCAGGCACTCATAGATGTTGCCCTCGTCCAGCTCCGCATCGCCCATCAGCGCGATCATGCGACCCGCCTGCTCTTCTTTCAGCTGGCCGTGCGCGATCAGGTAGTCCTGAACCAAGCTGGTGAATGCTGTGATCGCAACGCCAAGCCCGACCGACCCGGTCGAGAAATCGACTGGGATCGTATCCTTCGTGCGCGAGGGATAGCTCTGCACCCCGCCAAGGCCGCGGAATGCTTCCATCTTCTCACGGGTCTGCTCGTCAAGCAGATAGTGGATCGCGTGCAAAACCGGCCCGGCATGCGGTTTGACCGCAACCTTGTCTTGGGGTCGCAGCGCATGGAAATAGAGCGCTGACATGAGCGCCGTCATCGAGGAACAGCTCGCCTGGTGACCACCGACCTTCAGACCGTCACGCTTGGGTCGAAGGTTGTTGGCGTTGTGGATCATCCACGAAGACAGCCAGCGCAGACGCGTGTCGAGCGCCTTCAAGGTTTCGATCAGATCTTCGCGATCGTCGCTCTTCGTTGCCATATAAATCCTCCGATCAATTTTTCGCCGGCTTTCTGCAGTATAATGATCAACGAAAGCGGTGAGATGCGTCGCACAAACCAACTCAGAATTGGTCGACGTTTCTGAATCTGCTTTTGGGGCGCATGAACCGGCTAGACGACCGTCATATCGAATTTGATAATGCCGCCGTTCATCCCCCGGAGCGATGAAGGGCGCTTCGACGATCGCTGATGCCGGTTAACAACTGCGCCTACGCGCTATTACGCTCAGCGCTCTCAAATATTTCTCAAACGGAAACGCATGGGCCTTCATAGGCATCTGATAAGTCACCGCAATCTTGGCTCAGAGGTCTGCAGCTCCTAGAAAAGCAAATGCCGTTTGAAGCCACAGGGCGCCGGATGCGCACACAAATTATCGAGGTCGATTGACTTTGCACAAAGCACCTCACTCGATAATGGATTTGGCCTAAAGAGTGTCTGGCCTAGCCAAAACAGTGTCAGGTTCTTCACCGTTTCGGACGCGTTCAAATAGTGCGTCCGGCTCGAATTCGATACCTAAAGGATTCCGAGCGAATTCCGGACTAGAAAAGAAGGCAGCCGCCCCCCCGGGATAATTTACCTGATCGCACTGGAACTCGATACGGCACCCGTTCGGGTCCTTGTAATACAATGACGTGGTGGGACCATGATTGATGCACCAGAACGGTCGCAAGCCCTTCGATTTAGCGTTGTCATAAAACTCAGCTAAGTCAAAGATCGAATCCATAGTAAACGCGACGTGATCAATACCTGCCATGGTGTCAGAGAATTCATCGAGGCCTTCGGCCTCCGCAATCGCAATTCGATGATGTTCATCGTCGAAGGTCAAAAAACAAAGGCCGGGTTGGTGGTAAACTTCATGAGCCCCTAGCAGAGATTTGTACCATTGAATTGTTTCGGTAAATTGTAAGCGCTGTTTTCAGCTCACGTCGGCCCAGGGCATGAGTTCGCTGACGCGGTTGGCCGGGTGACCGTTGGCGAGGCTCGAGAGAGTGGCGGTCAACCAGGCGTTCGGATCGATACCGTTCAGTTTGCAGTTTTCGATGAGCGTGGCGATCACCGCCCAGTTGTCGCCGCCTTCGTCGGAACCGGCGAACAGCGCATTTTTGCGATTGAGGGCGAGCGGGCGGATGGAGCGCTCGACGGTGTTGTTGTCGAGATCGATGCGGCCATCATCAAGGAACCGGAGGAGGCCATCCCACCGGGTGAGCGCATAGCGGATCGCTTCACCGAGCCTGCTCTTGGTGCTGACCTGCCGGGCACGGGTGTCGAGATACTGGTGGAGATCGTCCACAATGGGCCTGCTCCGTGCATTGCGGACGGTCTGGCGTTGCCGCGCCGACGATCCCCGCACCTCGTCTTCGATGGCATAGAGTTCGGCGATGCAGCGCAGCACATCTGATGCGACCGGCGAGCTGTCTGCCAGTTCGTAGAATTTGCGTCGCACATGCGCCCAGCAGAACGCGAGGGTCACGTCGCCGCGACGGCGG